>JBNJFB010000020.1:0-42307 GCA_051746405.1 Campylobacterota bacterium
CTCCATTCCGAACCCGGAAGTCAAGCGCTTCATCGCTGATAATACTGCAGGTTTCACTTGTGGAAACGTAGGCCGCTGCCAGCTTCTGAGTATTTTATTCTAATTAAAAGCTTTTATCTATTTGAACTTACTCGTTCTTTTAGATAGAAGCTTTTTTTTTGTCTGGCTTTTTTCTTCTATCGTTTTTATTTTATAGCATTAAACCACTTTTCTAAAAACTCTTTTCTACTATATTTAATTGCTCCTATATCAAACTTATACTGCATATATGGATGTCCTAAATTCCAAAACATATATGAGTTGTCTTGTAAGTATTTAGCTGTTAATATTAATTGTAGTTTCCCATAATCTCTATATCTTCTATCTTTTGAGCTAAATCCTGTAAGGGATGTATAGGTTTTTCCAATTTTGTAACCTATCTCACCTGCTATTGGCTCTTTTGTTTTAGAGTCGGTTACTAAAAATGTTTTAATAGAAAAACTATCTTTTATAGGGTTATAGTATAAATCTTTAATAAGATTTTTATACTCTTTTACTAACCAGTTTGGATTATGGTATTTATCTAGATATTTAAATACTACTTCAATATCTTTATTAATGTTAAAATCAAAACTATTTTTATTTAAAAGCTTTTTTACTTTTTTACTAATATGTAAGTTATCAAAATATAATAGTGCATACTCATACTGTATTTCAGGTAATAAATATAATTTTTGCTCATTTATTATAGAGGTTGAAATAAAACCAAGACTGCATAAATCAATATAAAACTCTTTGGAAAAATCATCAGTAAAATAGTAGTTGTTCTCTAAATTATTGTATATATTGTTTATTAAAATATCTTTATTTAATATATCTTGATATCTTATATAAAATATTGTATTTTCTATACTCATATCTATCTTTATTAAAATTTAGTTTAGTGAATTTGCGTATAATTACATAAAATAACGCAAGGAGAAGTTTGAATAAATTAATAGTTAATTCCCAATCTTCAAATCTTTATAATTATATAATAAAACTTTTAAATGAATGTAATAGTTTTACTATTAATGTTGCATTTATTAATTTTTCTGGTGTTCAGCTACTACTTAACTGTTTTAAAGAGTTAGAAAAAAAAGGTGTAAAGGGTAAAATATTAACCTCCACATATTTGAATTTTACTGAAGCTAAAGCTTTATATAAACTATTAGAGTTTAAGAATATAGAATTAAAAATCTATGATTCTAATTTAAATAATAAAGGATTCCACTCAAAAGCATATATCTTTGAGTTTGATAATGAGTACAAAACTGTTATTGGCTCTTCAAATATTACTTCAAGTGCTTTTAAATCAAATATAGAGTGGAATCAACTATATACTTGTAGTAAAGATGATATATTTTTAAAAGAGTTACAAAAAGAGTTTAATATTCTATGGAACGAATCTTTAGATGTTAATTTTAGGTTTATTTCACAGTATGAAAAGCAAATCAATAATTTACAAATAGATAGTGACTCTTATGAAAATGAAATAAAAGTAAATTCTATGCAAGAAAATGCATTGCAAAAACTAACTAATTTAAGAAAACAAAACGAGAATAAAGCATTAGTAATTGCTGCAACTGGAACAGGTAAAACATATTTAGCAGCTTTTGATGTAAAAAACTATCAACCAAAAAAATTACTTTTCCTTGCACATAGGGAGAATATATTAATCAAAGCAAAAGAGAGTTTTAAAAATATAAATAAGAAAGTAACTTTAGGTCTATTTTCAGGTAGAAAAAAAGAGTTGAAGTGTGATTATTTATTTGCAACTATTCAATCTATGTTAAATAATACAAACTTGTTTAATAAAAATGAGTTTGATTATATTATTGTTGATGAAGCTCATCATATTTCTAGTAATAGTTATATAAAGATATTAAGATATTTTAACTATAGTTTTTTACTTGGATTAACTGCAACTCCAAGCAGAATGGATAATCAAAATATTTATGACTATTTTGATGATAATGTGGCTTGTAATATTAGAATTCAAGAAGCATTAGATAGTAATCTTATAGTGCCATTTCACTATTATGGTATCAAAGATGCTAGTTGTATTGATTATGAGGGGTACGATTTAAATAATATCAAGCAATTAACTAGACTATTAATGGTAAATAGAAGAGTTGATTATATTATTGAAAAAATGAAATTCTATGGATTTAGTGGAATAAAAAGAAAAGTTTTAGCTTTTTGTATCTCAAAAGAGCACTGCATATATATGAAAAATGAGTTTAACTCTAGGGGTATAATAAGTGAAAGCTTAACAAGTGAAGACTCTATTTTAACAAGAGAAGAGGCTATAGCTAAGTTACAGAATGAGTCTGATAGCTTAGAAGTTATTTTTTGTGTAGATATTTTTAATGAGGGAGTTGATATACCCTCAATAAATACAATTTTAATGTTAAGGCCAACTGACTCTTCAATTATTTTTACTCAACAATTAGGTAGAGGTTTAAGAAAATATAATAACAAAGAGTTTTTAACAGTAATAGATTTTATTGGAAATTATAAAAGAGCATTTTTAATAGCTATTGCAATGCTTGGAGATAAAAAAATAGATAAAGATAGTGTAAAAATATCTGTAGTTGATAATTTTGCAATTTTAAAAAATGCTCATATTAATTTTGATTCTATATCAAAAGAGAGAATTTTAAAACAAATTGATAATCAAAATTTTAATAGCTTTAGTTTTTTAAAAGAGAGTTATTTTAAATTTAAAGAGCTATTAGGTAAAAAAATTCCAATGATGAGTGACTATTTAGCTTATGATGATTTGCTTGATCCATTAAAGTTTATAAACTATAGTAAGTCATATATAGAGTTTTTATTAAAGATAGAAGATAAAAAAGAGATAAACTGTTTTAAAGAAGATATTATATTTATAAAAATTATTAGATTTATTGAGTATTTATTGCCAATTAAAAGAGTTTATGAGTTTGTAATATTACAAACTCTTTTAGAAAATAGATCAATAACTAAAGATTTTTTATATAAAAAACTACAAAAAAGACAAGAAGTAGTTGATATGAGTATATTAAATCATGCTATAAAATTTCTAGAGCAAGATTTTTTTGATAGTAGTCAGCTTTCTAAATATGAAAAATTAATATATCAAAAAAATGAAAAGATATATAAAACCTCTAACTTTATTAATACTCTTAAGTGCAGTGAGTATAAAAAGTTTATTAATGAGTCCTTAGTATATGGCATTATGGAGTATGAAAAAAGATTTTCTAATAAATATTATGGGGTTCCATTTTTTAAGCTATATGAACAGTATAATATGATGAATATTGCACAGTTATCTAACTTTGATAAGATACACTCCTCTTTTAGAGGCAGTGGCTTTTTAAAGTTTAAAAATGATTTCTTTCTTTTTATAACAATAGAAAAAGATAAATTCTCAAAAGCTGCAAAGTATCAAAATAGTTTTACAAGTAAAGATATTTTTAGTTATTTTAGTAAGCCTACACAAAGTAGCCATAAAGGTGATGGCTTAAAGTTGGTTCACAATAAAAAGTATGACATAAAGCTTCATATATTTGTAAGAAAGTTTGTTGAAGTTGATAAAAAACGACAAAAATTTATATATTTGGGACTAGCAAATACACTTAGTCACAAAAACTCTAAACCTGTGGAAGTAAAACTTAAACTAGAAAAGCCATTAACAGATAAACTTTTTGAAGAGTTCACAAAATTAGTTTAGTTTACAATAGTTATATCTTTATTGCTATTTGTATGCTGTTATAATAGTCTATAATTTAACTTCAAACTTTACAAATAAATATATTATAAGATAAGGAAATTTCATCGTGGTTAAACGAGTTTATAGTCATAGTTCAAGGGTATTAAATTTTGAGTTTGTGCAGAATAAAGAAGATTTTATTGTTCAAGAAACGCCTATTTATTTCACACAAAAAGGTAACTTTTTAATACTTAAAATTAAAAAAACTAATATGGATACATGGGAACTAATAGATATATTTGCAAAATTTTTAAATATTTTTAGCAACGAAATCGGTTACGCTGGATTAAAAGATAAAAAAGCAACTACTACTCAGTATATATCAATTCCAAAAAGATTTACTAAAAATATTAAAGGTTTTAGTCATAATAAAATAGAGATATTAGAGACTTATTTACATAATAAGAGTTTAAATATAGGTGACTTAAAAGGTAACCATTTTAAAATAAATTTATATAAAGTTTCTGTTGATGATTTAAACTATATTCAGAGAAGATTGAAAGTAATCACTAAAAAAGGGTTACTAAACTATTTTGGATTTCAACGGTTTGGTATTGATATGCAGGAGAATTTAATTAAAGCAAAAAAGATAATAGATGGTGACTTATTTGTAAAAGATAGAAAACTAAATAAAATGCTAATTATGTCATATCAAAGTAGTTTTTTTAATTCATGGTTAGTTCATAGGTTTAAGGCATCTAATGAGTTTTTTGATTTGATAGATGGTGATGTATTTCTTGATGTTAAAAAAGATAAATACTTTACACCAAAATCTTTAAATGAGGCTATTATTAACAGCTATATAAATAAAGATATAATTCCAACAGGACTATTACCTGGTAGAAGAGTATTTAGAGCAATAGGTCATGCAAGACAAATAGAGAAAAAGTTTGATGATGAGTATGTACAAGAGAAGGGGTATAGGCGAGAGGCTATTGTTTATCCTAAGGATATTGATTGTAAATATTCAAATGATTTACAGAAGTGTACTTTGAGTTTTTCATTGCCAAAAGGCTCTTACGCTACAGTTTTAATTGAAGCAATTGCAAATAAGAATTTCTCTTCATAAACTTAAAAAATTAAGTTTATGGAAGAGTTATATGGTTATTTGAAAAGTAGATTTTATTATCTATAACTATCAATCTATCAGTATTAGTAAAATTAAAATCTAATATTTCACTTTTATTAAAGTTTGTATCAGTTTTTATAACATAACCTTGTGATTCAATAGCATAAATATTACTATTATTATAAGCTAATGCATGAATTTTTGAGTATTTGAATTTTTGAGTATTTAACTCATTTAAGTCAAGTGATAGTTTTATAACTCTTCCATCTATGGTGGCTAAATATATAAAACTATTTTCTAAAATCAAATCTCTAATTTCATAATCTTGTGATAAAACTTCTTGTGGTGAAATGGAAACAATTTTATTTGCAGTTGCTGTTATTAGAGTTTGAGTCTCTTCATCAATTTCTAGGAAGATTATATTATTAAATTGCCCATCAGGGTCAACTGATATAGTTCTAACAGACTTAAAGTTTTGTGCAGAAACAATTACAATTTTACCATTTAATGTTGGAAATAAAATAAGATTTCCCATAAAGTATGGATTAACTAATCTAGTGTCATTTGCTAATGACTTAATTAAATACTCTTTAAATACTGTTTTATTAGTATTTGTATCTATTAACTCAATAGAGTTATTTGAGTACAGAATAGCTAGTATATTGCCTTTTAGTGATGCACCAACTACAACATCATTTACTTCTATTTTCTTATCACCAACTAATATCTTATCTTTTTTATTAGTAGCAATTACCTTTTGTGTATCAGATAGATTTAGAAACTCAAAGCCTTCAGGTAATTGTTTTTTAGAAATCCCATTTTTTGATATAAACTCTTGAGATTCTAGTGTGGCCCCTGCTCTATTTATTGATTTTATTTCTGATGGTAAAGAGTTATAAGTTGAAACAAAATCACCTTTTACATTTTTAGGCTCAAAATATTTTTTTGATGAGCAACCTACAAAAACAAATACTATAGCCAATATAGATAAAATAAATTTCATTTTCTACCTTACTTTACAATTAAATGGTGTTGTAAAAGCTTAGTTAGTTCATAAGCTTTTGAACTTTTTGGAATTAGTTTTAAAGCTGTTTTAGCCTCTTCATATTTCTCTTGTTTTGTTAGTAGTAAAGCCCTATTAAAAATAGCAAACTCTTTTAATAAAAAGTTGTTTTGCATTGATAACTCATTTAGAAGCTTTAAATCTTTCTCATTTAAGGCTTTATTATAAATTGATAGCTCTTTTAGGTACTTTACTTCAGTAATCTTGCTTTTATCGTTCATATAAAGTGCAACTTCATATAGCTTTTTATTAGTCTCTTTAAGCTCTTTTAATGCAGCTTCATCTTTTGGGTTTTTCATGATTTTTTCAAATGCAATATTTGCTTTAATCTTATTTTGTTCACTCACATATGAGTTTACACCATAGCCAATTAAAAGTATAATTATTAAACCTATTATACCAAATATTGGAAATTTATATTTTTTGTAAAATCTCTCAACTTTTACAAAACTTTCAAGGAACTTTTCTTGATTACTCAGTTCACTTTTAACGTAGTTGACATTTTCTTTCATGCTCATAACTATTACCTCTTTAAAAATATACAATATAGTACAAAATTTTATATAAAATCTTACTTTTATAATATTTTTTGTATAATTTATATCTATTATTTAAAAAAGGTCTATTCATATGAAAAAAATATTATTAATTAGTGTATTGATTATATCTGTCACTCAATCACTCTTTGCAAAAGATGAACAATTAGAGGATAGTAAAGAGCCTACAAGGTTTGAGTCACTATCAAAACTTACAAAAGTAATTGGCACCGTTGAAAAATATTATGTAGATGATATTGAGTTGCAAGAGGTTGTAGATAAAGCCTTGAAAGGTTTAATGAAAGAGCTTGATGCACACTCTAGTTTTCTTGATAAAAGCTCTTCAAAAGAGATGCAAGTTCAAACTAAAGGTGAGTTTGGAGGTTTAGGTATTACTGTTGGAATGAGAGATGGGGCATTAACAGTAATCTCTCCAATTGATAATACACCTGCTTATAAAGCGGGTATAAAAGCATCTGATATTATTTTAAAAATTGATGAAAAAGCTACATTAAATATGACTTTAGAAGAAGCAGTCTCTTTAATGAGAGGTAAACCTAAGACAGACATAGTTTTAACTATAGTAAGAGAAGGTGAAAGAAAACCTCTTAAAATCAAGATTACAAGAGATATTATAGAGATACAATCAGTATTTTCAAAAACTATAGAAGATGAGAATCTTTTATATATAAGAGTTACAAGTTTTGATGAAAAGGCTGTAGATGGAATTAAAGAAGCTATAAACAAAAATAAAAAAGTTGATGGAATAATCCTTGATTTAAGAAATAATCCAGGTGGACTGTTATCTCAAGCTATTGGCGTTTCAGATATCTTTATAAAAGAGGGTATAATAGTATCTCAAAAGGGAAGAGATGAACAAAATGAAGAGATATTTGAAGCTAAAAAATCAAATACAATAAGCAATCATCCCCTTGTAACACTTGTTAATGGTGGATCAGCCTCAGCATCTGAAATTGTAAGTGGTGCCTTACAAGATCATAAAAGATCAGTAGTTGTAGGTGAGCAGACTTTTGGAAAAGGTTCAGTTCAAGCAGTGCTTCCTATTACAAGTGATAGAAGTGAAAATATAAAACTAACTATTGCAAAGTATTACTTACCTAATGGAAGAACAATACAAGCAAAGGGTATTAGCCCTGATATTATTGCTCATGCAGGAGACGTTACAGCTGAGAAAAATGCAGATTTAAAAATCAAAGAAGCAGATTTAAAAAAGCACTTAGAGGGTGAACTTCAAAAAGAAGAAAAGAAGAAAAAAATTACAAAAGATCAAGAAGATATAGTAACTAAAGAACAAATAGTAAGTGACAATCAACTAAATACAGCAATTGGGATACTAAAAAGTTTGATTATTATGAAATAGTTAAATAAAACTTAATGAAAGGAAGATATATTTATGGAGAAGATTGAGCTTCTATATGAGGGCAAAGCAAAAAAGATTTGGAAAACTGCTGATGAAACAGTATTAATTTCTGAATTTAAAGACTCATTAACAGCGTTTAATGGAGAGAAAAAAGCAAATGAAGTTGGAAAAGGTGCACTAAACAATAAAATATCAACTGAACTTTTTAAGCTTTTAAGTGAAGAAGGAATAACAACTCACTATATTGAAATGCTTGATGATAATCATATGCTACATAAAGCATGTGAAGTTATTAATATAGAAGTTATTGTAAGAAATATTGCAACTGGATCTTTAAGTAAAAACCTTGGTATTGAAAATGGAAAAGTATTGCCTTTTACATTAGTTGAGTTTGATTATAAAAATGACCAATTAGGTGATCCAAAGCTAAATGACCAACATGCATTGATTCTAGGCTTAGTTGATTATCAAGATGAATTAGATAAATTAAGAAGAGTAGCAAGGCAAATAAATGATATTTTAAAACCTTACTTTTTTAATAAAGGGTTAAATTTAGTTGATTTTAAATTAGAGTTTGGAAAAGACAAAGAGGGAAATATTATATTAATTGATGAGTTAAGTCCTGATAACTGTAGGTTTTGGGATGTAAGTTCAGGTGAATCTTTTGATAAAGATAGATTTAGACAAGGAAAAGGTGGACTAAAAGTTGCCTATGAACAAGTATTAGATAGAATTCTAAATAATTAAAAGTAGGAGAGAAAATTGAAAGCAATAGTAAATGTGGCGTTAAAACAGGGTGTTTTAGATGATCAAGGTAAAGCAACTCATCATGCTTTAGATACACTAGGTTTTAAAGAGGTTGTAAGTGATGTTAGAATTGGAAAACAGATTATAATGGAATTAAAATCTAGTGATGAACAAGAAGCTAGAAAAGAGGTTGTTCAAATGTGTGAGAAACTTTTGGCTAATACTGTTATTGAAGATTATGAAATTAAGATAGTGAGTTAATATGAAAATTTCTGTATTGCAATTTCCAGGGACAAACTGTGAGTATGATACTCAATATGCATTTGAAAAAATAGGTGCTAAAGTTGAAATAGTATGGCATAAAAATACAAAATTGCCAAAAGATACTGATTTGCTTGTAATTCCAGGTGGTTTTTCATATGGTGATTATTTAAGGTCAGGAGCAATAGCTAGATTTGCGAATATTATGGATTCGGTAAAAGAGTTTGCTAATAATGGTGGCAAAATTCTTGGTATTTGTAATGGATTTCAAATATTATTAGAAGCAGGATTATTACCAGGAGCAATGAAAAGAAATGACTCTCTTCATTTTATTTCAAAATATAATAATTTAAAGGTGATAAATAATGATAATAGTTTTTTATCATTGATGAAAAAAGATGAAATCGTAAATATACCAGTTGCACATCATGATGGTAACTATTTTATTGATGAGAATGGTTTAAAAGATTTAGAGGCAAATAATCAAATCTTATTAAAATATTGTGATAAAAATGAAAAAGTGATGAACTTAAATGGTTCAGTTTCAAATATCGCAGGTATTTGTAATAAGCAAAAAAATATTTTTGGTCTTATGCCTCATCCTGAAAGAGCTATTGAACAGTTGCTTGGTTGTGATGATGGTGTTAGAATGCTTAAAGGGTTTTTACAATAAAGAAGATAGCTTGCTTGCTACTTCTTAAAAGAGTTAATATGAAGAAATCAGTCTACTTATTTTTATTTATTAATATAGTTTTCTTGCTAAATGCAAATGCAGCAAGAAACTTATACTTGTCATATATAGACAAACCCTCTTTAGTTTATGAAAATCAGCGTTTTGAAGTGGTTATTAAAGCTTTGGTTACCACTTCAAAGTTTGATAACTTAGAAGTGAGTTTTGAAAATGGAACAGTTCAACCACTTAATTTTAGTAGTGAGTGGGAAGAACAGAGTAATAATGTTTTTATAAATAGTTATATTTTTAAAGCAAATACAAAAGATTTAAGACTACCTGATTTTAAAATTTTGTTAAAAAAAGAAGAAGAGGTTGTAGATAGTACTGTATTGGAAGGTTTTAAAATAGAAGTTTCTGATATTGCAATAGGAGATGAAAAGTTTTCAGATGTAATTGCACAGGACTTGAAACTTAAAGCCTATAAAACTAAACAGTATAATAATAAAGAGTCTTTAACAATTATTGATTTAGATGCAACACAATCTAATTTAGAAGATTTTAATCTAAAAGAGATTGAAGAACAAGGTATTTATAAACTAAATAGAGATAAATTAAAACAAAATTTAGTTTACTATTTTGTAACTCCTGTACATGAAAAAAAAGTATCATTTACATATTATAGTACTAAAACAAAAAGTCTAATAGATGTAACCATACCTTTGATTTTACAAAATGAGCTAGTGAGTACTCAAACTGATTTAAACCCAAATGATTCAAGTTTTGAGAAGTATAAAAAAATTGCAGTGGGTGTACTGTTTTTAATATTTTTAACACTATATGTTATAAAACGAAATAAAACCCTACTTTTTCTTACAATTATTTTATTTATAATAGCTGCAATTTATCTAAAGCCAAATAGTACTGGAATTATAAAAAAAGATTCATCTGTATATATTTTACCAACAAAAAACTCTACAATCTTTTTTAAATTAAAGAAAAATGAAAAGGTAGAGGTTTTAAATAGTAAAAAAGAGTTTATAAAAGTTATGGGAGTAGAGAATAAATTTATAGGATGGGTTAAGGAAGATAATTTTGAAAAAAATTAGAGGTATATTAGTAGTAATACAGTTTTCAATAACTGTTGCTATTACAGTTCTTGCAATGTATATGTTTAGAAACCATACTCATAAAGTTATAAAGACTTGGATGAAGTTTCAAATGATGGTACTTGGAATTAAGCTAGAGTTTGAGGGTGAGCTTGATGAAAGTTGTGATATGATTTTGATGAATCATCAAAGTCTATTAGATATTATCGTTATGGAGTATATTCACTCAAGAGATCTTGCCTGGGTTGCAAAAAGAGAGCTTACTGATCTTTTTTTCTTTGGTCATATTATAAAAGCCCCAAGAATGATCTCAATTGATAGGGAGAATAAAGCTGGAATTATTCACCTTTTAAAAGAAACAAAAGATAGATTAAGTAAGGGCAGACCTATAGCTATGTTTCCTGAGGGAACTAGGTCTGATGGGACTAAACTTTTAAAGTTTAGACCTGGGGCTAAAATGGTAGCGAATAAATACAATTTAAAAGTTCAAGCTGCTTTACTTTTTAATACAAGAGAAATACTGGATTCAAAAAAAATAGAGTCTTCTCCAGGAGTGGTAAAGGTAAAGTTTCTAAAACCAGTTATTGCCCATAAAAAAACTTCATGGTTTGAAGATTTAGAAGAAGAAATGAACAAATATTTTCTTGAAGAAAATAATAAAAGTAAATAGAGTGACATTTACCTGGCAAGCTGTTTTAGCAATAGGTTTTGGTGGATTTTTAGGTGCAGTTTTTAGGGCTTATATTGTACATTTTGCAAATAGATATGTACCCCTTGAATTACCTCTTGGGGTTTTATTAGTGAATGTTATAGGTTCATTTCTTATTGGGATAGTTTTTGCATATATTAATCACTATAATATGTCAGAGACAACAAAGCTATTTTTAACTACTGGCTTTTTAGGAGCAATGACTACATACTCTACTTTTGCAATTGAATCATACTTTTTATTAAGTACTTCACTTTATTTAGCCATACTAAATATGGCATTAAATCTTTTTGGAACAATTATAGCTGCAGCCATAGGATACAAGATACTTTCACTGTTTATTAAATAAGTAAAAAAATTTAAGGATTAAAAAGTTATAATATCTGTAAATTTATTGTAGAAGGAAATTATTATGGGTATGCCAGGTGGTATGGAATGGATTTTAATAGCATTAGTTGTATTACTATTGTTCGGAGGTAAAAAAATACCAGAACTTGCAAAAGGTTTAGGTTCAGGGATTAAGAATTTCAAAAATGCAGTTAAAGAAGATGAGGAAGAGGAAGTAGCACAAACAAAAAAAGCAGATGAGTTAGAGAAAAAAGATGAAACTACAGCTACTACCAAAGAAGATGAAAAAGATAAAACAAAAACAGTATAAGAGAGAAAATTGCAAAAATTAGTAAAAAAACATATTGAAGAAATATTAGAACTTGAAGTTGTTTTAGAAAAACCAAAAGATTTGTCATTGGGGCATTTTGCTACTCCTGTTTGTTTCTCTTTAGCAAAAGAGTACAGAAAATCACCAATGGTAATTGCTGAAGACTTAGCATCAAAATTTGATAAATCTTATATGTTTGAAGAGGTGAGTGCATTAAAAGGTTTTATTAACTTTAGACTATCAACAGAGTTTTTAGATGAGTTAGTAAATAACTCTTTAAAGCAGGGCTTAGATTTTGCAAAAGATGAAAGTCAAAAGGAAAAGATACTATTAGAGTATGTTTCTGCAAATCCAACAGGTCCTCTTCATATAGGACATGCTAGAGGTGCTATTTTTGGAGATACCTTATATAAAGTTGGAACACATCTAGGCTATGATATTACAACGGAATACTATATAAATGATGCAGGTGCACAAATGGATCTTTTAGGTCTATCTGTTGCTTTAGCTGCAAGGGATTTCATATTTGGTGAAGATGTAAGTTATCCTGAAACTTACTATAGAGGTGACTATTTAATTGATATTGCTAAAATAGTTATTGATAAGTTTGGAAAAGAAGTTATTTATGATGAGTTAAGATATAAAGAGATTGCTTTTTTTGCTAAAGATTTAGTGATGGACATAATAATAAAAGATTTAAAAGATTTGAATGTGGAGTTTGAAAACTTTGTATCTGAAAAGTCACTATATACACAATGGGAAGATGTAAAAGCTATCTTAAATAAAAACGACAGTTTATATGAAAAAGATGGAAAACTATTTTTAAAGTCATCAGTGCATGGTGATGATAATGATAGAGTAGTAGTAAGAGATAATAATATACCAACTTATTTAGCAGGTGATATAATATATCATAAAGATAAGTTTGACAGAGATTTTGATAGATATATAAATATTTGGGGTGCGGATCACCATGGATATATTAAAAGAGTCAAGTCTTCAATTGAGTTTTTAGGAAATGATTCTTCAAAGTTAGAGATTATTCTATCACAAATGGTTCAGCTTTTAAAAGGTGGTGAACCTTATAAAATGTCTAAAAGAGCTGGTAATGTGATTCTTATGTCAGATATTGTTGAAGAGATTGGTTCTGATGCTTTAAGATTTATCTTCTTAACAAAAAAAAGTGATACTCACTTGGATTTTGATATTGATACATTAAAAAATCATGACTCAACAAATCCAATTTTTTATATTAACTATGCACATGCTAGAATATGTCAGGTTTTAAGTAAAGCTAATACTACACAAGAAGAAATAGAAAGTGAGAAATTTAATAATTTAAATAAAGATTCGCTAAACTTAGTTTATGAATCACTTCTACTTCAAAATGTTTTAAGTGAAGCATTCTTAAAAAAAGATATGCAAAAAATTACTGAGTATTTATACTCATTAGCTTCAAGTGTTCATAGGTTTTATAATGAGCATAAAGTATTAGGTAGTGATGAGCAAAATAGATATTTAAAAGTACTTAGTATGGCTAAATTAACTATTAAAGTTGGTTTATCACTATTAGGTATTAATGCTAAGGAGAAAATGTAATGAAATGGTTTATAGTTATTTTTGCTTTAGTTATTGGTATTGCTATAATAACTGGATATACAGGTGGTGCAAAAGATGCTGCTAGTAATTATGGAAAAATCATGAGAGGAGGGGAGTAGTAGTTAACTCTCCTTACTTATTACTATCAAGTTGACTTAAAAACTCTTCAAGTGAGTACTTCTCTCTAGCTTCTTCGCTCATTAAGTTAATAAACATATCACCTAAATCACAAATAGTCCAATTATCATCTTCATCAACTCTCAAAAACTCTTCACCTAAAGGTTTAAGTCCATTTTTTAAATAATTTAACAAAGATGTTGCATGTTTTGTATTTAAAGTAGTTGCAATAACCACATAATCTACAATATACTCTTTTGACTGTAAATCAATTATCTCAACATTTTCTGCTTTTTTCTCTTCTAGGATCTGTTTTATTGTCTCTAATCTTCTATTCAAAATTTACCTTTTATTTAAATTCTTCTTTTATTTTTTCAGGGATAAAATCTAAATTGATGTTATCTCTAAGTTTTGTGGAACTAATATCAATGTTAACATTTAAAACTTTAAAGTCTTTGTTAATATCTAAGTTATATCCAGGCCTGGTTACGATTATAAACTCAACTAACTCTTTAAGTTCGTCTATTTTGTACCATTTATCTAAATTTTCTAAGTTGTCTTCCCCAATAATTAAATATATCTTTGATGGATTATATAATTTTTTTAGATATAAAACTGTCTTAATTGAAGGAACTTTTCTGTTTTGTTTTATTTCAAAGTCACAGATATCTATTTTATCATTTGCATAAAAAGTTTTAACAAGAAGTTCATATCTTTTTTTAGGAGATAAATCGTAACTACTCTTAAAAGGGTTTAAATACGTAGGCACAATTTCTAGTTTATCGATATCAAAACTATCTATTGCCTTATAAACTATTTGTTCATGGGCTATATGAACAGGATCAAAACTGCCACCAAAAATCGCTAAATTCACCTAGATAAAACCTTTTTAAATATACTTAAATATTATTATAGCAACTTTTAGATAAAATATCTACAAATAAGATAAAAAAGGGAAGATATGGCTGTTAAGGTTGCAATTAATGGACTAGGTAGAATTGGAAGATGTGTTGCTAAAATTGTAGCAAGTAGAGATGATGTTGAATTAGTAGCTGTAAATGCAAGTGGAAGCGAAGAGATGATTCAATATAACTTGAAGTATGACACAGTTCATGGAAATGAAGATGTAACTGTAAAAGATGGTTTTGTATGTATTGGAAATGATAAAGCTAAATTACTAAATCAAAGAGACCCAGCAAAATTAAATTTTGTAGATTATGGAGCAGAGGTCGTTTTAGAATGTACAGGTGCATTTTTAACAACGCAAGCTTGTCAAGCATACATAGATAGTGGAATCAAAAAAGTTGTGATGAGTGCCCCTGCAAAAGATGACACTCCAACATTTGTAATTGGTGCAAATGAAGATAAGTATGCAGGTGAAGCTATAGTTTCAAATGCTTCTTGTACAACAAATGGTTTAGCACCAGTTGCTAAAGTATTAGATGATGCTTTTGGAATAGAAAAAGGTTTAATGACAACAATTCACTCATACACAAGTTCTCAACCAATATTAGATGCGAAACATAAAAAAGACCCAAGAAAAGGAAGAGCAGGTGCTACAAACTTAACACCTGCTAGTACAGGTGCTGCAAAGGCTATTGGAAAAGTTATGCCCCATTTAAATGGAAAATTAAATGGTCAAGCTATTAGAGTACCTACTGCAAATGTCTCTTTAGTTGATTTAACAGTTACATTAAATAAAGAAGTAACACTACAAGAAGTTACAGATGCGTTTAAAGATGCCTCGACAAATAAACTAAAAGGTATTTTAGGTGTTGATGAAGAGTATAGAGTTAGTTCTGACTTTATAGGAGAGCCTTTATCTACAGTTGTTCCTTTAGATACTTTACAAGTAATTGAAGGAAATATGGTTAAGGTATTATCATGGTATGATAATGAGTGGGGTTACTCAACAAGATTAGTTGATATGGGTGTACACGTAGCAACAAACTAAAAGGATGGATATTGAAATTACAAGAGATAAAAAATATTGATATTGCAGGTAAAAGAGTCTTTATTAGATGTGATTTTAATGTACCAATGGATGAGTACAATAATATTACGGATGATAGAAGAATAAAAAGTGCATTAAATACTATTAGATATTGTATTGATAATGATTGTACAGTTATTTTAGCAAGTCACTTTGGTAGGCCTAAAAATGGTTTTGAAGAGAAGTTTTCTTTAAAACCAATTGCTAAAAGACTGCATACACTTTTAAAGCAAGAGATAAAAATGGCTCCTGGGGTAGTTTGTGATGATACAGTATCAATGGCATCATCTTTAAAAGCAGGGGAGATTATGCTTTTAGAAAATATGCGATTTGAAGCAGGTGAGACAAAAAATGATGAGCAATTAAGTGCTAAACTAGCTTCAATGGCTGATGTTTATGTAAATGATGCATTTGGTGTATCACATAGAGCCCATGCATCAGTTGAGGGTATTGCTCAACATTTTGATATTCAAAATAAAGCAGCTGGATTTTTACTATCAAAAGAGATTACATTTTTTTACCATATTGTAAATGAACCAAAAAGACCTTTTGTATCAGTTGTAGGTGGTTCTAAAGTTTCAGGGAAGTTAGAAGCACTTTATAATCTTGTACCAAAAGTAGATAAAATTTTAATAGGTGGAGGTATGGCCTTTACTTTTCTAAAGGCTTTAGGACATGATGTTGGAAACTCTTTAGTTGAAGATGATTTGATAGAAGAGGCTTTAAAAATAATACAAGAAGCAAAATCTTTAGGTGTAAAACTATACTTACCTGTAGATGTTGTAGCAGCAGAAGCGTTTGATGCAGAAGCTTTTGCAAAACCAACAACAATCCAAGAGATACCAAAAGGTTGGATGGGACTTGATATTGGTCCTGCAACAGCGTTATTGTTTTCTCAAGCACTTGAAGATGCACATACAATTCTATGGAATGGTCCAATGGGAGTTTATGAAATGGATAAATTTGCAAAAGGTAGTACAAAAATTTCACATGCAATAGCTAACTCTTATGCAACAACTGTAGTTGGTGGTGGGGATACTGCTGATTTAGTTAGAGTTACAGGTGATGAGGATGAAATGACATTTATTAGTACAGGTGGTGGTGCATCGCTTGAGTTAATTGAAGGAAAAGTATTACCAGGGGTAAAAGCACTTTTAATTGAGGAATAAACTATATATAAAAGTTTAAAATAAAGGAAATTTATGGCAATAATTGCTAGTAATTTTAAGACAAATCATACAAGAAAGTCAACAAATGATTTTATCAAAAAAGTTGATAGTTTTATCAAAAAAGAGAATATAAATAGTGATATCTATATTTTCCCAACAGCCACATCTTTAGACTCATTTGATACAAAAGAGAATCTGAAAATAGGGGCACAAAATGCATATGCAACAAAAAAAGGCTCTTTTACAGGAGAAATTGGCACTGAACAACTAGATGAATTTAAAATAAAGACAGTTTTAATAGGACATAGTGAAAGAAGACATGTCTTAGGTGAGACACAAGAACAAATAGCTAAAAAATATGAGTTTTACAAAGATCTTGGTTATAAAATTGTTTATTGTATAGGTGAGCCTTTAGAAGTTAAAGAGCAAGGACTAGAAAAGACTTTAGAGTATGTTTACTCTCAATTTGATGGGATTGATATTAACTATGAAAATCTGATATTAGCTTACGAGCCTGTTTGGGCAATAGGAACAGGAGTTACTGCTACAAATGAAGATATATCTAATATTCACTTTGAAATAAAGTCTAAGATTGATAAGCCACTTCTTTATGGTGGAAGTGTAAAAGTAAATAATGTAAGAGATATCTGTTCTTTAGATGGTGTTGATGGAGCATTAATAGGAACAGCTTCATGGATTGTTGAAGATTTTATACAAATAATTGATAATACAAAGGATTTATGATGGTTATGAAGGGTAAAAAAGGTGTAATTTTAGGGGTTGCTAATAATAAGTCAATAGCTTATGGAATAGCAAAACAGTGTGCAGCTCAAGGTGCACAGATTGCATTTACTTATTTAAATGACTCTTTAAAAAAAAGAGTTGAGCCAATTGCTGCAGAGTTTGGAAGTGAAAAGTTTGTATATCCATGTGATGTTTCTAAACCAGAAGAGATAAAAGCTTTAAAGGAGTCTTTAGAAAAAGATTTAGGAGAGATTGACTTTATTGTTCACTCAATAGCATTTGCACCAAAAGAGGGATTAAGTGGTAGAATATACAATATCTCAAAAGATGCATTTGGTGTTGCTATGGATATATCTGTTTACTCTTTACTTGAAGTTACAAGAGAGTTAAAGCCTTTATTATCAAATGAGTCATCGATTTTAACACTATCTTATTATGGTGGAGAAAAGTATATACCAAACTATAACTTAATGGGTATTGCTAAAGCAGCTTTAGAAATGACAACTAAATATTTAGCAGAAGATTTAGGAAAAGATGGATGTAGAGTAAATGCTATAAGTGCAGGACCTATAAAAACTTTAGCATCTGCAGGAATTAGTGATTTTAAGTTTATGCTAAAATGGAATGAAGCCCATTCACCCCTAAAAAAGAATGTAACAGTTGATGAGGTAGGAAATTCAGGTATGTATTTATTATCTAATTTAAGTAGTGCAGTTACAGGTGAGATTCACTATGTTGATTGTGGATATAATATTATGGGAATGCCTGCAGTTGATTTTACACAAGATAAACCAAAAATTGCTTGGGATGGAAATTAAAAAATGAATATAGATTTTAAAAAGTTAGCTACAAAGTATAAAACTCCTTACTATGTGTATGATTTTGATTATATTACAAAGCAGTATAATGAGTTAAAAGGTGCGTTTAAAGCAAGAAAATCATTAGTTGCATATGCAGTAAAAGCAAATTCAAACCTATCTGTTATTAAACACTTAGCAAACCTTGGAGCGGGTGCTGATTGTGTTTCTATAGGTGAGGTTAAAAGAGCTTTAAAAGTTGGAATAAAACCATACAACATAATATTTTCAGGTGTGGGAAAGTGTGATGATGAGATAAAAGAGGCTTTAGAGCTTGGTATTTTGATGATAAATGTTGAAAGTGCAGCTGAACTTGATAGGGTTGAGTTAATATCAAAGCAGTTAGATAAAAAAGCAAGAATTTCAGTAAGAGTAAATCCAAATATTGACCCACAAACTCATCCATATATCTCAACAGGACTTCATGAAAATAAGTTTGGTGTTGATATTGATACTGCAAAAAGAATGTATATACAGTGTAAAAATAGTGATTTTTTAGAACCTGTAGGAATTCATTGTCATATTGGTTCTCAACTAACACAACTTGAACCAATAAAAGAGGCTGTTAAGATTGTTTCAGATTTAGTAAAAAACCTAAATGCACTAAAAATAGAGTTAAAGTTTTTTGATGTTGGTGGTGGCTTAGGTATAGTTTATGATGATGAAAAATTAATAGATACTAATGAGTATGCTCAAACTATTTTAGAGGTACTATTTGGTTTAGATATTACAGTAGTTTGTGAACCTGGAAGATTTTTAGTTGGAAACTCAGGTGTTTTTGTAACTAAAGTGCTTTATGAGAAGATAAATGGTGAAAAAAGATTTGTAGTAGTTGATGGTGCTATGAATGATTTGATTAGGCCATCTTTATATGATGCATACCATAAAATAGAGGTTTTAGATAAAAGTGAAGATAAATCTGCATGTAATATTGTAGGTCCTGTATGTGAAAGTGGAGACTTTTTTGGTAAAAATATTGATTTACCAAAAACACAACATAATGATTTAGTTGCTATTTATAGTGCAGGGGCTTACTGTTTTACAATGGCAAGCAACTATAACACAAGGGCTAAAGTAGCTGAAATTGCTATTGAAAATGGTAATGATAGGTTAATTAGAAGAAGAGAAGAGTTTGAAGATTTAATAGCCCATGAAGAAGAGTTTATAAAATAGATATATTCTAATAAAAGGATACAAATGAGTGAAGCTGGATTAAATGAACTAAGACAAAAGTTAGATAATATTGACTCTAAACTTTTAGAATTAGTAAATGATAGAATGGATATTGTGCATCAAGTTGGTTTGTTAAAAGCTAAAAGTGGTGGTGCGATATACAGACCTGAAAGGGAAAAGGCTATTATCGATAGATTAGAAAAAATCAATAAAGGTAAGTTGACTAGAACAGCAATTGAAGCTCTGTTTTTAGAAATATTTGCTATTTCAAGAAACCTTGAATTGCCTGAAAATGTTGCTTATTTAGGACCTGAGGGAAGTTTCACTCATCAAGCAGCTGAGGGTAGATTTGGAGCCATGAGCTCTTATGTATCTATTTCATCTATAAAAGGTATCTTTAGGGAAGTTAATACAAAAAAAGCTAAATTTGGTGTGGTTCCTATTGAGAACTCATCAAATGGAATTGTAACAGATACTATAAACTCATTTAGTAAGTATGATTTAAAAATTGTTGCAGAGGTTGTTTTAGATATTCATCATACATTAGCTAGTACTTGTGATAAAATAGAGAATATAAGAAGAATCTACTCAAAAGATATAGCTTTTGAGCAGTGTAGAAGATTTCTATCAAATTTTGGTTTAGATGAAGTTGAGTTAATACCAATTGAATCAACAACAAAAGCAGCAAAACTAGCAGCAAAAGAGCCATATAGTGCAGCAATTTGTCCACATGTGGGTGCAAAACTCCATAATTTGCCAATTTTATTTGAAAATATTGAAGATAAAGATAACAATAAAACTAGATTTTTTATAATAAGTGATTTTGAAAATGCCCCTTCTAATAATGATAAAACATCAGTTTTAGTAGAGTTGCCTGATAAGCAAGGTGCATTAGTTGAGTTTCTAAATGATTTCAATAATGCAGGTATTAACTTAACAAAAATTAAATCACATATTGTAGAGGGTAACTCTATATTTTTCATAGATTTTGATGGACACAAAGATGATGAACATGTGAAATATGTACTACAAAAGCACAATAAAACAGTTAAAGTATTAGGCTCATATGTAAAAGAGATAAATGATATATAAATATAGGAACTATAATGAAATTCAATAAACTATTAGATAATGTAACAACTTATGAAGCTGGTAAGCCAATAGAGTTAGTTGTAAGAGATTATGGAGTTGATCCAAAGGATATTATAAAATTAGCCTCTAATGAGAATCCATATGGAACATCACCAATGGTTACACAAAAGATAGAAAAGTTAGTAAAAAATATGTTTATATACCCTGATGATTCTATGTATGAATTAAAAAACTCTTTAGCTAATAAATTTGATGTAAAGCCAAATAATGTAATTATTGGTTCAGGAAGTGATCAAGTTATTGAGTTTTGTGTACATGCAAAATGTAGTGAAAACTCTAAAATGATTATGTCAAAAACAACTTTTGCTATGTATGAGATTTATGGTAAGCAAACGGGTTGTGAAATAATAAAAACAAAAGATGATGAACATAACTTAGAACAGTTTTTAGAGCTTTATAAACAAAATGGTGCAGATATTATATTTTTATGTTTACCTAATAATCCATTGGGTGAGTGTTTAAATAAAGATGATGTTTATAAGTTTTTAGAACAGATTGATAAAAACTGCTTAGTGGTTGTAGATGGTGCATATCAAGAGTATGCAGCATATAAAGATGAAAAGAAAAAGATTGATGCAAATGAATTAATCGAAAAGTTTCCAAACTGTATCTATTTAGGTACATTTTCTAAAGCTTATGCTTTAGGTGGAATGAGAGTTGGTTATGGTATTGCCAATGAAGAGATTATAGAAACATTATATAAGTTAAGAGCACCATTTAATATTACAACACTATCATTAGCAGCAGCCATAGAAGCTTTAAAAGATGAAAATTTTGTACAAGAGTGTATAAGTAAAAACTTTCAGCAAATGAAAAGATATGAAGAGTTTGTAGTGGGAAATGGCTTTGAGTATATTGAGTCATACACAAACTTTATAACAATAAAATTAGATAAAAATATTAGTTCAAAAAAGCTTGCAAATGAGTTATTGCATAAAGGTGTTATTGTAAGGGATTTAACAAGTTATGGATTAAATGCCATAAGAATTACAATAGGAACACAAGAACAAAATACAAAAGTGTTTGAAATAATGCAAAAAGTATTGGAAAAAATATAATTAAGAATTTATTATGGAACTAAAAAATAAGTCAATAGAGCAGCTAGAAGAGTTGTCACAAGATATTAGAGATAGGATTATTGATGTTGTTTCAAGAAAAGGTGGACACTTCTCATCAACACTAGGTGCAGTTGAATTAACTATAGGTATGCACTATGTTTTTGATGTGAATAAGGACCCTTTTATCTTTGATGTATCCCATCAGTGTTACCCTCATAAGTTATTGACAGGTAGATGGGAAGAGTTTGAGACAATTAGACAGTATGGTGGACTAAGCGGTTTTACAAAACCAAAAGAATCACCTGCTGATTATTTTGTAGCAGGTCATTCATCAACTTCAATATCACTAGCTGTGGGTGCTGCTAAATCTATAAAACTAAAACAGCAAGATAGAACACCTGTGGTTATGATAGGCGATGGTTCAATGACAGCTGGAATGGTATATGAAGCATTAAATGAGTTAGGTGATTTAAAGCTACCTATTGTAATAATTTTAAATGATAATGAGATGTCAATAGCTAAACCAATTGGTGCTATTTCTAAGTATTTATCTAAACTTTTAGCTGGGAAATACTATCAAAGTTTCAAAGGAAGAGTTGATACTTTTATAAAGAAAAATATGCCAGAGGGAACTACTTACTTAGCAAAAAGAGTTGAAGAGGCCTTTAAATTAATAACTCCTGGAATTCTATTTGAAGAGATGGGAATTGATTATATAGGTCCAATAGATGGACATGATTTGTATGAAGTTCTAGATACACTAAAAATAGCAAAAAGTATGAATAAGCCTGTAATAGTTCATGCAAGGACTATAAAAGGTAAAGGGTACAAAGCTGCAGAGGGTCAACTTGAGCATTGGCATGGGGTTGGTCCTTTTAATGTGGAAGATGGAGCATTTGTAAAAAAAGAGGCTCCAAAAGCTGCAACAGCTGTTTATGCAGATGCCTTAAAAGAGATAGCATGTAAACATGAAAATGTAGTTGGTGTAACTGCTGCAATGCCAAGTGGTACAGGTATTGATAAGTTAATGCAGAAGTTTCCCCATAGATTTTGGGATGTGGCAATAGCAGAACAACATGCAGTAACATCAATGGCAGCTATGGCAAAAGAAGGCTTTAAGCCATTTATTACTATCTATTCTACTTTTTTGCAAAGAGGCTTTGATCAAATTATTCATGATGTTTCACTTATGAGTCTACCTGTTGTATTTGCAATAGATAGAGCAGGAATTGTGGGTAATGATGGGGAGACCCATCAAGGAACATTTGATATTTCATATTTGAGGTTTATTCCAGGAATGACACTTTTTGCACCAAGGGATAATGATTCATTAAATTTTGCAGTGCAGTTTGCATATGAGATGAAAACACCTTGTGCTTTTAGGTATCCAAGGGGTGCATTTATAAAAACAAAGTATAAGTCCAAACCTTTTAGATATGGTAAATCTCAACTCTTAAAAGAGGGTAAATCAAAAAAACTATTTATAGGTTATGGTGCAGCTGTTGGAAAAGCATGTAAGACTGAAGAGTTACATAAAGATGATATTGCAATATTGGATTTAAGGTTTGTAAAACCCCTTGACAAAGAGATGTTAAAAGAGCTTGCATCAAAATATACTGATTGGTATGTTTTTAGTGACTCACAAAAACAAGGTGGCGTTAGTAGTGCAATATTAGAGTTTTTAAATGAGCAAAGAGTATATATTAATCTAACATCATTTGAGTATGATGATTATTTCATTTATCATGGGGAGACAAAAAAAGTTGAAGAGTCTTTAGAACTATTGCCCGAACAGTTAGTTAAAAGAGTAAAATAAGATAAAAAGTCTCTTGTTTTATAAGTAAAATTTATGAACTATTATAAGTAAAACATATAACTTAATTTTCTTTTAATAAAAATTCTCTTAAAATAGTCATTACACTAAAAAAAGGAGATGTGATGAAGTTAATATCGTCATTAGTTTTAAGTTCAGCCGTGGTAAGTAGTCTTTTTGCAACAGATTTATTAGATAGAGTAAAGAGTAGTGGTATAGAGCCTATTCCTCAAAATAAAACAGAACTTTACAAAATCATAGATAGTAAAGATAATCCAATTACTGATAAAAAAGTAGAGTTAGGTAAAAAACTATACTTTGATCCAAGAATCTCAAAAAGTGGTCTTATCTCATGTAATACTTGTCACAACTTAGGTTTAGGTGGTGCAGATGGAATTAGTGCTGCAATTGGTCATGGATGGACTAAAAACCCTCATCACTTAAACTCTCCAACAGTTTATAATTCGGCATTTTTTAAAGCTCAGTTTTGGGATGGAAGAAGTCCTCACTTAGCTGACCAAGCACAAGGCCCAGTTCAAGCAGGTCCTGAAATGGCAGCACCTCCAACATTAGTAGAGGATAGAATTAACTCAATTCCTGCATATGTAAATGAGTTTAAAAATACATATGGAACTGATGTAAAAATTGATTTTGAAAAAATCACTTCTACAATTGCAGTATTTGAAAAGATATTAGTAACTCCTTCAAGATTTGATGAGTTTATGCATGGTGATAAAGATGCACTTTCAAGTGAAGAGAAAGAGGGACTAAAAGTATTTATGGATAAAGGGTGTGCTTCATGTCATAACGGAATTGCACTAGGTGGTACAATGCAACCTTTTGAAATAGCAGCTAAATATAAATTTTCTAATATAGGTGATTTTAAAGGGAATGAAGATGGAATGGTTAAAACTCCTACTTTAAGAAACATTACAGAAACAGCACCATATTTCCATAATGGTCAAGTTTGGTCATTAAACGAAGCAGTAAAAGAGATGGGTTCTACTCAATTAGGTATTAAAATATCAAATAGTGATGCAGATAAAATTGTAACATTCTTAAAAGCATTAGAGGGAGAAAAACCAGAAATTACTTATCCTCAACTGCCAGCATCTACAATAGATACCCCAAAACCTTCATCTGATTAAGGTTATGTACCTTTAGAGATAATAGCTCTAAAGGTATGGAAATAGTTTCTCTACACAAAGTCCCATTGCACATGATTCATATCCTTTTACATTTTTTATATATGGCTTACAAAAACCTTCAACCATAATAGCACCTGCTTTTCCAAAGCATTCACCCGAATTAATATACTCATTCATATGAGCTTTATCAAACTCTTTAAACTCATAAGAAGTAATACTTATATCAATAAGCTCTAACTTTTTTGATTTATATATCATACAAGTAATAACAGAAGTTTTGTTTGCACTTTGAAGTTCAAGCATGGCTTTTGCATCTTCTTTATCTTTTGCTTTTCTAAGTAGTTGGTTATTTGCTGTTACAACCGAATCTGCAACCAGTAAGGGCATATCTTCAATACCATATTTTTTATATAGTTCATTAAACTTACCCTTTGTTGCTTCATAACAAAAAGATTTCGGGTCTTTTGTAGTTATTGAGTCTTCATCAAAACCACCTCCATTTTGAATAAAATCAATATTAAACTTATCTAGTAGAAGTGCTCTTGTTTTTGAGTTTGAACCTAATCGAATCAAGTTATGCCTTTTTTATTTTATTTATACTCTATTTATATATAATAAGATTTATAAAATAGTGTTTAAATAGAGGAATAAAATGAATATTGTAATTGTAGGACCAGGTGGAATAGGTGGTTTTTATGGAATGATTTTACATAGTGTTGGATGCAATGTAAAGTTTATAGCAAGAGGTGAGACTTTAGAGTATTTAAAAAGTAACAAGATGAAAGTAACCCATGAAAATTATAAAATTGAAGATAAAATTGATACTTATGATATAAAAGATTTTGTAAGCAGATATAAACCAAATGAAATAGATGCAATTTTTATTGCTACTAAGTCAATGAGTACGCAGCTTATTACAAAAGAGTTAGCTTTATGGATAAAAGATTGTGAAACACCTCCTTATTATATATCTTTACAAAATGGAGTAGAAAATGAAGATATTATGGAAAAGTACTATAATAAAAACTTTGTAATAGGAGGGCTTACTAGATTGATTGTTTCACATACTGTAAGTTTAGGTCATGTACATTGTAAGGGCGAAGTTCAAACCTTAATGGGAGCAGTTTATAAAAATAAAAGAAGTAGTGAATTTTTAGATAAATTAAAACAGATACTAGATAAAACATCCACAACAACTATTTTATGTGAAGATATAAAAAAAGAGTTATGGAATAAACTGATAATAAACAATGGGGTAAATGCTATTTGTGCACTACTTGAAGAAGAATCAGGGGTGCTTTTAGAAAATAAAAAAACCTCAAAACTAATCCATAATCTCATGAAAGAAGCAGCAGTTGCATCTAATGCAGTTGGAGTTAATTTAACCCAAGAAGATGCAGATAAAATGTATGAATTAATGAAAAGTTTTCAATCTGTTAAACCTTCAATGTGGGTTGATAAAGAGAATAATAGAGATTTAGAGCTTGATGATATTTGTGGTGTAGTAATAAAAAACTGTGAAAAACAAGGAGTTGATGCTGCATATACAAGAACTATAGCTACAGCTTTGGAGTTTTCATATAATAAAAATAGAATGAAAATTTAATTTTTCATCCTATTTATTAATATACTCTACTATAATATCTCCCATTTGTGAAGTACTTAAAACTTCTTTTGCATCAAAAGATGCTAAATCCTTGGTTCTATAACCATCTTTTAACACATTTTTAATAGCTTGTTGTATGATGTTTGCAGCTTTTTGTTCATTTAAAGAGTATTTTAGCATCATAGCCGCACTCTCAATAGTAGCAATTGGATTTGCAATTCCAAGTCCTGCTATATCAGGTGCTGAACCATGAATTGGTTCATAAACAGCTGTTTTTATACCAGTTGAAGCACTTGGAAGAAGACCAATTGAGCCTACTACCATTGAGGCTGTATCACTTAAAATATCTCCAAAAATATTTCCTGTAACTATCACATCAAACTGTTTAGGGTTTCTAACTAGTTGCATGGCTGCGTTATCCACATACATATGAGTTAACTCAACCTCTGGATAATTCTTTGATAACTCAATTATTGTTGCCCTCCAAAGTTGTGATACTTCTAAAACATTTGATTTGTCAACAGAACATAATCTTTTATCTCTTTTCATTGCTAGTTCAAAGGCTGTTTTCCCAATTCTTTGGATTTCCTCTTTTGTATAAATCATAGTATTAAAAGCTTTGTCTCCATTATTTTGCCTTGGCTGGCCAAAGTAAATACCTCCGATTAACTCCCTTACAACCATAATATCACAGCCTTTGATAATCTTAGGCTTTAGTGTTGAAGCATTTATAAGTTCATCATAAACTAAAGCAGGCCGTAAGTTAGCATAAACTCCTAATTCTTCTCTAAACTTTAAAAGTCCAGACTCAGGTCTTAGGTGTCTTGGAAAATTATCCCATTTCTTTCCACCAATTGCACCAAATAAACAAGCATGGGATTTCAAAACTCCATCAATAGTCTCTTTTGGAAGAGGGTGACCTATTTTATCAATGGCAATACCACCCATTAAATACTCTTTATACTCTAAGCTAAAGCCACATTTCTTACTAACAGCATTTAAAACTTTTACTGCTTCATTTATAATCTCAACACCAATTCCATCACCTTTAATAAGTGAAATATCATATTTTTTCATATTTTTATCCTTACTATTTAAATTGCACTTTGAACTACACCAGCATCGGCTCTTAAAACTGCACCATTTGTAGCACTAGATAGTGTACTTGCTGTATAAACAATCATATTTGATACTTCTTCAACTTCCGTAAATCTTTTAAGTAGAGATGTTGGTCTTATATTTTTAAAAAAGTCTTCTTGCATTTGTTCAAAAGTAAAGTTCATCTGTTTTGCATACTCATCTAAAAAAGCTGTAACGCCTTCTGATTTTGTAGGTCCTATTATTATAGAGTTTGAAGTTACATTTGTGCCAGTAGTAAGCTCTGCTATTCCTCTAGCAACTGATAGTTGAGCAGTTTTACTCATACCATAATGAATCATCTCTTTTGGTATTTGATAAGCAGATTCACTTGAAACAAAAATAACTCTTCCCCAGTTTTGCTCTAACATAGAAGGTAGGTAAGCTTGAGAGAGTCTTACTCCGCTCATTATATTTGTATTAAACATTTTAAGCCAATCATCTTCCTCTAAATTTATAAACTCTTTTGGTTCAAATATCCCAAGATTATTGATTAAAATATCTACTTTTGGTAGTTGCTTAGTTAATTTATCACAGCCTTCTTTTGAAGATAAATTGGCAACTATACCTTCTACTTTTGCATTTTTATTATGAGCTTTAATCTTTTTGATAGCATCTTGAATATTTTGTTCGCTTCTTCCATTTATATATACATAAGCCCCCTCATCACATAGTTTTTTAGCAGTTGCAAAACCAACTCCTAAAGTTGAACCTGTAATAAGGGCAGTTTTATTTTCTAATTTTAAATCCATACTAATACCTCTTTTTAAAAAATAGAGATATTTTAGTAGAATTTAATCGTATTATTATCGCAGTTTATTTAAAACAGTTCTATCTTATAGCCTGAGTTATTTTGATTGATAATTAAGTCTTTATGTACTTTATTCCTAAGTCTAAATAAAACTGATCTAAAAGCAGCATAACCAGCAGGTTCATCTTGCCAAATCGCATACTCCATTTGTTCTTGAGATACAAACTGTCCAGCACTTCTACAAAGTAAGTCAATGATTTTTTTCTCTTTTGCTGTTAGTTTTATAGGTTCATCGCCATAGTATAAAACCTCAGTCTCTTTATCATAAAGATAACCATATTTAAGTTGTATTGTTCTATGGTTTTGCTCTTTGTTTAATGATAATTGATGCTCTAAGGTCTTATTTATATTTTCTACTGCATTAAGCTTCTTATTTTTTTTATTATCCTCTTTTGCTTTACTAAGAGCTACTTCAATAGCAGCATGAAGACTCTGTTTCTTATATGGTTTGATTATATATCCATATGCCAAAGTTTCTGAAGCCTCTTTAATTGTTTTTATTTCAGAATTAGCAGTTAAAAAAACTACAGGAGTATATGGTATTGAGCTTTTTAACTCTTTAGTAAGTTCAATTCCTGTGGTTGGACCCTTTAAATATATATCCATTAAGATCAAATCAGGATTAGCCCCTTTTTCTAATAGTGCTAAAGTTTTACACCTATTTGGAGTAATTCCAGTTACTTTATATCCTAACTCCATAAGTGTCTCTTTTAAATTTAGTGCAATTATTGACTCATCTTCAACAATTAAAATTTCAGTCTTACTCATAGCTACCCTCCTCCTTTTTTAAAAAAATTACATTGCACTCTAATCCATTATTATTCTTAAATTCAATAGTTCCATCTAATTGGTCTTCAATTATTGAATGTATTAGCTGCATTCCAATGGATTCGCTTTTATATAAAGAATCAATGTCTTTTAATCCATCACCATTATCTCTAATTTTTAAATGTATATTGTTATTAGGGATCTCTTTTATATGAATACATAAAAGATTATCTCTATACTCTTTAAATGCATACTTTAAAGAGTTTACACAAAGTTCATGAAGAACCATTCCTATTTGAATACATCTATTTGTTGAAAAGTGCAAGTTATCTATATTTAAATCCACATTTAAAGTAGTATTTTGAGATATATACAGCTCTTTTATATCATCAATAAGTCTGCTAATATATTTTTTTAGATTAATATAAGCTAAGTTCTCTCCTAAGTACAAGAATTCATGCACTAAAGCCATTGTATGAATTCTACTTCTACTTTGCTGTAGTATATAAATCATATCTTTATCAATAGTTCTTCTTTCTTGCATATTTAATAAAGATGAGATTATCTCCATATTATTTTTTACTCTATGGTGAATCTCTTTTAGTAAGATATCTTTCTCTTCAACAGATTTTTGTAGTTCTTGATTCATTTTAGTTATTTTTGTTCTATATGCTTGTCTTTGAGTCATATCTCTAGCAAAAGCACATATATACTCATGTCCATTATGAGTAAAGCCATGTCCTGAAACTTCCACAGGAAAAATTGTTCCATCTTTTCTAACCTGAGTTGTTTCTAGTCTCCAGTTTTTGTTATTATAGATATTTTGCATACACTCTTTTGCTGTATCACGGTTAAAATTAGGATCCATATCTTCTAAATACATTTGGTTTAAAAACTCATCTTTAGTTCTACCTATCATTTTACATGCAGCTTCATTTACATAAATAAATTTTGCATCTAGTGTAAACCAATATATAGCATCAATTGAGTTGTTTAAAGCAAACTCATAAGGTACAAGCCTCTCTTTATCTTTATTTTTTAAATCTATATAAGAGTTTTCAATTCTTAATTTAACTTTTTGCATATGGTTTAATATAATAAAGATTATTATACCTGTTGTTATTAAAAAGATTAATGCAAAAGTTAGGGGACCTTCATTGCTTAAAGAGTGGTATTTTGAAAACTCTGTTGCTAGCTTATCAATAGTTAAAACTCCAATTAAACCAATTATAAAGTAAGATAATGAAAACTTTGTAGGAAAGTATTTTCTATTAATTATACTATTAATAATATTTCTCATATTGAACTCTTTTTTTATTTTTATGAATTATAGCAAATTTAGAAATAACTATCTTTTATTGCGATAATTTTGCGATTTTTTTCCATTAAGATTCAAATTGAATTAAAAATTCATAATTGAAAAGGTTAGTGTTATGGTTGATGAATCACCTTTTAAGAGAAAATATGTGCATATTACTGATATTAAATCAAATGATTTAGTTGAGTTTGATTTTTCTATTGGTGATCCATGTATGTATGTTGAACTTGCATTGCCCAAAAAGCAATTTGATGAGTTTTGTAAGATAAATGCAGTAAAGCATTTAACTAAAGAACAAGAGATTGATGTAGAAAACGACAAGCATAAATGGCAGTATGGTGTTGTTGGTACATTAAGTAAATAAAGGAGTTGAAAATATGTCTTTAGATATAAAAAGTATAGATATTAAACCAAAAAGGGAAACCTTTGGTCATGTTGAAAGAAGAATTGGTGAGGGTAAAATGGCTTCAAGATATGAGGAAGCAACCTTTGATATTCAACCAGTGGAAAATTTCCATTATAGACCTTTAGCAAATCCAAAATATAGATTGTATGATGAAGATAAAACAAAAATAAAAATGGAAGATTGGTATAAGTTTTTAGACCCAAGGCAGTATCACTACTCTTCTTATGTTATGGCTAGAGCAAAGCAACAAGAAGTGGCTGAACAGAATTTTGTTTTTGTTGAAAAAAGAGATATGTTAAGTGTTATGCCAGAGGATATAAAACAGGAGATTTTAGACTATGTACTACCACTTAGACACTATGAGTGGGGAGCTAACATGAATAATCTCCAATTATGTTCCGAAGGTTATGGTGCAGCTATTACAAATACATTTATGTTCCATGCAGAAGATAGATTAGGAAATGCTCAGTATCTTACAAGAATAGCTCTTTTACTTAGTGAAAATAATCCAGCAGTTTTAGATAGTGCGAAAAATAAGTGGTTAAATGATGAATCATGGCAACCACTTAGAAAAGCTATGGAAGATAGCTTTGTTTTACAAGACTGGTTTGAACTTCATATTGCACAAAATGTAATTTTAGATGGTTTTATTCATCCTTTAGTATTTAATAAATATGAACAAGAGTTAAATCAAAGAGGTGGAACCGCTCAAACTATGATGACTGAATTTATTACAGCTTGGAATGAAGAGTGTGCAAGATGGATTGATATGACAATAAAAGTTGCAGCTTTAGAGTCTGATGAGAATAAACAGTTATTAAATCAATGGTGTGAAAAATATATTGAAATAGCAAGTCAAGCAGCTTTAGCAATTGCTAGAAATCTAGTTTCAAATCCACAAGAAGTAGTTGATAGCATACAAGAAGAGTTAGTAGCAAGATTAAATAAAAATGGTTTAAACCTATAGGAGAGAGAATGTCAAAAGTATTTTTAGCACTTCAATCAATGGAGGAGACAAGAGCTATTGTTGAAGCAATTAAAGATGATAATCCAGGTGTTGAGGTTGAGAACCAACCTGCTATGGTAAAGATATCAGCTGATAGCAAGATGGTAATTAATGCCCAGACTGTATCAGATAAAATTGGTAGAGACTGGGATCCACAAGAGTTACAGTTAGTTTTAATTTCTCTAGCTGGGAATGTTGATGAAGATTACGACCACTTCACAATTTATTGGGAAAATTAGGAGAAGATATTATGACAATGAATACACAAAAAAGAAAAAAACGTCTAAATATGAAGGATAAATATAAGTATATGACTAGACTTGGTTGGGAGACTACATATCAAGATATGGATGATGTTTTTCCTGAAGATAAGTTTGAGGGTATAAAAATCCATGATTGGGAAGCTTGGGAAGATCCATTTAGAATGACAATGGATGCTTATTGGAAGTATCAAGGTGAAAAAGATAAAAAGTTATATGCAATTATTGATGCTTTTGCACAAAATAATGGACAAAAAAACATCACAGATGCAAGATATGTATCTGCTTTAAAACTATTTCTAACAGGTGTTTCTCCACTTGAATATCAAGCACATAGAGGTTTTGCAAATATTGCTAGAGCTTTTAGAGGTGATGGTCCAAGGGTTGCTTGTCAAATGCAAGCTATTGATGAGTTAAGACATGTTCAAACACAAGTACATACATTAAGCCATTATAATAAATACTTTAATGGTTTTTCAGAATGGACAAAGTGGCATGATAGAGTATGGTACTTATCTGTTCCTAAGTCATTCTTTGATGATGCAAGAGCTGCAGGACCATTTGAGTTTATAATTGCTATTGGTTTTTCATTTGAGTATGTATTAACAAATCTATTATTTGTGCCATTTATGAGTGGTGCAGCTTATAATGGAGATATGGCAACAGTTACATTTGGATTCTCAGCTCAAAGTGATGAGGCAAGACATATGACTTTAGGTTTACAAGCTATTAAGTTTTTATTAGAACAAGACCCAGGTAATGTTCCAATTGTTCAAAAATGGATTGATAAGTGGACATGGAGAGGGTATAAAGTTTTAGGACTTGTATCTGCAATGATGGATTATATGCTACCTGAATCACCACAGTCTTGGAAAGAAGCGTGGGAGTTATATTTTGAAGAGAATACAGTAGCACTATTTAAAGATTTAGAGAGATATGGAATTAAAGTTCCTGATTGTGCAGGAACAATTAAAGCTGAAAAAGAGCATTTATCTCATCAAGTTTGGATGACACTATATACTCACAATGCAGCAGCACCTTTCCATACTTGGATTCCTGATGAGAAAAAAATGGATTGGTTAAGCCAAAAATATCCAGATACATTTGATAAATACTATAGACCTGTTTATGAACACTGGAATAAATTAGAAAAAGACGGGAAGAGATACTATTCTGAAATGCTTCCTCAGTTATGTCAAACCTGTCAGTTACCAATGTTAGCAACAGAAGTTGAAAAGGGTGAACCAACTCAAATTGCTCATAGACATACTATGTACAATGGTGAAAGATTCCACTTCTGTTCAGATCATTGTAAAGATATTTTTGAAGATGAACCTGAAAAGTATATTCAATCATGGTTACCAGTTCATCAAATCTTCCAAGGAAACTGTGGAGGGGCTACACTTCCTGAAGTACTAAAATGGTATAAGGTTGAGTTTGGACAAGATAATCTTGACTATAAAGGTTCACAAGATGAGAAGATGTGGAAAGAATGGAAAGGAGAAGCATAATGGCAACTATAGTAAAAGATAAATATCCAATAATTATGATGGATAGTGTTGATAAATTTCATGGTAACCAAGTAGTATATGTGGGTTGGGATAAACATAAACTAATTAATTCTGCAATGGCTTTTCCTTTACCACCACAAATGCCTTTTAAAGCATTGGTTCATGAAGTAATGCCAAGCTGTTATAAAGACCATCCAGATTTTGAAAAAGTTGTTTGGGATGATTCTGTTATTTGGAAATTAAACGGTGAAGAGTTTACTCCTGATTTTGAGAAGTCACTTGAAGATAATGGAATTGACCATAAGTCATTAGTTAGATTTGAAACACCAAATTTAACAGGAATTAATGGAGTAGGAATGTGAGTTATCAAGTAGAAATAGAACCAACAGGAGATGTGGTAGAAGTTCAAGATGGACAAACTATTCTTGATGCTGCATTAAGGCAAGGGGTATATATTCCCCATGCGTGCTCTCATGGTTTATGTGGTACTTGTAAAGTTGAGGTATTAGAAGGTGAAGTTGACTATGGTGCAGCTTCTCCTTTTGCTCTTATGGATATGGAAAAAGATGAGGGTAAATGTCTTGCTTGTACTGCTACACCAATGGAAGATTGTGCTATTGAAGCTGATGTGGATGAAGACCCTGATGCTAAATCAATACCTGTAAAAGATTTTATGGGAACAGTTATTGAAGTAAAAGATTTAACACCTAGAATAAAAGCTATATTTATAGAATTAGATGAAGAGATTGAGTTTCAAGCAGGTCAATATGTACAGTATCATGTACCAGGGTTTGATGAGCCAAGAGCATTTTCTTTATGTAACTCTTCAAATGAAAAAAAAGTTGTAGAGTTAAATATCTCTTTAATTCCAGATGGAGAAGCAACTCCATGGATTCATAGAAATGTTAAAGTAGGTGCTAGAAGGAAGATCTCAGGACCTTATGGAAGATTCTTTGTAAGAGAGTCTGCTAATAAGCCTATGGTTTTCTTTGCAGGTGGTTCTGGACTTTCAAGTCCTAAGTCTATGATTTTAGAGCAACTAGAAAATGGAAGCAAGGAAGAAATAACACTTTTTCATGGGGCTAGAAATGAAGAAGAGTTATATTATGCTGATTTATTTAGAGACTTAGAACAAAAATATGAAAACTTTACTTATATACCTGTTCTATCCGATGAAGAGACTCCTTCTTGGAAAGGAAAAAAAGGTTTTGTAAATGATGCTGCAAAAGAAGTTTTTGAAAATGATTTTTCTGGTAAGAAAGCATATCTTTGTGGACCTCCGCCTATGATAGATGCATGTATTACAACTCTTATGAGAGGAAGACTTTTTGAAAAAGATATTTATACAGAAAAGTTCTTCTCAAAAGCTGATTTAAATGCTGAGAATCAGCGTTCACCACTATTTAAATCTATATAAAACCTTTTTAAAAGGTCTGTTTATGCAGACCTTTTTTTATTTAAAAAACTTTCTTTAAAAGTGATTTTTTGCGATTTTTCTGCGAATTTATTTCTGTAAAGTTAAAAAGTCAAAAGGCTATGACTTTATAAATAAAAAAAGGGATGTTTTGAAATATGAAATTTTTGTAAAAGATAAAGATAAAACTAAACTTTGTCTTGAGACTAAACATCTTATGGATGGTTTATACGTATATGAGAACTTAGTTCCAAAAGGTTGTCATAATGGTGCTTGTGGACTTTGTAAAATCAAAGTCTATGAGGGAGACTATAAAAAATGCAAAATGAATAGAAAACATATTTCATGTGAAGAAGAGAGTGAAGGTATTCTTTTAGCTTGTAAAACATTTCCAAAAAGTAATATGGAAGTAGAGTTTATAGGCAAAGACTCATCTAAAGAAAAAGCCCAAGTTTATGTACTTGGTAACTAGATAATAAGGAGATAAAATGAGTGGTATTATGAGACTAGGACATGTTGATATTAATGTATTAGATATTAATGAGTCAAGAGATTATTATGAAAATGTTATAGGTATGGAAGTTACAAGAGAAGACTCTGATGGAACACTTTATTTAAAATGTTGGGATGAATGGGATAAATATAGTCTTATTTTAAGACCTAGTGAAGAAGCGACATATAATAAAGTTGCATACAAGGTAGAAAAAGATTCTGATATAGATAATTTAAAAGCAAAAATAGAGGCTTATGGAATTCAAACAGAGATTTTAGATGAAGGAGTTATTCCTGAATGTGGAAGAGTATTGAAATTTATGTCTCCAAGTGAACATGAGTTTAATCTATATGCTAAAAAAACATTTGTAGGTAAAAAAGTAGGACATACTAATCCTGCACCTTGGCCAATTGATGGAAAAGGTATTAAGTCTCATTGGATTGATCATATATTATTAATGACTCAAGGTCCTGAAAAGTTAATGGAAGCTACTAAATTCTTTGAAGATGTTTTTGATATGAAATTAGCAGAACAAGTATGCGTGGGACCTGAGGGTTCAGTTCAAGCTGCAACTTGGCTAAGTGCTGGAAATACTCCTCATGATTTAGCATTTGTTGCTGGAGCAGAAACTGGAATGCACCATTTTGCATTTTTCTTAGATGGATGGAATGATATTTTAAGATCAGCAGATGTAATGGCTATGAATAATGTAAAACTAGATATCACTCCTCAAAGACATGGTATTACAAGAGGGGAGACTATCTATTTCTTTGACCCATCAGGTCATAGACTTGAAACATTTGCAGGTCTTGGTTATGCAGTTTGTAAAGATATGCCAACAGTTACTTGGACTGAAGATGAGTTATGGAGAGGTATCTTCTATCATACAGGTCAAGAAAACGGTTCATTTACAGATGCATATACCCTATCAGCTTATAAATAGTGCAATAAAAAATATTACATAAAAAGTAGAAAATTTAGGAATTTAATATGTTAACAAAAATATCAAAGGACTTAACAAGTCAAACAGCTTTAAAACTTTGTGAATTAACAGTTCAAAAAGCCCGAGAGTTAAATATAAAGATTAACGTAAGTGTGACTGATTCAAAAGGAATAGAGCTTGCATTTATAAGAATGGAGGACTCTTTTATTCACTCAAGTCAAATAGCTAAAGACAAAGCTTTCACAAGTGCAAGCTTTGGTTTTGACACAGATACTTGGACACAAATCTTTAAAAGTGAACCCCATTTAGAACAAGGGTTTTCTAATCAAGATAGGTTAATACCTTTTGGTGGAGGTATTACTATTTTTGAAGATAAAGAAAAAGTAGGAGCTATTGGTGTTTCGGGAGGAACTGAACAAGAAGATATTATTTGTGCAAAATATGCAATAGAAAGGTTAGGATTAAACAATGAATAAAGTACAACACTATATTAATGGACAATTTTTAGACTCATCTTGTGGAGAGTTTTTTGATAATATCAATCCTATGAATGGACAGCTTTTATCAAAAGTAGCTCTTGGAAGAGAAGATGAAGTAAATGCAGCAGTAGCAGCTGCAAAGGCATCACTTACAGGTGAATGGGGTCAAATGAAATTAAATGATAGAGTTGCAATGATGTATGAAATTGCACAAGAAATAAATAGAAGATTTGATGATTTCTTAGAAGCTGAGTGTTTAGATACAGGTAAGCCATACTCAATTGCAAGACATATTGATATTCCAAGAGGAGCTGCAAACTTTGAAGTATTTGCAGATACTATGAAATCTCTTGCTGATGAAGCTTATAGAGCTGATACTCCTGATGGTAAAAAGATGTTTAACTACTCTATTAGAAAACCAAAGGGTGTAATTGGAGTTATTTCTCCTTGGAATTTACCACTATTACTTATGACATGGAAAGTGGGTCCTGCTTTAGCTTGTGGTAACTCTGTTATTGTAAAGCCATCACAAGTAACTCCTACTACTACATCTTTACTTGGAGAAGTGATGAGTAAAGTTGGAGTTCCAAATGGTGCATTTAATGTTGTTCAAGGGAAAGGTTCAATTACAGGAAATTTACTTACATCACATAAAGATGTGGATGCTATTACATTTACAGGTGAAACAAAAACAGGTGAAATGATTATGAATGCTTGTTCCCATGGGATTAGAGATATTTCACTAGAGCTTGGTGGTAAAAACCCTGCAATTATTTTTGCAGATTGTGATATGGAGAAAGCAGTTCATGAAACATCAAGATCAGTATTTGCTAACTCTGGACAGGTTTGTCTAGGGACAGAAAGAGTATATGTACAAAGGGAAATCTTTGATGAGTTTGTATCAAAACTAAAAGAAGCAGGAACTAAAATTAAACTTGGCATTTATAATGATGAATCTGTTGACATGGGACCTGTAGTTAGCAAAGCTCATAGGGATAAGGTATTAGAGTTTTATGATATAGCTAAAAAAGAGGGTGCAAATGTAATCTTAGGTGGTGGTGCTCCTAAAATGGAAGGTGAATTAGCAAATGGATTCTTTGTTGAACCTACTATTTGGACAGGACTTCCTGAAGATGCAACTGTTGTAAAACAAGAAGTATTTGGACCTTGTTGTCATATTGCACCTTTTGATAGTGAAGAAGAGGTTATAAAAATGGCTAATGATACAGATTATGGATTAGCATCTACAGTATTTACTCAGAATTTGGATAAGGCTCATAGAGTTGCATCTCAAATTGAATCAGGGATTGTATGGATTAACTCATGGTTCTTAAGAGATTTAAGAACACCATTTGGTGGAATGAAAGGTTCAGGAATTGGAAGAGAGGGTGGTCACCACTCATTAGAGTTCTATACTGAACTTAAAAACGTATGTATAAAAATGTAAGGGTATAAAATGGCAATGACTCAAGAAAAAATTGAAAAGTATGGAGATGAATTATATGAAGCCCTAAAGGGAAACTATACAATTGAGCCAATTTCAAATAGAGAACCTGATTCTACTATTGAAGATGCTTATGCAATTCAACATCACTTTTTAAAAAGAAGAATGGAAGATGATAGCTCCAAAGTTATTGGTAAAAAAATAGGTGTTACTTCAAAGGTTGTTATGGACATGTTAGGTGTTCATCAACCTGATTTTGGTTATCTTTTATCAGATATGATTTATTCAGATGGTGATGTGATTAATGTTACAGATGGGATGATTCAACCAAAAGCTGAAGGTGAAATAGCATTTGTTTTGAAAGAGGATTTATGTGGACCTGGAGTTACAGCAGCTGATGTAATTAAAGCTACAAAATTTGTAATGCCTTGTTTTGAAATAGTTGATTCAAGAATCAAAGATTGGAAAATCAAAATTCAAGATACAGTTGCTGATAATGCTTCTTGTGGATATATGGTATTTGGAGGTCAAAGTGTTAGTCCTTTTGATGTGGACTTAACAACTTGTGGAATAACTTTAGAGCGAAATGGTGAATTACTGCATACAGGAGCAGGAGCTGCTGCATTAGGTAGTCCTGTAAATGCAGTAGTTTGGCTTGCAAATAAACTTGGTGAGTTTGGTGTATCACTGAAAGCAGGTGAGGTTATATTATCAGGTGCTTTATGTGCAATGGTTGATATAAAACCAGGTGATAATATGACTGCAAGTATTGGCGGAGTTGGTTCTGCCTCAATCAGATTTGAATAAAAGGTAAATACAGTGGAAAAAATAAATTGTGCATTAATTGGGTCTGGAAATATTGGAACAGATCTAATGTATAAACTAAAAAGAAGTGAAATATTAAATCCTTTATGGATGGTTGGTATTGACCCTGAATCTGATGGTCTATTAAGAGCCAAAGAAGATGGTATGAAAACAACAGCCGAAGGTGTTGATGGATTACTTCCTTTTATTAAAGAAGATGGTGTAAAAATCGCATTTGATGCTACATCTGCTTATGTTCATGGTGAAAATAATAGAAAGTTAGCGGAACTTGGAGTTCAAGTTATTGATTTAACTCCTGCTGCCATTGGTCCTTTTTGTGTACCATCAGTTAATATGCAAGAGCTTTTAGCTCAAAATACTCAAAATGTAAATATGGTTACTTGTGGTGGGCAAGCTACTATTCCTATGATTGCAGCTGTATCAAAAGTACAGGAAGTTGAATATGCAGAAATTGTAGCAACAGCAGCTTCAAAATCAGCAGGACCAGGAACTCGTGCTAACATTGATGAGTTTACTGAAACAACAAAACTTGGTATTGAGCAAGTAGGAAAAGCTAAGAAAGGTAAAGCAATTATTATTTTAAATCCTGCAGAACCGCCTTTAATGATGAGAGATACAATTCATTGTTTAACAGCTGAAAAACCTGATGAAGAAGCTATTACTAAATCAATCCATGAAATGGTTGAAACTATGCAAGAGTTTATTCCAGGGTATGTATTAAAAAATGGACCAGTTTTTGATGGTAATAAAATCTCTATATGGTTAGAAATTGAAGGTTTAGGGGATTATCTACCTAAGTATGCAGGTAACCTAGACATTATTACAGCAGCTGCAACAAATATTGCAGAACAAATGGCTAAAAAGATTAAAGGAGCATAAGATGGATTTACAAGGTAAAAAAATAAAAATTCATGATATGTCTTTAAGAGATGGAATGCACTCAATTAGACATCATTTTTCACTTGAAGAGATGACAAATATGTCAACAGCGATGGATAAAGCAGGTGTTCCTTTTATTGAAGTTACACATGGAGATGGACTTGGTGGTTCATCACTTAACTATGGTTGGGGAAGACATACAGATGAGCAGTGGTTAGATGCAGTAGTACCAAATATGACACAAGCTAAAATCTCTGCACTTTTACTTCCTGGTATTGGAATTGTAAAAGATTTAGAAAAAGCTGTTGAACATGGTATTTCTATGGTTAGAGTAGCAACTCATTGTACAGAAGCCGATTGTTCAGCTCAACATATAAAAGCTGCAAAATCAATGGGACTTGATACTGTTGGATTTTTAATGATGGCTCATATGGTTGATGAAAATAGATTAGTTGAAGAAGCTAGAAAAATGGTTTCTTATGGAGCTACTACTATTTATGCAACTGATTCAGCTGGATATTTACTTCCTGATATGGTAAGTTCTAGAATTAAAGCATTAAAAGCAGAGTTTGGTGATGAAATTGAACTTGGTTTCCATGGGCACAATAACTTATCAATGGGTGTTGCAAATTCACTTGCTGCAATTGAAGCAGGAGCAACACGAATTGATGCATCACTTGCAGGCTTTGGAGCAGGTTCAGGTAATACTGCAACTGAGGTTTTAGTAGCTGTTTGTAATAGAATGGGTGTTAATACAGGTATTAATCTTGAAGCTATTGAAGATGCAGCAGAAGATATTGCACTTCCTATTATGGGAAAACCTACAAGAATTTCAAGGGATTCTATTACTTTAGGTTATGCAGGTGTTTATTCATCATTTTTACTATTTGCTAGACGAGCAGAAGAAAAGTATGGAATAGATGCAAGATCTTTACTTGTTGAACTTGGTCGTAGAGGAATGATTGGTGGTCAAGAAGATATGATTGATGATTGTGCTATGGAGTTAGCTAAACAAAAAGGATTATTATAATGGCATTAGATAAAGCAACAATAGAAAAACTTGCAAAGCATTGTGAAGATGCTGAATTGCAAGCTTATGAGATTACTAAGATTACTGATGATTACCCAGAAATGACATATGAGGATGCATATGACATTCAATGGCGTGCCCGAGCTGCTAAGGAAGCAAAAGGTCATAAAGTAGTTGGTATGAAAATGGGGCTTACTTCGCAGGCTAAAATGAAACAAATGGGTGTCGAGAACCCTTGTTATGGTTATTTAGCTGATTACTTTGCATATGGTGATGGGGCTCAAATTCCATATGACGAATTAATTCATCCAAAAGTTGAAGCTGAGATTGCATTTATTTTAAAAGATGATTTAACTGGACCTGGGTGTCATATAGGCGATGTTTTAGCTGCTACTGACTTTGTTATGCCTGCTGTTGAGATTATTGATTCAAGATATAAGGATTTTAAATTTGATTTAAAATCTGTAATTGCTGATAACTCTTCATCTTCTAGATATGTAAGTGGTGGTATGACAAAAAAAGCTAATGAAGTGGATTTAAAAACTTTAGGTGTTGTAATGGAAATCAATGGTGAAGTTGTGCAACTAGGAGCAGGAGCAGCGGTACTTGGTCACCCTGCAACTGCTATTGCAATGCTTGCTAATATGCTAAGTGAACGAGGTGAGGTTTTAAAAGCTGGATCTTATATCTTAAGTGGAGCAATTACAGCTGCAACTACTGTTAATAAAGGTGATAATGTAACTGTTAAATTCCAAGACTTAGGAACATTAACTATGAAATTCATATAGAAAATAAGAGCAACTCGTTGTTTTATTTAGGGTTTGTTTCTTTAGGTAAAATTTACTTTTACCGATAAAAGAAATTAAAAATGAAATGGTCCCTTTGTAAGGTCTCTTTAAAAAATGGCAATTTTTTAAGGCACCTTTTTATGGGACATTAAAAAAGGAGCTTTTATGCCAATTGCAACTATAAATATAATTGAGGGTAGAAGTGATGAGCAAAAAGAGAAACTTATAGAAAAAGTAACTCAAGCTATTCATGAATCTATTGATGCACCAAAACAGAATGTTAGGGTAGTTTTAAATGAGATGCCAAAACAACACTTTGGAATTGGTGGAGAAAGTGTAAAAAAGATGGGACGATAGAGTGTTAAAACTAAGTGTATTAGATCAATCT
>JBNJFB010000021.1:0-34322 GCA_051746405.1 Campylobacterota bacterium
CTTCATCAAGCTCTGCTCTACTTTCCAACTTCCCTTTAGCAAATGATATATGAATAACTGGATATGACTTACTCCAATCCCATTTATTCTCTATATTTAAGCCTTTGAAATACTCTTTTTTTCCCTCAAAGATATTTTTTAAAGTATCAAGAAATAAGCTCTTCCCAAATCTTCTTGGTCGGCTTAAAAATACATATTGGTAATTCTCTATTATATTTAGTGCTATATGTGTCTTATCCACATACACATAATCATCACTTCTTATTTTTTCAAATGTCTGTATTCCTATTGGTAGTTTTTTTAAGCTCATCTTTTACCTTAGTTTATGGGGTTTTTATATGGCTATTATATCACAAAAAGGTTAATAATATAAATTTGGTAATAGATACTGAGACTTGACTAAAGTCCAGTTTCCGAAGCAAAAAATTCCATATCTAAAATCATAAAAAGATCTATCAATATCTTTCTATTATCATTTCACAATTTTTCTATAGCTGTATTTAAATATATCTAAAACTACAATCAGCTTTTTTTCTTCATCAATTAAATAAGGAATTGTGTAGCCTTTAAAGATAAGGTCTCTTATTTTTTCATCTGTATAATAAATTGATTGTCTAAATTTAAAGGGCATATTTGGGATGTTATCTATTTTTGCATCTAATTTATCTAAAAATCTTATAGTAGATAAAAGACTACTTTGAGCCATATAATTTATGATTTCATCTAGCTTTGATAGATAAAACTCATCCCTAATTATTTGCATACTTAGACCTTATAGAATCTATCATATTTGATTTATGCTTTGCATAATTATTTGCATCTAGATAGGTACCTGTACCACTACGATACCTATCAACAGCATCTTTTACTCTTTGTTTAGCTTCATCTTCAGATATAGCCAGATAACTATCATCTAGCAAATCATATAAAAAATCTTGTAATTTATGGTTTATATCTATCCCTTTACTTTTTATCTCATCATAGATATCATCTTCAACTTCTAGCTGTATAGTTTGCATGATTAACCTTTCGCTTTAATTTTGTCATTTATGTATTTATTTTTACCTTGGTTTATGGGGTTTCTATATGACTATTATATCACAAAAAGGTTAATAATATAAATTTGGTAATAGATACTGAGACTGGACTAAAGTCCAGTTTCCGAAATTGAGGCGGATTTTATCTCGGGGTTGGGACTTTCTCAAAGAGAGTGCTAAAGCATAAGAGTCCCACAAACAAAACCTAAACCTATACACAAACCTATACACTATGTATAAAACAAAAAAAATCCTAATATATTACTCACTACCAATTAACAAATGGTTAATGGCTAATTACTTAAAAGTTACCTTAAATTAACAGTTTATTAACACTAAATATTCCAATTTAAGAAAACTTTAAAATTTAGTGCAGTAGAATGACTCCAACGGTAAGCCGGAAAAGTTTTAAAACTAGTTTTTAAATGAGTTCGCGCGCTCCGGTAAACTGATTAAAGATTTCGAAATTTTAGGAGAACAAATGAAAAAAATCGCAAAATTAAGTTTAGCTGCTGCTGTAGCAGTTGCTGGATTAACTACAACTTCATCGGCTGCATCTTTAGAAGAGGCAATCCAAGGTGTTGATGTTTCTGGTCAATTTAGATATAGATACCAAGAAAGAAAAGTTGAAAACAATGGTGACAACAGATCTAACTCAGATGTTGAAATCGAAGTTGGTGTAAAAGTTCCAGTTAATGATAACGTAACTGCAGTATTTAAAATCGACAATGCAAATGATGACGGAGATACTGCAAATACAAAAGCTGAAATCGAAATTGAAGATTACTACTTCCAATACAACAAAGATAGCTTAACAGTTAACGCTGGTCAACAAAACATCCCAGGAAGAATGACTGATGGTGCACAAGGTGACGGTCTTGTAGCATTATATTCTATGGGTAACATTACTTTAGGAGCAGCTTCTTTTGCTAATCATACTGTAAATGATGATGATAAGACAGATCCTGATAATCCAGGAATTGGTGATACACCATTTGAAGATTCTGGAGTAAACTCTGTAATTGCTATGGGTAACGTTGGTCCTGTATCACTGTTAGGTCAATATGCAGTTGTTGCTGATACTATGGATTCATACAACTTAAAAGCTGATGTAACTGTTGATATGATTACAGCTGGATTAGAGTACACTGCAACTGAATTAGATTCAGAGGCAAACACTGCTATTAATGGTTTAAGAGTAACTAACTTAGAAAAAGATGATAGAGATACGTTTAAAGCATATGTTTCTGGAAACATGGGAATTGTTTCTGCAAAATTATCATATGCTAAAACTGGAGACAATGGTTCAGGTGCAATTGATTCTCAAATCGACTCTGAAGGTTTAGAGACTCCATCTGAGTTCTTATTATGGAACTTAGGTACATCTAACAATGCAGATATGGATGTAATTGCATTAGATACATCTGTAGCTGTAACTGATAAAATTTCATTAAGAGCTGCTTATGCAGATGGTGAAATTGGAAACGGTGATGGTAGTGATGTAAATGAGTTATTAGGACAAGTTACTTACAAAATGTCTAAAAACTTAACTACTTACGTTAGATATGCTACATTTGACAACAGAGCTAAGGATGATGACGAAGGAAATAGAGGAAGAGTAGAAGTTAGATATACTTTCTAATCTTTTCTTAGCAAATTGCTAAACTTATAAAGCTAGGGGTTTTACCCCTAGCTTTTTTTTTGCCTAAAAATTTATCTAAGAGTTTTTATGATAAACTATCCTTTTAAATCAAAAAGGATAAAAATGAGACTTTTAAAACCACTTACTATCACACTTTTTACAGCAACTACTCTTATGGCAAATACTACCATGTGTTTTAAAGAAAACCATCCATCAATGGGTACAATAGAGAAAACCAAACTAAATGGTGGAGCATGTAAGGGACAATACTCCCTAAAACAGATGAAAGAAAAGGGCTATAGTGTAGATGATATCAAAGTTACCACAAACAAAAGCGGAAACTACAACTTTGTATATATACTAAAAGACAAAAGTTCAAATCAAAGCTCAAACTTTGCTATGACAAACTCAAACCTAAGTGAAAAACAGCTAGAGCAAAGAATACTAAAAAGACTTGAAACTAAAAAATCCCAAGAGAAAAAAGCCAAGCAAATAGAGCAAAACCTACAAGCACAAATAGAAGGTAAAAAAATATACACAAACAAGTGTCAAAACTGCCATGGAGAAAAAGGCGAAACAAGAGCATACAACGCATCTAAACCCCTACAAAACCTAAGTTTAGACGATATGCAGTTTGCTATAAATAGATACACAACAGATGATGACTATGGAAATGGCTATCAAATGCTAATGAAACCAATAGCATCAGGTATGACAAATAATAAAATAGCAAAAATCCACCAATACCTTAAAAGCATAAATAAGAACTAATATAGTTAATATATAGGGGTTACACCCCTTTTTAGGTTCACAACACTTCTAAATTAGCACTACTTAGTGACTTTATGATATAAATTTCTGGATTGGCGTAATTTTTACATTTTTTGTAATAATGTTCATATTTTTTATTATTAATAAAATATCTAAAAAAACCAAGGAAATAAAGGATTTATAATGGATGCAGCAACACTAACAATTTTATTAATAGCTATAGCAACAATATCAGTTATGTTTTATGGCTTAAATAAATTATCAGAAGAGTAAAAGAAGAAGTATTACCAGTTTAAATGCCATTGGTATTCCTTTGAAATAGCACTCCCACCCACTAACTGCAACGCTTCCCGCAGACAAAAAAAAAGGCAGAGCCGAAACCCTACCTTTTTTAACTGTGCTATCCAAATGGGGTAATCAATCCCATATAAGAATAATCCAATGACATTTATGAAATAATTATACAAAAACAAAATTTTAAAGTCAAGTACCTTTTTGTGTTCACAACACTTCTAAATTAGCACTACTTAGTGACTTTATGATATAATAATAAAAACATAAGCAAAGGCTCTAAAATGTCAGAAGAGAAAGAAGAGAAAGGCTTAAGACTAAATCAAGAGTATATGGATGTATTAGTAGCAAATGTGATACCTACAACAAAGTATTTTGAAAGTAGGTTTGACCATATGCAGTATCAAATAGATGAAATCAAAAATAGTCAAGTAGCTATGCAAAGTAGTATGGACAAACGCTTTGAAAAAGTTGATGAAAGATTTGATTCAATGCAAAGTGATATGGATAAACGCTTTGATTCAATGCAAAGCGAAATGGACAAACGCTTTGAAAAAGTTGATGAAAGATTTGATTCAATGCAAAGCGAAATAGACAAACGCTTTGATTCAATGCAAAGTGATATGGACAAACGCTTTGATTCAATGCAAAGTGATATGGACAAACGCTTTGATTCAATGCAAAGTGATATGGACAAACGCTTTGAAAAAGTTGATGAAAGATTTGATTCAATGCAAAGTGATATGGACAAACGCTTTGAAAAAGTTGATGAAAGATTTAAGCAAGTAGATAGACGATTTGAACAAGTAGAAAACTCTATAAATAACTTAGCTTTAAAAATAGAGAAGTTAACAAATGCTCAAGAGACAACCATAAGAGACTATATTATAGAAAGAGATAGGTTTTATGATAAAAAATTTACAAACCTAAGAATGTATAATATAGCTATAATAGCACTTGTAAGTGGTGTTATCTTAAAAATGGCAGGTATTATACAAATATAAAAAAAAGGGAAAAGAATAAATCCTCTTCTCTTCTAATCTACGAACAATCTAGGTCATCACTCCTAGAAGAAGTATCGCTTTGCTATTTCAAAACAACTATACAAAAACAAAATTTTAAAGTCAAGTATATTTTTAAGTCATATTTTGTTATTATTTCATATCGATAGTTGGCGATTTGATTTGTGAATTGTATTTGTGAAGGAGAAGGTGGGACAGGGTCAGCCTTTGAATAAAGGATATAACAATGCGATTGACAGTCATAATTGTTATAATCATTCTGCTATTAGCAGAACGGTTGTATTAAAAGCTTAATAGAAGAAGTTGGTAGCTTCTTCTATTTTGTCCCAACTATTGCTGTGATTATACCATTTTTAAAATTTGATTTCAACCCAAATACAAGCCCCACTGCAACTCTAGCTTTGCATAGATTATGCATTTATCTCTTGAATATGCTTATTACTTCTAATCTAATCGCTTCTTATACTACTTTTTTGTATAATTCATCCAAAGGATTTAATTATATGGATGCATACGAATACAATGAATTAATCAAAAACTTAAATAAAAAACTTGAAAATATTACTGATATTTTAAAACCAAAGCTGTTAAATACTAGACTAAAAGAGATAGAGAGCCTTGAAGCACAACAAGAGTTTTGGAATGATGTACAAAACGCTACAAAAATAGGTATTGAAAAAAATAGAATACTATCTAAACTATCTAAATACAATAAAGCCTTTGAAGCACTAAATGGTACAAATGAACTATACGAATTAGCCCTTGAAGAGAAAGATGATGAGACATTAGAGCTTCTACACCAAGAAGCAAGTGAACTAAAAAAACTCATAAAAGATACAGAGATATCTGTAATGCTAAGTAATCCTGATGATGCTTCAAATGCTATAGTATCTATTCACCCAGGTGCGGGTGGTACAGAGTCACAAGACTGGGCTAATATGCTATATAGAATGTACCTAAGATGGGCAGAGAGATACAACTACAAAGTTGAACTTTTTGATTATCAGCCTGGAGAAGAAGCTGGTATAAAAGATGTGTCATTTATCATAAAAGGTGAGAACTCATATGGATATCTTAAAGCAGAAAATGGTATTCATAGATTAGTTAGAATCTCGCCTTTTGATTCAAATGCAAAAAGACATACATCATTTGCATCAGTTATGGTAAGTCCTGAAATAGATGATAATATAAATATAGAAATAGAAGATAAAGATATTAGAATAGACACATATAGAGCAAGTGGTGCAGGTGGTCAGCATGTAAATAAAACAGAAAGTGCCATAAGAATCACACACATAGCTACAAACATAGTAGTTCAATGCCAAAACGATAGAAGCCAACATAAAAATAAAGCAAGTGCTATGAAAATGTTAAAAAGTAGGCTTTATGAGCTAGAACTAGAAAAACAAAAAGCAGCAGCAAACAATGGAAATGAAAACAACAGTGAAATAGGATGGGGACATCAAATAAGATCATATGTACTACAACCATACCAACAAGTAAAAGATACAAGAAGCAATATAGGATACTCAAATGTTGAATCAATCCTAGATGGAGATATCACAAAAGTAATAGAAGATGTACTAATAGCAACTAGCAAGTAAAACGCGAAAAATAGTTTCGCGTTGGAGGTAGATTTGTCTATACTATGATATCTTTTCTTGCCTCTTTTAAAGTATCAGCTATCATAAATGCCAACTCTAAAGCTTGGTCTGCATTTAGTCTTGGGTCACACTGAGTATGATACCTACTACCTAGATTCTCTTTTGTAATAGCAGAGCTTGTACTACCTGTACACTCAGTTACATCTTGTCCTGTCATCTCTAAGTGAATACCACCTGCATAAGTCCCCTCTGACCTATGTATTTGGAAGAACTTTCTAACTTCACTTAAAATAGCTTCAAAATCTCTTGTTTTATAGCCATTATCAGTTTTGATAGTATTTCCATGCATTGGGTCAGATGACCATAATACATTTTTACCCTCTTTTTTAACTCTTGCTAATAGATTTGGGAAGTGGTCTTCTATTTTGTTTGCACCCATTCTAACTATTAGATTTAATCTACCTGCTTCATTTTGGGGGTTTAGCTTATCAATTAACTGAATTAGTTCATCCTCTTTCATAGAAGGTCCAACCTTACATGCAATAGGGTTTTTAATTCCTCTAAAGTACTCTATATGAGCATCTTTTAAATCTCTAGTTCTATCACCAATCCAAAGCATATGAGCAGCACAGTTAAACCAATCACCTGTAATAGAGTCTTTTCTAGTAAGTGCCTCTTCATAGTTTAAAAGTAAGGCTTCATGGGAAGTATAAAGAGATGTTTCACTTAGTTGAGCTGTATTTTGGCTTGTAATACCGCATGATTTCATAAAATTAAGTGCTTCAGTGATTCTATTTGATACCTCATCATATCTTTCATCTAGCTCATTATCTTTTAAAAATCCAAGATTCCATAGTTGAACTTGATTTAAATCAGCCATACCACCTCTTGAAAATGCTCTTAAAAGATTCATAGTAGCAGCACTTTGATTATAAGCTTTTAGTAGTTTTTTGGGTTTTGGATTTCTAGCTTTTTCTGTAAACTCCATATCATTTACAATATCACCTCTGTATGATGGCAATGCTATTCCATTTACTTCCTCAAAATCAGAACTTCTAGGTTTTGCAAACTGTCCTGCAACTCGCCCTACTTTTACCACAGGACAACCACCTGAGAAAGTTAAGACAACTGCCATTTGCATCATTGCTTTAAATAAATCTTTAATATTGTTTGCATCAAACGCAGCAAATGACTCAGCACAATCACCACCTTGTAATAAAAAAGCTTTTCCATTTACAACATCTGCTAACTTACTTTTTAAGCTTAGTGCTTCACCTGCAAAAATCAAAGGAGGATAAGACTTTAGCTCATTTTCTACTTTAATTAATTTTTCCAAATCATTATAAGTTGGTTGTTGTTTTATTGGAAAATCTCTCCAACTACTTGGGTTCCAGTTTTTCATCATTTCACCTCTGTTTTTTAATAATATTAGATTTTATCTAAATCAAACTTAATAAAATTCTAACTTTTTGTTACTAACTTGTAACTATTTTACAAGCTTTTCTAGTAAATCTCTAAAAGATACCTTGAACGCATCTAAGCCATCATCTAAAAGCTTTTTATATACCTCATCTAGCTTTATGCCATTGGTTTTTAATAGCTCAAAATACTCTTCACACTCATCTTCACTTAATATCTTAGACTCTTTTTTTTGTCCTACTTGCAGCCAATCTTCAATAGTATTTAAAGGTGCTGTATTTACACTATTTGGGAAAATTAAGTTATCAACATAATAAGATGGTGCTAAATCATCACCTTTTACACCTGTACTTGCAAAAAGTGTTCTTATATTTGAGTTTTTAAGCTTATTTACTTCATGGTAACATTTTGTGGCATTTACAACTCCTAATTTAGCTGTTTTTAGTCCTTTTTCTAAAAGCAAACTATCACACTGTCTATCAAACCTTGAAACAAAAACAGATACAACAGCTTTAATATCTTTGTTTGATTCTGTAATACCCTCATCTAATGCTTGGGCACACTTTAAAGCTTGTTGTGGTGAGAATATCAAAGTAGCATTTACATGAATACCTCTTGAAGTTAGCTCTCTCATAGCTATATAACCAGCTTGAGTTGCAGGAACTTTTATCATCACATTATCTGCACCAATTGAAGTGTTTAGTCTAACTCCCTCATCAATAGTACCTTGAGCATCATCACATAAAGTTGGGTCAACCTCAATAGATATAAAACCATCATCACTATCATTTGTATGCAGTTCATCAAGTAAAAAAGCTGCTCTTTTTATATCAGTCAAAGCTAACTCTTCATAGATTGTCTTTGCATTATTTGCTTGTAACATATCAAGCTGTTGTTTGTATGCAACAGAGTTACTAATAGAAGATGCAAAAATTGCAGGGTTTGATGTGGCACCTTGAATAGTTTTATTCTCTATAATCTCTTTAAACTTATTCTCTAAGAACTCTCTTTCTATAAAATCGCACCATAAAGAGTAGTTTATATCTTCTTTTAAACTCATATTTAGTTTCCTTGTAAATTATCTAAAATTTTAGTTAAATCTTTTGTGTCAATAATAATATTAGCTTCTTTCTTTAATACCTCTTTAGCACAAAAAGCTATTCTAGTATCAGCTTTATCAAACATTGATAAATCATTTGCTCCATCTCCACAAACCAGTGTATTTTGCTTTGAGATACCTAAAATATCTTGTAGTCTTTGAATCATATCACCCTTTGAGTGTCCAAACATCATATCTCCACCAACTAATCCTGTTAGTATTTCATCTTTTTCATGTAGTATATTTGAAAAATCTGCATCAAGACCTAGCTTCTTTTTTGCAGGTGAAGTGGCTATTCTAAAACCACCTGAAAAACAAACAACTTTGTACCCCATCTTTTTTAATTCAGGTATTACTTCATAAGCCCCATTCATAAGTGGTAAATCCTGGCAAATCTCTACAGCTTTTTTATACTCTAACCCTTTTAGTAAGGTAACCCTTTGAATCAGAGACTCAAAAAAATCAAGCTCTCCAGCCATAGCTTTTTGGGTAATAGTTGCTACTTTTTCCTCTAAACCTAAAGGCTTAGCAAGAAAATCAATAGTCTCCCCATCCATAAGTGTAGAATCAAAATCAAATACAGCTAATTTCATATATCTTCCCTAATTTTAGTCTTTAAAAGTTATAATAGTATCTAAATTTTACTAAAGGAAACTATTTGAAGTTAGCCTCAATAGATATAGGACTTAAAAGAATTGGCATAGCCATATGCTTAGGTATGGATATAGTAACCCCCAAAGAAGCAGTTATAAGAAAAAATAGAAACCAAGCTGCAAGGGATGTAAATGAGTTTTTAAAACAGTGGGAGATAGATAAACTAATAGTTGGATACCCAAGTGCCAGTGAGGATATGCAAAAGAGAATAAAGCACTTCGTAAACCTGCTTGAGCTTAAAATACCATATGAGTTTCAAGAAGAGAATATGAGCTCAGTAGAAGCAAAAGAGCTAATAAAAGGTGATATAAAACAAAAAAGAGATGGTAGAATAGACTCTATAGCTGCTAAAATTATTTTAGAAAGATATTTAACTTGATTTATGAATGTATATATGCTATCATTAGCTTATGAAAATAGTAATAGATACAAGTGTATGGATATCCGCACTAATCAAAAAAAATAGCAAATCAAGAGAGCTGCTAAGATTGGTTTTTCAAGCAAAGTTTCATCCACAAATGAGCGAGGCACTTTTTAAGGAACTCGAAGATGTTATGAAAAGAAAAAAGATTCAGGACTTGACACCTTTGAGTCTAGTGGAGCAAAATGAACTTTTAGAAGCTTATCTTTCAACTTGCAAATGGAATGAGATTTACTATACATGGAGACCAAATTTAAAAGATGAAAATGATAACTTTGTGGTGGAGCTAGCTGTTGCTAGTGGAACAGGAGCTATCATCACTTACAATGTCAAAGACTTTAAAAGTGCGGAGTTAATCTTTAAACATAAAGTTACAACGCCAGAAAATTTTATAAAGGGGATGTTATGAGTACAATTACACTAAGAATGCCGGATGCTAAACATGAAAGATTAAAACAGTATGCCAAAGAGCAAGGAATTAGCTTAAACAAGCTTTTTGATGAATTTGCAACTGTAGCACTTGCACAGTTTGATGCTAAAACAAGATTTGAAGTAAAAGCTTCAAAAGGAAGTACTGAAAAAGGATTGCAGATTTTAGATAAGCTAGATAAAGAATTGAAATAATATTCTAATAATAGGGTATGCAGCAATCTTACTTTTTTATATTATGTACTACAGCTATTGCTATGCCATCATCATGGGTTATGGATAAGTAAGAGCTTTTTATCTTAAACTTTTTTCTTATAGCTTTTTTATATTTTAGTTTAGGTGCACCTTTTTTTGACTTTTTTATAATAATATCATGAAAACCACACTCTTTTCCAATACCAGTACCCAAAGCTTTACTAGCAGCTTCCTTAGCAGCCCAAAAACCAGCTGCTGTTTGGGGTCTTTTTACAAGAGCTATCTCATCTTGACTTAAAAACTTTTCATAAGCTTTCATACCAAATCTTTCATACATCTTTTTTATTCTATTTATAGAAGTTACATCAATACCTATCATTTTAAATACTCTTTTTAATTTACTGTTATACACTATTTTATTTTATCTAAAAGATACTTTGTAAATTTAAAATCAATTTTTGCCAACTTAAAAGCTATTTTTGTATAATATTATTTATGAAAATATTTATCAAAAAACTATTTTATCTTATTGGGATGCTTTTTATTATTAGTATTATCTCATTTTTAGCAGTAAACTTAGCTCCTAACTCTTTTTTTGCAAGTGGGCAGCTAAATCCAAATATCACACAAGAATCCATACAGCAGTTAAAGGCTGTGTATGGTTTAGATGAGCCTTTACATATTCAATATTTTTCTTGGTTAATTGCTATTTTACAGCTTGATTTTGGTATATCCTTTGCTTCTGGGAATGCTGTTAAAAATGAGATTTTAGATAGATTACCAATTACACTTATTATAAATATAGTTTCAATGATTTTCATTTTTATTTTATCTTTATACTTAGGTGTTAAGGCTGCTTTGTCTAAAGGCTCTTTTAAAGATAAAACTATTAGTCAGTTATCACTTGTAAGTTTTTCTATGCCCTCATTTTATTTGGCTTTGATTTTAGTTTTGATTTTTGCTATAAATCTTGAAATTTTACCAATAGCAGGACTTCACTCTGTAAGTGATGATGGAAGTTTAGCTTACTATTTAGATTTTGCATGGCACTTGATTTTGCCTATTTTTTTGATAGTATTTAGTGGTATTGGAAGTTTGACCTTATATATTAGGTCACTTACTATTGAGATTTTAAAATCAGATTATATCTTTTTTGCAAAAGCTAGGGGCATTGATAATAGAAAAATATTAAGATACTATATTTTACCAAACCTTTACCCACCTGTTATTACACTTCTTGGATTATCACTTCCTGGAATTATTGGTGGTTCTGTTATATTGGAGACTATTTTTTCTATTGATGGTATGGGATTGTTGTTTTATCAAAGTGCTTTATCTAGGGACTATCCTGTGATAATGGGTATTTTAATTATTGGTGCTTTTTTAACGCTTTTGGGAAATATAATAGCAGATTTAGTATTACTAAAGCTAAATCCAAACTATAATGAAAAATAATAATATTTAAGGAATTTATTTGAAAGTAATAAAAACTATTAATCAGTTACAAGAAATAAGAAAAGATATTAGTTCAAGTGTTGGTTTTGTACCTACTATGGGAGCTTTACACGATGGACATATATCATTAATCAAAAAAGCAAGACAAGACAATGATATAGTTTTTGTATCTGTTTTTGTAAATCCTACACAGTTTTTACCAGGTGAAGATTTGGATGCATATCCACGAAAAGAAGCAGCTGATATTAGAATATGTGAGATGTGCAAGGTGGATTATCTATTTATGCCAGAGGTTTGTTCAATATATAAAGCCAATGAAGTGCTAATAAAAGCCCCAAATAAAAGCTATATCTTAGAAGGTATAACTAGACCTGGGCACTTTGATGGTGTATTACAAGTGGTTATGAAGCTTTTTGGTTTGATTCAACCTACAAATGCATATTTTGGCAAAAAAGACGCTCAACAACTCTCACTAATAACACAAATGGTTAGAGACTTTTTCTTGCCTATTAATATAGTACCTTGTGATATTATTAGAGAAAAAGATGGGCTTGCAATGAGCTCTAGAAATGTATATCTTGACCAACAACAAAGAAAAGATGCTTTGCTTATTTCAAAGTCACTTTATAGTGCAGCATCTCTTATAGCTAAAGGGCAAAGGGAGTTATCAATAATTGAAAAGAAGATATATGAAGTTATGGCTCCTTTAGATGTTGAATATGTCGCGTTTGTTGATAGGGATTTTAACGAAATAGAGACTATAAAGCTTAAAAATACAATTATTTTAGTAGTTGCAAGATTTGGTGATACTAGACTTCTTGATAATATTTGGATTTAATTTTTATTTTTTTACTAAAGTTATGATAAAATTGCGAAAAATACAATAGGTAATATATGAAATTTTCAACTCAAACTCCTCAAAAAACACTACATCTTGTATCCCTTGGTTGTACAAAAAACCTTGTGGATTCAGAAGTGATGCTTGGAAAACTAAAAGATTATGCACTTACAGATGATACATCTAATGCAGATGTTATCATAGTGAACACTTGTGGATTTATTGACTCTGCAAAGCAAGAGAGTATAAACACCATTTTAAACTTACATGAGCAAAGAAAAGAGCAGTCAGTTTTAGTAATGGCTGGATGCTTAAGCCAAAGATATAAAGAGCAGTTACAAGATGAACTTCCTGAAATAGATGTGTTTACAGGTGTTGGTGACTATGATAGAATAGATGAACTTGTAAATAAAAAAAGTTCCACTTTTACAAATGAAGTATTTTTAGCAAACGATACAAACGATAGAATTATCACAGGTTCAAACTACCATGCCTATGTAAAACTAAGTGAGGGGTGTAATCAAGTTTGCTCATTTTGTGCTATTCCTAGCTTCAAAGGAAAACTTCACTCAAGAACATTAGCTTCACTAGAAAAAGAGGTGAAATCTCTTGTATCACAAGGGTTTACGGATTTCTCTTTTGTATCACAAGACTCATCATCATTTTTAAGAGATTTAGGACATAAAGATGGTTTAGAACAGTTAGTCTCAACTGTAGAAAAAATCGAGGGTGTTAAAACTGCTAGAATTTTATACCTTTACCCATCAACAACTACTTTATCACTTATTGATAAAATAGCTGAGTCAAATGTATTTGTAAACTACTTTGATATGCCACTTCAACATATCTCACCCTCAATGCTTAAAATCATGAAAAGAGGAAAAGGGGTTGATAAACTAATTGAGCTTATGGACCATATGAAATCAAAACCAAACTCTTTTGTACGAACTACTTTTATTGCAGGTCATCCAGGTGAAACACAAGAGGATTTTGAAGCTTTATGTGATTATGTACAAAACTATAAGTTTGATAGGGCAAATGTATTCTCTTATTCTGATGAAGAGGGAACAACAGCTGCAACTAGAGAAGATAAAATACAGCAAAAAACTATCGATGAAAGAGCAGGAATATTAGGTGAAATTATTGCTAAAACTACTCAAGAGTCACTAAAAAAAGAGATAGGAAAAACTTTTGAAGTTTATGTGGATGGAGAGAGTGAAGAGCATGAGTACTTATTAAGTGCTAGAAAAACTACTTGGGCTGTTGATATTGATGGTGAAATATATATAAATGACAATGAGCTTGTAGATGAAAAAGGTGAGCAAAAACAGTTAAAGTTTGGAGAAATATATACTGTAAAAATCACTGAACTTGTGGGCGATAAACTACTAGCAACTGTAATTAAATAAATTTATGAACATAGATTTCAAAGATATAAAAAAGTCAAAAAATCTTTTAGCTTTCTCAGCTGGGGTTGACTCAACTGCACTATTTTTTATGCTTGTTAAAGATAGCATACCTTTTGATATTGCTATTGTTGATTATAATCAAAGGCAACAATCAAAACAAGAGGTAGCTTATGCAAAAAAACTTGCAAAGAGTTACAATAAGCAAATTTTTGTAAAAGAAGTATTTTTAGAAGAGTCAAACTTTGAGAAAAAAGCAAGGGATGTAAGATACACTTTTTTTGAACAGATAATTAAAGAGCATAACTATACTAATCTAATAACAGCTCATCAGCTTGATGATAAACTTGAATGGTTTATGATGCAACTTACAAAAGGAGCTGGACTTTTTGAACTAATTGGGTTAAATGAGTGGGAACAAAGAGATAACTACAAAATCTTTAAACCACTACTTAACGTATCAAAACAAGAGTTAGAAAACTATCTAAATGAAAATAAGATAAACTATTTTGTTGATAAATCAAATTATGATGAAAAATATAGAAGAAACTACTTTAGGCATAATATAACTAATCTATTAATCAAAAACCATAAAGAGGGTATTAAAAAATCATTTGAGTATCTACAAAGTGATTTAAACTCCCTTAAGTTAGATAGTAATCCGATTTTAAAAATAAAAGAGTTAGAAGTATTTAAAACTTCAAAAGATGATAATATAAATATTAGAGTAATAGATAAAAATCTTAAAAAAAGAGGATTTATAATCTCAAAAGCAACAAGAGATGAGATAATAAAACAAAAACAGTTAGTAATCTCACACGAAATCTCTATTAGCATACTTCTTGATTATATATGGATTTCTCCAACTAATAATATCAGTATGGATAAAAAATTCAAAGAGAAGTGTCGTATTAAAAAAATACCGAAAAATATAAGAGGATATTTATATAAAGAGAGTATTAACTTAGATAAAATTAATTTTAGTTTTTAGTTTTTAGTTTTTAACAAACTCTTTCATTTTTTTAGTTTCATCTAAATCTTTTTTTGTACTTACCACATGATTTTTTAAAAATCTTATATTCTTAAAAAATAGTTCATCTAGTTTTTTTAGGTCTTCTAGTTCTAAATCAAAGTTTTCAATAGTTCCTTCTTGCAGGTATTTTTCATACCAAGCGACTAAACCATCTGCTTTTTCATAAGACTCCAGTGAATCAACTCTTGTCAATTCACTTAAAGCTTCTAAAGACCAGTCTCTTCTTTCCATGCTTCAATAAGTCCTTGTGCAACTTTCATAACTTGATTCACTGCATTTACGTTATCGTCAATTCCAGCAGAAAAAAGAGTTTCTATTTGATACAGATATAATCCATCAAGATAATATGCAACATCACCGCCATCAAAATCTAAGACATTTCTAAGTTCATCAAAAATTGCAATAGTTTTATTTATATATGTAAACTTTGCTTCCACATCACCCTCTTCCATTGCACTTTTAACAAATGAAAGGTACTTGATAGTTCCTTCGTAAAGTTTCAATACCAATACATATGGATCATCTGACACAGCATTTTGTTGGTTATAAACATCTAATCCCATTAATTACTCCGCTAGTTATATACTAAATAGTATATTATATATTTGCTTAATTCTTAACAAAAAAGAGAAAAACAGTTTTCTCTTTTTATTAGTCAGAAGATTTTGATTGTTGTATCATCATTTGTAAACCTGAAAATGATGATTCAAACTGCGTAATAAGGCTAGTATAAGAAGCAAACTGATTTGCTAACTGCTGATACTTATCATCAAGCTTTTTTACAGCCTCTTCTTTCTCTTCTTTTAGCCCCTCTTCTCTTGTATCAATACCATTTTCATAGTTTTTGATAACTCCACCTGTAAAGCTCATATCATCAATTGTAGATTTTAGTTTAGTACCAAGTCCTTCAGAGTCAGCTGTTCCTATAAATAACTCTCTTAACTCATCTGGCTTATTTGCAACTGCTTCACTAAACTTAGCACTATCAAGTGATAGTTTTCCCTCTTTATCTAATTCAAATCCATAGTTAAATATAGATTTATCTCCAGCTGCTCCATACTGTCCTAATACATCATCTTTTAATTGGCTCATTATATTTCTTAAAGATGATTTATCACCTATTGGTGTATCTGCATTACCTAACTCTTCACCAATTTTATCAACAGCAGCATTGTATTTATCTATAAACTCTTGAATTTGTGGCTGAATAAGTGAACTATCATCATTAATATTAATTGTAGAAGTCCCTATACTATTAGCTGTTATACTAAGTCCATCAACCTCTAAAGTATTTGATGAAACTGTGTAATCTACTCCATCAACTTTAGCTGTCATATCTTGAGCTGTTAAGGTTTGATTTGCTGCATTTACTGTTGTGCCATCTATTGTATATCCCAAAGCTTGACTTGCAGTTCCTGATATATTAAGAGCATTTTCAAGACCTTGACTCTCACTTTTTAAAACTAACCTATATGAATCAGTTCCAACTTGGTCCATTGATGCAGTAACTCCTGCTTTGTTGTTTATAGCAGTTGCTAACTCATCATATGTTGCATAGTTTGCAGTATCAAAACTAAAACTATCTGCACCAACATCAATATTTAAAGTTCCAATATCACCCAATGAGTCTTTTGAAGCTTCATTTACTGCATTTGATTGATATGCATCTTTTTGAGCTAGGGTTTGAATATCAACTGTTGTAACACCATTATTTAATTTTGATACATCAACAGCATCAAATGTTGCAGAGGTACCTGAAGTATTTGCAACCTTTTCATCAAATACAGTTGTTCCTCCACTTACAAACAGATCAAGAGGTTTAACAGCACCTAATAGCTCATTAACAGTAGTATCAATTTCAGAGAATATTTCTCTTTCACTTGTAATATCTTCTAATCTTTTTTCTAGTGGCTCAACTTGCGCTTTTCTCTCTGCACCTTTTAATTTATTAATTAACTCTTGATTTAAACTAGTTGATTGTCCTGTACCTAGTCCTAAAATTCCTTCAGCCATAATTTACTCCTTGCTACCTTTTAAGGCCTAAAAGTGTTTGTAACATCTCATCAATTGCTGTTACTATCTTTGCATTTGCTGTATATGCAGATTGGAACTTAATTAAGTTCATCATCTCCTCATCTTTATCCACTTTTGTTACTTCATTATAAGAAGACTCTAAAGCCATCTTAATATCTTTTTGTGTGTCAAGTATAAAATCACTACTCTCTTTATCTTCAGATACTATAGCCCTAATCTCTTGAAAGTACTCTGAAAATGACGTTCTGTCATTATCATTTGGATCTTGAGCACCTTGCTTAAATGATAAGTCTTTTTTCCACTGTAACTCAGCTAAATAGTCCAAATCTTTTTGATCTAAATCATTAATAGCTGATTCATTAAACTTTAGTGTATTTACACTTGTACCTGAAAATAGACCTAATTTTTCAACAGTACCACCAGCACTTTCATCAATTGCTTTTTCTCCAAAAGTATAATCATCAACTCCTGTTCTTATATACTTATCAGTTACATCAGTTAAAGTACTTACAAACTGATCTAGTTTGTCTTTATAAACTTGAAGTTTATTATTTGGTGAGTCTGAGCTTAAATTATCTGTTTGTACTTTTAATACACCTGAATTTAAATCAACTTCTTGCTCATAAATTGAGATAGAAACTTTACTTGCTGCATCATTACTTTGCTGTTCATTTTTATAAAAACCATTTCTTGTCTCAACTCCACCAATATTTTCTGTAACCGTTATTCTTCCCTCAAATTTTCCATTTTCACCTGGACTATCTGACTCAACTAATAAAAAAGCATCACTTCCATCATTTATACTATCTGATTTAGTACCATTACTTTGAACTTGATAGTTTCCATTATATGCTGTAATTGTACTTTTTGTTTCTGGGTTATCATTTATTGCATATTTTAAAGCTCGAACATAGTTTGATGAGTTAATAGTATCAGCTGTACCATCACCATCTATATCAATATCATGGCTATTCCCATTTGAGTCTATATACTGATCACTACCAATTTCTACTGTAACCTCTTGCGTATTATTTAACTTAAAGGTTATTTTATCACCTGAGTTTATACCATCTGCAAAGCCAATATTTGAGTTTTTACCAGTTGCATCTACAAATCTATCTGTTTGAGGGGTATGTTCTTCATTTACATTTATATCTCTAATATTTGTATTATATCTAACAGCTGTTTGCCCTGCTATTTCAAGTGAATACTCATCAGGAGTTCTATCAACTTTTATATCAAAATATTGAGATAAATCCTCTTCAAGTTTATCTCTTCTATCAAGTAAATCATTTGTAGCTTCCCTTTGCCCACCTAGTTTTTCATTGATTTGTCCAATTTCATTTAAAATATCATTTACTTCTTCAACATTTGATTTAAGTTCAAGCTTCTCTTTTTTTTGAACCTCTTCAATTCCATCATAAAGATTTTGAATTGAGTTTACTAAAAGCCTACCCTCATTTTCTAAATTATTTTTATAAACCTCTGAGTTTGGATTTGCTCTCAAATTCTCAACAGATTGAAAATATCTATTTAAGTCTTTTGAAAAACCACTATTATCAGTCTCTCTAAATGTTGTTTCTACAGAGTTTAATATACTTGAAAGCTTTGTAAAACTCTGCTCCCTTGTACCCTCATCTATAATTCTATTTAGCATATACTCATTTGTTACTCTATATGCATCACTAGCTCCAACACCTCTACCTGTAAATCTTGTATCGGTTTGTTCTAGCTCTTTTAAGTCAACTACTCTTTTTTTATAACCAGGAGTATTCTCATTAGCTATATTATTTGATACATTTTCAACTGCTCTTTTTGCAGAGCTTAATCCTGTATGTGAAACATTTAATGTATTTAGCATTTGAGACTCCTTTTTAATATACTCACATTATTACATTACATTTCTTAATTTTAGATTAAAATGGCCAAATAGCTCTTATAACTTTTAATCCCCAAGGTGTCTCCATAATCTCAGCATCCTCACCATCTTTATCATATAATAGTTTTAAATTAGCTATTTTAGATGATGAAATAGAGTTATCCGAACCAATATCATAGGGTCTAATAACCCCTGTAAGAATTACAGTCTGTTTTTGACCATTTATTAATATCTCTTTTGTACCTCTGATTAGATAGTTTCCATTTTGATATGTTTCATTAATAATTGCAGAAACTGTAGTTGAGAAATCTTCACTTAACTCTGTTTTATTTTCACCTGAATCTGAAACTGAGCTATTAGTTCCAAAATCAACACCTAAACTACTATTAAATTTATCTGCCATACCTGAAGCTGTTCCACCAAGGGCATTACCATTTGTTCCAGCTAGCAATCCACCACCTAGATTATTACTTCTATCACTTGATAACTCCCTAGAGTTTTCAGAGTTTGAGCTTAAAGACTCACTAATATTTATTTGAATAATATCTCCAATTTGCAAATCTTTTTTATCTGCAAATAGTGAACTTCCCTCCATTGAATAAAGAGAGCCTTTATTTGTCCTTGGCTTTGGTTGCTGCTTTGGCACTTGAGTTGCTGGCTGTTTAAACTCAATTTTTGGTTCATCTTTTGCACATGATGAAAAAATAAAAGGGATTATACAACAAAATAGTATTGACTTTCTAACCATTTAACTTACTCTCCAAAACATATTTTATATCAACAGCAATAATTATTTCATTTAGAGTTTTTTTTGTAAGAGCCATTGTTCCATATCTTACCATCAAAGGTTCAATATTTGTTTCTAATTCACAAATTAAAATCAATTTATTTTCGATAATTTTCACATGCCTTACATTTTCTTGACCTACTAAAGCAACAGCTTTTTTAATCTCACTCATTATGGCTTTTTGGGTTTCATCTTTTTGGGTTTCTAACTCTTTTTGTTTAGCTAAAGCTGCTTGTTTCTCTTCTAGCTGCTGCTTTTGTTGCTTATCAAACTCATTACTCATATGCCAATAATACCCACCAAACATAGCAAGAACTGCTAATAGTGAGATAAGTTTTATAAGTTTTTGTTTTCTACCTCTTTTTACAGCAACTATCATTATAAACTCTTTACTATTTTATCACAAACGTTGTGAATAATATCTGCTTAATATTATTTCTTTTAATATCATCATCTGATGCAGTAACTTTATTTAAAACCCTATTTAAATCATCTATTAACTCTTCTTTTAACAAAGCTTTACCCCCAACAGTTAGTAGCTCTTCTGAACTTCTTGCACTTATTTGAGTAATTACAACATCAATAATCTCTGCTTTGTAAGTCTCTATAATACCTGCAATATCAGGTTGTACACTTTTTATTGCAAAAGAGAGTTTCATTAGTTTTTCTCTACCTTTGGCATTTGTGATATTTAGAACTAAATCATTGATTTCAGCTTTATAAGTCTCTTTTTCATCACCTGCTTCTTGTTTATTTGAAACCTCTTCTTGATTTTGATTTTGGTTTTGAGGTGAAAATACACCTTGTGAGTATAAGAAATAAGCTCCACCCGCTACTGCTAATAGTAAAATTACTACTAATGCAATAAGTACGATTATTAAGCCCTTTCCTCCACCTGCTTTACTCTCTTGTTGTTCATTTTCTTCTGCCATTATTCTCCCTTTTCTTCATTCACATCATAATTTTCAAACATTTGTGTTAGTTTAGCTGCATTTTGTACACTTAAGTATCTCATCATTTGTGTAATGTTTTTCTCTTTTAATCTTACAATTATATCAAAAACATCTTCAATTTCTCCCTGAGCCATCATTTGATTAAAAATTGCAGCTGCTGTTTTTGCTTTCATTTTATTATAAATTACAGTTATTTTATTCTCAACAGATTTATTTATATCTTCTAATATCTGAGCATTTTCATCTTTTATTGATTCTATTTGTGCTTTATTTGACTCTATTTTTTTTAAGATATCCTCAAGCTCTTTTTTTCTTTCTTGATACTCTTTCTCTTTTTGATTATAAAAAGTATTTAACTCTTTTTTTAACTCTTGTATCTCTAACTTTTGTTTTGTTAAGTAGCTACTATCTTCTTTTGCTGCATTTGCATAGTAAGTGATGTTTAATAAAATGATTGTACCTAATAGTAATTTTTTCAACAATCTTCCTTAAATCTATTTTGTGACATATTTACTTTGAATAAACTCATCAGCTGCCTCTTGTTCTGCTTTTAAAACTCTTTGAATTTTTTCTTGTTTCTCTTCTTCTAAAAGATACAAAAACTGCTCTGTTTCCTTATGAAGCTCTACTAACTCTTCATTTATTTCATCTACTTGCTTATCTATCTCTTCTTTTTGTTTTTCTAATTTTGATATATGTTCTCTCATAGTATTTTTGTGCATCTCTAAAACTGCAAAATCAGATACTGAACCAAATCTTTGAAGAGTTGCTGTATCAATCTTATTTTGTGTAAACATTATTTCAGAGTTTAACTTCTCTTGCTTTGCAAGAAACTGTGCTTTTTGCAAAAACTTTTGATCTGTTTGTGTTTTTTTTAAATTATATAATCTCTCAATCATTTATTATCTCCAAAAACCAACATCAAATCCCATAGGTTTGTTGTATAAGTGACAATATTATCACCAATCCAAGGAAGGGTTATCAAAATGAAAAGCGATACTAAAATCATTTTAGGAACAAATGATAATGAAGCATCATTTACTTGCGTAACTGCTTGAAATACTGAAATAATAAGCCCCACAACCATACTAACAACAAGTGAGGGCATTGCTATTATCAAAATAATCTTTACAGTATTTTCTGCAATTAGCATCAAATCCATTTTTTAATCTTTTATCTTAACTGTAATCTCTAATGTTTTATTATTTAAAAGTTTTGTTAATAGCTGTACTATATCTTGTGAATTTGAAGAGTTTATCTCTAAGCTCTCTTTTTTATCACTACTTTTTGATGAAGGTGACTCTTCACTCTTTTCATTTGATATTTTTATTTCATCTAAACCATCTAATGCACTTAAGATATCTTTCTCATTTAATCCATCTAACTCAGCAAAATCATCAGACATTTTAGCTCCTTTATTATCATCTGTCATTGTATCATTTTTTTGTTCATTATCATTAAAAAAATCTTCTTGATTCTCTTCTTCATTCTGTTCATGTTTATTATCTATTGGCTCATCATAATCAGTACTGCTATCACTATTGTCATAACTGTCTAGTTCATTCATTAAGCTATCTAAATCATCATCTTGTGAATTTTCACTATTTTCTTGATTATCTTCATCATTTATAATTGACTTATCATCATAGTCAAACTCACTGTTATTTAGCCCCACATCATCAAAATCTAAAATATCATCTACTTTATCTTCTTGCTTATTATCCACAACTTCAACGCCTACATCATCATCAGATTTTTCTAATAGTGCTGCTAACTCATCATCAAGTTCAAACCCATCGTCATAATCTTCATCATAATCTCCATCAGGTTCATCATCACTGCTAGAGTCTTGATTCTGTTTTTTATCTAGATTTATATCATCATAGTAGTTATTATCTTCATTATATGCATCATCTACTATATCTTCAATGGAGCTTTGAATATCTTGTTGCGAGTTTGCTTTTTGTTGGTCATGTTTTTCTATTATATACTTTGGAATATCTTTTAATGAATCAACAGATAAATCAGCTATTCCATGATCTAGCAAATACTCTTCTTCAATTCCATCTTTTGGGGTTAAAAATTTTAGTTTTTTAGATATGCCATCTTTTTTGATAATTTTATCATCATCAATTAAATAGATATCATCAGGACTTTGTTTGATTATAGTTTTTAACTCTTCTAAGCTATTAATATCTTTTATGACACTATCACTATCTAATTTAAACTTTAAATTAGCGTGTTCTAAGGTATCATGTATATCTTTTTTAAAGCTGTTATTTCCATAAATATAAACATTCAAACTAAAACCCTATATCACAAATCAATTTTGATTTAAATTATACCTTTTTTTATTAAATTTTTGATAAAATAGCTATAAGTTAAATAAGGGGTAACCATTTTGAAGTATATTTTTTTAGTATTATTTTTATTTTCACAGCTATTTTCGCAAACTATAAAAGATATTTCAAATATTATTGGTATAAGAGATAACCAATTAATAGGCTATGGTTTAGTTGTAGGTTTAGCAGGAACAGGTGATAAATCTAAGTTTACAATGCAAAGTTTACAAAATTTACTTAGAAACTCTTATATCAAAATTCCAGCAGGTTCAATAAACTCAAAAAATATCGCAGCAGTTATGGTAACAGCGAAACTTCCACCTTTTTCAAGACAAGGTGATAAAATAAAAGTCAAAGTTTCAACTATTGGTGATGCAAAATCATTAAACCATGGGGAGCTTTTAATAACACAATTAAAAGGTGTTGATGGTAAAGTTTACGCACTAGCTCAAGGAACAATAGTCGCAAATACAGATAATGAAACATCTGGTTTTATTTATGATGGAGCTACAGTTGAAAATGAAGTTGCTTATGATTTAAGAGATGAAGACTCTATTAGATTAAGCTTACTAAAAAGCTCTGCTAGTGATGCTGACTTAGTACAAACTAAGATAAATGATAAGTTTGGTAAAAGATTAGCTTTTGCACTTGATACAAGAACTATTGAAGTAAGAAAACCACCTGAAATCTCCATAGTAAGATTTATCTCAATGGTTCAGAATATACCACTTGGATCAACTTTTAAGAAAAAAATCATTATTGATATGAATAGAAAAACAGTAATAACAGGTGGAGATGTGCCTGTTGAGCCTGTAACAGTTGCTAGGGATACATTTACTTTAAGAATAAAAAAATCACCCCTACAAGATGACCAATGGGATGATAATAAACTAAATAGGGGTGTTGATGTTGGAGATGGCGTTAAAATTGTTGATAAACCTATTGTTGATATGAATAATGCTAGAATTGACACCAAAAAACAACCTACAGTTTCAGACTTAGTAAGAGCTATGAGAGTTATGAAGGTTCCTATGGATGAAATTATTGATACTTTAAAAATGGTAAAAGATTTAGGTGCCATAGATGTAGAATTTGAGATAAGAGGATAGTATGGCTGAATTTTTAAGTCAAGATGAGATTGATGCACTTTTAGATATTGCAGAGCAAGGTGAAGACATTGAGGAGACTACCCCCACTGACAAGGTAGTCTCTAAAGAGAAAAACTACTCTATTTATGACTTTAAAAAGCCAAATAGAATCTCAAATGAACAGTTTAAAGCATTTTCAACAATGCATGATAAAATGCTTAGGGATTTTATTACTGATTTATCTGCGATGCTTAGAAAAATTGTTGATATTAAACTTTACTCTATTGAACAAATGACATATGGAGAGTTTATTTTATCAATTCCTCAGATTACCTCTTTAAATACTCTATCAATAAAACCCATGGAAGGAAGAATAGTTTTAGAGTGCAACCCTGGAATTTCCCATAAAATAATTGCTGAACTTTTAGGTTCAGGTGCTGTTAATACAAATGATAACTTAGATAGGGAATTAACAGAAATTGAAGTGGAAATACTTGATCACTTTTATGAAATGGTTCTTAGAAATCTATATAAAACATGGGATGATATCTCAACGTTAAACTTTAAAATAGAATCAAGAGATACAAATGCAAATGCAATTCAAATTATTTCAGATCATGAGATTGTTTTACTTGTAGTTTTAGAAGTTACTATTGATGAAGAGTCAGGATTTTTATCAATTTGTTACCCTATTTCATATATAGAACCACTTCTTGATAAAATTGTAGAAAAAGTATTTACAGAAGGTAAAAATAGAAAATCAAGTAGAAAAAGAGATATTACTACTTTAATATCAGGTGCAAGAATGAAAATTGAAGCCATTATGGCTGAAACAGAGTTAACAGCTGAAGAGATTATAAATCTTAAAGAAGAGGATATTATAGTATTTAATAAAAATGCCACATCTGCTTCAACAAAAGTATATATTAATAAAAAAGAGAAATTCCTAACTGTATCTGGAGTATCAAACAATAGAAAAGCCGTACAGGTTCAAACTAACCTAGATAAAGAGAAACAAGAAACACTTGACACATTAAGACAAATGAGAGAAGAGAGAATCCTAAAAGCAAAAGAGTCAAGTGAAAATATCAAAAGACTCTTAAAAGAGAAAGAAGAAGAGAAAGCCAAGGATAGAATTAGATAAAATTATCTAACTTTGTCTATACTCCAAGCTATTTTTTCACCTGCATACATTGGTACTACATTTTCATCATATGCTTCATATATAGTTGGTACTTCAAACTCTTCTTTTACTAATCTTATAGTTTTCAAGATTGGTTTTAAGTTATATATCTTTTGTGCATTTAAAGAAACAAAACTATTTAGGTTATCCATTGCTTGATACTTCTCAAAAAGTTGTGCTAAAACCTGCAGTGCAATAGGCGAGGTAAATACACCTGCTGCACAACCACAAGACTCTTTTTTATGCTGCGGATGAGGAGCACTATCACTACCAAACATTAGTTTTGGATGAGCTTTTAAAGCAGCTTGAAGTAACGCTGCTCTATCTTCACCTCTTTTTGCAATTGGCTTACAAAATAGGTGTGGCTGCAACATGCCACCTGCCACATCATCTAACGTGATTAAAAGATGATGTAGCGTAACTGTTGCATATAAGTTATCATACTTATCAAGAAGTTCAACTGCATCTTTTGTAGTAATATGCTCCATTATGATTTTTAAATTGGGAAAAGCCTTTGCTATTGATTCGTAAATAGGCATAAACTCTTTTTCCCTATCCATTACAAAACCATTAGTTTCACCATGAACACATAAAGGAATCCCTAGTTTACTCATTGATTCTAAAGTAGGTCTTAAAACTTCAACATCCATAGATGATACACCTGTTTGTGAATTAGTAGTAATTCCTGCAGGATATAGTTTAATAGCTATTATTTCATCCCTTATATCTTCTAAAAACTCATAAGAGTAATCATCTTTAAAAAATAGTGTCACATATGGTTCAAACTTATCATCACCACAAGCATCAATTATTCTTTTTTTATAGGATAATAAAGCCTCTTTAGTAGTAATAGGAGGGACTAAGTTTGGCATAATTAAAGCACCACTAAAAGTTTTTGAAGTAAGTGGAGCTACTAACTTTAGCATCTGTTCATCACGTAGATGCAGATGCATATCTAAAGGTTCATTTATCTCAAATGAAGTATATAAAGCCATTAAATAGCTTCCTCATCTTCTTCACCTGTTCTAATTCTAACAATTTTTTCAACAGGTGATACAAAAATCTTACCATCACCAATTTTTCCTGTTTTTGCAGCTTGAGTTATTACTGCAATTGTTGAATCAACCTCATCTTCAGATACTATTAACTCCAATTTAATTTTTGGAAGAAAATCAACAACATATTCAGCACCCCTATAAAGCTCTGAATGCCCCTGTTGTCTACCATAACCTTTTACATCAGAAACAGTCATACCTGTAATTCCAGCTTCTGTTAATGCATCTTTTACATCTTCTAATTTAAATGGTTTTATTATTGCTTCAATCTTTTTCACTTATGATCCTTTTTAAAGTTGTCTTATTTTATCAAATTTTTTTTAAATTAAAATTATTTTAAGCTATATTAAAAAGCTCTTTTAAATTCTGGGTATGCTTCTAAACCACACTCTTCTACGTCTAGACCTTGCATCTCTTCATCTTCATGGGCTCTTAAACCAACAATTTTATTGATAATAAACAGTACTATATAAGAGATTACAAATGCAAAAATACCTACAACTATCACACCTTTTAACTGTCCCATAAATGTTATATCATCACCATTTGAAGCAAAAATACCAACAGCTAATGTACCCCAAATACCATTTACTAAGTGAACTGATAGTGCACCAACTGGGTCATCTATTCTTATTTTATCAAAGAAAGATACTCCAAATGCAACTAATGCCCCACCAACTGCACCAATTAAAATAGGTGTATAAATATCATATAAATCAGGACCTGCTGTAATAGCAACTAAACCACCTAATGCACCATTTAAAATCATTGTTAAATCAAGTTTTTTATATTTTAAATGCATTATAATTGAAACCATAATAGCACCTGCAAGTCCTGCTGTGTTTGTATTCATAATAGTTAAAGCAACTGCATCTGCACTCTGCTTTGAACTAATTGAACCAACTGAACCACCATTAAAACCAAACCATCCAATCCATAATAAAAATGCACCTAATGTTAATAAGGGAATATTTGAAGCTGGAATTACTCTTATTGCTCCATTTTTTCCATATCTTCCTTTTCTTGCTCCAATTATTAAAATAGCTGCAAGTAGTGCCCAACCACCTGTACTGTGAATTACTGTAGAACCTGCTAAATCATACATAGATAGACTAAGAATAGTACCTTCTAAAAAGTTTAATCCCCAAGTAATATTTACTATAATAGGATAGATTAAAGCTGCCATAATTATTGTAAAAAACGCTAAAGGAACTACTTTTGCTCTTTCACTAACTCCACCACTCATTATATTTACTACTTTACCAACAAATGCCATTTGGAAAAGAAAAGCCGCCCATTTACTCATACCATCAGCTCCAAAATCACCAAATGCTATTGAGTAACCAAGAAGTAAAAACGCCATTGATGCTACTGCATAAATAAGCGTATTAATAGTTAATACAGCTGTAACATTTTTTGTTCGTACAATACCTGCTTCTAACATAGCAAAACCAGGAACCATGAAAATAATTAAAGTCATCGCAAAGATTGCGTAAAGTGTGTCAATCACGTAAGAAGTTTCTATACCCATAAATCACCTTTTTTTCTTTTAATTATATAGGTATAAAAACTATTTTTGTAAGTTTTATTGTATATTTTTTATACAATCCAAGATTTATTAATACTCTTGGACTGTTTTGGTTAATTTTTAAGCTACTTAAATAGCCTCATTACCTTTCTCTTCTGTTCTTATTCTAACCACATCATCAAGTGATGAAACAAATATTTTACCATCACCAATTTTTCCTGTTTTTGCAGATGTTACAACTGCTTTAATTGCATCATCAACACTCTCTTCGCTTACAACCATTTCGATTTTTATTTTTGGTAAAAAATCCACAACATACTCAGCACCTCTATAAAGCTCTGAGTGTCCCTGTTGTCTTCCATAACCTTTTACATCTGTTATGGTCATACCTGTTATTCCTGCTTCAATTAATGCATCTTTTACATCTTCAAGCTTAAACGGTTTAATTATTACATCAATTTTTTTCATTTACTACCCTTTAATTATGATCTTTTAAATTCTGGATATGCTTCTAGACCTGTTTCGTGAATATCAAGTCCATTAATCTCAGTCTCTTCATCAACTCTAATACCAACTGTAATATCTAAAATTTTCCAAACAACATATGATGCTATGAAAACAAAGGCACCAATTACAACAATACCTTTAATTTGTGCTAAAATTGTTACATCTGGATTAAAGATACCAACTGCTAATGTACCCCAAATACCTGCAACTAAGTGAACAGATAAAGCACCAACTGGATCATCAATTTTTAACTTATCAAAGAAAGGTACTGCAAAGATAACTAAAGCACCACCAACAACACCTTCAACAAATGACACAACCATACCTAAATCAGGTCCTGCTGTTACAGAAACAAGTCCTGCTAAAGCACCATTTAAAACCATAGTCAAATCAACTTTTTTATAGATAAGTTGAGTTAAAATTGCTGCTGTTATTGCCCCTGCTGCTGCTGCCATATTTGTATCTGCAACAACTAAAGCAATCCCATCAATATCAACTTTTGAACCAAGTGCTAGTTGAGAACCACCATTAAATCCAAACCATCCCATCCATAAAATGAATGTACCTAAAGTTGCAAGTGGTAAGTTTGAACCTGGAATTGGTCTTACTTGCCCATTTTTACCATATTTACCTTTTCTAGCACCAAGAATTAATACACCTGCTAATGCAGCCCATCCACCAACAGAGTGAACAATAGTAGAACCAGCAAAGTCAGAGAATCCTGCAATTAAACCACCAAGTTCTGTTCCACCCCATGTCCAGTGACCTTGAATTGGATAAATCAATGATGATAAAACAACAACAAAGATTAAAAATGGCCATAGTTTAATTCTCTCAGCAACAGTACCTGAAATAACTGAAGCTGCAGTTGCTACGAACATTACTTGGAAAAAGAAATCTGAAAATGCTGGATAAGCTGCATCTGCTGCATTTTCACCACTAAATATTGAGATAGAACCAATAAATGCATTTCCATCACCATACATAATATTGTAACCTACAAAATAAAACATAATACAAGAGATTGCAAATAACCCCATATTTTTTGTTAATACAGTGGCATTATTCTTTGTTCTTGTTAAACCCGCTTCCAACATGGCAAACCCTGCTGCCATCCACATTACTAGAACTCCTGAAAATACAAATAAGAAACCATCCAATACGTATTTTACATCTGCTAAATTTTCCATAAGACTCCTTTGTCAATTTATATACCACCATTATAAATTAACCATAAGCATAAGTAAACATACTAGCTGTATATTTAATATACATTTTATATTTTATTTACTAGCCAATAGTTTTCAAGTTACTCTTATTTGCAATAATTAATTTTTATTTAGTAAAATAGACAGATGTATAAAAAATAGTCATTTGAGATTGGTTTTATGGTATATATATTGGTATAATGTGTTTAATAAAAAGTTAGGACAATATAAATGAAAGAGTTTTTAGAAAATTATAAGCTACATAAAGATGATATAGAGTTTTACTTACAAGAGAGTATTAGAAATATTGGTGACTTAAGCTCTTGTAAAAAAGATAATTTCAAAGAGTTGTTTAATATTTTTCCATCTTTAGAGTTAGTATATTTTACTAATAAAGAGACAAAAATACAAAACTCACCAAACTATTATAAAAGTAGAGTTGACAAAAGTGCTTTTGGAAAAGATAGGTCTGCAATAATTAGCAAACTAGAGTTCAAAGAGAATAATATGGCATTTTCCACACCATATATTAGTAGTGCAACAAGAAACAACTGTATTACAGTGACTATAAAAGATCAAGATGAGATTATATTCTTTGATTTTAGGCTAGATATGTTACTTGAAAAATTGAGCATTATTGAGTTAAATAAACCTTTTCATAGCCTAACAAAGGGTTTTTATATATTCTCTGGTTTTACAATGATTCTATTATCTATTATTACTATTGTATTCTCCCTATACGATTTTGTATACTATCTATTTGTAAAAACAGAAATATCAATTGAAGTGATGTTTAAACCCATTATTGCTTTAACCCTTGGAATTGCTATATTTGATTTAGCAAAAACAATATTAGAACAAGAAGTGTTTTTTAAATCCTACTCAAAAAACTCGAAAGTTGAGACAAAACTTTTGGTAAAATTTTTAAGTACTATTATAATTGCACTGTCAATTGAAGCTTTAATTGTTGTATTTAAAATAGCAATAAATGATTATGCAGATATGATTAATGCCTTCTATTTAATAGCAGGTATTGCACTTATACTAATCTCCCTTACATTTTTTGTCTATTTTTCAAATAAAAGAAGTAATAAATAAATTTAATTAAAGGCATAAAAGATGAATGATTATATTGCAGAAGATGAGATATCAAAAGAGATACTTAACTCAGCTAAACTACTACAAGCTGTAAATGTAAATGCTCTAATTATTGGTTCAAGTGGTGTTGGAAAAAAATCTTTAGCAAAATTTATTTTACCAAAATCAGAAATCTTTAATGCAAAAGAGCTTCAAGCAGATATTCAAGATGATGTTTTAAAAATTCAAAATGATGCTATTATTATTGAAAGAATAGAAGATATAACAAATATTGATCTATTTTTAAAATGGATTGAAAACAATACTATTAGGGTAATAGCAATATCAAATAGTGAGATTCTAAATCAAAAGCTAAAAGATATTTTCTCAATTAATCTTGAAATACCTGATTTTTATAAGCGTCAAAATGATACAAAACTATTAGTTCAAAAATTTTCAAAAGAGGCTTGTGAAACCTTAGATATGCAAAAAGTAGATTATTCAAAACTAATTGTAAATACATCTAATAATGCCCATAGCTTAAGAAAATCTATCTATTTCTCATATCTATTTGAAACTATAGGAGAAGAGGAGATTTTAATGTTTTTAGAAAAGTATTTAAGTGAGCATCTAAATGGTGAGAATACTTACAAAGATTTAATCTACCTTTTTGAAGTTCCTTTAATAAAAGCATCAACTAAAAAGTACAAATCACAAGTTCAAGTTGCAAAAAACTTAGGACTAAATAGAATAACCCTAAGAAAAAAAATAGACCAACACAAAGAGTTACTATGATAACAGCATTAAATATACAAATAGAAGAGCTCATTTCAAAAAATGCAAGTGATTTTGAAATATCAAAAGTTTTTAAGTCTTACTTTAAAAACTATATAAACTCAATTGATACAACCTTTGAAACTACAGGCGGAAAAGATTTTTTTATAAAACACACAAAACACACTGACAAGTTTTTAATTCAACTTTACAAATATATTTTAAGAAAAAACTTTGGTTCTTATCAACCTATGAGTAGTTCTATTCCCATTGCCCTTATTGCACTTGGTTCTTATGGAAGAGAAGAGCTTTGTATATATTCAGATATTGATATTATGGTTTTATATAAAGATATCAAAGGTTATAACTTAAAAGAGCTAATGGAAGAGTTTATTACCCTTGCTTGGGATTGTGGTTTAAAACTTGGTTCAAGGGTTCATGAGTTGAATGATGTTTCTAAATGTGTTAATGAAGATATTACAATTAAAAGCTCCATTATAGAATCAAGGCTTATTTTTGGTTCTAAGCAGTTATGGTTTGCATATGAAAATATCTTAAAAGATATTAGAAAAACCAAACAAAACGAGTTTGTTTTAGAGAAACTAGAAGAGCATAAAAAAAGATTATTAAAATTTCCACTTAAAATGGAGCCGAATATTAAAGATGGTTTTGGTGGAGTTAGAGAATCAAATATGATGTATTGGATGGCAAAAGTTTTATATGGAATAACAAATACAAAACAACTAATAGGTGTAGAGTACACAGATGAAGAGTATAAAAAGTATAGACAAGCTTTAGAGTTTGTATTTCGAGTTAGAAATGCTTTACACAATATTGCAAATAAAAAACAAGACCAGGTTACTTTTGATATCTTGCCAGATTTAAGCTCAAAGCTTGGATTTGTAAATAAACTTAGATATACAAAAGAGAGACAGTGTATGTCAAAACTTCTAAATAGCTTGCATACAATTCATAGTTTCTCTGCAACTATGGTCAAAAAATTTACTAGACAGATTATATTTAAAAGTGAGAATATTACAAAACTAAAAGAGCATAGATACAAAAAAAATCTATATATTATTGGTAATACATTATATACATCATTTAATCAAAAACCAAAAACACTATCTTTGCTATTAAAAGAGCTTTTAAATCTGCCAAATAGTGTAACAAGATTTGATAGGTCATACATATACCATGCAAGCCAAACAAAAATCCCTACAACATATAGCAAGGAGCAAAAAAAAGTTGTAAAAGCACTTTTGTTTAAAACATCATTATACCCTGTAATAAAGCTTTTATATAATGCAGGATTAATTAAAAATGTTATTCCTAGTCTTAAAAAAATAATTGACCAACCACAATTTGATGGCTATCATCAACATCCAACAGATATACACTCTTTAAAAACATTAAAGTTTGCCCAATATATAGAAGATAGTTATGTAAAAGAGATTTTTGATACTCTAAACCCTTATCAAAAAGTTATAGTAAGATTAGCAGCACTATTTCATGATATAGGAAAAGGTAGAACACAAGACCATCATATAGTAGGAGAAAAGCTTTTTAGAAGTATGGCTAACTCTTTAGATTTTGAAGAGAGATATATCCAACTTGGTGCAAGGATAATTAGGTATCACAATATGATGTCTTATGTTGCAACACATGAAGATATATATTCAGAAAAAACCATATTAAACTTTACAGGACTTGTTAAAACACAAGATGCCCTCAAAATGTTATATGTAGTTACATATAGCGATATCTCAGCAGTGGGGAAAAATATTTTCAATAGTTCAATGTCATCTTTACTAAGACAGTTATACTCCCAAAGCCTACCTGCTTTTGAAAATGAAGATTTATTAAAAGAGAGTTCAAGAAGAGTTGAAAAACAAAATGCAATTAAAAAGCTAAAAAGGTACAAAGAGTTACCAAATATACTAAAGAAAAAAATTAACTATATCTCATCAAACCAGATGTTTCTAAGACTAAAAGCAGAAGATATCTTAGATATTGCAATAAAAGCAAATAGAGTAGATTCATATATCTATAAGATTGTAAATGACAGCCACTTAACTATTAGAATTATTAGAAAAGCACCTTTAAACTTAGGACATCTACTAGGTAAACTTGAGTTTTTAAATATAGCCTCAATGAATATATTTAAACTTTATGATGATAAAAAAGCATTCTATATATCTTTTTTTGAAAAAATTGATGATGAGGATATTCAATTAATAAAAGCTATTATTGAAAGCTCATTTGATATGACAAGAAGTATTAAATCAAAAAAACCACCTGTGATTAAAAAAGAGAATATTACAATTAATTGTAATCATACAACTTATTTAGCATCTATGCAAATTAAAGCAAAAGACCAAAAGGGACTGTTTGCTTATATAGCAAAGATATTTGATGATTTTAATATAGATATAGAAAGTGCAAAACTGCATACACATAAAAACTATGCGAGGGATTTAATATTAATAGAAAAAGACGGAGATTTTTGCTCTAAACAAGATGAGATTGTTGATTTAATCTGTAAAAATAGCAAAAATGAGATTTAATTTATATAAATTTTAAAATTTAAG
>JBNJFB010000022.1:0-33606 GCA_051746405.1 Campylobacterota bacterium
GGAGGACAAAAACTAAAAATATTTACGCTATAATTTTAATCTGCAGGTGGGTCATTTTTATTCAAAAAAGTGGGTCAAATTTCAATCAAAATTTTCAAAAATGTAATAATTTTTAGTTTAGGAACTATATGTCATTTGATACAAGCAAAATAATAGAGTGTTATGGTTGTGGTCTTTTTGTGAATAAATGGGCAAAGAAAAAATCAAAAGTTTTAAAATGTCCAAGATGTAATAGTACACTTATAATGGATAATATTCACAGTTATGATTCACTCTATTATGCTATTTCATCACTGTTGGTTTATATATTTGTTTGTATTTATCCTATTTTAACATTAGATGTAAATAACGCTTTTTTAAAAGCTACACTTATTGATACAGTATATATTCTTTTTGAAAAAAACTTCTTTTTTGTGGGAGTTGTAGTACTTTTTACTATTGTAGTAGCACCACTATTTACATCATTTGTTATTCTTTTTTCATTTTTGCAAAATCATACAAAAGTTAAGATATTTACAAGTACATTACTGCATGACTCCTTTTTATTTTTTAAACATTGGGCTTTTATTGATGTGTTTATTATAAGTATTATTGTAACTTACATAAAACTTATTAGTATGTCAGATACTACAACTTTTGCAGTTGGATTTTATGCCTTGTTGTTTTATCTATTCTGTTTTTATATGTCTATTGTAAAGTTTGAAAGAAAAACAATCTTAGGAGAATAGTTTGGTTTTAATATCTTGTAGAAATTGTCATAAAGTTTTTGAAAAACAAAATTATGATAGTTTTGTTTGCAACAGGTGTAATCATATAGTAAGAAGAAGAGTGAAAAATTCACTTCAAATCTCTCTAGCATTGATTATAAGTGCTATGTTGCTTTATATTCCTGCAATGATTTATCCTATGATGGAGATTACAAAGTTTAATGTTACAACAAATAATACTATAATTGAAGGAATAGTTAGATTTATAGAGTATGAGAACTATTTTATTGCATTTGTTGTTTTTGTAGCTAGTATAGTTATACCTATTGTAAAACTACTAGGACTTTTAGTTATTTTTATAAGTTTAAAAGTTCATATAAAAATGAATAGAAAAACAAAAAATTATATTTTTAGATTTATTGACTCTATTGGAAAATGGTCTATGATAGATATATTTGTTGTTGCTATTTTAGCAGCATTAGTACAATTAGGTGAGATTTTTAACATAAAACCTGATATTGCAGCAACTTCCTTTACTATGGTAATTATTTTAACTATGGTAGCTACATATTGGTTTGATACAAGGATTATTTGGGATGAGTAACGAAATAGAAGAACAAGAAAATTTAAAAAACCCTAAAGTAAAAATGAACAAACCCGTATCATTTGTATGGGTCTTACCTTTGATTATATTTGGTATTTTATCTTGGGTGGCGTATGAATCATATAAGAAAAAAGGTGTAAATATAGAAGTTATTTTCAAAAGTGCAGAGGGACTTAAGGAGAATGCCACTCCTTTAGAGTACAAGGGTTTACAACTTGGAAAAGTAACAGATATAAAGCTCCATGATGATTTAAAAAGTGTAAAAGTAAATATATTAGTTAAAAGTGATGTTGCAAAATATGTGGCAAGTGAAAGTTCTAGATTTTATATAAAAAGACCTACGATTTCATTAACTAAAGTTTCAGGTTTAAATACTTTAATCAGTGGTTATAAAATAGAAGTATCACCAAAGTTTAGAACAAAGCAAGAGTTTGAAAAGGGAAAAGAGAAGTTTGTATTTAAAGGTTTAGATAGTAAACCAGATGATGAGTTAGCTACAGATGGTTACTATATAAAAGTAGCTGCAAATGAAAATGATAGTATTCACGTAGGAACTCCAATCTTTTATAAGCATTTTCAAATAGGTGAAGTTGCCTCAAAGGAGTTTAAACAAGAAGGAGTACTTTTAAATCTCTACATTTATGACAAGTTTAATTATTTAGTAAATGAAAGTTCAGAGTTTATAATAAATAGTGCTTTAAAAGTAGATTATGGTCCTAGTGGTTTAAAAGTAAAAGTAGGCTCAATTTATTCAGCTATAGTTGGTGGTATTACAGTAACTACAAAAGATAAAAGTGCTTCAAAAATAGATAAAAATCAAGTAAGAAAATTATATAATAGTAAAGATGACTTGAGAAAAAAAGAGTATTTTACAATAAACTTTGACAATGCAACAGGTATTGATAAAAATACTCCAATCTTTTACAAAGGTATTAAAGTAGGTAGTATTAAAAAGCTAAAACTTACAAAAGATTATGTAAAAGCAAAAGGATTCTTATATAAAAAGTATAGTCATATGCTTACACAAAATAGTAGTTTTTACATACAAAAACCAGAAATATCACTTGAAGATACAAAAAATATAGGAAATATTATAAGGGGAAACTTTATCTCTATTGATTATAATAGCGGTAAAAAGTCAAATAGTTTTTACTCAAAAGGTTTTAAGAAAAAAGAGCTTTATAAAAATAGTATAAAACTTACACTTTATGTAAATGACTTGAAATCAATTACAAAAAAATCAAAGATATTTTATAGAAGTATCCCTATAGGTAAAGTTATAGATTATGATTTTAATTCAAACTACAAAAAAGTTAAAATCAATATAGCAATTGAAAAAAAATATGAAAAGCTTATAAATAATCATACTCTTTTTTATGATATGAGTTCAAAACTTCTTAGTATAAAAAATCTTGATATGAATATAAACTACAATGGTTTGAAACCACTTTTAAATGGTGCAATAGGAATATTAACAGAAAAAAGAGACCAAAAGCTTACAAAAAATAGTTTTAAACTTTTTGAAGAGTATAAAAAAGTTAGAAATTTAAAAAGAGTCTATAATCAAGGTAGTTTGTATGAGGCCTATTTTGATAATAGTTTTAGTATTAAAAAAGATATGGCAATAGTTTTTAAAAATAAAGAGATAGGTTTTGTAAAGAGTATAGCTTTTGATGAAAAAGAGTCTAAAGCAAAGCTTTTTATTTACAAAGAGTTTCAAAAGTATATGAATAAAACAAGTGCATTTTATAAAAAATCAAAAATCGATTTAGAAGCAGGGTTTGATGGTGTTAAGTTTAATATGGATAATTTTACTTCACTATTTGAGGGCTCCATACATTTGAAAAATAAAACAGATAAAATCTACAAACTAAAAAAAATATATAGCTCCTATGATGAATTAAAAAGTAGTTCAAACCGTATTTCTATACTATTTGATAATGTTGAAGGTCTAAAAGAGAACTCTTCACTTTTAACATACAAAGGCGTAAAAGTAGGGAAAGTTACAAAGATTAAATTAACTTCAAATCAAAATGTAAAAGTAGATGCACAGATATTTAACGACTATAAAAAGTTTGCAAAGCAAGGAGTTATTTATTACTTAAAAAAACCAGTTATTTCCCTTGAAGAAGTTTCAAACTTAGGTTCAACTTTAATGCCTGTAAATATTGGAATCATAAAAACAAAATCTAAAAATAGTTTTGAAAATAGCTTTAAAGGATATGATAGTGAGCCAAATCTTGATAAATCAGAGGATGGGACTACTTTTAAAGTTGAGTCAATACATGCTTCAAAAGCAAATATAAATGCTCCTATTTATTATAAGTTTGTTCAAATAGGAAAAGTTCACAAAAAAGATTTATCAAAAGATGGTTCAAAGGTTATAATGTACTGTAAAATAGAGGATAAGTATGCTCATTTAATAAGAAAAAATAGTAAGTTTTATGATATAAGTGGATTTAGTGCAAGTTTTTCTATCTTTTCGGAGTCTTATGTGGAATCAAACACTTTTAATAGTATTTTAAAAGGAGGCTTAGTAGTGGTAACTCCTGAAGATTATAAGCAAAAAGCTTCTAGTTTTGATACCTTTGAATTAATAGAGAAATTACCTAAAAATTGGGATAAAGTAACCCCAAATATAAACTAGCAAAGCCTAAAGTTGCTTTGCTTTTTTGATAATACTTTCTATCATATTTTTAAATACAAAATAGTGAATAGGCATTAGAGTATACCAATATACTCTACCTAAAAGACCCCTTGGGTAAAAATAAGCAGATTGTATTAGTGTGTTGTCTTTTATTTTAAACTCAAGCCATGCACTACCTGGGACTTTCATTTGAGCAAAAAGTAAGAGTCTCTCATCTTTTTTTATATCAACTACTTTCCAAAAATCTAAACTATCACCAACTCTTAATTCATCTTGACTTCTTCTTCCTCTTTTTAGTCCAACACCTCCTATTAGCTTATCAATAATACCTCTTATCTCCCATAAAAAATCATAATCAAACCAGCCATGCTCCCCTCCAATACTTACAAAACTTTTAAAAACCTTTTCCTTTTCAATATTTGAAATATCAATATATTTTCTATCTACAAAAACAGCATTTGATATCTCTTTGCTATGATTTTTTTCCCATATTTTATCTGCATTGTCACTCCATCTACTTATAACCTGATTTGTCTCAATCTCTTTAACAGCTTTTCTTACAGCATCTATAAATGGTATTGGTTTAATATTAGGGAAATATTTTTTGGCATTGTCATTTTGTATTACAACTTCAGATTTAAGTCCTTCTATTAATGCTTTTGCAACTTTAAAAGGTACAGGTGTAAAAAGATTTAACCAATAAGAAGAGAGGTTTATGGATAAAAAAGGCAAGGGAATAATTACTCTTTTTAGCTTTAAAGCCTTTGCTGTTTGTAGCATCATCTCTTTATATGTAAGTTGCTGGGCACCAATATCAACTATTAGGTTATCTTTTTCTTTTAAATATAAAGACTCTTCTAAATAGCTTAAAACATCATCAACAGCAATTGGCTGAGCTTTTGTAGATACCCATTTTGGTGTGGTCATAATCGGAAGTTTTTCAGTTAAGTTTCTAATAATCTCAAAGCTTGTGCTTCCTGAACCTATTATAACTCCAGCTCTTATCCAAATAGTTTGAATATCCTCATAACTTGATAAAACCTCACCTGTTTCTAATCTACTTAATAAGTGTTCACTTGTGTTTTTATTTTTTACTCCTAAACCACCTAAGTAGATTACTCTTTTTACACCACATTGCTTTGCTATTTGTGCAAAGTTTTGTGCTGATATCTTATCAAGATTTTTATAATCTGTTCTATTTAACGAATGAATTAAATAATAAGCAGTATCAACATCTTTTAAAGCCTCTTTTAAAACCTCTTTATTAAAAGTATCACCTTCAAAAACCTCTAATTTGTTTAAAATATTTTTAGATAAGCTTTTTTTATTTCTAACTAGAAGTTTTAACTCTATGTTCTTATATAATAAAAGTCTTTGTTTTAATCTTCTACCAATATAGCCAGTTGAACCTGTAAGTAATACTTTCATGACTTTCCTTTTTTCTATCTATATAGATTATACAGTTATTGTATATGTTTTTGTATTTATTATTTGTTAATTTATCATTAATATTATATAATAGCAAATTTGATGAAAGGGACCAATGAGAAACATTTTTTTATTATTTTTATTAGTTGTAAGTTTAAAAGCAGTTGATACTAAGAAAAAAATAGCATATATAGTATCAGATACCTCAATACCTTTTTGGCAAATAATGTCAAAGGGAATAAAAAACAAAGCTTTAGAAATTGGCTTTGAAGTAGAAGTTTATAATTCAAACAACATAAGAAAAAATGAGCTTAATTTAGCAGTAAAAGCAATAAAAAACAGCGTAGATGCTATCATAATCTCTCCTATAAACTCATCTTCATGTGTTACTGTTTTGAAGCTAGCAAATAGTTCAAATATACCTGTAGTAGTAGCAGATATTGGAGCTGATTCTAAAGATTATGTATCTTTTATATCCTCAAATAATAAAAATGGTGCTTATAAACTAGGTAAAATTTTAGCAAAAAAGATGATTGAAAAAAATCTACAAGAAAAAAAAGTAGGAATAGTAGCAATTCCACAAAAAAGATTAAATGGTCAACAGCGAACAGCTGGTTTTATGAAAGCATTAAATGAGTATGGAATAAAAAGTTCGGGAATTACACAACAAGTTGATTTCTCTTTGCAAGAGACTTATGATTTAACATTAGAGTTATTAAATCAATCATATGATTTACAAGCTTTATGGTTACAAGGCTCTGATAAATACAAAGGGGCATTAAAAGCTTTAAAAGAGCAAAAGAAGCAAGATGTTTTATTGGTTACCTTTGATGCAGAGCCTATCTTTTTGGAGCTTATTCCAAAAGGTGTAATACTAGCTTCAGCTATGCAACAACCTTTTTTGATGGGTGAAAAAGCAGTAGAAACCGCAAATAGATATTTGAATAATAAAGAAGTAAAAAAAGAGATTCAAATGGAAGTACTAGCAGTATCAAAAGAGAATATTGATATAATGCTACCAAAAATTAAAAGAAATGTTTTGGGATTAGATGAATAAGCAAGTAATAAACGGAAAATCTATTTTTGTAACGCTAGGAATGGTGATATTTATAATAGTATCTATTGTGATGTTAGTTCAAGCATTAATAACATACAACAATACAAAAACAAAAATAGTATCTGATATGAAAATTAACTCTGAATTAACTGTTATGTCTTTAAAAAATAGTATAGCTAACTATATTGAAGCATATGCACCAAATGAGTATCAAAAGCTAATAAAAAATGAGGTTGAACACAATAAAATATTAGCAGTTATAATAAACGATTATAATATGGCAAAAATTGTTGGAAAAGATAACTATATAACAGGAAAGATAAAATTAAGTGAAAAAATAATAATTGATTATGATAATACAAACAAAGTACACAAAAAACTTATTGATAATTCATTTTTTTCATATAAAAAAGATATAAAATCAGAAGATAATAATACAATAGGCGAAATAGTTATTTATACCTCTGGTGAAACTATGAATAAACAACTAAAAGAGATTATAAACTTTTATCTAGTAAATACATTTATAATATCTATAGTTCTTATATTAACACTATATTTAAGTATAAAAGCAATTATTTTAAAGCCATTATCAAAAATCACTGAAGCTATTAACCAAACTGATAAGTACGGTATTCCTACAAAAACAATGCCTATAAATAGTTACAAAGAGATAAACCATTTATCTAAAACCATGAATGCAATGATTGCATCTATTGTAACTTCAAAGAGAAATTTAGAGTATAAACAAGAGGAGCTAAATAAAGCTTTAGATTTACAAACAGCAATTTTTGACAATATTGGATATCTACTTATAAGAACTGATGAAAATGGTATTATAAAGCAGATAAATAAAGAGGTTGAGACTGTTTTAGGATATAGCTCTGAAGAGTTAGTAGATAATCACACTCCTGAAATAATTCATTTAGATACAGAAGTAGATAAGAGAAAAGAGCAGTTTTCAAAAAACTTTAAACAAGAGATACAAAATAGTTTTGAACTTTTTGTCTTAAAAACGAATATGGGAATAAATAATGAACATGAATGGACTTATGTAACTAAAGATGGGAACCATATAGAAGTTCTACTTAGTGTCACAGCTTTAAGGGATGAAAATAATAATACCTATGGTTACTTAGGAATTGCTAGGGATATTACACAAGATAAACTTATACAATCCCAGTCAAGATTAGCTTCAATGGGTGAAATGATAGGAAATATAGCCCATCAGTGGAGACAACCTCTTAGTGTTATTTCTACAATCTCAAGTGGAGTTAAACTCAAAAATGATTTAAATATGTTAGATATAAAAGAGCTATCTAATGATATGAATAATATATTAGGACAGACAAACTATCTATCTGATACTATTGATGATTTTAAAAACTTTATTAAAAACTCTAATGAAAAAGAGGAAGTAGAAGTTTCAACCTTAATTGATAAAACCTTATCAATTACAGCTTCAAGTATAAAAAATAATTCAATAGAGATAGTGAAAGATTTATACTATGATATGAAGATATTAGCATATAGAAATGAGCTAATACAAGCACTTATGAATATTATAAATAACTCAAAAGATGCATTAAAAGAGAATACATACAATATTTATAGAAGACTTATTTTAATTGAAACAAATAAAATAAATGAAGGCTTAGTTTTAACTATAAAAGATAATGGTGGTGGAATTAAAGAAGAGATTATGGATAAGATTTTTGAACCATATTTTACTACAAAACATCAAAGCGTAGGTACAGGAATAGGGCTTTCAATGGTTTATAAAATTTTACTTGAACATCACAATGCAAAAGTAAGTGCATATAATGAAAAGTTTACTTATGAGGGTTCTACTTATACAGGAGCTTGTTTTAAGATTATATTTTATAAAGAAAGAAAATAATGTCTACTTCAGGGGTTGGGACTTTAGTCCCACTAACCCACAAAAAGATCAATTTTTCTATTTTATATAATTTGACTTCTTATCTTCATTGTCTAATTCTTGACCGATTTCTTGATATCTTTTATAGTAGTGTTTTACAAAGGATTTGATATTTTCATCAACTGGCATGAAGCCATTTTTCTCTTTTTTAGCATAGATATTTAAAAACTCTGTTGCATCTTTTTTATCTAGATAGTGCTTTGCTAAGTTGACATAAGTTTGAATATACCATTTTTTAAGTTCTTGATACTTTTCATCACTCATATCAACTGTTAAGTTTTGTTTATCCCAATGTAAAATCTTACACTCAAATAAGGCATTTAAATGAATTAAACCCTCACAATAGTATGGTTGAACTTCATCAACTTCCATCCAAGCTATAAGTCCTACAGCTCTTTTTATTGTATCAATTAGCACTTGTCTTTCAAGCTTTTTTTCATCATCATTTTTATCTAAGAAAAATGATACTAAACCACCTGTTGTAGCTTTGAACTCTTCTATATTTTTGAAGTTTCCTGTTTTATTCATAGCTGTTTCAGTCTCATCATCACACCATAAGATATGTCCAAACTCATGGCCAATAGTAGTAATATCATAAACTTGATGCCACTTAGTGGTTTCATTGAATAAAAAAGTTCTATCCTCTGTAAGCAACTCTTGCCCAAAAGTCTCTTTTGAGATTTTTAGAAATGGCCTTGCTTTGCTAGTTTGTAGTATCTCATCACTAAAAGCAAATATCTTTTTACCTTCTTCTTTTGATACTATTTCATCATTTGGTACAACTTGTGCGGAAAATAGTCCATTAAACTCAGCACCAAAAAACATAGCAGGTCTTCCAACATAAAGTTGAACTTTATCAAGTGATTTTAGTGAAAAGTCATAGATTTTTTTGTACTCATTTGTTTGTTCAAAGTTTTCAAATATTTTTGCAAAAGCTGCTTTTATTTTTGTAACTCTATAATCATCTTGTGCAAACTGTGGATTAGTAAGTCTTATATCCCACTCTAGGGCAACTGCTTTTCTAAAGTGGTCTTCATAGTATTCTAAAGGGTGTCCTATTTGAATAGGAGCTTTAATCTTCATCCATGCCCTATCTACATCTGCCCACTTTTCAACTAATTTATACTCTTTATCTTCGCCAAATGCTTTTATTAGAGTCTGTATATACAATATATAGTTCCACTTTTGATTATATATATCATCTTCAAGCTCGATTAATCTCTCTTCAAACTCTTCAAGCTCATTTATTACAGCTGTTGTTTGTTTTTTAAATACTTTTATATAAGCTTTTGATTTGTATTCATCTTTTTCATTTACAAGTGCAGAGTAACATCTATCAGCTACTTGGTTATTGTGTCCTAAATCATATAGACTATTATTTTGTAAATATTCATAAACCTTTGATTCATCTCCATTAAACTTAGCTACTAACTCTTTATTTATTCCATTTATAATGTGAGCTGTCCAATCTTTTTGCCATAGAGACATTTTAAGACCTACATTATATACACCTTCAAAAATTGCTTGATAAAATGGTGTTAATAGGTTGTTATGTTTTATATAATCAACTGTTTTTTTATGTTTGTCTTCCCAATATTTTTTTACAAACTCGTAAGCTTTTTCTTGAAGTCTTATTATCTCTTCTTCATTTTTCTTATCTTTTTTTAAAACTTGAGTTAGGGAGTCATCTCTTAGGTTTACTAATCTTGTAACAAGTGCAAACCTTAAGTCCTCTTTCATCTCTAAGTCTAAATAGTGTGCAAACTCATCTATAATAGTTAGTTTCTCATACTCTTTATTTTCTAAATGTGATATAAGGTTATTAATATTTGATTTTTGTGCACCTAAATATTCATATACTTCATTTAAATCATCTAAAAATTGTTTTTGGGTCATATAAAATTCCTTCAAATTTTTAAAGATTATTCTAACACAATATAGTGTTAATTGGGATTAAATATTTTAAAAATTCAAACTAAAATTAGCACTCAATATAAAAAAGTGCTAAAAAAGTTTAAAACTTTAGCTATCTTTTATAAAGTTTTGTTAAAATAACCGAAGAAAAATAAAATTTTATAGGAGAAATGACGTGGCAAAACATCAATTTCAAACAGAAGTAGGTCAATTATTACATTTAATGACGCACTCTTTATACTCAAATAAAGAGATTTTTATAAGAGAGCTTATATCTAATGCAAGTGATGCAATAGATAAGTTAAACTATCTAAAACTTACAGATGATAATTTAAAGCAAGAGTTGGAAAACTGGTCAGGAGAAGTTAATATATCATTTGATGAAGATGATAAATCAATTAGTATTATTGATAATGGTGTTGGTATGAATGAAGAGGAGTTAATCTCTTCAATTGGTACAATAGCAAAATCAGGTACAAAATCATTTGTTGAAGCTATGACAGGTGATGCTAAAAAAGACTCAAACTTAATTGGTCAGTTTGGTGTTGGTTTTTATTCAGTGTTTATGGTAGCTTCACATGTTGATGTTATCTCTAAAAAAGCAGGTGAGAAGCAAGCATATAAATGGTCATCAAATGGTACAGGTGAGTATGAGATTACTCCTGTTACAAAAGAATCAGCTGGAACTGTTATTTATATCAAACTTAAAGATGAAGAGGCTCAAGAGTTTGCTTCAAAAGCAAGAATTGAAAATATAGTTGGAAAATACTCAAATCATATTCCATATCCAATTTACTTAAACTATCAAGAAGAAGTAGAAGAGCAGTTAAGTGAAGAGGAGAAAAAAGAGGGTAAAGAGCCTAAAAAAACAGTTGAAAAAAGACATGAAAAAATTAATGCAGCAACAGCATTATGGACTCAACCAAAATCAAGCTTGAAGCAAGAAGATTATAATGAGTTCTATAAATCAATCTCCCATGATTCTCAAGACCCAATGGCTACTATTCATACAAAAGCTGAGGGTGTAAATGAGTATACAACACTATTTTATATTCCAAAAACAGCACCTATGGATATGTACAGAACTGATTATCAACCAGGTGTTAAACTATATGTTAAAAGAGTATTTATTACAGATGATGAAAAAGAGTTATTACCAACTTACTTAAGATTTGTTAGAGGTATTATTGATAGCCAAGATTTACCACTAAATGTAAGTAGAGAGATTTTACAAGAGAATAGAATCCTAGCAAATATTAAACAATCATCTGTTAAGAAGATTTTAAATGAAATTAAAAAATTAGCAAAAGATGAAGAGAAATATAAAGAGTTTATTGAGCAATACAATAGACCATTAAAAGAGGGTGCTTACCAAGACTTTACTAATAAAGAGACTATTTTAGATTTGATTAGATTTAAATCAACAAAAACTAATATAAGTGAGATGACATCACTTGCAAAATATAAAGATAATGCAGATACAGAACAAAAAGCTATTTACTATATCGTAGGTGAAAATGAAAATGTTCTTAGAAACTCACCACTACTTGAAGCATATAAGAAAAATGATATTGAAGTATTAATCTTAGATGATAAAGAAATAGATGAGATAATAACTCCAATGTATGGTACATACAAAGAGTGGGAGTTTAAAGATATCACTTCTTGTGAAGCCCCAAAAGTAGAACAAAGTGAAGAAGAGAAAAAAGAAGTAGAAGAGAAGTTTGAAGATATTACTAAAAAAATCAAAGATATCTTAGGTGAGAGTGTAACTGATGTAAGAGTTACAAATAGATTATCAGACTCTCCATCTTGTGTAGTAAAAGATGGTGGTGATGCACAAATGGCACAAATGGCTCAAATGATGAAAGCAATGGGACAAGAGATGCCTGATACTGCACCAATATTAGAAATAAACCCAGAGCATGAAATTGTTTCTAAATTAAAAGATACAAATGATGATTCAACACTTCAAGATGTATCATGGGTACTATTAGACCAAGCAAAACTAAGTGAAGGTATGGAAATCACTGATACTGTAGCGTTTGCACAAAGATTATCAAGAATCACAGCAAAAGCTCTATAAAAATAGAACAACTATTTGCACGCACTTTTTTGCGTTGCAAATAGTTTTTTTCTTAATTTATTAACTTTTTTATTAATATTATTAATATCTATTCAAGTAATCTTTAGTAAAATAAAAAAAATATTTTATTAAAGGTTAGAAAATTGAGTCATACAACTTTTGAAGAATTATATAATCAATTTGCAAGTAAATTAAAGAGTAAGAAGTATGATGAAGCCTTGAGTTTTGTGGATGATTTATTGTATGTGGCTAATAATAACGAACGAGAGGTTTTCTATACTCTTATGGGTAAAGCTACTGCTTTAACAAATAAAAATAAAACCAAAGAGGTTATTGCTTGTTATGATGAAATTATTAACAGATTTGAAAACTCTAATCATAAAGAGGTAATGAAATTTTTATCTTATGCCTATTATAACAAAGCTTTGATATATGCTAAACTAAAAGAGTATTCATCTGAATTAAAGGTATATGAAACCTTAATAGAGAGGTTCATGGAGGATACTTCAAGTGAAATGGAAGTGGTTTTAGCTAAGTCATATGTAAATAAAGCTATTTGTACAAGTGAGCTAAAAAGCTTAGAAGATGCTATAAAAGTATATAAAGAGTTTATACTAAACTTTAAAAACAGTGTAGAAAATAGTGTCTTGCAGCAAGTTGTTTTAGGTGCATATAACTGTGCACTTTTAGAAACAAAAAAGGGTAGAAATGAAGATGCTATAAAAACCTACTCTTATATAATTGAGAGTTTTAAGCATAGTATTGATGACTATATACTGGAGTTTGTAGCAAAATCTATGATAAATAAAGCAAGTAGATTAAAAGATATAAATAACTCAAGTGAAGCTATAAAAACTTATGATGAGTTAGTTAAAAGATTTGAAAACTCCAAGGGTGATTTGCAAAAAGAGGTTGCTTTTGCATTGCATAATAAATCAATTATTTTAAGTGAACTTCAAAAGGAAAAAGAGCTTATGAGTGTTTGTGATAAGATAATTGAGAAGTTTGCAAGCAATAAAGATGAAACTATTATAGATATAGTTTTAAACGCAGAGGTTACTAAAGACAAAGAGAAGTTTAACACAGCCTCATTTTAGTAACCTTTTGGTTGCCTTTAGTTTGAGTTTTCTAACTGTTTAAGTGAGCTTAATATCGCATCTGATAAATCATCTGTTATTATTGATGACCATTTCTGTATTTGATTTTTTCTATTTTTTTCATATATTTCAATCATAGCTGAATTAAAAAACTTATTGTCATTTATGTCATTTACAGTTGTTTCTATCTCTATTGTCTCACTTTTTACAGACTCAAGATGTGAGTTTGCGAAGTGTTGTAGTGCATCCATGGCACTTTGTTTTCTTAGTTCATCTTCAAATATCTCATCAAAATTATCTAGTGTTGATATATCTTTTAATAATTCATAAATTGACCCAAGTGCGTATTGCAGTTCAATATTCTCATCATCTACTTTTTTATTTGTATTTGAACATAATCTACCAAGTGAAATCTGATAATACAACTCATACTTTGCTATATTTTTTGTAATAGTCTCTTTTTGAAAGTGTTTTTCTATATTCATATTTATCCATTAAAATTTTAATATTGTAATGTTATTGTAACAAAACAAACATAATATTAGAAAAAAGTTTATGTAGTTTAATAAACTTTATTTTATAATAAAAGAAACTTAGAATGGGTGATATGAATATACTATTACTAAGTGACAGTATCAATAGATTAAGAGTTAAAAAATAAGGTTATATAATGGGTGCATTTACTAGGTTAATTAAAGGTTTCTTTAAAAAATTTATTAAGCTATCAAGGCCACTTTTTAGTTTTGATGAAAATGAACTTAGATTTAAAGTAGATTTAGAAACGGTTTTTGCATACCCCTTAGATAATTTTGAAACCAATACAAGGCATGACTCTTATATATTAGAAGCTTATACAATAGTAAATAAACATCTATTAGTAGAGTATGTAAATATTGATAGTGATGTCACATGGAATGGTTTACCAAGCTCTTTATATATAACTTTACTAAAAAATAAAGAGAATATAAAATATATGAGTATTTTAGAAAAGCATGAGTTTGATGGTTTTGATTTTATTGTATATGAAGTTGATAAAAAATATATATTAAATTTTATTTATATTTATGAAATAAATAAAGATGTATTTATAGTAGATACATCAGGTGACTTATTTGCAAGGTTATTAGAGCAGTTTGATTTCTCTTATGAATACAAATATGACAAAGCACAAATGGTTACTTTAAAAGGAAACTTTAGCATTGTTAGAGAAAATGCTATTTATTCATACTTTACATTAAGTGATTAAAGAATTTTATACAAGGTTAATATATGGCTATAAAGTTAAACTGTGATATGGGCGAGAGTTTTGGTGTTTGGAAAATGGGATTTGATGAGGAGTTAATGCCATATATTGATATGGCAAACTTAGCATGTGGATTTCATGCTAGTGATGCTGTAACTATGAATAAGTCAGTTAAACTAGCAAAGGAAAATAGTGTATCAATAGGAGCACATCCTGCTTATCAAGATTTAGTTGGATTTGGTAGAAGAACAATGCAGTGTTCATTAGAAGAGATAAAGTCAATTGTACTATACCAATTAGGAGCACTACATGCTTTTTGTAAAGCGAATAAAACTGCAATCTCTTATGTAAAACCCCATGGTGCTTTATACAATGATATGATGAGAGATGAAAATATTTATAAAGCAATAGTTAGTGCAATAGCATCTTTCGATAAAAATATAAAGATTATGATTCTATCTGGTCCAAAAAATGAAGCCTATAAATATACAGCACTTCTATATGGAATAAATGTAATATATGAAGTTTTTGCTGATAGAAACTATAACGATGATGGTACACTTGTATCACGTACAAGAAAAGGTTCAATAATATATGATGAGTTAGATATAGCTGAAAGAATAGGAAGCTTGAAGTATAATGGTTTTTTATATAGTATTACAGGAAAAAAACTTTTTATGTCAGTTGATACAATCTGTGTTCATGGAGATAATGAAAAGGCTTTAGAGTTTATTAAGTTACTAAAAAAGGCTTTATACTAATATGCACATAAAAGTTGCATCAGTTGACTCAATAATAGTATATTTTTCAGACACAATTTCAAAAGCTAGTGCAAAAAAAGTAAAAGAAGCTTATACGTGTATTAATAGCTTAGATGATAAAGCAATTATTGAGATTATTCCCTCTTATACATCCATATTTATTACATATGATATTTTTAAGTATAGCTTTGATGATATGAAAACCTTGATACAAGATTGTGTAAATACAAAAATACAAGAAAATATTCAAGATAAAATAGTAGAAGTTGACGTCTATTATGGAGTTGATGTTGGATTTGATTTAAATAATATCTCAAAAAAAACAGATTTATCTGTAAGTGATATTATACAGCTTCATTCACAAAAAACTTATGATGTTTATGCCATAGGTTTTTTACCAGGTTTTGCTTACTTAGGAAGTGTTCATAGCAAAATTGCAATGCCAAGATTAAGTACCCCAAGAAAGCTAATACCAAAAGGCTGCGTTGCTATTGCAAATACTCAAACAGCAGTATATCCAAAGCAAAGCCCTGGAGGTTGGAATATAATAGGACGAACTGCTTTTGAGTTTTTTGATAAAAGTTTAGAGACTCTATCTTGTTTAAAAGTGGGAGATAAAGTAAAGTTTAATCCCATAACAAAAAAAGAGTTTTTAAAACAAGGTGGCAAAATATGAGTTTTAAGATTTTAAATGAACCGATTTTTGCTACTATTCAAGATAGGGGTAGGTTTGGATTTACAAATATAGGGGTTACAAACTCAGGTGTTATGGATGAGTACGCATACTTAAGTGCAAACTTACTTTTAAATAACAGTTTAGATACAAACATAATAGAAATAGCTTTTTCAAATGTCATACTAAAAGCTTTAAAACCTACAAAAATAGCTATAACAGGTGCAAAATGTGATTTTTTTATAAATGATATTAAAAAAAACATATGGCAAACATATAGTATAAAAAAAGATGACATACTAAAAATTGGAAAAATAACTAATGGGGTTAGGGTATATTTAGCTATTAAAGATGGTTTTAATATCAAAAAAGAGTTTAAAAGCAATGCTACAACTATAAAAGAGTCTTTAGGTGGATTAGATGGAAGTAAACTAAAAAAGAATCAAATTTTGCCATATGATAGTTATACTTCACCACATAATGCAAGATTTAAAAAAGAGTTAATACCAAGATATAAAGAGAGTTTAGAGTTAAGAGTAGTGCTTTGTTATCAAGATAACTATTTCTCAAAGGAGCAAAAAAAGAGATTTTTTAACTCAACTTATGAAGTTACAAATGAGTTTAATAGAATGGGGTGTAAATTAAAAGGTGAGCCAATAAGGTGTGATATTGAAGAAATAGTATCAGAAGGTATTAGTTTTGGAGCTATTCAAATACCAAGTGATGGACAACCAATAATACTACTAAAAGATAGACAAACAATTGGAGGATATCCAAAAATAGGAGCTGTTTTAGGAGTTGATTGTTTTAAATTGGCTCAAGCAAAACCAAATACTAAAGTTTCATTTAAAGCTATAAGTTTACAAGAAGCACAAAAGCTAACAAAAAAGTTTTATGAAAAGTTTTATAGTATTTAATACTCTTTTGGATAGAATCCAAAAAACCTAGATTAGGAAAAAATATGGAAAAAATAAATATAAAAAATATAGATATACAAATAGATATACAAAAGTTAAGTCAAAAGATAAATAGTGGTTTTTTAGCAATAGATTTGCAAGGAGACTTAATAGATAAAAAAGATGATATAAAAAATAGAGTCTTAATTTTTAAAAATGAGAATCTAAATGAGATTGATTTTGATAAAAATGATTTTAAAGATATTGTTTTAAAGGTATTTGCTCAATATAAACCACAGCTTGTAGGTATGAAAGCAATATTAAAACCCCTATCAAACTGGCAAAATATTATTGAATTAAATAAAACAACTATGCTTTACTTTGACCATCAAAGTGATGGAGTTGAACTGTTTGAAGATGAGGTTTTAGAAGAGTATGGTTGGCATGCTAGTGCATTGGATATTTCATATAGAGAAATTACACAGCATATTGAAAATAGTTGTAGTGGAGTTTTACTTTGTTATGAAAATGATGTTCAATTTAATGGTTTTGCAGTTGTAGATGATATACAAAAAGTAAGACAAGAGGTCTCTTCGTATATTGTAAAAGTAGCAAAACAAGCAATAGAAGAGGGTAGTATTGATTTAGATGATGAAGATGCAAGTGAAGCTTGTGAGTTTTTTAAAATAGAGGTATAAATGGAAGATTTGATTAGAGACTGGGGTTATATAGCCCTATTTGCTTACTCTTTTGGTGGAGGTTTTGTTGGTTTAGTAATCGCTGGTATTTTATCTTATGCGGGTGATTTAAATATCTACATATCTATTTTAGTAGCTGGAGTTTCTAACTTCTTAGGGGATCAGTTTTTGTTTTTCTTAGCTAGAAAAAATAAATCTTATGCAAAAGATATGATGAAAAAGTATGGAAGAAAGATAGCAATGGCCCATTTGATGATGAGAAAATATGGCTCTTTTGTGGTTTTTTTCCAAAAGTATATTTACGGAATAAAAACTCTAATACCACTTGTAATGGGACTTACAAAATACTCAGGAGTGAAGTTCTCTATTTTTAATATTTTTGCAACTGCACTTTGGGCTGTTGTAGTGGGATATGCATCTTATGCAGCAGGTGAAGTTGTCTTAAGTGCAGCTGATGAGTTTAAATATATAGGATTAGCTGTAGTAGCTACTATATTAATAGGAGTTTCATACTATTTTAAAAAGATATAGTACAAAAGTTACTATATCTTTAATTTATGCTATAATATAGTTAAAAAGGCATAAAAATCTCTACTTTTAACACACTAAATCTAAATAAAGAGTTTCTAAGCAATTTAGAGACACTAAATTATAAAAAAATGACTGAAATTCAAGAGCTTTCACTTCCATATAGTCTAAAAAACAAAGATATAATCGCAAAAGCAAAAACAGGTTCAGGTAAAACCGTATCTTTTGCAATACCTATTGTAAACAAACTTGAAGTAAAAAAGTTTAGAATTCAAAGTTTAGTTTTAGCTCCAACAAGAGAGTTGGCAAATCAAATTGCACAAGAGATTAGAAAAATCTCAAGACACATTCATAATGTAAAAGTTTTAACCCTAACAGGTGGTGTACCTTTTAAACCACAAGCTGCATCACTTTATCATGGAGCACATATAATCGTAGCTACTCCAGGAAGAGTTTTACAACATATAAATGAAGATAATATATCATTTGAGAACCTAAATACATTTGTTTTAGATGAAGCTGATAAAATGCTTGATATGGGATTTTTTGAAGATATCTCAAAAATAATTGAAAACTTACCAAAAAGTAGACAATCTATGCTTTTTTCTGCAACTTATGAAGATAATATTAAACAACTAGCCTCTTTTACCCTAAATAATCCAATACAAATAGAGGTTCAAAATGAACAAAAAGCAAAGATAAAGCAGGAGTTTTATGATATTGAAAACAGAGATAAAACTTCATTTATCTCATCAATTATAAAACAAAAGGAAGCAAGTTCTATTTTGATATTTTGTAATATGAAAATAACTTGTGAAGAGCTTGCAGATGATTTATTTGATAGTGGACTTGATGTTTTAACTCTACATTCAGACTTGGAACAAAAACAAAGGGATGAGATTATTACTCTTTTTTCAAGTAAATCATATCCAATACTAATAGCAACAGATGTGGCATCAAGAGGTTTGCATATAGATGATATTGACTTGGTTATAAACTATGACTTAGCTAATGATGAAAAAGTACACACTCATAGAATAGGAAGAACTGCAAGAGCAGGAAAAGGTGGGGTTGCAGTATCATTTTATGAAAGTAGGGATTTGCAAAAAGTAAAAGATATAAAAGAAGAGTTTGAGGATATAGAGTTTAAAAAACTAAGTGATATAAAATCAAATGATAGCTTTGAAATAGATAGTGAATATAGAGTATTATTTATAAATGGTGGAAAAAAACAGAAGTTAAGAGCAGGGGATATATTAGGTGCATTAACAGCAGGTTTAAAACTTGATAAAAATGACATAGGAAAAATAACCTCTTATGATTTTTGTACTTATGTAGCAGTTAAAAAAAAGGTTTTAGACGATGCTTATAATGGTCTTAAAAACAATAGAATTAAAAAGAAATTTTTTAGAATATTCATAAAGTGATAAATAACCATTCATATTTTACATTAATATAACTTATAATTTGAATTTTAGGGAATTTGAATTATAATAGAGTATTAAAGGGAAAGATAGATGCTAAACAGACTTATAAAATTTTTTTTACTTAAAAATACACTTTTTCTCAAAATAATACTTGTATTTACACTTCCTGCAATAGGAATGTTGTACTTTAGTACTGTATTAGTTTATGATAAGATAAAGACATTAAGTGAAGTTACAAATGTTCAAAAAAATTTAAAATATACAAGTACAACACAAGATTTCATAAGTTCATTACAAAAAGAGCGAAGTTTAGCACTAGTTTATGACCAAAATAGAGTTTCAAAAAATAGGCTACAAACTCAAATAGCACAAACAAATAAGCAGTATGAGCAGTATTTAAACATCAATTTAAAATTAGATTTAAAAACTCATATAGATAAATCAATAAAGCAAGTACAAGATAGCTTTTATAAAATAAAAAGCTTAAGAGAAAAAATATTAAATAAAAGTAAAAAACATAAGTTTGATTTTTTTGATGATTATAATTTAGCAATTGAGAGTTTAATAAGTACTTTATATGATATAAAACCAATTGAGTCTGCAACTAGATTTAATAATAAATTCTCTTATTTGATTAATATTTTAGTACAAAAAGAGAATGCATCTATAAAAAAGATGTTAGTATCAAAAGCCATTTTATCTTCAAATATAAGTATGAATCTCATAAAACAGCTTGAGAAAACAGATGTATTAGAACAGATAAATAAAGACCAGTTTCTATTAAAAGCCAATCTAAATGAAATCAATAAATATAAGCATAAACTACCACATAGTTTGATAAATGAGATTAAAAGTGTAGAAAATCAAATAAAAAATCAACAATACCCTAAAATAACATTTGAAAAGTGGTGGAGCTTATCATCTAAAAAAGATAAAGCCTTAGATGAGATTTATGATTTTTTATTTTTAGAAATTGATAAATATGCAAAACAGATGCAAGAGGATGCATATATAGCTCAAACACTTAGTTTGACTTTTCTTTTAGTATCATTTGCTACTTTAATTAGTTTGTTATTTGTTTTAAGAAGTATTATCTTAAATGAACAAAAAAGTTTTGTAAAGATAAAAAAACAGCAAGAGGTATATAAGCTTTTAAATAGAACAAATAAGTTTTTACTAAAAATTGATGATGAAAAAATACTATTTAGTAAAATTTGTAAGTTGATATCACAAAACCATAAAATGTCTTATGCCTTTATTTATAAAATAAAAGATAATGAAAACCATACTCTTATCTCACAAGAGGGCGAGTTAAAGAATATTTTAGATAAGAGATTTAAAAGTGAAAACTATAGGGCAAATTTAGTTAGTAAAGTTTTAGAAAAAAAAGATAATATAATTGTCTATGATTATGATGAGGATCAAAGTTCATTTATTTCAGATATTGCCCAAGAGTTCAATATAAAATCAGCAGCAGCTTTTCCTATTAAAAAGTTTGAAAAAATTATTTCAGTTTTAGTATTATACTCAAATGAGAGCAATTTTTTTGATGAAGAGATTGAGATACTGTTTGAAAAGATGATAAATGACATGACTCATGCTTTGGAAAAAATTGATTATGAGAAGAATAGAAAAGAGCAAGAGAGTGAATTAAAGCTTGCATCTTATGCTTTTGAATCAAATGAACCAATGATTATAACTGATGATAACTCTTTTATAATAAATGCAAATAATGCTTTTTGTAAGGTAATGGGATATAGTAAAAAAGAGGTTATAGGAAGACGACCTAGTATGTTTAAATCAAAGCATCAGGATAAAAAGTTTTATGAAAATATGTGGAATATACTTTTAAGAGATGGTGCGTGGAGTGGTGAAATCTATAATACCAAGAAAAATAAACAGAAAATACCACTAAGAGCAACTATAACGGCTATAAAAGATAGTGATGGAAATACAACACACTACTTAGGACAGTATATAGATATAAGTGAGCAAGTTGATAGACAAAAAGTTCTTGAGTATCAAGCAACACATGATAACTTAACAGGTTTACCAAATAGACTATTATTACTTGATAGATTAGAACACGCAATTACAAAGACAGTTAGACACAATGTAGTAGGTGGACTAATATTTATTGATTTAGATAACTTTAAAATAATGAACGATACATTAGGTCATGATATAGGTGATAAACTTCTATTTCAAGTAGCTCAAAAACTAAAAGAGACAGTAAGAGATGAAGATACAATAGCACGTATTGGTGGGGATGAGTTTATTGTATTAATTGACTGTATTGGAAGTGATTCAAAAGAGGCTAAGCAGAATTTAGAAGTTTTAGCAAGTAAAGTTAAAACTTCACTAAATGATATAAAACAGATAGATGGGAATAAAAATATGTCAACTCCAAGTATTGGTGTTACACTATTTAAAGACGCTTCAATAAATCCAAAACAGATAATAAAGCAAGCTGATACAGCTATGTATGCAGCAAAAAAACAAGGGAAAAATGCAATAGAGTTTTTTAATTAATTTAGGCTATATCTTGAAGACACTTTAAGGACACTTTTTTGATAACATTATAAATCTTTTTAAGTTTACAAAGGTTATTAATGGACTCAAAGAATTTTATTGTTGTTGGAGTTGGCTCTTCAGCAGGTGGACTTGAAGCTTTACAAGTTTTACTTACAAATACTACAGATATGAAAAAATATGCTTTTATTATTGCACAACATTTAAGCCCGACCCATAAAAGTATGATGGTTGACTTACTTGCAAGAACAACAAATATACCTGTTGTTGAAGCAAAAAATGATACAACTATTAAACCAAATACTATTTATATTACTCCTGAAAATAAAGATGTTTATGTCTCAAAGTCAAAGATTTTTTTGACAAATATCGAACAAACTTTAGGACCAAAACCATCAGTAAACTATTTTTTTAATTCACTAGCACAAACTTATAAAAAGCGTTGTGTTGGGGTGATACTATCAGGAACTGGAAGTGATGGTGCTTTTGGAATTCGTTCTATTAAAGATAATGGTGGTATTACAATAGCTCAAGCACCCTCAACAGCAAAATATGATGGTATGCCCATATCTGCTATAAATACAGGAAAAGTTGATTTAGTAGTGCCTATTGAAAATATGGGTTTAGAGCTTGAACGAATTTCAAATAGTATTGATATTAATGTAAGCGACCAAGAGGATAAAAGCTTACAAAATCAACTCTTTAGTATATTGTATGAAAAAAAGAGTGTTGATTTTTCCCAATATAAAAAAAGTACAGTATTAAGAAGAATAGAAAGAAGACTTGCCACTTTAAAAATAACAACACTTAGTGATTATGTACAGTTTTTAAAAATAGATGATAGTGAGTATGAAAACTTATATAGTGATATATTAATAGGTGTAACAGAGTTCTTTAGAGATAAGGAGGTTTTTGAAGATATAAAAGATAAAGTCAAGCAGATTCTAGAGCAAAAAGAGTCCCATAAAGAGATTAGATTTTGGTGTATAGGATGTTCAACAGGTGAAGAAGCATACTCTTTAGCTATTGTAGTTTTAGAAATATTAAAAGAAAGAATTGATGAGTACAAAATAAAAATTTTTGCAACTGATATTGATGAAGATGCGTTAGCAATAGCTAGAAGTGGTGTTTATGCAGAAACAAGTTTAGTAGGTGTTAATAGTGAATATAAAAAGAAGTATTTTAATATACATCAAAATCAGTACCATGTGAAAAAATCACTTCGTGAGCTTGTAATATTTTCAAAGCATAATATTATTAGTGATGCACCATTTTTAAAAATGGATTTTATTAGCTGTAGGAATATGCTTATATATTTTAATCAAACACTTCAAGATAGATTTTTTCCAATTGTACACTATGCATTAAATAAAAATGCAACTTTACTTTTAGGAAAATCAGAATCAATTGGAAATAATATGGACCTTTTTGTTCCCCTTGATAAAAAAAATAAGATATTTAAAGCCCAATATACAGGTATAAAAAAAGCACCAAGACTTTATACAAATGACTTAACCTATAAAAACTATGATAAACCAATAAAAAAAGAGATTAAAAAAGAGGAAGATATACTGCAAGAGAGTTTATCAAATGCTATGATGGAGTATGTATTTAAAGAGTGTGTTATTATAAATAGTTCAGATGAAATTATCTATATCAAAGGTAAAAATCCATTTTTGCAGCATAGTGAGGGGAAAGTAAGTAATAATATCTATAAAACTATTCATGATACACTATCACTAGAATTAAGAAGTGTTTTAGGTGAAGTGAAAAAAACAAAAACTATAAAAGCAACTCCTACAATAGTTGTAAGAGTTTTAGATAGTATTGAGAAATATGTACAAATAACTGTTGTACCACAACAAATAAAACAAAGTAGTGAGTTTGTGTATGCACTGTTTTTTCATACTCAAGCAGAGATTTTATATAGTACCTCACAAGATTTACAAAAGAGTACTTCAGATGATAAACTTGTTTCAAATTTACGCCAAGAGCTTAGTAGAACAAAAAATCATCTTCAAAGTGTTATTGAAGAGTTAGAGACAAGTTATGAAGAGATGCAAAGTCTAAATGAAGAATTAAGCTCATCAAACGAAGAGTTACAAAGTTCTAATGAAGAGCTTGAAACTACAAATGAAGAGTTACAAAGTACAAATGAGGAGCTTCAAACAGCTTATAGTGAACTAAAAATATTATATGATGATAAGGAGAATAAGTCTAATAAATTAGAAGAGCTAACACAAAAGCTTCAATCTCATCAAGATATAATGACTAAGCAAAAAGAGCTTACAGAGACAATTGTTCAAACTGTCCCTATAGGAATAGTCTCAATTGATGAAGATGGAAAAGTTATCTTAATAAATAAAAATATTCAAAACCTTTTTGAGTGTGATGCAAATGTAGAAAACATAGATAACTCAACCCATGAAAGAATAAAAAATAGTATGCCTTTTGAGCTTATTCAAAAAACATTAGAGCCTATTTATAAGGTTGATCAAGTACTACTTAAAAGCAATGGTTCTAAGGTAATGATTAAAGTAAGTGGTGTACCTCTTTTGGATAAAGATGGTAGATTTTTAGCTGCTGTTTTTAGTATAACTCAAAAATATAGTAGTGAGATTTTAATAGAAAATAGTGATATTAAAACTCAGAATGATGATTTTGAACTCTATGAAGAGTATGATGTGGTAGCTTTAGCTATGGTAGATATTTCTAAGAGTTTAAAAAGTTATATGAGTGACTTATCACTTCTAACTAACTCTTTAACAATAACCTCAAATAGTCCTAAACAAATACAAAATATTCAAAAAGATATTGATACTACGATTGATGAAGTTAATCAGATTATAAATAGTAATATAAATTTTTACACAGAACTATTCACTTCTCAAAAAGCTAATTTGATTACCTTAGCAAGTAGATTTATAAAAATTCTTCGTCCAATTTTTAATCAACAAAATATTACTTTAAATGAGTATCTTGAACATAATAGCTCTATTGTATGTAGCCCAAGAAGTTTTTCAACATTTTTTGTTGACTTTATGCTAAAAATCTATGAAAAATCTAGAAAATTAGTATCCAATAAGGAGCTAAAAATTAACTTTTTTATTGAAAATAGAACTGAACAGTTGGTATTTGAACTTATTGGAATAGAGTGTTCACAAGAGTTATTTTCAAAAATGCAAAAAAGATACTTCAATAAAGATTGTCAAGTACAGTTGAGGGTAAAATAAAAAAATGAATTTTAAAAATATTTTAGTTATAAGTAATAAAAAAATAGTTAAAAACTCCTATGAAGCTATGTTACAAGAGTATGGTAAAGTTGTTTTTGAACAAGTGCTAACCTTTGAAGATTTATCTTTAAATAATTATGAAAAATATGATTTATTTGTTATTGATATGGAGATAATACAGACACTACAAGATATACTTTTTTATTTACAAGATATAGAAGTATCAAAAAAACTACTAATTGTTATAGCACCTTTTGATATCTATGCCATGCAAAAGTTGACAAATCTTGAAGATATTAATTTCTTTATTCAAAAACCATATGCACCTGCAAAGTTATTAAGTTTTTTAGATAAGCAGTTGCAAAAAAAGTATCAACTCTCAATTGTAACCCAAAAAGCTGATGTTCTTATTGATATTATTGATCATTATCCATCAGATGTTGGAATTTTTGATAATACAGGAAAAGTTTTTTATGCAAATGAAAGCTATCAAAAATATTTTCAACTTGATATAACAGATAAAAATCTATATTTTGATGATTTTTACTCTGAAAAATATACTTTTAATTATATAAAATCAAAACTTTTTATTAGTTCAAGCTATCAAATAGAGTATGAAACTTCACCAAAAAACTGGTGTGAGTCACTTTTTTTCTTCTCTAGTGATAACTATTTGATTCATATATTAACAAATATATCTGAAAAAAAACACAAACAATTAAATCTAGAGTTAAAAAATCTATTTTTTGAAAATACCTCAGAGGGAGTTATGATAACTGATAGTAAAGGTGTTATAGAATCAGTAAATGACTCTTTTACAAAAATCACAGGATACTTAAGGGATGATGTAATAGGTAAAAAACCCAATATCTTAAAATCAAATATTCATGATAACTGTTTTTATGAAAAAATGTGGAAAGATATTCGTGTTAATAAATTTTTTAAAGGTGAGATATGGAATAAAAGAAAAAATGGACAGATATATCCTCAGCTTTTATCCATAACTAAAAGTTATAATATCTTTAATGATAGTTACTACTATTTAGCTTTATTTACAGACCTTTCAAGCTTAAAAGAAGCGGATAAAAAAGTATATTATTATGCAAACTATGACTCACTTACAAAACTTCCTAATAGGTCTTATTTCTATAAACAGTTTCAAACATATTTAAAAAAAGCCCAAGAGAATGAAGATAAACTAGCACTTCTATTTATAGATTTAGATAAATTTAAAGATGTAAATGATACTTATGGACACAGCACAGGTGATAAAATGCTTCAAATAGTATCCAAAAGACTTTCAAATAGCATAAGAGAAGATGACTTTTTAGCCAGACTAGGTGGAGATGAGTTTGTGGTAATTCTTGATAAAATTAAAGATAATAAAAGCATAAATATATTTGCTCAAAAGCTTCAAAAAAGAGTTGGCGAAAAAATAGAGATAGATAATCATATATTTGAGATGACTCTATCAATAGGAATAGCTCTATATCCAGAGCATGGAGAAGATGAAAAGAAACTTCTACAAAATGCAGATATAGCAATGTATGAAGTAAAAAACAATGGAAGAACTGGCACAGAGATATTTAGTGAAGAGATGTTTGAAAAAATATCCTCACTAGTATGTTTAAAAGAGGAGCTTCAAACAGCATTACAAAAAGGTGAAATATGCTTTTTTTATCAGCCTATTGTAGATTTTAAGAGTAATAAAATAGTTGGTCTTGAAGCATTAGTAAGGTGGAATCATCCAAAAAAAGGCTACCTTAGTCCTGATAAATTTTTATCTATACTTTTACAAAAAGATTTGCAACATAAGTTTACTGAATATTTTTATGAAATGGTATTTAAAGAGTTTAATTATATAAATAAACAAGTAGGGCATAGTGATATGGTTTATGCAATAAATATTACAAAAGAGCAGTTTTATGATGAACTGTTTTGTTCAAAAATTGCTTCAAAGTTAAAAAAGTATAATATCAAAGCTAATCAATTAGAAGTTGAGATTGTAGAGGATCAACTTATTCATGATAAGCAAAAAGCTCAACTAGCAATACAAAATTTAAAAAATATGGGAATTAGTGTAGCACTAGATGATTTTGGTACAGGCTATTCAAATATAGCATATTTAAGAGATTTTGAAGTATCTAAACTTAAAATAGATCAACTATTTATAAAAAATATTATAAATAATAAAAAAGACCAACTTTTGACAAAGTCAATTATATATTATGCTAAAATATTTGATATGAGTGTTCAAGCAGAGGGTATTTGCAGTAAAGAGCACTTTGAATTAGTAAAAGAGTACGAGTGTGATTTATCCCAAGGGTTCTATCATAGCAAGCCACTTGAGTTAAATGAAATTGTCTCTTTGTTGAAGTTATAAAAATAGTGACACTTTAAGGACACTTTTTAGATAGAATATAGTTTAATTTAATAAAAATAAAGGATTGAGCTATTTTAAAAATAGGTGATAACTTTAATGAATAAAAATAGGTTTAAGCAAAAGTATAAAAAGTATATTGATAAGATAATATCTGAATATAGCATAATAGACTCAATGGATACTATAAATCAAAATATAATCAATAATATTAAACAAATAAGTGAAGTGAATATGGTTATGCTTTATAAGTTTGATGAAAATTATGATGGTAATATTATTGCACAACAAAGTAGTGATATAAACTGCAAAGATAAAACAAATGAAGATTTTATGGAAAATCATATTTTTAAAAGTAGCACCTTATCAAAGGAAAAACAACTTTTTTTAGAAAATAGAGTTAGGTTTATATCATGTGGTACTTTAGAAAATAGATACACAATGTCTTTATCAATTATTGTAGATAGCCGATTATGGGGCTTAGTTCTTGCTTGTTATTTAGAAAAAAAGAGTCTTCACTCTTATGAGTATGAGATATATGATAGTTTAAGCAAAATAGTTTCACATCAAATACAGCAAAAAGAGCTTGTAAATCTAAATGAAAGACTTAAAATACAAGCTGTAACAGACCCTTTAACGCTACTATATAATCTAAGATATTTTAAAGAGTTTGGTATATTGCAGTTTGATAGAAGTTTAAAGACACAAGAGAGTTTTTCAGTTTTACTACTTGATATAAGTAATCTTGAAGAGATAAAAAATCATTATGGAAATGAAGTGTGTGATTTTATAATAATAAGTATAAAAAACAGAATAGAGCTTCAAGTACCACAAAAAAGTGCTATTTTATCAAGGATATCTTGCTATGAGTTTGCAATGATTATTTATGATAATGATTTAGATATAAATATAGTAGCAAACAATATATTAGAAGATATTATAAGTAAAGAGTTTATTATAGATAAAGCAAATATCTTTATTCAAGCATTTATATCAGTAGTAAAGTTTGATAAAGAACTATTTCAAAACTTCTCACAGATGTTAAGAGCATCTGAGTTAAAGCTACAAATGGCACGTCAAGAAGATAAAAGAGTTTATAATGAATAGTCTAGGAACATAAATATGTCAAATAAGAGTATAATACAACTTGGAACAGACTGTTATTATAATAAAGAGTTTAAAAAAGTTTTTGTAAACCAAAAAGATATCAAACTTACAAAATCTCAAATAAAATTAATATCAATTTTTGCAAAAAATATCAATAGACCACTACTTAATATAAATATATATTATGAAATATGGGATGATTTAAACAAAGAGTTTAACAGTAAAAGTATTAGAAACCTCATATCAAAAACTAGAAAAACACTACCTATGTTAAATATAAAGAATCTTTACGGGGGATACTATGTACTTCAAAAACAGATATCATATCCAGATAATGATTTCAAAGAGTATCTACTGGAGTTTTTAGACCAATCTAAAAATGCAATTGTAATAACAAACCCTAATAAGGATGATAATCCAATTATTTATACAAATAGTGCATTTACAGATATTTTTGGATATACCTTTGAAGAAGTTTATGGAAAAAACTGTCGCTTTCTTCACAAAGAAGACAATGAGCAAATTGATTTATATGTTTTAAAAGAAGCAGTTCAAAAAAAAGATACAGTAACAGTTAGTATAAGAAACTACTCAAAACAAAATAAACTAATCTACAATGAAGTGACCATAAGTCCTATTTTTGATAAACAAACAGGTAAACTAAAGTACTATTTAGGAGTTCATAAAGATGTTACATTTTTAAATAGTATTTTAAATCAAATCAAAGATTAGGTATTCTTATTAAACACTAAAATCAGTAACTTCTTCATCCCAAAGAATTGTCACACCATACTCTTCATGTGGTATGACATACTTAAAGTACTCACTACTACCTTTTTTCCCATGAAGTCTTACAATAGTTTGTTGTTCCCTTAAGAGTTTTTTCATCTCATTTTGGCTAAAACTTCTTTTATTCCATCTTTTAAAGGCATTTGAATAGACTCTAAATCTACAAGTTGAATCAGCTGTAAAAACATACTGTTCACTCTCGTCATACTCTTTTCTTGAGTTTTCGCAACTATAAAGTTTAACTTTTTTGCCATTGACATTTATATTTTTTGACTCAACAACTCCATTGCAATAAGGACATTGACCTAAAATCATATAATACTCACTTATATTTTATTATCTATTGGTAGTTTTATTTTAAAGCTTGCTCCATAAAAGTCTGTTTCATTGTAAGTGAAACTTCTATTTTCTACCTCTATTTGACCTTTCATATGTTTTCGAACTATTTCATCACTCATATAAAGACCTATTCCCGTACCTTTTGACTTATGTTTTGTAGTAAAATATGGTTCAAAAATTCTATTTCTAATTTTTTCATCTATACCACCTGCATTATCTAATACTTTAATATAGATATATTTTTCATCACCATATATATCAATAAAGATAATCTTCTCTTTTAAAGAGATATTTTTTATAAGTTCATCACTTGCATTATTTAATAAATTTACTATTACTTGAATTAATTCATTTTTAAAAGTATAGATTTCTAAGTCATTTATATTTTGTATTAGCTTGATATTGTAAGATTTAAACTTTGTTCTTATTAAGTCCAAAGTATACTCTAAAATTTCACTTATAAAAAAACTACTTTTATTATAGTTTGGCTTAAAAAAGCTACTAAAATCATCAATTGTTTTAGAAAGATATTGTGAGTTTGTATTTATATCATTTAATCCATTTTTTAAACTCTCTTTATCTAAAGTTCCTGTATCATTTTGCAGTTTCATTCCAGTAGATAAAACTGAAATCACAGATAAAGGCTGCCTCCACTGATGTGCAATATTCTCAAGCATCTCACCCATAGCTGCCATTTTTGATTGCCTATGCATGATATCTTCATAATCTAAAAGCTCTTTTTTTATTTTTGATACTTCTTCTTGTAGAGTTTTATTATAGTTTTTTAATTTTTCATTGAGTTCATTTTTCTGTTTTTCTATTTCTAATCTTTCACCAATATCCCTTGAAATAGCCATAATATAATCTTTTCCTTGATAATTTTTAAATATCAATGAGGTCTCCACATATACAAAACCACCACCTTTAGTTTTATATTTTCCATAAGTTATTAGGTTTTTAGTTTTTTTGATTTGTTTGAATACCTCAAAAGTTGGCTTTGATTCTAGTATTGCTTCTCTTAAATCTGAAATTTTTGTATTTTCTAACTCTTCTTTTGTATAGCCAAGGGTTTGTATAACTTTTTCGTTTGCAAAGACAATAAAGTAGGTTTCATAATCAACTAAAAAAACCATATCAGAAGACTCTTTTATAAACTCAAAATACAAATTAAGCTTCTCTTCTTGTTTTATTTTTTGTGAATTATCTGATACATAAGATAATAAATGATCTTTTCCATCTATATCAATAACCCTGGAGCTTATTTTAACTTGAATTTTTGATTTATCTTTTTTTATATGTTCTGATTCTATTGTAGTTGAAACCTCTTTACTTTTTCGAAACTCATTAAATTTTTCAAAAAAGAGGTTTTTATTGTTATTTACATCAATATCCCAAACATAAAGTTGCATAATCTCTTTTCTTGAGTAACCTAAACTTTTACAAGCTGTACCATTAGCAAACATTATTTTACCTGTGTATGAAATAAGATATATAGCTTCATTTGCTAAATCTAACGATGTACGTAAAAGATACTGAATATTGTTTCTTTTTATTCTAGCCACTTATAACCAACTTACAATTTTATTATTTTCATAAATTGTACCAAAGTATATATTATATACAAGTTTTGTTATTGGTTTGTAACTTAAAATTGTTATGATTTTTTTATGAAAGAAAAAGTATATATATTAGATACAAATATAATTTTGCAAAATATTCAAAATCTAAATAAGATTTCTGATAATAAAACAAACAAGATAGTGATTCCTGAAACAGTGCTATTGGAGCTTGAAGATAAGAAAAAACTAACAAATGAGTTAGGTTTTTACTCAAGGGAGTTTGCAAGATTATTAGCTAAAATGAAAATCAAAGAGGTGGATTATAAAATAGGTTATAAGATTGTAAAGTTTTACAATGACAACTTAAGCTTACATATAATCTCAAAAGATAAGTATGATACTAAAATTGAACAAGTACATATTAGTGAAAGTAATGATAAAAGAATTATTGAAGTTGCTAGCTTAGCAAGAGAGTATTATAAAGGTTACCAAACTATATTTTTATCCCTTGATGTTTATGCTAGAACATTTGCTCTTTTTAAAGGCTTAAAAACAGAAACCTTACATGAAGACAAGTCCACAGTCCCTAACTTTGAGTTTTTAAAAAGTATTAATCTTCACTCTTCTAGCTTTAATAGCTTAGAGAATAAAGATATATTAAGTATTGATAAGGATTATAACCCTCAAAACTTCTCATATAGCTTTAAAAGTGAAGATGGAAACAGTACTTTTGGTATTGTTTATAATAATAAACTTGAATTACTAAAAGAGAGTGACTTTAATAACTTAAATATAAAACCTGTAAACTTAAAGCAAAAACTCTTTACAAAGGCTATACTATCAAATATGTACGACTTACTTGTAATTGATGCAAAAGCAGGAAGTGGTAAAACACTTATGTCAATTGCAAGTGCTATGAGGTTGATTGATTTAGGTTTATATGATAAAATTGTGTATGTTAGAAATTCAATAGAATCCCTTGATAAAGGTGCAGATATTGGCTATTTAGCTGGAAATGAAGAGAAGTTTAGAATCTATAACATGGCTTTACATGATACTTTAGAGTTCATTGCAAAAAAACAGCTAAAAAAGAGTGAAAACAGAGAAAATCAAGAATCAATAGAATCAAAAATAAATGATATGCAATCAAAGTATTGTATTGAAACACTATGGCCAGGTGAAGCAAGGGGTAGAACACTTTCAGGTGCTATTGTAATAATGGATGAGTGGCAAAATAGCTCAGAAAAGACTACTCAGCTTATTTTATCAAGACTTGATGAGTCTTGTATGTCAATTGTAATTGGTTCTAATCGTCAAATTGATAATTTATATTTAAATAAATATAATAATGGCTTAACAACTCTTTTAAAACAAACAAAAGTTAAGCACGATGAGCTTAAAATATTTGCCATAGAGTTAGATAAAGCTGTAAGAGGTAAGTTTGCTCAGTTTAGTGAAAGAGTTTTTGAAAAAAAGAATAGTAATTAAGGAATAAAAAATACATAATAGATTAATAAATGACACAATTTACAGTCACATAGAGTATACAAAACTTGAAGATAAAATACTTCAAACAAAAACTGTCAATAGACTACAGTTTATAACACAAAATGCATTAGCATATTTCTCTTATCCATCAATTACCACTAAGAGATTTATTCACTCATTAGGAACAATGCATTTAGCATCTTTTATGTTTAAAAACTCCCTTTTAAATGCAAATAAAAGCACTAAAAACTCATTTTTAGATGAATTAAAAGATGCTATTTTAAAAATAATAAAAGATGATGATTTAAAGCTTGATTTAAAAGATATGGAGTATTTTGATAATAAAGCATTATACCAATTTAATATCCCAACAAAGTCAAAATCCCATAGGGCTGCTTATTGTATAGCGTTACAAACAATAAGAATAGTAGGTTTACTTCATGATGTTGGGCATTTGCCATTCTCTCACCAAAT
>JBNJFB010000023.1:0-33213 GCA_051746405.1 Campylobacterota bacterium
AATAAATTCAAACATAAAGTATTATACAATGGAAACTATAAAATTAGAGTATATAGATGTATTTGATAATAATAAATCAAAACACTTAGAGGTTTGCTCCTCTTTGATAAAAGAGAGTTACAATCTAAACTCACTTTTTGCACTTATGGTTGACGGTGAGTCTATGCAGCCTTTAATTAATCATAAATCAGTAATCGTAGCTGACTTATCAAATAAAAAGTTAGTAGAAAATGGAGTTTATATAGTATATTATGAAAATAAAATGTGGATAAAAAAGTATAAAAATAAAAAGTTTATATCAATAAATCCCAACTTTAATCACTTGATTTATAAGCAAGAAGAGGTTCATATTGTAGCAAAAGCAGTACTAATTAAAAGCTAACTTAGGCTATTTATAGTAAGATATGTAAATAATAAAGGTAAAGATATAAGATGTTAGATGATGATTTTTTAGCTAAATTAACAATACTGTATGTTGAGGATAATGAACAACTAAAAGATGAAGTTACCTCTTTATTAAAAAGTAAATTCAATAAAGTATTAGTTGCTAGTTCTATACAAGAAGCACAAGAGTTTTTTTCAGAAAAGATATATATTGATGTTATTATTTGTGAAGCATTTATAGAAAATAAAAACTCTATTGATTTTTTAGTAGATGTTAGAAAAGAAAGCGAAAACCTACCTTTTATATTTTTTACAGAACAAGCTGATATTGATATACTTCTAACCTCCCTAAAGCAAGATGTCACAGATTTCTTTATGAAGCCTTTGGATTTAGAACATCTACTTTTAAGGATACAAGAGGTTTGTAAGGTAAAACAAAGAGAAGATGAAATTATAAATGAACAAAATGAAGTTGCTGAATACTTAAAAATAATAAATAAAGTTGCAGTTGTTTTTATTTTTGATTTAGAGGGAAATATCGTATATGCCAATGAGTTTTTAAAAGATGTAATAAATTGTAAAGATGAAGAGATTATAGGTCATCAGTATAATGCAATATATCACTATGAACTACCTAAAAAAGTTTTAAATGAACAGTGGGAAACTATAAATAATAAAATCCAGTGGAATGGAAAGATGAAATATCTTACAAAAAATAGTTCTGTATTTTATGCAAATACTACAATATTACCTGTTTTAGATAAAACAAGTGGTGAGTTAACTAAATTTATTAGTGTAAACTTTATTACTACAAGAGAAGAGCATAAAAGAAGAGATTATAAAAGAAAAGTTTTATATAATCTGCAAGAGACAAAAAAAGTATATCAAACTGCCCAAAAAAGAATAAATGAACTTAATGAAAAACTATACTCATATAAAGGCTATGAAAAACTAGAGGACAGACTCTATACACAAAAGGTGCATAATAAGCATCTTTATGAAAAGCTACAAGAGCTAGAAAATAAACTAAAAGCAAGCAAAAGAAGGTTTGAGCAGCTAACTTTTGGTGTAAATGAAAAGATAAAAAAAATCTCACTTATGACATCAGATATGCTTGATACAGCCCATAAAGCTAATAAAAAAACTGACAGGGTAAGAGAAGAGATAAAAGTAAGAGAAGCGTATATCTATAGAATAAAAGAAGAGATTGATGATAAAAGAGTAAGAATAAAAGACTTAGAGGATGTACTAAGGCATAGAACTGAACAGTTAATGGAGAGTGAGTAAAGTATGTTTAATTATGAATTTTTAAAAAAACTTGATGTGCTATATATTGAAAATGATGAACAAGAAAAAAAACACTTAACTTTGATGTTAGCAAAACAGTTTGGAAATGTTATATCTTTTAAAACAGCACATGAAGCTTTAGCAAAATTCAAAGAAGATAAAGCAAAAGATAGTCAAATAGATATAGTAATTTGTGATGAAAAACTAGATGACAAAGATGGTTTAAAGTTATTAGAGTCAATAAGAGAAATTGATGATAATATACCTGTTATTATGACAACAGAAGAGATAACAAGCTCTTTGTTATTAGATGCTATAAAATATCAAGCAACTGATTGCTTACAAAAACCTATAAATGTAAAAGATTTGGTATTTTGTGTTGAAAATGCATGTTTAAATAAGTACCATAAAGAGTTAAGGGAACAAAATAAAAAAGATTTAGAAGACATTATAGAAGTTATAAATCAAGTTGCACTAGTAATAAAAACAGACCCAAAAGGAAAAATAACTTTTGTAAATGAGTATTTTGAATCAACTTCAAAGTACAAACAAGATGAACTTTTAAATCAAAGTTATGAGATACTAAAAGATGAAAATACAAATAAAATAGTATTTGAAGAGATATTTGAAGCAACTAATAATGGAAAAATATATGAAACAAAATTAAGGTTTAAGACCAAGCAAAAAGAGGACTTTTATGTATATCTAACAGTAGTACCAGTTTTTTCAAGGGTAACAAATAAAATAACTGAACTAATGTGGGTTAGTTTTTTAGCAACTGATGATGAACTAGAACAAAGAGAGTTTAAGAAAAAAGTAGCAAAAAATCTTCAAGAGAATAGACATATAAATCTTCAAGCAAGGAAAAAAATTGATAAACTAATAGGAAAATTATCTTTTTATAGAACTATTGATGTGGATTTAAAAACAGAAGATGAAAGGGAAAGAAAGTTTAAAAGTCAAATTAAATTTTATGAAGAAGAGTTAGAAGAGATTGATTCTAAACTAAAAGATACAAGTAAAAAAGCAAGCGAAAAAATAAAGAAAATTGTTACAGATGAGAGAAGAGCAAGAAAAAGTAGAGATGAAGCTGTGGTTGATTTAAGTGTACTCTCAAAAGATTTAAACCTAAAAAATAAGACTATAAAAGAGCTAACAAAAGAGCTAGATGAACATGTTTCTAGAATAAATCAGCTTATGAGTAAGATAAACTATAAAGAGTATAAACTAAATAATAAATAACTTTAGAATTATCATTGGTGTTTTTTCATATTCTCCATAATTTTATTGTAAATTCTTTCGTACTCATCATTTGGTATTGCATCATCATCAATTATGGCCAATATGCTTTTTAACTCTTCTAAAAAACTCTCCATCTCTTTTAAAGCTTCCATATTATCTTGTGGATTTTTATTTTTTGCTATATCTGTGCTCAAGTCATGTATATATGACTGTACCTCTGGTATCATTGCTGTTTGTACTAATTCTTTTAATCTATTTTTTATTTCTGACATTTTTTATCCTTAATTATATTGCATTATATAATATTTATCTTAAAAAACACAAAATATAAGATTCTCAATATATTATTTTTAAAATTATCTTTTTTAAGATACTCTGTTGTACAATTATCGAAAATTATAATTTTAAGGTTGAGTTTTGCGCAAAAATATTATATTGCAATTTATTGTAATGGTTGCTATGTTAGCTATTATAATTACAGTGTTGAGCTTATATAACTTACGTCATGTTGGTGTTAAATCAGCAATTCATAATGCCCAAGCCATATCAGAAGTTGTAAGAAGTGGTTTAACCTCTCACATGGTAAATAATAATATGCATCAAGTAGATACATTCATAGAGTCTGTATCAGATATGAAAAATGTAGATGAAATTTGGCTTGTAAGAGGTGAGGCTGTAAATAAACAGTTTAACAAAGTTGATAAAACAAAACTTCCAAAAGATGCACTTGATAAAAGTGTACTTTTAACTGGAAAAATGCAGTATGAAATAAATGAAACCTTTACAGCAAGTTCAGTTAGAGTTACTATTCCTTACAACGCTATTGCACAAAATAATATAGACTGTCTTAAGTGTCATGATGTAGCAGCTGGTGATACCTTAGGTGCTATTTCTTTGCAACTTGATATTAGTGATTTAAAACAAATAGGAATAGAGTCACTTTATATAATTACTTTTGTTGTTTTATTTGCTATATTTTTAATAATCTACTTATCAAGAAAAGTCTTAAGACCATATATTACTCTTTTTGATAAATTTAGTTCAAATATAAATGATGCGGTAATTGGTAAATTTAAAAGAATAGATACACCAAGTGGATTAACTCCTGAGATGAAAGAGTTAACAGATGAGTATAATAAGCTAATGCAAAACTTTAAAGATACAGCTTATGATATTGAAAAGAAACTGCAAGGGTTCATAGGATATAACACAAATGAACAAAATAAAAATCCTTTAAATAAATCAAGTGAGATTATTGATAACTTATCAAATCTCTATCAATTTAAAAAAGAGATAGAACTAGATCACCTAAGAGAAGAGATATATAATAGATTAGCTCAAGTATTCAAAAATAAATTTAAGTTAGATAAGTTTACTTTTGTTGAAATTGATATGATAAAAGAGAAAATGACTACTGTAGTAGAAGAGGGTGATATGTTTTGTTGTAAAAATACACTTTTAGAGACTCCTCACTTATGTAGAACAGCTAGAACAAAAAGTGATGTTTTTTCAATGGATTTTCATAGTACCTGTCCATATTTTGAGAGAAAAGATAAATACTATTACTGTACAAATATAGCAATAAGCAAAAATATAAACTTAATCATAAACTTTGTGTTTGATACAAAAGAGGGTTTAGAAGAGCTAAAATCCCAAATAACATTTATAAAAAGTTATATAAATGAAGCAGCACCATCTTTAGAAGTAAAACTACTAATGAATGCTTTAAAAGATTCGGCATTTAGAGATGGTCTTACAGGTTTATATAATAGGAAATTTTTAGAAGAGAATACTAAAAAGCTTATTCCTCAAGCAAAAAGAGAGGAGTTTAGTATAGGGGTTCTAATGCTAGATATGGATCACTTTAAAGCTGTAAATGATGAGTATGGGCATGATATTGGAGATAAGGTACTAAAAGAGTTAGCACAAATTTTAGTAGAAACTATAAGAGAGTCTGATTTAGTTATAAGATATGGTGGAGAAGAGTTTGTTGTACTTCTTGTTGGTATAAAAAATGAGCAAGATGCTATAAATGTAGCCCAAAAAATCGGACAAAAAGTTAGAGAAAATGAGATTGATGTTTATGCAGGTTCAAAACTTAAGAAAACTGTAAGTATAGGTTTATCTATGTTCCCAGATGATTCAACTAACTTTAACTCAGTAATGAAAAATGCAGATATTGCACTATATGAAGCTAAAAGTACAGGAAGAGATAAGTTAGTAAGGTTTGAAGAGGAGCAGGTTTCTAGTATAGATTTATTTTAAAAATTTTGTTTAAAATATTTATCTATTAATAAAATTATAGTAAACTCTAATAAAATTAAATTTGGAGTTTACTAATGCTTAACATTTCAAAAGAGAAAATCAGTCCATATCCACGATTTCTTATGATACTATCACTACCTTTAATACTCTATATCTCACTTTTTGCTATAAAGTATTTTGAGCTAATGTCATTACAAATTGAGATTCACTCTTTGATTATTATCTCTATTATTCTATTTATTTTTCTTTTCTTTATAAGACACAATGCATGGTATGCATTTAGTCACTTCTATAACGGTTTTGATAAGCTAAATGAAAAGGTTGAAATATATTTAAATGAAAATCAACTAACTATAAATGGTGTGAGTAAATCATATGGTAATATTGATAGTTTTTTTAATGAAAAACTACAAGATATAAGAAATGATAATTTTGCAAGTGTAGCAGCATCTATTTTTCCAACTCTTGGTATTTTAGGGACTTTTATCGCTATAGCTATTTCTATGCCTGATTTTTCAGTTGGTTCAAAAGAGGCACTAGAAAGTGAGATTACTATTTTATTAAGTGGAATAGCAACTGCTTTTTATGCTTCAATTTTTGGTATCTTTTTATCAATTTGGTGGATATTTTTTGAAAAAAGGGGACTTACTAAAATAGAAAAATATATAATTGAAGCTAAACAGTACTACAAAAGTAGAATATGGGATAAAGAGGAGATTAAGCTCATATCTTTAGTGGAAAGTAAGAATCAAAATAGGGACTTATTGGAAAAAATAGATGAGGTAATAACTCCAAACTATATACAAACATTAGATAATATAGCAAAACAGAAGCTTCAAACAATAGAGAATATAAATAAAGAGCATGAAGTAATTCAAAATAACCTGATGGGAAATTATGAAAGATTAATTGAGCTTTTTGAAAATAGTACAACTAAACAAAAAAAGATTATTGAAGACTTTAAAGAGCTTCATGAAATAGTTTTAAATACAAATAAAGAGCAAGTAAACAACTCAAAAGCCGTAAAAAATGAAATATATACTGTTTTATCATCTTTTCAACTTGTTTCAAGTGACTTAAAAGAGCTAGGAAAAGATTTGATAAACCATGATAAAAAGAGTGATGATGAATAAAGATGAAAATAACTCAAGCTTTTGGATATCATATGCGGATTTAATGGCTGGTTTACTTTTTGTATTTATACTCTTAATTGGTGCAATTATAGTTAAATACTCACTTTTGCAAAGTGAATCAAAGCTTTTAGAGATAAATCTAAAAGAAGAGAAAATAGCACTTGAAAAAAGCAAAAATGAACTTGAGAAAAATAAAGAGAAGTTAAATAAAAAGCAAAAAAGAATAGAAGAAGCAAAAAATAGACTAGAACAGACAAATAAACAAAATGAAGCATTAAAACAAGAAATAGTAGTACTTCAAAATATAATAGCTTCAAAAGAAGAAGATATAAAGAGTAAAAAAGAAGAGATATCAAAAGTAAATAGAGTAAATAAAGATAAAAACCAAACAATAAAAGAGCTATTTGCTCAAATTGATAATAAGAATAAAGAGTTGAAAAATACTAAAGATAGAGTAGATGAGTTAAGAGATAGATATAATAACTTAACAACTAAGTTAGAAGATAGTATCAAAGCAAAAAACATAGCTACAAAGCAGTTAAAGCAAACAAAGCAAGAGATAAAAAACCTCACAGGTATAAAAATAAAAGTAATCTCTTTATTAAAGCAGAAGTTAGGAAAAAAGTTTGAAATAGATTCTCAAAGTGGAGCAATTAGACTATCTTCAAATATTCTTTTTGATGAGGGAGAGTTTGATTTAAAACCAAACTCAAAAGAGGACTTAAAGGTTGCTGTTTATGACTATTTGAATACTATTTTAGAAAATAAAGAGATAAATAAGCATATAGATAAAATAATAGTAGAGGGTCACACAAATTCAAAAGGTTCTTTTTTGTATAATATGGAATTATCACAAAAAAGAGCATACTCTGTAATGGCATTTTTATTAAAACTTGATTTTAATAATAAAGAGTTGCTAAGAGATTTAATTGTGGCAAGTGGAAGGTCATATCTAGACCCAATTTATAACAAAAATGGCGTAGAAGACCAAGACAAATCAAGAAGAATAGAGATTAAATTTAGACTTAAAAATGAAGAGGCTATTAAAGAAATAGAGTCAATTTTAAGATAGTTTATCAAATAATCAAGTTTAATCTGTTATTATTTTAAAAAAAATTAAAGGTTCATAATGTTCAAAAGAGGAATTTTATTAGTATTGTTAAGTTTTTCATTTCTTTTTTCCCAAGAAATTGATTTAAATAATCCAATGGTGCAAGAGTATTTAAAGAAAAATGGTATAGAAAAACCAACAAAAAAAGAGGATATAGAGATTCTTAAAAATCTATCTAATAAAACTCAAACAAATCAAAAAGAAGAGTCAAATGATGATTTAAGTGATGATTTAAATGAAGATGAAAAAGAAAAAGAAAATTATGAAGATGATAAAAACAAAGATGATAAGAAAAAAGAGGATGAGAATAAAACAAGTGATAATCCTTTCTTCTATAACTCTAAAGAGAAGATAGTTGCTAAAATAGAAGAGAATAAAATAGATTTAAAAGATAAAAGTCCCAAGGAGCTTAAAAGATTTGGGTTAAGCTTTTTTAATGAAACTTCAAATGAACCTTTATCATATATAACTCCACCTGATGATTATGTATTATCAAAAGGTGATACTATGAAAGTCTCTATTTATGGCTCACAAAATATAGACTATGACTTGACAATAGATAGGGATGGTAGTGTAAATATACCAAAAATTGGGAAGCTTCAACTTGAAAATAAAGAGTATCAGCAAGCAAAGAGTTTTTTGCTTAGTAAATTAGGTGCATTTTATCCAAACTCTGAAGTATTTGTTTCAATATCTGAGCTAAGAACAATCACAGTAACTGTAACAGGAGAAGCTAAAAATCCAGGTCAATATAACTTACCTGCACTATCAAAAGTAAAAGATGCTTTAATATACTCATCTGGAATTACAGATATAGGTAGTGTAAGAGATGTTAAGGTTTTAAGAGATGATAAAACTATCTCAAACTTTGATTTATATTCACTTTTAAGAGGTGGAAAAGCTAAAGGTGATATTCACTTAAGAAGTGGTGATGTGGTATATGTACCCGTTGCAAATAAATTAGTGAAGTTACTAAATGGAGTTAAAAAACCAGCTATTTATGAGCTTAAAAGTGGTGAGAAGTTAAGCAAACTTATTGATTTTTCAGGGGGACTTTTAAGTGATTCTATTAAAACTGCAAAGCTAAAAAGAAGTGAAGATGGTAAAAAAAGATTTATTGATATAAGTCTTTCAAAAAATATTCCACTAAAAGATGGAGATGTGATATCTATTTTACCTAGTTCTAATTTCTATGAAAATAGGGTGACTTTATTGGGTAATGTATATAGAGATGAGTCTTATGAAATATCAAAAGATGAATCATTGAGTCAACTACTTAATAGAGTAATAGAAAAATACGGTATGGAAAATATATTTATGCCAGAAACAGATATGAACTACGTAGTTGTAAAAAGAGTTGATAATCAAACATTGGAAAGTAAAATATTTTCAAAAAATCTAACAAAAGTTATAGATAAAAAAGAGGACTTAAAACTTAAAAGTGAAGATAAAATATTTATATTTAATAAAAATCTAACTGAAGATATAAAGTATGTTTTAGTTGAGGGTGAAGTTCTAAATGAGGGAAAAGTAAACTTTTATAGCGGGATGAAACTAATAGATGCCCTAAGTTTTGCAGGACTTAAAAAAGAGTCAGATACGAATAGCATAAGAGTTATTTCATATGATGATAGATTAAATCAAACAGTAAAGTTTTACTCTTTAAAAGATGCAAATAGTGTTAGTTTGACAAAGTATGATGAGATAAAAGTAAGTAACTATTTTGATACAAGTGATTTTTCCACTGTAACTATAAAAGGTGCAGTTAACGAACCTGGAGTTTTCCAATATAGTAAAAACTTAGATATAAAAGATTTGATAAATTATGCTAATGGATTAAAAAAGAGTGCAAGACTTGACTCCTTTGAGTTAATATCTTATAAAACTGTTAATAACCAAAGAGTACCAAGTATTAAGAAGTTAAATTTAAAAGATGCTCTTAGAAAGAATATTGCACTAAATGAGTATGATGAGGTTATTGTTCAAGAGATTAATGGCTGGAATGAAAGAAGTACAGTGACTTTAAGTGGGGAGGTACTATTTCCAGGTGAGTATATTTTAACTCCAGGTGAGAAAATATCTGATTTAATTAAAAGAGCCGGTGGCTTTACAAATGAAGCGTTTATAAGAGGTGCTGTTTTTACAAGAGAAGATGTGAAAAAAATACAACAAGATGCACTACAAAAGCAAGTAAAAGAGTTGGAAAACTCAATTATTTACTACTCAACAAGAGGTTCTCAAGCAGGTGAAAAAGATGATAATACTGTACTTTTAAACTATATGGAAAAAATCAAAGCACAAGCAAAAGATATTGAAGTTGTTGGAAGAGTTGCTATTGATTTAAGAAAAGACTTAAAAGAGTTTAAAGACTCACAGTATGATATGGTTTTAAAAGATGGAGATAGTCTTACAATTCCTACTTATGAAGATAGTGTTATGGTTATAGGTGAAGTTATGACACAAAATGCACTTACATGGAAAAAAAGTGATGATGTAATTGATTATATTCAAAGAGTTGGTGGTATGAAAGATAGTGCAAACAAAAAGGGAATCTTTGTAATAAAAGCAAATGGGGAAGCTAAAAAAGTAGGATATAGCTCTATTTTTGGACTATCATCAGTTGATGTTCAAAGAGGTGATGTTATTGTAGTTCCATTTGATTTATCCCAATTTAGTAATATTAAATATGCAAAAGATATTACAAGTGTGATTTATCAACTAGCTGTTTCAGCTGCATCACTTAAAACTTTAGGTGCTTTATAATAGTATGAAGCAAGCTTTATCTTTGATTGAGGTTTTAGTAAGTGTTGTAGTTATAACTATTGCTATAGGAGCACTTCTAAAAACAAACAATCAAAGCTTTAAAGCTGTAGAAAATCTAAAAAAACAGAATAACCAGCAAACTGCTTTAAATGTATTCTCAATAGTTGCAATAAGTAACCCAAAAGATACAAAATACTACTTATCTGATTTAGTAAAAGGCTTAGATATAGAAAAACTAGATAGAGAGTTTAAAGATATTAAATATGAGATAGATGTTGAGAAGTTAAGACAAGAAGAGTTTAATCCTGGCATGGGTTTTTCATTAACCTTAAACCCACAAAAAATAGTTATATATAATGATAAGTTTCAAAAAGAGTTTGTTATACCAAGTGAGCTTAGTCTAAAATAATGAAAAAAGCATTTACTTTAGTAGAAGTTTTAATATCAGTTGCACTACTATCTATTATATTAGTCTTCTTGATAAAACTTCTTGATAATACAAAAAAAACAGAAGAGGTTTTTACAACTCAAGCAACGCAGCTATTAAAGTATGAAGAGTTTAAAGAGTTAGTATCAAATGATTTTTTTTATAATGAAAACACTGAAGATAATAAAAAAACTGAAAATTTAAAAATTAAGAAAAATAGTGATGATAATCATATTTTAAATATAACTACATCAAATATTTTCTATGATATATCTTTTGATAAAGTCTCATATATACTCTCAAAAGAGGGAAGTTTATTTAGAGTTGAATCAAATAAGTATATTAATAAAAAAAACTCAAATCTAGCTTTGCTTGAAAAATCATATATAACAAAGCTTATTGAAAATGTAGAGTACTTTAGAGTTTCAAAAGTAGAAAAAACAGATGCTTATGTAGTATATTTAAAGACATCTCAAAAAGAGATGATGTTTACTGTAATGAGTGGTTTTTAATAATTTTTTTGATAGAATATCCCAATTATAAATTAAAGGTTTTAAATGATTGAAGAGAAAAATAGTTTGAAAAGAAGAGGTTTCAAAAAGGCATTTTCTTTAATAGAGTTAATGGTAGTAATTGTAATACTTAGTCTATTAGCAGCTTTTGTTTTGCCAAACCTTACAGGAAAAGGTGAAGATGCAAAAAATAGCATAACTTGTGTTCAACTAAAAAGTATTTCTCAAACACTAAAAATGTACAAAATAGATAATAGCTCATATCCAAGTACCACACAGGGCTTAGATGTTTTATCAAAACAGAACTATTTTGAAGATGGAAAACTACCAAAAGACCCATGGGGAAGTAACTATATCTATACTAACAACAGTGGTGATATAGAGATAATATCATTAGGTGCCAATAAAAAAGAGGGTGGTGGTGATGATATATATTTAAGTAAATGTGGTGATAAGTAGTCTTGAGAAAAAGAGCTTTTACACTTACTGAACTAATTTTAGTAATAGTTTTAGTAAGTGTAATCTATATGCTAGCATTTTCAAACCTCTCTTTATTTAATAGCTCATCAAAAATAAAACTATCGAACCTCAAGTCATATTTAAAAAAACAGAGCTTTGAAAATAGTCTAAAACTAATCTGCTTAGAAAATAAAGAAGAGTGTGTTATTTATTTAGACAACAAACCAACAAAAAAGATTCAAAATCCATTTGGTAAGATTTTATCAGTTTATAAAAACGATGAGAATAGAAAAAGAGTATATTTTGATGATATTAAGCTAGATAAATTTTATGAAAGAGTGAGTTTAAACTTATACTTAGATAAAAAAGGACTACACAATAACTATATAGTTCAAAATGAAGATAACTATATAGTATTAGATAGTTTAAAAAGTAGCTTTTTTGCATATGAAAATCTAAATGACTATTTACAACAAAAAGAAAAAAATATAGCAGAGGTAAAAAATGCTTTTTAAGTACACAGGTATCTCAAAAGATGGTAAAAAAGTAAAATCTCAAATCGAAGCAAAAGATGAACAAGAAGCAAAAAGTAAACTAAAAGCACAAAATATTATTTATACAAGTTTACAAGAAGATAGTTTTAATATCTCTCTTTTTTCAAATATTAAAATAAAAAGAAAACTTAACAGTTCAATACTTTCTGATATAAGTAGAGATTTAAGTATCTATTTAAAATCAGGTATATCTCTTGTAAATAGTATAAAATTAATCGCAAATAGATATAAAAATAGTAAAAAAGTCTATCTCTTTTTAGATGTTGTAAACTCATACTTGCAAGAGGGAAAAGGTTTTTATACAGCACTTGAAGAGCAAAAAGTATATGATTTACCAACTTTTTATAAGCAATCAATAAAAGTAAGTGAAACAAGTGGATTATTAGACTCTGTACTTGAAGAGTTGTCGATTTTTTTAAAAGACCAAGAACAGATAAAAAAACAGACTGTTTCAGCTATTGTATATCCATCATTTATGCTTATTGTATCAATTTTTGTTGTTGGATTTATGCTAAGTTTTGTTGTACCAAAAATCACATCTATTTTTCAACAGTTTGACCAAGAACTTCCTGCAATAACAAGTTTTGTGATAAATGCAGGAGATTTTATGCAAAGCTACTTCTCTTTAATGGTATTAGTATTGGTATTACTGTTTGCACTTTTTATTTTTACTCTAAAAAAATATCCAAAAGTCAAGTTTGCATATGATAAATTTTTGTTAAAACTACCACTATTTAAAACAATATCTTTATATAGTGAGTTAAGTAGATTTGCTTATATGAACTCTATTTTAATATCTTCAGGTGTTCCTACTGTACAAGCTTTTAAACTGTCAAGCAATATTTTAAAAAATAGTGTTATAAAAGAGGTATTTATAAATGCTACAAATAAGGTAGTTGAGGGTGAGTCTTTATCTAAGATGTTAGAACAATCAAAAACATATAAAATCGAAACATCATTTATACAAGCCATAGCAATAGGTGAGCAAACAAGTCAGCTGCATAGTGTATTAAAAAACTTAGCAAAAGTTTACAATGAATCAAACAAAAATAAAATCTCCATTCTTTTATCTTTGTTAGAACCTATACTTATGCTTTTAGTGGGAAGTATTATAGGGTTTATTGTAATAGCTATGTTATTACCAATTTTCTCAATGAGTATTGCATAAGATTATGAAAAAAGCTGTTGTACTGTTAATTACTTTAGCTATAATCTCTGTATTATCAGTTATTATTTTAAATAACCTAACAACAGTTGATAATATACTTACTAAAAAAGCATACTCAACAAATAAAACAACTGCAACTTTTATAGCAAAAAAAATAAATGAAGAGATAACAAAATTAGTCTCTAACAATCAAGAAAATATTAAGGAAATACTAGAAGATGATGGTATTGGCTCCATTGGTTTTACTTATGATAAAAATAGTTTTTTTATTAACTACTTAAGTTACCATGAGAAAATATATAGACTAAAAGATTTAGAAAAAGAAAATTTTCAGTTGAAAAGATTTTTGCAAAACAGTGACTTAAATATAACTAATGTAGTTAATTATAAGCAACAAGATTATATAATAGCCACTTATTTAGCAAGATATAATGATAATAGAATTAGTGAAATAGAAAATGATATTACATATTTAAATGATTTAAAGATTACTCAGCCAAACTATTATGAGTGTATGTACACTTTTTCACATCAAGGTATTGAGTATAAAGTAAAGATTTTATTTAAAGAAAATGAACAGAAGGTCGAAGAGTTTGAAATTTGGAATTAGTGAAAAACCTAAGGTTGTTTTTTGTGACAAAGACTATACACACAAGCAAACAAATAGCAAAGTAGATATAATACTATCACCTCAATTTTATTGGGTAAGAAAGTTTAATCTCCCAGCAAAAAATAGAAATGAAGCATTAAAACTTCTACCTGCAATGTTTGAAGAGTATATTCCACAAGGTAGCTATGACTATTTTTGTGTAAAACTTCAAGAGAATAGTTTTTTGTGTTTTGCATATGAAAATGAAAAGATTCTAAATTTTTTAAAAAAAGCAAATTTTAATATATCTAAAATAAACAAAGTAAGATTTGCACAAACAGAGTTTCTCTCCTTTGAAGATAGTAGTTTACACTTTAACAATAAAAACTATATCTATAATAACGGCATAATGCTTATGGTACCTTTTGAAACAAGATATGAAAATAGTCATGATATAAACAAAATATTACAAGATATAAAACTCTCAAAAAACAGTGTAAATTTTAAATTTTATAATAGTGTTTTAGATAAAAAGACAATTATTACTCTATGTATTATGATATTTATAATAGCTTTAGTAAACTTTTATAAAAACTATCAACTACAAGAGGAGGCTAAGCTATTAGAAGCTAATAAGCAAGAGCTAAAGAAGAAGTATGACTTACCACAAACAAGTTTTCAGCTTGAAGCTATACTAAAAGATTTAAAAACAACAAATACTAATCAAACAAATCTAAAAGAAACACTATCGCAGTTGTTAAAATACTACAAAGTTTCAACAAAAGTAAAACTAGATAACTTAACAGTAAATAGTAATACCATACAAGCTAGATTTGAAGGTGATAATTTAAATAGAGTTAAAAAATATTATGAAGATAATTACAAAGATATTAAAACAAGATATTATCAAAGAAAGCTTATAATGGATATACCATATGAATAAAATAAATCCCATATACATACTCTTACTTTTTTTAGTAGTATTAATAATCTCATTTGTTAAGCTTGAAGAATCAAAGCAAAATCTAATAAAAGAGCAGAAAAACTTAACAGCTTTTAATAAAAAAGCAGTTGAGTTTAGCAACTTAAAAGAGTCAACATCAAATAAAAGCTTAGAAGAGTTTATAAATAAAATAAGAAATAATACTCAATATAAAAAAGCAAATCTATCTATAGTAAATAAATCTAAAGGCTATATCATAAGGCTAAGAGCAAAAAATCAATACATACATCAAAAACTATTAAATGATATATTAAATAGTAACTTTAAAATAAAAAGTCTGAATATAGATAAATCAAAACTACAAATAGAGTTAAGCTATGAGTAAACTATATAAAATACTAAAACCTTTCATTTGGCTACTTTTGTTATTAGCAACTATTATAGTAACCTTGCCCAAGGCTAACTTATATTATAAACTAGAAGAGTATCTAAAGCAAAAAGATGTGATAGTTCATGATGAGAGTGTAAATAGTTCACTTTTTGGTTTTAGTGTTGATAATGGAATTATAAACTACAAACAAATAGATGGAGCTTATTTTAAGAGTTTAGATATCACAACAGCGTTAGTATATAATAAAATAGACCTAACAAATCTAAGAGTAAATAAAAATCTACAAAGATTAATACCTACAAATATAGACTCACTACAGATTAAATACACTATTTTAAATCCAATAAAAGTAGATATAAAAGGAACAACCCAACTAGGTTACATAACAGGTTATATAAATCTATATGAAAAGAGAGCTTTTGTAAAACTCGAACCAAAAAGAGCTTTAAACTCTTCTCAAAAAAGATTAATAAACTTTATGAAATATGAAAAAATATCAAATAAAGGAGTTTATACTTATGAATACAGTTACTAACTCATTATTTGGTTTTTTATTAAAGTATTTAAAGCTTTTTATTATTATTTTTATTCTAAATAGTGCACTATTTATATATTTACCTAAAAAAACAGTTGATTATGTGCAAGATAACTCAAATAATCAAGCTTTTTATCATATAAATCTCAATAAGGTTTTTGAAGAAAAACAAAAAAAACCTAAAAAAGTAGTAAGAAAAAAAGTTACAAAAAAGATAAACTCCATAGTTTTAAGTGCAATATATGCATTTGAAAATGAAACTGGATGGATTATAGTATCAACCAAATCAAATCCTAGAAATACAAAAATAATAACAGTAGGAGATAGATTTTTAGACTATAAGCTAGTAAGGCTATATCCTAAAAAAGCAATTTTTCTACAAAATAGTGTTGAGTATGAAGTATCACTTGATAATAAAATAAATACAAAACCATTATCACCAAGAAGTGTAAAGCCTAAAGAAGTTGATTATTCAAAACCTGTAGGTGTATCAAAAAAGTATGTAAAAAAGTATATGAAAGATTTTGATGCTATATGGAAGTCAATAGCAATAAAAGAGGTAGTTGATGCAAGTAAGAAAATAAAAGGGTTCAAAATATTATCAATCAAAAAAAACTCAGCTTTTTCAGAGCTTGGATTAAGAAGAGGGGATGTGATAAAAAAAGTTAATAATATAACATTAAAAAGTTATGCAGATGCTTTTAATATATATAATCAAATCGACAAGTATGACAACTTGCAAATAACAGTTGAAAGAAAAGGTAAAGAAATGGAGATAAATTATGAGATTGACTAAGATTTTTACAGGTTTTTTAATAGTGTTTTTATTACAAAGTTCACTGTTTGCACAAAAGCAACCAATGAATATCAACTTCAATAATCTAAAAATTGAAGATTTAATAAAAATAACATCTAAAATTCTTAATAAAAATATATTACTAAATCAGAAGATTGTAGGAAATGTTGATTTTATAACAAACAAACCTGTATATGAAGATGATATGTTGGATATTTTAGTATATGTATTAGCAGACAAAGGTTATACAGTAGTTGAAAATGGTGATATCCTAAGAATTGTTAGAATGGGAGAAGCATCAAAATATAATCTCCCAGTCTATTCAGAAAAAGCCAAAAAATCATATACAATGATTACAAATGTGTTTGAACTAGAAAATCTCAATGTGGATTATGTAGCCTCAAAAATAGTACATTTAATAGGAAAGTCAGCAAGAGTAGTAACAGATAAAAAGTCAAACTCACTTATAATCACTGATTTTGTTGATAATATAGAAACAATAAAAAAAGTAATAGATAATATCTCTAAAGATAACGAAAAAGATTTAGTAATGATACCTTTACAGTTCACAGAAGCTCAAACAATAGCAACTGAACTAAATAATGTATCTAAAACACTATTTGACCAAACAATTGAAAAGGAAAAAGTTAGTATTTTCACAAATAAAGATACAAACTCAATAATCTTAGTTGGGCGAAATAGTAATATACAAGAGCTAAAACAGTATATACAAAAAGTCGATATAGAAGGAAGTTTAGCTAAAACTGTTACTGAAGTAATTGGACTTAAAAATACAGAAGCAAAAAGTATAATTAAACTTTTAGACTCTATATTAAGTAAGAAAGTTTATAAAAATCCAGAGCTAAAACCATTTGTAGCATCTGATGATGAAACTAACACTATAGTAATAATGGGACCTAAAAGTGAGGTTGAGAGTATCAAAACTTTAATTGATAAGCTTGATATTGATAGACCACAGGTTTATGTAAAAGCTCAAATTATTGAAGTTAAAGATGATATGACACAAGAGGTTGGTGTAAGATATGGTTTAGCTGGATATGAAACAAAACAAAACACTGGATTATTAGCATTTTCATCAGCTTTAACAGGAAGTGTTCCAAACTTGGGGCAGTTAGCTTCAAGTCTTGGGTTAAGTAGTACAACAACAGAAGATGGGACAACTACTCAAAATTCTGGATTAAGCTTAGACTCAGCTGGTTTAGCACTTGGAGTTAGTGTGAATTTATTAAAACAAAATGGAGCAGCAGAGGTTTTAAGTGAACCATCTATTTTAGCTATCAACAATAAAGAAAGTAGCATCTATGTAGGTGAAAGAAGATCAATAAAAACAGGAACTACAACTACTGATGGTGGAAATACAAATGAGAGTTATTCAAGAGAGGATATTGGACTTACTCTCTCAGTTAAACCAAGAATTTCAAATGACAATAAGGTGATATTAGAAATCAATACTCTTCTTGAAGATATTTTATCAGCAGAAAATGCCGATCAACCAACCACAACAAAAAAAGAGATTAAAACATCAGCTATTGTAAATAATGGTGAAAGTGTTGTTTTAGGTGGATTAATTCAAAACAAAACAGAAAAAGGTGTAGATAAAGTTCCACTTTTAGGGGATATGCCACTTTTAGGACAGTTATTTAGAAATAATAAAGATGTTAATTCAAAAAGAAGTTTAGTTGTGATACTAACTCCATATATTGTTGAAAAAAGTACAGATTTGGCAAGTGTAAGAGAGTATATCACAGAATTATCTCAAATAGAAAATAGAGTTTTAAAAGATTTAGAAGTGCGAAAGAAACAGAATAAAATCAGACGAAAAATTGAAGATAATAAAAGAGCTGAAAAAATTGAAGAGTTAGATGAAGAGATAAATAAATTAAATAAATCACAAGAAAAAAGTAAAGAAAAAAGAAGTGACTCTCCACATCCTAAGTATGTAAGAGAAATGTTTGGATTATAGGAATATTAATGAATAATAAACCAATACATGATATGAGTTTAAAGCCTTTAGAGGTTGAGGGATATGAACTAGCTTTTAAAAACTTTGTACTATTTTCAATTTATGATGAAGATGAAGTGATATGTCTAAATGACAACTATTTAGATGTTTCATTTGATTATCTATCAAAAAACTCATTTGAACAAAAGGTGATATTTCTAACTGAAAAATCATTTGAAGCACTATATAATAAGTATTTGGAATCAAAAGCCGATAAGGAGATTATGCCCTTAGAGGATGATAATTTTGAAACTTCAGAAGAAGAGTTTGATGTAGCAGATTTTTTGAAAACTTCAAGTGATATATTAACCTCTGAAGAATCAGCACCTGTAATTAAGTTTGTAAACTCACTTTTTTATCAAGCGATGAAAAAAAGAGCTAGTGATATTCATATAGAGTTACATGAGTTTAAAGGTGAAGTTAGATTTAGAGTTGATGGAGTTTTAGCAAAACATATAGAGCTTGATAAAAAAATCATGAACCTTGTAGTAAGTAGACTTAAAGTTATGTCAAATATTGATATTAGTGAGACTAGAATACCTCAAGATGGAAGAATATCCATAAAACTATCAGGTAAGACACTTGATATTAGGGTGTCAGTTCTTCCAACTTTTTATGGGGAAAGAGTTGTTATGAGAATACTAATGCAAAGTGAAGATATACCTAAACTTGAAGAGTTAGGATTTGATGAAAATGTCATATCAAAAATAGAAAAACACATAACACAAACCTATGGAATGATACTAGTAACAGGACCTACAGGAAGTGGTAAATCAACCACTTTACACTCTGTACTACAAAAGATTGTAAACCCCCAAACAAACATAATCACAGTAGAAGACCCAGTTGAGTATAAATCAGATGAAATAAATCAAATACAAGTAAATGAAAAAGTAGGTTTAAGCTTTGCTAGTGGATTAAGGTCAATTCTTCGACAAGACCCAGATGTGATAATGGTAGGGGAAATAAGAGATAAACAAACAGCAGAGATTTCAGTACAATCAGCACTAACAGGACACTTAGTATTATCAACCCTTCATACAAACTCAGCACCAAGTGCAATAACAAGACTTATTGATATGGATGTGGAGAAGTTTCTAATAAGCTCAGCAGTATTAGGAGTATTAGCACAAAGACTAGTAAGAGTGCTATGTCCTACATGTAAAGAAGAGGACAAAGTAGGTGAGTTTTATGAATCAAAATACAATATAAAAGATGAAATAATCTATAAAGCCAAAGGCTGTGAGAAGTGTGACTATTCAGGATATTTATCAAGAAAAGCAGTAGGTGAGTTTTTTGAAGTAACAGATAAAATAAAAATGGCACTAAAAGATGATATCGATGATAAAACACTTAGTGAAATAGCTCAAAATGAAGGTATGATAAAACTAAAAGAGAAACTAAAAACCATGGTAATAAAAGGACAAACATCGCTTGAAGAGGCTATTAGAGTAGGTTTATAAATAAAAATATTATCTATAAGAAATAGGGAATAAGCCTATTTCTTATATATCCAAACTCCATCACCTTGATTTAAAGTCTGAATTAAACTAAACTTTTGTTCTATATCTTGATTTAAAGTATCATCTCCATAAGCTTCCCAGGTATTTGAAGTATTATATTTCCATATTATATTAATATTAGAGTTATTTTCAAGTAATTCACTTGGTAAGATATCTTGTTTAACAGAGATTAAATCCCATCCACTATATAAGCTACTAAAGTCAGTTTTAAAACTATCACCATAACGAGTTAACGTAAAAGATGAACTACTATCAATCCAAAAGCCATCATTTGGTTCTATATATGAGATTATTGGGATATTTGAGTTTTTTAACTTTTCAAAAGTATCATTGTCACTTGAATACGCCATCCATTGGTTATCTTTATACATCCAAATACTATTAACTTGTGGGTAATCTTGCATAAACTTAGTAATACTAATCTTATCATCTGAAGGAAGTGATACTAAACTCCAATTTGAATTAATACCAATACTTGACTCTTTTGAAGTTGAATAATCAAATATACCAAATGCATTTGCTAAATAAGAAGCAGAGGTTTCTACACTATCACAATTAAGATCAATACTAAAGTCATCCATTATATTACCATCAGTACTTTCAAGATTTGAGTATGTATTATTTGAAAAATCATATCTTGATGCATTTATTGTATAAATACCTTGAGTAAATGTATCAGTATAACTATCAGCACTAATAGTTGGATTTGCATCAACTCCTATATAAAAACCACTAACACTACTAAACCCTCTATCACCAGTTATTTCACACTGCCCATCTAGTAGCACATTAAAACTTATGATGTCTTTATTTGTTGAGGTGAACTTACTTTTTAGTAAAGCATCTTTTCCTACTGTAGTATTTCCATCTAAAACTAATAAAGGAATAGTTTTGTTACTCTCTTTACTATTTGAAAAGGCTTTTACAGTAAGATTTGTATAGCCTTTTTTTAATGCATCTACAGTAATAATATTATCATCTACTGTTGTATTTATGATACTATTATCACTATTTATTGTAAATAATTGTGAATTATCATTTGCAGTAGATGCATTTACTAAGAACTTCTTATTATCACCTATTTTCAAAACTTCATAGTCCAAGTTTCCAAAAAACTTAGGAGCTTTTTGTAGTGATGAGTTTATACTATCTATTTCACTATTTGTTATAATACCTGTTGTAGTTGTAACTATATAGTTATGTGTTCCTTCTGTCTCATTGCCATAGTAATACCCTGTATCATGATTTGTTTTTGAAACAGTGATGCTGTACATATTGGTATCTAAGTCTATACTAAAAGATTCATTTGATGCATAAATAAGATTGTTTCTGTAGTCATAAATATTTACATAAAAGTCAGGGCTAGGGTAGTAATCTGACTCTAATGTAAAGGTTGTATTACCTTTAGCATATATTTTAAAGCTATCCTCATCATCTAATGTCTCTAAGTTACCATTGATACTATAAGTACTGTTATCTGTACTTATTGATTTACTATCTGTATCTTCTAAATCATCACCATTGTAACAATCACCAAGAGAGCTGTCACATGGCTTTATATTATGATATAATTCAAGGTTATTACTTGCTAAATCTAAATTCTGAACTTCTTTTGGAGAATCAATATTTATAAAACCATCATAAGCACCACCCCAACCAAAGTTTAGGTGCATAAACCTCCCTATTTCATCATCTTGAAAGTTATCAACAACAACTGCATGACCACTAGACCCTTCAGATGTTGCAGGAATAGATAGATACATTGGTCTTAATGCTGTTATTTCATCTTTTATTGTTTGAAAAAAAGCTTCTTTATCTACAGAGGTTATCATATCTATGTTTTTTGTATAACCAAAGTTTTTATATAAAATAGAGGGTTTAAAGTGAGTACCACTTCCATTTACACCAAATTCAGTCTTATTTGCAATACCTAAATCATAAAGTAACATAGCAACTTCATCTATTTCATAATCTTCATTACTACTATCTAAAGATTTGGGCATATTTGTCCAGTTGTATTTTCTATTTAATATTGCTTCATAGGTTTTATTACCCCAAGTATGTGAGACAATATCACTACCTCTAGTAGGGTGTTGATGGTATCTCATGATTTGACCCAATGCAATATTTACACAACCTGCTAGAGTACTATCTCCATTTACATCTTTTGGCATATATTTTTGGTAAAAACCATCTTGATTCCATTGGGAGTTTAAAGGTAAAGTTTTGGTAGTATAACTATAATCCAAAGTTTGCAGACTTAATCTATTATCAAAATCAAGCAAATACTGTCTTGATGGATGAATAGTATCTGTTTCACTATTTTTTAGGGCTTTTAAGTCATTTTTAATCATATTTTTTACATCAGGTGGAAGATTATCAAAACTACCTTCAAAACTATATGACCTAATAGGTGAACTAGAAATACTACTGCTTATTACAGCATATCCACCACCACTGAAGCCTACAACACAACCATAAGTTGTATCTCCCAACTCACTTATAATCAACTCTTTTGATACAATAGTTTTGTCTGAACCTAAATGTCCAAGCATACCTGTAGCTAACTTTTCACACTGTTCAAATGCAAATAAATGTAATGATAAAAATAAACTAAAAATAATAAGTCTCATAAGTTATTCCTGTTAAATACTAAATTACTAGCATTTTACAAGGAAATAACTTTAATATACAAGTTAGAAAATCATCTAACCCAAAAACCTTCATACTTTTCAATACTTTCTATTAGGTTAATATCATTTGAGATTAGTTTACTGTTTATCTGGCTATCTTTTGCTATAGCCTTGTATTTTCCATCTTTATATTTCCATATGATACTAGTACCTGTAGAGTCAAAGAAACTATCAAAATCACTTATTTGCCTTGAACCTTGTAGGCTCCAAGTATTACTTTGTATTTGAAGTAAATCAGGTGAACTAGTTACTTTTATATCTAAAGGAATATTATCACTAGTAGAGTAAACCCAATAACCATATCCATCTTCTAATGTATAAAGTTCATCATAACTTGTATTAGTACTGTCTTTTATCCAAACTTTCCAACTGTTATTTTCATATGAGAATATGGTAGTTATATTTTCATCTAAATTATCCATATTCATTATATTATTATAAGGTAATGATATGAGATTCCAACCTTGATTTAAAGTAATAGTAGAAGCTTTATAAAAGCTATTTAAACCCAGACTATTTTCATAGGAACAATTGCCATATTTTATATGATACAATGCTTCACTTAACATATTATCTTGAAAATCACTTCTTCTATAATTATAACTATCCATTGTATTACAATCCACATCAAGTCCATTAAAATATTCACCTTCATAGTTTGCGTTATAGATTGAAAAATTTACAAGCCAATAAATATAATCACCACTTTCATTATTATCATAAGTGTAGTATCCTTTCATGCCAACAGGTTTTCCATGTGTAGTTGAACCTATAAGATTAACATTAATATATGGTTTAAGTGAATTTATAACTATTTCACTTGCAGATGCAGTACGATTTGTAGTTAAAAAATAAACACTATGAATATCTATACTATTATCATGTTCCATAAATCTATAATAGTCATTTTTAAACTGATAGTCCTCATTCCAATTACTATATGATTGAATCATTCCTTCTCTATTTTTACCTGCAATTTTATCAAGTAATAGACTTGCTACTGCTAATGAACCACCATTGTTATATCGAAAATCTATGATTAAATCATCAATTTTATGAAGTTTAAAAAAATCAAATGCATTCTCAATCTCTTCTGATGATTTTGATGTAAATGAGTCATAGATAAAGTACCCTATCTTTTTATTGTTATCTTTTTGTATAAACAAATTATAACTACTTACTTTATAGTTAAAATCTTGTGAAATTACTTCAACTTCCAATAGTTTATTATCTCTTTTTATTAAAAAAGTAGAAGATGTATTTATTTGTTCTTGAGCATTATAAAAAACTTCTGAATCTACATCATTACCACTTATCTTAAGAATTTCATCACCTCGTCTTAATCCAGCATCATATGACGGAGAGTCTATTAAAGAATGAATAATTCTATTCTCACTAGAAACATAAAGTCCAAAGCCATAACTATATTGATTTTGACTATTATAGTACGCTTCAAAAGTTTGTGCGTAACTCCATTTATCTAAAGAATACTTATAATTGTCTATCATATTGTTAGGGGTTTCATAATTTAAATAATCGTCTTCTACTACTTTATCATGCCAGTAGTACTTATCGTGAAATAATTCATGTAAATATCTCTTTTCACCTAAATCAAATGTTGCAGCATTTAAAAAAATACTACAACATATTATGGATGTAAATAAAACTTTTAAAATCATCTAACCCAAAAACCTTCATACTTTTCAATACTTTCTATTGGATTAATATCATTTGAGATTAGTTTACTGTTTATCTGGCTATCTTTTGCTATAGCTTTGTATTTTCCATCTTTATATTTCCATATAATACTAGTATCTGTAGAGTTAAAGAAACTATCAAAATCACTTATTTGCCTTGAACCTTGTAGGCTCCAAGTATTAGCAACTATTTGCTTTGTATCAGGATTACTTGTCACAGGTATATCTATATTTGTCTCATTAGTTGCAAATATCCAATATCCATAGCTATCTTCTAGATTTAAAAGTTGATTATAGTTAGTTTGGATTTGCTCTTTTGTCCAAACTTTCCACGTATTATTTTGATATGAATATACTGTGGAGATTTCATCATTAGTTAAATTATCTATATTTATTATATTGTCAGATGGAATTGAGACTAGATTCCAACCTTTGTTTAGTTGTATTGTATCTATTTGAATATCACTAGCATCTGCAACACACTTTACAAATCTACTTCCTCCACCATATCCATTAGCTTTATCATCTGAAGTTATTGCAATCACTCCATTTGAACCATTTTCTAAGTCCATTCTAAAAGCACCTGCAATATCTTCATCAAGAGTTGATGACCAATAGTGTCCATCGTAGATATGCTCAAAAGTGTTTAATGCATTATTTGTATTGTTGTCTAAAGTTGAATATAGCTCTTGTATAGTTGGTAGTCTCCAGTTTGATTGATTTGCATGTGTTAAATCTTGACAATAGTCCCTTGCTTCACCCCAAGTTTTATACTCTTTTTCATCTACTGAAAAATGTATAGTATCATCACCTGCAAAAGTATATGTTTGCCCCTCAAACTCTCTATCTTCCCAAAGTAAATCTTTAGTATTATCTATTACTATGTTTTGATTTGTATCTTTTGTGAAATTTACAGACTCTGTGATGTTTTGACCTCTTACACATTTTACTTTTTTTGTTAGGTTTATACCTCCGCTACTTGTACCTTTGTCGCCAAAATAACTCTGCCCATTCCACATATCATAATATATTGCTCTTGTAGTATCTTTGCTGTTTTCACTACTAGTCCATAAATAAACAGGGTGGTTTTCAAATATTTCATTTAATGTTCTGTTTTCACTAAGCCCAAACTCTATTATTGTAGTAAGCTCTTTGGATGTTGGTAAACGCCAGTCATTAAACTCATTTACTACTAAGTTTTCACAGTACTCATTTGCTTCATCAAAAGTAAATGAACTTTCTGTATAGCTTTTATCACTCCATGAAAGAGTAGTGATAGTATCATATACCACATCACCTTTTTTCTCAAAGTTGTCATTAACAAGTTCATTTGAACTATTGATATCTAAGTGGGTTCCTTTTTCTATTAAATCTAATATTTTAATATATTTATTCTCTATTAGAACAGAGTCATTTACTGTGTAATTATTAAGGTCATATATATTGTCAAGGACATCTGGAATTTCATTGTTATTTTCATCATAAGCATATCTTCCATCGTATTTCCACTTATCTAGGGCATCAATAACTAAGTCTTTATCAATATCTGATTTTTCTGGTTTAATCTCTTCATATATAATATTTCTCACACCTTTATTATCAACAACCATAAGAAGTTCATTCTTATCAAGATTTAATTCACTTCCAATGATTTGTAAAGGATTTAAATTTTTACCATTTAATACTGCTTTTATATCTACATCTTCATTGTTTTGTAAATAGTAGTTTTCATCGATATATTTAGCTTCAATATCATAAAGAAGCAGATTTTTTGAGCTATGATAAGAGATGTTTCCTAGATTTCTAATTTTAAGTTTTGGAATCATAAAGATTCTAGAGACTACTTTTGCTAAATCTGCTCTAGATATTTTCATAGTAGGATCAGAGTAATCACTTAAAAAAAGTAGTCCATAAGCCCTAGTTATTTTTGCATATTTTTTTATAAGTGCATTAGAAAACTTATTCTCTAAAGAAAAATTATAGTTTAGATTATCAAATAGTTCTATATTTTTATCAAGTTTTAAAACCTTTACTAATATCTTTGCTACTTCTTCTAAAGTAGGGTAGTTTATACTTAAGTCATAGGTCTTTTCTAAAGCATTTCTTTTATAAGCGTAAGTATAATAGCTACTTGCCCAAGTTGGATAGGTACTTATATATACATTTTCATCATTTAGGTTTATTTTATCTGCATTATTTGCTGCATTTATAATCATTGCTAAGGTTTCTGCTAGTGATGCATTATCATCAGGTCTAAAAACTCTTTTTGTATTATCATTAGGGTTTTGCTGTCCACTTGCTACACCCATAAGCGTTATAAAAGCTATATCTTTTATATTGTGATTGCTGTTATTTATATCCACATCACTATAAAAACTTGTAATATTATGAGGGTCAAGTTGAAATATAGTTATATCTTTTACTACTTTTTCTTTTCCATCATTTAAACCAATTTTTACAGTATGTATTGGATTGTTGTCATTAAATGAGACTTTTAGAACACTTTTATCAAAGTATGCATCTCCTCCATCACTATTTTCTATACTTAAGTTTACAAAATCACCATCACTATCATAAGTATCTATTTTCAAAGATGCAGTTTCATTTACGCCTGTAACTGTTTGAGTTAATTGTCCTTTTGAAAGTACTGGTTTACTGTTTGTTTTAGTAATACTCCAGATAGTTTCACTTCCATTTACTTTTACAGCTTCTGAGTTTTTATCTATAAGCTTTACCTCAAGTCTATTTTCAGACTTTGAGTTATCAGGTCTTAAATCAACCATTAGTTGATTTCCACTTTTAATAAATGTAATACCACCATCAAAAAGGCTATCATTTAAGTAGTTATTATTTACAATTTTCACATCAAAATCTTCTATATTTTGATTAAATGTCCACGATTTGGTAAAACTTGAGGTCATAACTGTATAGTCTGTAATAGTTTCATCTATTAAGCTTATATTTTTAGTACTATTAGTATCAGTTGTAGGTATTCTATTTACTTCCCATTTCATTGGAAGAGAGTGAGAATAGGTTCTATTTACATACTTATTTGATGTATATGACAAACGTAAAGGTGTTATACCAGAATCACTAGGTAACAAAATGTTTAGGTTATGATTTTCAATATTTACATTTAGACTCTCTATTTTATTTGAACCCACTTCTTTATACCAAAGTTTTATAGTAGAGTTTGAGTCTAGTGCATCTTGAATAAACTCTTTTAATGATAAAGCATTTTTACCAACTGTTATAGAGACTTTGCTATTTATATTACCTTGAATTTTATAATCTTCTAAAGTTATGTCATCTTGAATATTAAAAATAACACTAGGTTTGTTTTGTTCTATTTGTTCTAATTCTATAAGCTTTTTTCTTTCTATTATTTTTGATTGTATTAGTGCTTTATTTATGATTAAATCAACTCTTTTATTAAACCATAAATCACCAAGAAGTTTTATGCTTGTAAGTAACCTTTCATTTTCATCAAAGTATTTAGCCCAAGCATTTATGACTTCAGGTTTATTATCAATATCATCTGATATTTTTTTAGCTAATTTATATTGTGAATAAAAAGGACCTGCTATAGGAGTTAGCTCATAAACAGCGTCTATAAACCCATCAATAGCTATTTTTAAATCATCATCTTTTATAATATTTTCAGTGCTACCTTGTACAATTTTTATTACTAAATCATTTAGTTTAGAAACAAAATAAACAGCAAATTTATGTTTATTATTATTCACTAAAGTTTGCAACGCTTCATTTGATATATCTCCATAAGAGCCAATTATAGTACTTGCAAAAGAGGCTGTATCCTCTTGATTTTTCATGTCATAGATTAGGCTATCATTTAAATTAAAGCCTTGTTCTATTAAGCTTTTTACCCATATAAAATGTTTACTTTGAGTAAATTCAAAAGCTTTTTTCATAGCTCCTTTTGTTTTGTATGTTAGAGAAGTTAATGTGTTGAGTTTAGTAGATACTTTTGGAAGTTTTGTTATAAAAGAACTAGAACCCAAAGTTAATATATCAGCTACTGCACTAGTAGTATTTAAAGCACTACCCCATGCAAACTTTGTATAATCATTAAACTCTAAAGACATGGAGCTATCGATATTATTTTTTAGTTCATCTATTTTCAGCTGTTTTGCTTGAACCATATTTTTCATACTATTTTTTATATATTCACCCTCGTGTCCAAAGCTAGATGCACTTATATCTAAACCCAAAGCTTTTATTTCAAAAATAAGTTTTTTCCTATTTTCTTTCGAAAGATTAAATGAATCAAATTTATTTAATGTTATTGCATTTTTATACTTTTCATTTGCATAGATTAAGCTTGCTATACTTAAAGCCTTATCTTCGCTTAAATATATATTCCCATTAAAACTATCTATACTATTTTTACTAAGCTCATAAAAATCAATATTTTTAATAATATTATTCAAGTAGGAACCTAAAAAGTGTGTTTTAAAGCTCATATCACAATTTTTTAAATCACTATTTACCTTGTTGTATGCTAACTCATTTGTAAAGGCATCTGATAGGCTTTGAAATATATTTAAAACTTCAAGATTCAAAATAGCCTGACTACCTACATATTTACAACTCTCCCTTGGTATTAATTGTGAATTTTCATCAAAAGTTCTTAAAATAGATTCTGTTTGTTCAAGCATACTTCCATCTTTAAAATATATGCTACTTAAGTTGTATATAGGGTCAAACCTATTTTCATATTGGGAAATAAAAATTTTATTATATCCGAAAGTTTGTTTGAAACTTTTTTGGGATGAATTAAACGATACAGGAGGAGCTCCAAAAGTATGCACATATATATTATCTCCTAAAATACCTCGTTGTTTTAGTGATGCACCATAAAGCTTAGCTACTGCACCACCTAAACTATGTCCTGTGAGTATAAAAATAGTATTTGAGTTTATGTAACTGTCTAAATTGTTATTATCTATAAGTATAGATGGTTCATTATCTCTAATCTTAGTCATATAGTTTTGAAAGCCACTATGTACAATTATCTCTTCATCCTCTACAAAATTAGCTTTTTTTGAGTTTAAGTCAGTTAACAAATCTTTAAATGAGGATGTTCCTCTAAATCCTATAACTACTATTTTTTTAGCAAACTCATCTTTTGTCATAGATATAAATTCATTGCCACCATAAGAGCTATTTAGTTTTATATTAGAAAAACCATTGTCTTCTAAAAAAGCTATATCTTCATTACTAAGTGAGTCTTTATATGATATTTCTGATATTTTTGCCATCAAATAGGCAACTTTCATATTTTTTTTACCACTTCTATCTAAAAGCTCATTTTCACTGATATTTAGATTAAAAAATGAAGCAAAACTAAAACTTATAAAAACAAAAAGTAAAAATACTATCTTCATAATATTAACCTATGGTTCCAAACATCTAGTAACAGTTTCATTACAAAATAGTCTTTTACCATTTCCTAACTCTATTTTATATACTCTTATAAACTCTTTTGCAGGTTTGATACCTATAGATTTGTACTCTATTTTATTTGTTTTTAGATACCTTTTTACCTCTTTTTTAGTTGGCATAAACTTTTCTATTTGGCATTTATCCAAAGAGTTTTGCAGTGGTGGTGGTAGCATATGAAGCATTGGTGGGATAGATTCACAGGCACTATTTGATGACTTTTTTTTGCTTGGTGTTTTTTCTTTGTTTTTTAGTTGTTCCATTGATGGCATTGCAGGGGGAGCTTGAATGTCTTGAGCTACTAAATAGCTACATAAAAATAGTATTGAAAATAGTTTTTTCATGATAACCTCAATATTTTTTACAAATTATAACATAAAAACTATAAAAATTTTTAAAGATAGGATTGATTTTTTAAGTGTAAGCTTTGGGCTTACACTTATATTATTGATTATATTGTTCTATTAAGTCTTTTATTAAAGTTACCGTAGCATCACTTCCCCAAAGCATTTGTTCATTCCATACACTACCTACTTTATCCAATCCTTTTACTTCTAAAGCATAACCTGTACTTGTATTACTTGAAGAGATTATATTCATAGTCATAGTTTCATCAGGAAGTGTTATGTGTAAACCATAAGTGTTTATTTCCCATGAACCTATTATATTATTTGTTCTATCTACTTTTGTGTAGTTTGTTTCAGATGTATCTATAACACCCTGAACCACATCACCAGTTGTATCTGTTGAAGTACCATCTAACATAGCATAATCATTTGTAAACCAGTTATTACCTATAAGGAACATATCTAGCATCTGGTCATTGTTTTTTACTGTTATCTCTTGTGTTCCATCCCAATATTTTGGTGCCCAGTCCCATACATCAGTCCAACCGTCACCTGGGGTTACTACTTTTATGCTTAGATTTGTTAGGTATAAGTCACTATAAGATGTTCCATCTATTGATGTAATTTTTTCAGTTGTACCTATAGTTAAGTTATATTCACCACCATCATAAGTACTTTTTACATTAGCTTGGGTTGCATTGATATTTGATAGATCATAAGATCTCTCTTCTTCAGTTGTCCAAGAAGCTGTTCCTGAACTAGACTCCTCATACTCATTTGGTGAAAATGTAAGATAAGTACCTGTCTTACTCATCTTATCAAACCAATCAAAATCATCCATATTGAATGATATATGATTTGAGAAATCACTAGTTAAATCTATTTGAGCAGTTGTTGATTCTGTTACTATATCAGGTGATGAAGAATTATCATCTGTAGAGTCATCATCTACATAAGTACCATCATTACACATTACCCAAAAACCTTGACCTATAGGTATAGTGGAAATCTGTGTAAAACTACTAGTACTATTCTCATCTTTTGAATAAACAGTCCATGGTTCACTAGAATTACTATGGTCATAAGTCCATACTGTATCGATATTTGAGTTACTTTGAAGCTCTGTTACAGTTATATCGTTTGTAGCACCTTTTAGATGCCATCCATTGTCTGTTGAATCTACACATAAGTTAGTTTGAGCCATAAGTGCACTTGCAGTAAGTGCACTTAAAGCAAGAGATTTAAGTACTTTCATTCTGTTTCCTTATTGTTAAAAGTTACTTAAATATTATCTATTCTATACTTAAGCTATCTTTAATTAGTATCCACTATTTGTAGTACCTATGTAGTTAAATAACGGCTTCTCTGAAAATACTTCCATATATGTACCACTGTAGTATGTGTACATTTTACCATCTTTTATTTCATATTTTTGGCAGTATGTACCATCTTCATGACATAAGTCTAAAATATTATTTGAGATAGTGTAAGAAGAGTTTTCTTCTACTTCATAGCTATCATATTCGCCAGTAGTTTCATCCCAAATTTCTCTATAAATCTTTCCATTTTCAAGCTTCATACCCCATAGTGTGTTATTTGTAGCAGTAAAAAACTTATCCCATGTATCATGTGTAGCGAAGTCTATCTCTTGCCCATCATAACCTACACTTGCATCCCAGTTTTCTGCATCTATGCTAATTTCTGCTAACCAAAAATCTCCTATTTTGTACATAAATGTTAAACTACTATCTTCTTTATAACCATAGTGGTAACCTCCTGTCTCATCAAAAGTTTCATCTTCATATGATGAGTAAGTATCTGTACCACTAATAACACCATTTGAGTAAGTAGAATCTCTATTATTACCCTCATAGTCAAACTCTAAACTACCATCACTATTTAGCTTTATATAACCTCCCCAGCTTTTATATAAAGTATATGGTAAAGTAGGGTTAAAAGTATCTTTTGTAGCACTTGTTGATATTAAAGCTTTAGTATATCCCTCATATTCATAATAGTTTGGCTCAGCATCTGGTTTTTTTGTTAGAACTATACCGTTTTCATTTTTTGCCAAAGCTTTTAGATTGACTTCATGCATATCTGTAGTATTTAAGTCACTTGAGTTATAATACTCTGTATATTTTAAAACACCCTCATTAAACTCATACTCATCACTATATTGAGCATAATTACTATAATCAAATTTTGCATAACCAGTTGAATCAAAATCTATACTATCTTCTAAATGGTAGTTACTTGAATAAAAACTTTTATTTGCCACATCATTTAATTCAAGTGCAACAAAGTCATAGTTAAGTTCATAGTCGTATTGCTGAGGGATATTTGTAGTCTCTACTAGATTTATGCTTTTGATATAGTTAGAGTCATTTAAAACCCAAAGCCCACTATATGTATCTAAATAGTTTGTTTGGTTAGAACTATACGAAGAGTTTGAGATATTTGCTTTACTATCTTGAGTATTACCATACACTAGCCAAGATTTATTTTGATTTTCAAAAGCCCACACATACTTTACATCTGTATAAGACGCAAATGTATTTTGTAAATCAAGCTTCATACCACCTGTACCTATTAGGTTCCATCCTGGCTGTAAGTTTACAGTTTGAGCACACAAAGATGATAGACTTAAAAACGCAGCAGTTACAAAAGATAACTTTTTGTTCATTGTTTCCTCACTTATTTTTTATTATGTTATAATTATATAAAAAAATTATAAAATTAAAATAAATTCAAACGTGAGTTTGTTATTATTGCTATAACTCTTATGCACCAAGCACAAGCAATCTATCAATTTCTTTGTCCCAAACTTTCTCATCCCAAGACTTGTCACTGCTTCTATCAAATACTATTAAAACTCCCTCACTAGCATCTACTTTATCCATATACT
>JBNJFB010000024.1:0-30026 GCA_051746405.1 Campylobacterota bacterium
CCAATGAAACAGGTAAAATGGCTAAGCAGATAGTATCAGATGTATTAGAGAAAGATTTTGTAGGAAAAAGTTAGATTAAAAAAAGGTATAAATCTCTTTGTACAAGACCGTTCAAAATAATGTGTCAAGTCACCAATTGTAACTTTATAAATCTAAATAATTATCCAATCTCCCTTCGAAAAATATAGCAAGTTGGGAGATTAACAATTATAATGGCTTGAGAATTTAAGACAAAGAATTCATAAGATTTATTTCTCAAATGTTAAAACTGTCAAGTGCAATCCAAAAATGCACTAATGTGCAGTGGAAAAGTGCACCACTTAGTAAAACCTATTTGTTAGAAAACTCTATTAATGTATGGTTTGATGAAAAAGTAGAACCATTTATTGTAAAATTACATATAGTTAATTGTAGATTATAGTAATAAATAGAAAGCTAAAAGGCAATTGCCTTTTAGCTTTTGTTTGCTGAAATTATGCAGCTTTTTTAGCAGCTTTTTTTGCTACTTTCTTAGCAGTCTTAACTTTTTTAGGGCTAGCTTTTAAAACTTTTTTAGTAACTTTTTTAGCAACTTTTTTTACGTCTTTTTTCTTAGCAACTTTCTTAGCAGCTTTTTTTGCAATGTTTGCAACTTTTTTTTCTTTTAATTCTTTAGCCATGTTGGTCCTTTTTTTATTTTAAATCTATTACTTATAGTAAAAAGTAATATATTATAGATAATTGTACAAAAAAAATATAAATATGTCAAGGAAAAATTCTTTAACCGTTTAATAATATAAACTTAGATAAAATATTCCGTTTTGCTATAAAGAAAGAATTTAAGGATATAAATATGCTATTAACTCCAGGTCCAACTCCAGTTCCAGAATTTGTAAGAAAAGCTATGGCTGATGTTACAATCCATCATAGAACACCTGAATTTGAAAATATATTTGCTCAAACAAGAGAGTTACTATTTGAACTTTACGGTATGGATGAGGTTGTAATGCTTGCATCAAGTGGTTCAGGAGCTATGGAAGCTTGTGTTACTAATCTTACACATAAAAAAGCTTTGACAATAAACTCAGGTAAGTTTGGTGAGAGATTTGGAAAAATCTGTAAAGCATTTGATATAGATTATACAGAAATTACAAATGAGTGGAATACACCTGTTAGTGTAGAGTCTGTTGTCCAAGCAGTTAAAAATGATAGTGATATAGATGCAATATTTATTCAACTTTGTGAAAGTGCAGGGGGTTTAAAACATCCTGTAGAAGAGATTGCAAAAGCTGTTAAGCAGATAAATAGCGAGATTTCAATAGTAGCTGATGGTATTACTTCTATTGGTGTAGAAAAGATAGATACATCAAATTTAGATGCAGTAATTACAGGAAGCCAAAAAGCACTTATGCTACCACCTGGACTTGCAGTAATTGGTTTATCAAATAGTGCAGTTACTAAAATAGAGAGTAAAGCTAGAGGTTTTTACTTTAACTTAGCCACAGAAATTAAAAAACAGAAAACAAATACAACAGCATGGACTGCTGCTACTACTTTAATTATTGGACTAAAAGAGATTCTATCTTATATAAAACAAAATGGTGGATTTGAAGCTTTATATGAAAAAACAGCTAAAAAAGCAAAAGCTACACGAAAAGCATTAGAAGCAATAGGGTTAGAGATTTATCCAAAAGTACCTGCTAACTCAATGACTGCGATTTATACAGATAAGTCAAATGAGATTAGAAAAATTTTAAAAAATAGATATAATGTAAATATAGCAGGTGGACAAGAACATCTAAAGGGTAATCTCTTTAGAATTAATCATATGGGATTAGTAGAAGATTATGAAGCTTCATGGGTAATAAATGCAATTGAATTAACACTAGATGAGTTAGGTATTAGAAACTATAATGGAGTAGCTAATAAAGTATTTAGTGAAGAAATGTTTAAAGGATAGATTTTAAAATGGTATTTGAACATGAAATCCCAAAGGGAAGTAGACTATATTTTGGTAAAGCAGCTAAAGCAAAAAGAGAGTTAGAGAATAAAGTAAGTAATATTTTAGACCAAAATGGTTTTGAAGAGATATTAACACCAAACTTCTCTTATTGTCAACATCAAGCAATTGCAGATGATAAGAAGCTTATTAAGTTTTCAGATGAACAAAATGAACAAGTTGCACTAAGAGCTGATTCAACGTTAGATGTGGTAAGAATCATCTCAAAAAGATTAGGAAGGACCACTAGTCATAAAAAATGGTACTATATTCAACCTATATTTACATACCCATCAATTGAAGAGTATCAAATAGGTTGTGAATGGATACAGCATGATGATATAACAGATATTATGAATTTAACAGCTAATATTTTAAAGGAACTAAATATAAGTCCAGTACTTCAAATATCAAATATTAACATTCCAAAGCTAGTTGCAAAACAGTTGGATATTGATATTGATTTATTTAAAAATGGAGAGATTGCAGAGTTATTTAAATTAGATGTAAATTGGCTAAATGAATTAATAAAAGTAAAAGATATAGCTGGACTAAAAAATAGTTTAGAGATGGTTCCAGACCCGTTAAGAGCTGAAGTTAATAAGCTTTTAGAAAAAGCAAGTGAAGTTAACTATGAAAACTGTGTTATTGCACCACTTTATTATGGTTCATTGAAGTACTACAATGATGTTTATTATAGAGTTATAAGTGATAATTTAACACTATGTAAGGGTGGAATGTATTCAAGTGAGGGTATAAGCTCACTAGGTTTTGCACTTTATACAGATAGTTTATTAAAAATATTAGAGGATTAGGATTAGATAGATGAAAGCAGATTTAATAGTTGGTATCCAGTGGGGTGATGAAGGAAAAGGTAAAATAGTTGATATGCTTGCACAAAACTATGATATGGTTTGTAGAAGTCAAGGTGGACATAATGCAGGTCATACAATTTGGGTTGATGGTGTTAAGTATGCACTACATTTAGTTCCCTCAGGAGTTTTAAATCCAAAAGCAATAAATGTAATTGGTAATGGGGTTGTTTTATCTCCTGAGTCAATTATAAAAGAGATGAGTCAATTTGAAAACTTAGAGAAAAGGCTTTATATTTCAGATAAAGCTCATTTAAATCTTCCTTATCATGCATTAATTGACCAAGCAAAAGAGAGATTAAAAGGTGATAAAGCTATTGGTACTACAGGAAAAGGTATTGGTCCTGCATATTCAGATAAAATAAATAGAATAGGACATAGAGTAGGTGAGTTACTAGACCCTGAAAAACTAACATCAAATATATTAGCTTATTTTGAACAAAATAGGGCTTTTTTTGAGCTACTTGAGATAAAAACACCAAGTAAAGAAGAGCTTTTAGAGTTATTAACTAACTATAAAAGTAAGCTTGAACCATATATTACAAATACAACAAATATGATATGGAGTGCACTTGATAGTAATAAAAGAGTCCTTCTTGAAGGTGCACAAGGTACAATGTTAGATATAGACCATGGAACTTATCCTTATGTAACATCTTCAAGTACTGTAAGTGCAGGTGCTTGTACAGGTTTAGGAATTAGTCCAAAAGATATTGATATAGTAACAGGTATTACAAAAGCTTACTGTACAAGAGTTGGGAATGGTCCTTTTCCAACAGAAGATTTTGGAGCGAATGGTGATAGAATGGCTGATGTGGGAAAAGAGTTTGGTACTACTACAGGAAGAAAAAGAAGATGTGGATGGTTTGATGCAGTTGCAGTTAAACATGCAGGTAGATTAAATGGATGTGATCAATTAGCACTTATGAAACTTGATGTTTTAGATGGATTTGAAAAAATCAAAATATGTACAGCATACGAGTTACCTACAGGTGAAGTTATTGATTATGTTCCATCTGATTTAGAAGATATCAAACCTATTTATGAAGAGATTGATGGTTGGGATAGTGTAGTTGGATGTAGACAATATGATGAACTTCCAAATAACGCAAAAAAATATATTGAAAAAATCCAGGATATCACATCTGTAAAAGTAGGAATAGTTTCAACATCTCCTGAGAGAGCTGACACAATTATAAGGGGGTAGGAAATGAGAATCAAGTTGCACCATACACCGTACATTTCAAGAAGAGTTACAAGGGATTTAGCAAGTTGTAGCTTTGTTGAAGTTAGAAAAGATAAAAATAGTATTGAAGAGCAAATTGAACGTATCTTAGATGAAGATATTGAAAAAGAGTTCGATTTAGATGAAAAAGTTGATGATATCTTAGATGAACAAGAAGAAGAAATAGAGATATTAAACGCAGATAGAAGACAACTATTTTGGATGACTAAAAAAAGACTTGCAAATGACTTTGGTATTATTTTAAATAATGAAGATAGGTTTTCAGATATAGCACATAAGGTTTTAGACTATTTATGGGAAGAGGATTATATACATTATGAGTGTTCTGATAATCAAGTTAAAAATGTAATATTTTCATCAATTGATGAGTTTTTAAAAGGTTTTGAAGAGGCTGATTCTGCTGTATTAGCTAAACTTAAAAACTATAAAAGAAAGTTAATACCAGGAACTGAGGACTATGATTTAGTTTATCATAGATTGTATGAAGAAGAATTAATAAGAAGAGGATTGATTTAACATGCAAAAAGTGTGGATTTATTTAGAAAATGGAGTATTTTTAGAAGCAAAGTCTTTTGGTGCAATGGGTACATCTGTTGGGGAGATTGTATTTAATACATCACTAACAGGATACCAAGAAATTATTACAGATCCATCATATGCTGGGCAGTTTATTACATTTACAATGCCAGAAATAGGTAATGTTGGTGTAAATGATGATGATTATGAGAGTAATAATGCACACTGTAAAGGTGTGATTGTAAGAAACTATCACCATGAGTATTCAAACTTTAGAGCAAATAGTGATTTAGATTCATTGTTAAAGCAACATAATGTATTAGGTGTTTGTGAAATTGATACAAGATATTTAACTAAAATGGTAAGAGATGAGGGTGCTATGATGATGATAGCATCTACAGATATTTCAAATAAAGAAGAGTTAGCACAAAAACTAAAAGCTGAACCAAGAATTGAAGATATAAACTATATAAAACAAGTTACAACAAAAGAGCCATATGTACATAAATATGGAGCATGGAATCATAAGCAAATGAAGTATAATAAAGCTGTGATGAGTGAAAAAAGAGTTGTAGTAATTGATTTTGGTGTAAAAAGAAACATCTTAAATGAGCTAGTTGAGTCAGGACTTGAGGTTGAAGTAGTGCCATCTGATTTTAATGCAAGTGATTTAATACATAGATTTGAAGCTGGAGAAATAGGTGGTGTATTTTTATCAAATGGACCAGGTGATCCACTTACATTAACAAATGAGAAAAAAGAGGTTCAAAATCTTATAAAATCAGATATACCTATTTTTGCTATTTGTTTAGGTCATCAAATGCTTTCAATTGCTCATGGATACGATACATATAAATTAAAATTTGGTCAACATGGAGGTAACCATCCTGTTGCAAATCCAAAATCGATGGTTGTAGAAATTACAGCACAAAATCATAACTATAATGTTCCAAATGAAATAGTTCAAATTGCTCAAGTAACACATAAGAATTTATTTGATGATACAATAGAGGGTGTTAAATATAATAATAAAGAGATTTTTTCAGTACAACATCACCCAGAAGCATCTCCAGGACCACATGAATCAAAATATATATTTAAAGAGTTTGCAAAAATAGTGAAGTAATTCACTTTTTTGCATAAGCTTTTTTAGATTATAGTTTATATAGAAGATAGAATAAATTTATCAATTAAGTGGTAACTACCACCTGCTGCTATACCAGCAGCAACTCCTGCAATTACATCATCAAGCATAACTCCCCAACCACCTTTAAGTTTTTCATCAACTCTTCCAATAATTGAGGGCTTCCAAATATCAAATATTCTAAAGAATACAAAAGTAAGTATTGACATTATAAGCATATTTGATTGGGTTATACCACAAATTGATAGGGCAATCCACATACCAGCTAACTCATCAATAACTATCTCTTTGCCATCATGGGTTCCCATCTGTTCTTCATAGATATCTATTTGTTTTACCGCAACTACAGTTATAAGTAAAGCTAGTAAAAATAGAGTTGATGAAGGTAGAAACTGAAGTATTAATAATCCAAAGATTAAAGCTACTAAAGAGCCAACTGTACCCGGTGCTTTTGGAAATAATCCACTATAAAAAAGTGTTAAAAAAAGTTTTCTAATATTCAAAATATGTCCTTATTTTTTCTTTTCAATTCCAAGTTTTTTTCTCTTCTCCCAAAGTGACTTTCTTGATATCCCAAGCTTTTTAGATAACTCAGTATCTGGGTACTTTGTTTGATGGGAAAGAACCATAAGTTTTACATAATCATTTATTGTCATAATATTTGTTGATGATATAAGCATATTTTTGCTGTTAAACTCTATTTTTCTATATGGAAAATCTTCTTGCACTTCAAGTGATGATAAAATACAGTTTTTATTTTCAATTAGTTTTATTAAATTATCTTTTGCAGTTTTTTTAAGTGTATGAAAATCTGTAAGATAAATAATTGTTTTATCATCAATTGCATTTAACTTTTTTTGCCAACTTGGTAGGTTTAGACTAATAAACTTAATTGGCATATCTAGTTTTCTTGAGAGTTCAAATACTAATTTATCAGAACTTTTTTGTGAGTTTGACTCTATTAGTGTAGGGAACGATGGAGGTAGAAATGTATCTGTGGTATCAACATCTTCCATAATAAAGTCAACATACTCCCTTAATGTTTGTAACTCTTTTCTTAAGCTTCTACACTCTTTATAATGATAGATTTTCCTTACTAATTCATCCATTAAAAATGGTTTCATAATATAGTCTTTTGCACCATCTTTAATTGGGTTTGTAACAGTTTCATCAGAAATATAAGATACTAGAAGAAGAATAATTGAGTTTTCTTTATACTTTTTTATTATAGTTTTGCATAAACTTGATGGTAGCGATGTGGATAATAAAACTATATCATAATCTTTTGATAGGTTGTCAATATTTGGTGATTCTATATAATCACAACTATGTCCATCATCAAGAAGTCTTGATACAACTTTTTGTGCTAGATAAATTTCATTTTCAATAATTAGTATATTCATTTTTTCTTCCAGTTATAGTATTTTAGTGTAGCTACACTATGTACAGCTACTCCCTCTTTTCTGCCAATAAAACCCATCTTTTCATTTGTGGTTGCTTTTATGTTTATAAACTGCTTATCAATAGATAAAAGAGCACAAAGAGATTCTTTAATCTCTTTTTTAAAAGGGTTTATTTTTGGTGTTTGCGCTAATATAGTTAAGTCAATATTGACAATTTCATATCCAACACTGTAAATAAACTCTATTATCTCTTTTAGAAGTACTTTAGAGTCACAGCCTTTATATTTTGGGTCATTATCAGGAAAAAACTCTCCAATATCCCCAGCACCTGCTGCACCTAAAAGGGCATCAATTATAGAATGAATTAACACATCCCCATCACTATGAGCCTTAAACCCATAATCACTTATAATATGAACTCCTCCTAAATACATCTTCTTATTTTGTTCAAACTGATGTATATCAATTCCAAAGCCTGTGAAGAAACTAGTTGAGGGTTTCTTTAGGCACTTTATATCTTTAAGTTCACTTCCAAAAGTGAGTTTTTTGCTTTGGGTACTTCCTTGTATATATTTTACAGAACCACCTATTGCTTTTATAGCAGAGCTTTCATCTGTAAACTCTTCTTTAGTATTAATTGCTTTTTCTAGTATAGAGGTTTTAGACAGTTGAGGGGTTTGTATTAGTTTTACATCATCTCTACTTATAGTGCTTTTATTATAAGTGACAGTGTCAGGTACATTTAATGTGGGAACAATACAGTCAAACTTATCTTTAAGTGATACAAGTTCTAAAACCACCTCTTTAGGGATACAAGCTCTTGCCACATCTGTTATCATTACATAGTCTGAATTTACATAATCCAAAGAGTTTTTTATAGACTCTTGTCTAGTGTTTCCCCCTTTAACAAACCTTGCATCATCATAAAAATTATCCATGTAGCTTAGTTCGTTTGCATGGGAGGTGATTATAATCTCTTTAAAGTCATAGTAGCTAGATACTCTTTTTGTAACATTTAACCACAAAGGTTCATTTCCTATTCTAAGCCACTGTTTTTTTGCTTTATGCTCAAATCTTGTTGAGTTTCCAGCACAAAGTACTATTAATGTAACATCTAACACAAGTCCCCTTTTTGTGTAAAAAAGTTACATATTATAATCAATTGTTTCTTATGAAAAGTTAAGACAAAGTGGTAAATTATTGAAATTCTTTTTGAAGTTTGATTATAACTGTTTGAAGTCTATTTTTGTCTAAATTATAGCTATTAGCTTTTTTTAATGCAAGCTGTATTGCATCTTCATTTAGAGGGTTTCTAATATCAACAAGAGTTTTAACTATATCCAGTATCTGTGATTTTTTTAAAAATTTTTTAGGACAGTTTTCTAAATCATTTACATAAGCAATAGGATAAGTAATATTCTCACTTAATGACCAATGTTTAAATATGTATGCTGTTATTTTTGGAGTACTAAGACCTATATATTTCTCTTCTAAAGTGCAAATATTTTTATATTTATTCAAGTCTTCTAAAAAAGCATCTTTTTGATGCTCTTGTTCTAATAGCGTTGAAATAATAAATTTACCTGTTTCTTGTAAAAATGCAGGCATAAGTAGCTCTTCTTTTAAATCAAAATCGATTTTTCCTATCCATTTTTCAATTAAAGTAGAAGATAAAGCACAAAGTTTCATAAAATCAGCTAATCCAATTTTATATGGAGATAGATTTGATTTTATAGTATTTTGAACAATTGAACCAAAAGCAATTGAAACAGTAAAATTAACTCCAAGAAGACTTATTGCTCTACTTAAAGTATCAACACTACTTCTAAATCCAAACATTGATGAGTTTGCGATTTTTAAAATATTTGCTACTAGTAAAGGATCTCTTTTTATTATATCAATTAGTATTAAAGGATCAGATGAGTTAAGTTTTCTAAACTCCTCTAATTCAAGAATACTATTTGGTAGTGGAGGTAGTGACTTTATCTTTTCTTTTAGTTTTCTTTTCATTTATTATCCTACTTGGCATTACTTTATTATACAAAAAACAAACTTATATGTATAGTAATTTAAAATTAAGGTTTTCTAATAAACTTTAGATATAATAAGTGATTAATCAAATATATATTATAGGATTTTAAAATGAGAGATTGGCTAGATAATCATAAAAATGATAAAGTTAGAACACAAATGTATTATGCAAAGCAAGGTATTATCACAGATGATATGAAGCATGTTGCAAAAGTTGAAAATATTGACCCTGAGTTAGTAAGAAGTGAAGTTGCAAGGGGTAGGATGATTATTCCTGCAAATGTGAATCACAAGCATTTAAATGCAATGGCAATTGGAATTGCCTCTTCTTGTAAAATAAATGCAAATATAGGTTCATCTGCACTTGCTTCAGATATTGATGGGGAAATAGAAAAAGTTGATGTAAGTTTAAAATATGGTGCGGATACTATTATGGATTTAAGTACAGGTGGTGATTTAGATGCTATTAGAGCAGCTGTAATTGCACACTCAACTGTACCTGTAGGAACTGTTCCTATGTATCAGATTTTACATGATGTAAATAATAAAATCGAAGATTTGACTATTGAAGTTATGCTTAATGTTTTAGAAAAGCAAGCAAAACAAGGGGTTTCATACTTTACAATTCATGCAGGATTTTTACTACAGTTTATGCCACATATTGCAAAAAGAAAAATGGGAATTGTAAGTAGAGGTGGTTCATTAATGGCATCGTGGATGATGCATTATCATAAAGAAAACCCATTTTATGATGCATTTGATGACATCTTAGAGATTTGTAGAAAATATGATGTATCGCTATCTTTAGGTGATTCATTAAGACCTGGATGTTTAGCTGATGCTTCTGATGAAGCACAACTATCTGAACTTAAAGTTATGGGTGATCTTACTTTAAGAGCTTGGGAAAAAGATGTTCAAGTAATGATTGAAGGACCAGGACACATTCCTTTAAATCAGATTGAAAGAAATATGAAAATTGAGCAAGAGTATTGTCATGAGGCTCCTTTTTATATTTTAGGACCACTTACAACAGATATTGCAGCAGGTTATGACCATATTTCATCTGCAATTGGTGCAGCTGTTGGTGGATGGCATGGAGCTAGTATGCTTTGTTATGTTACTCCAAAAGAGCACTTAGGTTTACCAAACGCAAAAGATGTAAGAGAAGGTATTATTGCATATAAAATTGCTGCACATAGTGCTGATATTGCAAGGGGTAGAAAAGGTGCAAGGGATATTGATGATGAGATGAGTGATGCTAGATATGCTTTTGATTGGAATAAACAGTTTGAATTGTGTTTAGACCCAGAAAGAGCAAAAGAGTATCATGATGAAACCCTTCCTCAAGATGTATTTAAAGAAGCTGAATTTTGTTCTATGTGTGGACCAAAGTTTTGTTCATACAAAATTACTCAAAAAATTGTTGAAGAGCATGGGGAACAGATGTCAAGCGTGAGCTAAAAAGGAGTGAATTTTTCACTTCTTTTGAAATTTTTTCAATAGGATAGTTTTAATTAAGACAAAAATTATCCTATTTAAAATATAATAGACAAAACAAACAAATTTTAAAGGAATATTCTATGGCAAATATAGAAGAGATAAAAAAAGAGTTAGAAAAAGTAAAATATCCAGGTTTTGAAAAGTCTATTATTGACTTTGGTTTTGTAAAAGATATAAAACTAGATAATGATACAGCATCAATAGTATTAGATATAACTTCAACTGCAAAAGAGGTTGAAGATCAATTAAGAAAAGATATAAATGCATGTATGAGTTCAATTGGACTTCAGACAAATCTTGGATTTAATAAGCCACAAGAACCAAAACAGCAAAGCAATAGTGCTAGTGGAAAAAATATTGCACCACAAATTAAAAAAATTGTAATGGTAAGTTCAGGAAAAGGTGGAGTTGGAAAAACAACTACTACTGTAAACCTAGCTGTTGCTTCTGCAATGCAAGGGAAAAAAGTAGGTATTTTAGATGCAGATGTTTATGGTCCAAATATACCTAGAATGATGGGATTACAAGGAAAAGAAGTTGAAGTAGTTGGAGATAAAGCTAAACCATTAAATGCATACGGTGTTGATATTATGTCAATGGGTGTTTTAATGGATGAAGGGCAAGCTGTTATTTGGAGAGGTGCTATGATTATGAAAGCAATCCAACAGTTATTGAGAGATATTTTATGGGAAGAGTTAGATATATTATATATAGATATGCCTCCAGGTACTGGTGATGCTCAATTAACACTTGCACAAAGTGTTCCAGTAGCAGCTGGTATTAATGTAACAACTCCTCAACATGTGGCACTAGATGACTCAAGAAGATCACTAGATATGTTCTCAAAACTTCATATTCCAATTGCAGGTATTGTTGAAAATATGAGTGGATTTATTTGTCCATCATGTGAAACTCAGTCTGATATATTTGGAATGGGTACTTGTGAAGATTTAGCCGACCAATATAATACTCAAGTATTAGGTGAGTTACCAATTGAACCTGCTATTAGAGAAGGTGGAGATGGTGGTAAGCCTGTTGTTTATTTTAATCCTGAATCTATTTCAGCTAAAAGATATATGCAAGCTGCTTCAAAATTAATCACATTTTTAGATAGTGTTGATGATAGTAGAGATAATGCAGATATTCAACCAACAACACCTCCTGGTGTAAGTGCATGCTCAACTACAGCAGCAGGTGCTAGTACAGCACAACAAAAACCAAAAGAGCAATCATCAGATGGTAGTTGTGGTACTGGATGTGGTTGTCACTAAACATAAAGTATTATAAAAAGTAGGGTTATACCTACTTTTTATTAATTCTCTTTTCTAGAGTTTTTCTCTTCAATTCCTGACATATTAAATCTTCTTGTTAGTTCTTGTTTTACTCTATCTGGGCTTATATTTTTTGAAGCTAGTGCAACAAGTGTATGATATGCTAAATCAGCTGCTTCATAAACCATCTCATCAGTATCATTATCTTTATGAGCAAAAGTAAATTCACCTGCTTCTTCCACTATTTTTTTAAGCATTGAGTTTGATTTACCTTGTATAAGTTTTGCTGTATATGATTTCTTAGGGTCACTATTTTTCTTCTCTTGTATTGTATGATATAAGGTTTCAATGACACCATAGGTGGCTGTTGTATCAACTTCAACATCTAAAACCTCTTTATTTTGTTTAATACTTGTAAAGAAACAAGATTTTCTACCTGTATGGCAAGCAACACCATTTTGATTTACTTTTAATAATAGTGTGTCATTATCACAATCAAGCAAAATATCTTCTATTTCTTGAGTATGATTTGAACTTTCACCCTTTTTCCATACTCTTTGTTTTGTTCTACTAAAGTAGTGTGCATAGTTTGTATCAAAAGTGAGTTCTAAGGCCTCTTTATTCATATATGCAAGCATTAAAACTTCATTTGTTTTATAATCTTGAGTAACCACAGGAATTAGTCCATCACACTTTTCCCAATCAATTTGTTGTAATATATTTTTCATAATTATCCTTAAAAATTCTTTTTTATATCAAAGTAGTATTTCTGAAGTTCACCTGTTTGTCTATCTATATCAATATCATAACCTATATCAAAATCTCTTTTCTTACTTTTTGATTTTTTTTGATTTTTTAGCATTGGAGGCTCACTCTCATAGAGTTTTGAATCTCTTTTTTTATATCTTTCAAGTATTATCTCAGGGGTATCAAAAAAATCATTTTTTTTATTTAAAAACTCACTATTTGAAAAAGAGTAAGAAAAAAGTAGAACTATTATGAAATAGATTTTAGGTTTTATTTGTTTCATGATGGCAAATTAAACAGAGTAGAAATTCTACTCTATTTATTTTGACTACTGTCTATTACTGCATCTCGTGTTTTACTTTTAGTGTCAACCCAAATATTTGGTGTTGAACCTCCAGGTGTTAAGAAGATTTTAGCATCTTTATTCTCTCTTAATGCGTCATTGAACTTACCTTGTATTTCAATTTGTTGCATTTCAAGTAGTTTAGGAGTTAGTGATAGTGCAATAATTTTATTTGCAGCTGATTGTGCTTTTGCTTCAATAGTAACAGCATCTGCTCTACCTTGAGCTTCAATTCTGTTTTTATCAGCTTCACCTTTTGCAAGTGCAGCTTTTTTCTCAGCTTCTTGTTTTGCTCTTTCAACTTCATATTTAACTCTTTGAGCTTCTTGATTAGCTACTTGAACTCTTTCAATTTGATCTTTAATCTTTACAGGTAATCCTATTTCTCTTAATTGAACAGATTCAACTGAAACAGGAGTGTCCTCTAGTGATTCAATTTTTGTTCTAATTCCATTTTCAATTAAAGTTGCAATCTCATTTCTTTTTGTTGGTAACTCTTCTGCATTATACCGACCAACAATATTTCTTACAATATTTCTAACTACTGGGTTTACAATTTTATCTTCCCATCCAAGACCCCATGTTGCAATTGTTTTAGGTGCACCTTGTGCTGTTAATCTATATTGAACAGTTAATTCAATAGATACAGGTAAACCCCTTGAATCTAGAATATTAATAGCTGGATTAACTTTAATACTTTGGTCAAAATTACCCATATCTTCAATTTTTCTATAATTGATTAGTCTTACTTTTGTATCTACAACTATAACTTTTTGAAACACAGGTAAGTAGAAGTGAAAACCTGGATTTAAAGGTCTATCTTCATATTTACCTGTTGTTACTTTAATACCCACTTGACCTGATTCAATAATTGCAAAAGGTTTAAAGATAAATATTGCCGCAACTATAATTATAGCTGCATACAAAAAGCCTGCTTTTTTACCAAAGTTTTTAAAAAATTGTGGTGGTTCAAAAGGAGGTTGATAGTTTCCTCCACCTCCACCTGATTTGTTGTTTGAGCCACCGTTTTTGTTTTGTTGTCTATTTTTGAAATAGTCATTATCAATTGGCATATAAATTCCTTTTAATTAATGTATGTTAAATATTTAGTATATTTTTCGTTTTTACCACTTACTGCATCAAAATATGCAGTTTGTAGTTTTTGAGTAACAGATCCCCTTGAACCACACCCAATTGTTCTAGCATCCACATCTCTAATAGGAGTAACCTCTGCAGCTGTTCCTGTAAAAAATGCTTCATCTGCTATATAGATCTCTTCTCTTGTAATTCTTCTTCTAACAATTTCATAACCTAAATCTTTAGCTAAATCAATTACTGTTGCTTGTGTAATTGACTCTAATGAGTTATCGTTTGGAGGAGTTATTATTACACCATCTCTTACAATAAAGAAACAAGCTCCAGATGCTTCTGCAATGTACCCTTGGTCATCCCTTAATAATGCTTCATCATATCCAGCTTCTACTGCTTCATACTTAGCCATTTGAGAGTTTAAATAGTTTGCAACAGCTTTTGCTTTTCCCATTCCTGAAGTATTTGGTGTTCTTGTCATTGATGAGATTTTTACTCTAACACCTTTTTGTAGTCCCTCTTCTCCAAGGTATGCACCCCATTTCCAAGCAGCAACTGATACTTTTACAGGTGCCTCTTTGTGGTAAAGTCCCATAACTCCATAACCTAAATAGACTAATGGTCTAATGTAAGCACCCTCAAAGAGCTCATTTTTTTGTAGAAGTTCAACTTGAACCTTATTTAACTCTTCTTGAGTAAACGGAACATTAATAAGGGTCATTTTTGATGAGTTTATTAATCTTTTTGTATGCTCTTCAAGTTTAAAAATGGCACATCTTCCATCATGTGTTTTGTAAGCTTTAGTTCCTTCTATAGCACCATTTCCATAATGTAAAGTATGAGATAAAACATGTATATTAGCATTATGCCAATCAACATATTCACCATCCATCCATATATACTTAGCTTCTGTCATTTTGAAATATCCCTAATTTTTTTAATTTTTAGATATTTTATCTAAGATAATATTAAAATTAGGTCATAGCTAAATATTATCTTACTTTATAAGATTCAATAAATAATTATGCTATATTATCAAAAAAATTTAGGGAATAATTAGTTTGATGAATAAAAATATTTTTAGAAGCTCTTTTATTATTCTATTTTTGCTTTTTTTTACTGGATGTTCAATTAAACAAATGAAACAATCAAAGCAAAATAAAGAAGAGATTAAAGAAAAGAAAATAGATTATAAAAGACCAAAGGTAGATGAGAAACTACTAGTAACAGTAGATAAAATTATTGAGACTTTAAAAAGTAAAGATATAGAATCCATAAATAAAAACTATATAAATAGTCAGTTTGGTTTTTACAATCTTTATAAAATAGATGGCAAAGAGAGACTCTTTCATCAAAGAGTGATTTTAAATGAGAGTGATTTTAGGTTTGATGAGATAGCAAATATTATTAAAAGATTACCAAATAAATCAAATAGGCTCAAAATAAAAGAAGAGAGTTTAGAGTTTAAATGCAGTCCAAATGACGATAAACACTATGGTTGGACTAAATTTGGGCTGTTTTTAAATGCAAATACATCAAATAAACTGGAACTTTTAATGAATAAGTTTAATAATGAAATAGGCTATGAGTTTTATAATAAGAAAGATTTACAAAAAGCTAAACTAATACAAAAAGAGTCATATAAAGTAGTTTTAACACCAGAGGTAATTTTTTATCTAACAAAAATAAAAAAAGAGTGGTTTATAACACTATTTGATAGATTATCAACTAATTGTAGCGTAGAGTAAAGGAGTTTTTGTGACACAACAAGAGATATGGAATAATAAGTTCTCAAAACATGATTTTTTGTATGGAAAAAAACCAAACTTATTTATAGCATCACAATCAAAAAAGTTTGAGAAAAATTCAAAAGTTTTATGTATAGGTGAGGGTGAAGGAAGGAATGCTATTTTTTTAGCAAAAAGAGGATTTAAAGTAAGTGCAGTTGATGCTTCAAATATTGGACTTGAGAAGTTAGAAAAAAGAGCAAAAGATGAACAGTTGGAAATAAAAACCTACTGTGAAGATTTAAGCCATTTTGAAATAGATGAAAAGTTTGACATTATAGTTGCAACATATTTTCATATTCCCCTTGAACAAAGAGAAACACTGTTTTTTAAAATAGAGTCTATGCTAAAAGACTCAGGGATTTTTGTAGGTGAGTTTTTTAGTACAAAACAACTAGCTTACAGTAGTGGTGGCCCAAAAGATGAGAATCTGCTTTATACTAAAGATGAGTTTACTAAATACTTTACACTGTGTGAAAAAGAAGTAAAGCAAGTGGTTACTATCTTAGATGAGGGTAGAGGTCACCAAGGCGAAGCTGATGTTATAAGAGTGTTTATAAAAAAGTAATATAAAGATAATAATAAGCTATAAAAGAAAGTATAAAAATGATAGAAGAAATAAAAAATATAATTGATAAAAGAGTATTAGTAATTGATGGAGCTATGGGAACACAGCTTCAACTTGCAAATATAAAAGATGAGTATTGGGAGTATGAGGGTGTAAATTTAGAGGGATGTAATGAGCTTTTAAACTTAACAGCACCACATATATTAGAAGATATTCATGATGCATATGCACAATCAGGGGCTGATTTAATTAGTACAAATACATTTGGTTCTATGTCATGGGTTTTAGATGAGTATCAAATATCACAAACATCATATGAATTATCATATCTTGGAGCACAGCTTGTAAAAAAATCTTGTGAGAAATACAGCACACCCCAAAAACCAAGATTTGTATTGGGCTCAATAGGACCTGGAACAAAGCTTCCATCTCTTGGTCATATTACCTATGATGAGATGTATGAGGGTTATAAAGTCATGGCACAAGGACTTGTTGATGGTGGGACTGATATATTTCTACTTGAAACTTGTCAAGACCCATTACAAATTAAAGCAGGGCTACATGCTTTAAAAGATGTGGCACCACATATTCCTATAATGGTATCTGTTACAATTGAGCTTAGTGGTACTATGCTTATAGGAACAGATGCTATGACAATTGCTGCAATTTTAGAGCCTTTTAATATCTTATCACTTGGGTTTAATTGTGGTACAGGTCCAAAGCAGGTAAATAAACATGTAAAAACATTAAGTGAAGTTTGTAAATTTCCTATATCAGTTCATGCAAATGCAGGATTACCACAAAATAAGGGTGGTCAAACATACTATCCAATGCAGCCAAAAGAGTTTACAAATCTTTCAAAAGAGTTTTTAGAGTTTAATGGTGTTTCCTTTTTAGGTGGTTGTTGTGGAACAACACCTGAACATATAAAAGCTTTAGTTGAAAGCATAAAAGATATAACCCCTAAAAAGCCAAGTGGGTTTCTAAAAGCATCTTTGGCAAGTCTGTTTAATACAGTTCCACTAAAGCAAGAACCAGCACCACTTTTAATAGGTGAGCGAAGTAATGCAACAGGTTCTAAGGCATTTAGAGATTTACTAAAGGATAATGACTATGAGGGGACTTTATCAGTTGGACAACAACAAGTAAGAGCAGGTGCCCATGTGATTGATGTATCAGTTGGTTTTGCAGGACGTGATGAGAGAAAGGATATGGATAAAGTAGTCTCCCTTTATGCACAAAAAGTTGCCCTTCCTTTAATGCCTGATTCAACACAACTTCCAGCACTAGAAGCAGCACTTAAGCAAATTGGTGGAAGACCCATAATTAACTCAGTTAATCTTGAAGATGGTGAAGAGAAGTTTGATGAGGTTTGTCGTCTTGCCAAAAAATATGGAGCTGCACTTGTTTGTTTAGTAATAGATGAAGTTGGAATGGCTAAAACCTATGAAAGAAAAGTTGAAGTAGCCCAAAGAATTTATGATTTATGTGTAAATAGACACGGGTTTAAACCCGATGATTTAGTCTTTGATATGCTTACATTTACAATTGGTTCAGGTGACGATGAGTATAGAACAGCAGGTGTTGAAACACTTGATGCTATTAAGCAGTTTCAAAAAATACATCCAGAAGTTGGTACTACTTTAGGACTTTCTAATATATCTTTTGGACTTGATAAAAAAGCAAGAATTTATCTAAACTCCATTTATTTAGACCATTGTGTAAAAGCAGGGTTAACCTCTGCTATTGTAAATGTTAAGCACATTTTACCTTTAAATAAAATAAGTGATGAAGATAGAAAAGCTTGTGATGATTTAATTTTTAACAATCATGAAAATGGTGACCCACTATTTAAGTTTATTGACCATTTTTCAAACTTAGAAGAGAGTGAAGATGAGTCAGATGAACACTTTCAAAGTTTACAGCCCGTTGAAAAGGTAAAAAAGCTTCTACTTGATGGTGATAAGGAGAGAATGCTTCCTTTGGTTGAAGAGCTAAGACATGAAGTTAGTCCAGAAGTTATTGTAAATGAGTGGTTAATTGATGGTATGAAAATAATTGGAGAGTTATTTGGTAGTGGTCAAATGCAGTTACCATTTGTACTTCAAAGTGCTGAGACAATGAAAGCAACTGTTGATGCACTAAATGAGTATCTTCCAAAAAAAGACAAAGCAACAGAGACGGTATTAGTTTTAGGTACAGTAAAAGGTGATGTTCATGATGTGGGTAAAAACTTAGTTGATATTATACTTTCAAATAATGGCTTTAAGGTAATAAATATAGGGATTAAAGCTGACTTAAATGATTTTATAATTGCAGTAAAAAAACATAAAGCCCAAGCTATTGGTATGAGTGGACTACTTGTAAAATCCACAGCTGTTATGAAAGAGAACCTTGAAGAGCTTCAAAAACAAGGAATTGATATACCTGTACTTTTAGGTGGTGCTGCACTTACTAAAGGGTTTGTAAATGACTATTGTAGGTCCATATATGATGGTCCAATTTTTTATTGTAGAGATGCTTTTGATGGAGTTGTTTCTATGCAAAGAATTGAAAAGGGTGATGAACAAAATACAGCTTTAGCGGCTGATTTAGTTCAAGCTGTGGATACAAGTCATTTAGTTGAAGAAAAACAAGTAGAGATACCACCATATGAAAAACTAGATTTACCCCAGCCAACTGAGTTTACATTTCCACCAATTTGGGATAGGGTAACTTTAACAAGTGAAAAAATTGATAAAGATTTAGTATTTAAATGGGTTAATCACAGAGTTTTATTTAGACAAAGATGGGGATATAAAAGGGGTAAACAAAGTAGTGAAAAGTTCTTAAAGTATGAAGAGGATGTTGTAAAACCACAATATGAGAAGTTAAAAGAGGAGTTAATACAAAAAGATGTATTTCAACCTTTAGCCATTTATGAGTACTACCCTTGTATCTCTTATGATAACAAACTCTATATTTTTGATAAAACTTATCTGTTTAATTCACTTGAAGAAGCCAAAGAAACTCCTTCTTTAGATAAAGCTATAAAAGTTTTAGAATTCCCTAGACAACAAAGAAAACCTTATAGATGTATAGCTGACTTTTTTGCAAATGATAGGTTAGATGTTGTGGCATTTACATTAGCAAGTGCAGGACTTAAGATAACTGACTATGAAAGAAGCTTATATGAAGAAGGTAAGTTCACAGAGTACTATCAAGTTCATGGTTTAGGGGTTGAATTAGCAGAAGCTTTAGCAGAGGTAATTCATAAACAAATTAGACTAGATTTAGATATTGTTCCAAAAGAGGGTAACACTTTAGGTGATGTACAGATGAAACAGTATGTTGGTTGTAGGTACTCACCTGGTTATGCAGCTTGTCCTGAGCTTAGCCAAAATAAAGATATTTTTGATTTATTACAGCCCCAAAAACATGGCATAGAGCTTAGTGAGACTTATCAAATGCATCCTGAACAAACAACTTGTGCTATAGTTGTACCACATCATAAAGCAAACTATTTTAATATATAAATAGACTCTTTTGAGTCTATTTAAACTTAACTCAAATACCATCTTTTAAGCTTATATAGGGCAAAATAAGTAATATAATAGATTTTTTTAAGGTATATAATGAAGGTTGAAAAAGTAGTTAGGTTTTATATAAGTTTTTTTATACTATCAATAATATTAGCAGGTTGTTCAATCTCACCTGAGCCTCTTTTACCAAAGGAGATTGAAAAAGCTGTAAAAAAAGATTTGCAAACTATAAATGACAACTCTCCTAGAATAAATAAGCCAATTACTTTAGACCAAGCTATGAAGATGGCCATAGAAAATAACCTAAATAGTAAAGTTAAAATTATGGAGTCTGCATTGATGCAAAAAGAGATAAAATCAATGTATTATGAAATGCTACCATCTTTAATGGCAAAAGCAGGTTACTCAAGTAGAGATAAATATGCAGCAAGTGCAAGTACATCATTTACAGATGGTGTACCTGATGCATTGGGTGATGATCCTAACTACTCCATATCAGCAAATAAGAATAAGATGGATGCAGATGTGACCTTTAATTGGAATATACTGGACTTTGGTTTATCTTATGTAAGAGCCCAACAAAAATCAAACAGATACTTAATGGCAAAAGAAAAAGAGAGAAAAGCAATACAAAATATAATACAAGAGGTTAGAAAAACTTACTATGAAGTGGTTTTAGCAGATGCATTATTAAAAAGAATAAAACCTATGAAAAAAGAGGTACAAGAGGCTTTAGCAGATTTAAATAAAGCAAAAGAGCTAAGAGTAGGCTCTCCTATGAAATCCCTATCTTACAAAAGGGAACTTCTAGAAGTATTAAGGTCACTTCAAGCATTACAAAAAAACTTAGTTGGTGCAAAAGTAAAACTAAGTGAACTGATGGGATTAAAGCCTGGAATTGATTATGAACTACACTCTAAAATAAAAAAAGATTATGAGCTTCCAAACTTAAATTTGAGATTAGATGAGATGGAAAAAATAGCTTTAAGAAACAGACCTGAAATATTAGAGAGTAGATATAAGCAAAGAATTACAAACAAAGAAACTACAGTGGCAATATTAAGAATGCTACCTGGAATAAATCTTTCAAGTGATATCTCTTATAGCAATAGTGACTATTTGTTAAATAATAACTGGAGTACTTTTGGGACAAAAATATCTTGGAATTTATTAAATATATTTAAATTAGGTGATTATCAAGATGTGGCAAAAGCTAAGCAAGAGTTAGCAAAAAAAGAGAAACTAGCTATCTCTATGGCTGTATTGTCACAAGTTCATCTATCAACAGTTAGGTTTTATCAAGCAAAAAAAGAGTACGAACTATCAAAAAGATATCTAAATGTAGCTCAAGAGATTTTTGATTTAACTGAAGTTGGAAATAGTTTAAATATGAATAGTAGATTAGTGTTTATAAAAGAGAAGCTAAACTATATGCTAGCTACATTAAGACACTCATATGCATATGCAAATCTTCAAAATAGTTATGGGCGTATTTTTGCATCACTTGGGGTTCAAGAACAAATAAATACAAAAAATAGTGAAGATATAGTAAAAGAGGGTAAGAAGATACAAAAAGAGTTAAAAGATCAATTATATAAAAAGAAAAAACCAAAAAAATCAAAAAAACCAATAAAAAAATATAAAGTAGCATATGCCAATGAGAATCTTTTTATAAGAGAAAATCCAAGTGAGTCTTCAGCATATAAGTTTGTTTTACAAAAAGGTTTTAAACTAAAAGTCTTAGAAGAGATTGAGAATAAAGAGGGTGAGTGGATTAAAACTCCATATGGTTTTATAAATAGCCAAAAAGTTAGTATAAAGTTTGATAATTTAAATATAGAGTATTTAGAAGATTATACTAAAGAGGATATAATGTTTATAGGTAAAACAACTAAACCTGCTAATATTAGATTAAAACCTAGTTGGAATGCTAAAAAAAGAGTGATTATCTCACAAAATAGAGATATCAAAGTATTAGAAGTTGTTTCTAATAAAGATAGCATTTGGTATAAAACACCCTATGGATATATTAGTAATATAGTTGTTACAAAGGAAGTCCAATGATAAAAACCATCTTACTTTTCGTTTTTTTTATATCCACAATGTCAGCTGAACCTGCAACATCGAGGGCAGTGATAATATCTTATGATGAGACTATATTATCAAGTCAACTCGCAGGAAGTATAAAATACTTAAAAAAAATAGAGGGTGATTATTTTAAGAAAGATGAACTGCTTATAAAACTTGATTGTGAAATATATGAAGCAAAGAAAAAGAAAGCTGCCATTGAGAAAAATATTGCATATTTAAAATATAAAAAGAATAAAAAACTAGAGAGTTTTAAATCTATAGGAAAGTTTGAAGTTGATATATCTAAAGAGGAGTTTAGAAGGCAAAGTGCTCAGCATGATATAGCTTCATTAAATGTAAAAAGATGTAGTATTCACGCACCTTATAATGGAAGAGTTATTGAGAGAAAAGTTAGTCAATATCAAAATGTAAAACCAAATGAAGAGATACTAAAAATTGTAAGAACTGATAATTTAGAAGCTAAGACTTTTGTTCCATCAACATGGCTTACATGGTTAAAAAAAGGTGATAGTGTTGATTTGAATGTGGATGAGACACAAACCTCATTAAAAGCTGTTATAAAAGAGTTAGGACCTGTTGTAGACCCTGTTAGTCAAACTATTTTAGTAAGAGTTGCTTTAAAAAAGCCATATAAAAGAATTATTCCAGGAATGAGTGCTACTGTAGTATTTAAAAAAGAGTCAAAAGAGAACTAAAGGTTTTATTATGAAAAATCCACTTATTAGTGCTTTGGAGCCAAGGCTATTATTTGATGGTGCAGCTGTTGCAACTGCTGTTGAAGTTTTAGATGAAAATAGTTTTGAACAAAATCAAGAGCAAGAGAGCAAAGAAGAACCAACTTTAGATAAAAATAGTAACTCAAATGAGAATAAAGTAGTTTTTGTAGACTCCAATTTAAAAGATTTGGATACTATTGTAAATGATTTGCAAGAATCAAATATGGAAGTTAAGCTAATAGATGATAAGCAAGATTCAATAAAACAGATAATTAATAGTTTAGATAGTAATAAACTATATGATGAAATACATATACTCTCCCATGGCAGTAAGGGTGAAGTTACACTAGGAAATACAGTATTAAACAGTAGTAATATTGATGAGTTTAAAGAGGATTTAAATCAATTATCAACAAAGCTAAATAGTGGTGCTGATATTTTACTTTATGGATGTGAAATTGCAAAAGATGAAGCCTCTAAAGAGTTTGTAGATAAACTAGCAGCTTTTACAAAAGCAGATATTGCAACTTCAGATGATTTAACTGGAAGTGATGCTTTAAATGCCAATTGGGATTTAGAGTACAGTACAGGTGAAATTCAAGCAGAAACAATAGTAATTGAAAACTATGATGAGGTTCTATCAAATGCACCTGATTTGAGTACTTCAAAACTAATTAATGACATATCGCCAGATAGCCTTTCTGATCCAGGTGCATATAATCTTTTTGATGATGATATAAATACAAACTTCCAGACTAGTAAAGGTGGTGCTTTTACTTTTTCAGTAAGTAATAGCTATATTGCAATTGATACAATAACTTTTACAACAACTACTTTTCTTAACTCTACAAGTAATGACTTATATAAGTTTGCTTTGTATGGTTCAAAAGATGGGTTAACATATGATAATTTAATATACGAAAACAACTCTTTAAATCCACCAGCTAGTAGGGGTGCAGACTACCCTGTAGAAAATATTAATAATTCAGAGCCTTATGGGTATTATAAAATTAGATTTAAAAATGCAGTAGATTTATTTGAAGATATACAATTATCAGGAATGAAAATTACAGGAGAAGAGTTTACTTTTAAATCATATACAGAAAATGAAAGTGAAATTCAAATTCTTGATGATGCTAATATAAGTGATACTGATAGCTCAGATTTACAAGGTGCAACTATATCCATTTCAGAAGGGTTTAATGCAGGAGATATATTGGCTTTCAATAATAATGATAACTCTTTATATGGTAGTATAACACCAAGCTATGACTCTTCAACAGGTGAATTGAATTTGAGTGGAAATGCAACTTTACAACAGTATGAAAATGCTTTAAAAGCTGTAACTTATCATTCAACAAGCGATTCCCCTACTATTAATAGTGCAAATAGAACATTTTCTTGGCAAGTAAATGATGGCACAAACGATAGTAATGTAACTAAAAGTTATCTTTCTATAACTGCAGTAAATGATGTCCCACAATTAATAGTAAATGATGGGACAGGTAATATACAAGAAGATGGAGTGTTAAGTGATAGTGGAAGCTTAACCTTGGTTGATGTGGATGAAGTGGATACAACAAGTACAACAAGTAGTGTAAAATCAATAACAGGTGTACAAAGTGATGGTATAACAGCTCTTAATTTAACAACAGCACAAGAGAGTGCATTAGATAAACTTAGCTTAACAGCAGGGAATAGTAGTAATGAGACAATACAGTGGGATTATACAGTTAGCCAAAGTGATATAGAGTTTATAGGTGAGGGTGAGAGAGTAACCGTAGTATATACAATAACATCAGAAGATAATAATGGTGCAAGTGTAAGTAAAGATATAGAAATAGAGATATTAGGGTCAAATAATGAACCAACTCTAACAGTAAATAATGTAAATGGAAATATAGAAGAGGGAAGTGGTAATTTAAATAGAAGTGGAAGTATAGATTATGAGGATAAGGATTCTACAGATATAGTAACCGCAAGCTTGAATAGTATAGATGTAAAAGCATATAGAGAAGATGGAAGCTTGTATACCTTAACTACACAACAAGATAATGAGTTAAAAAATGCATTTAGCCTAGTGGATACAGGTGGGAGTAATAAAGGTAGCATCCAATGGGAATATAATATTACAGAAGATAAGATAGATTTTTTGGCAAAAGATGAAAGCGTAATATTAAGATATGAGATAGATATACAAGATAGTAATGGTGGAGATAAGAAAGAGGAAGTAGAAGTAGAGATAACAGGGACAAACGATACACCAAATTTAATAGTAAATGATGGGACAGGTAATATACAAGAAGATGGAGTGTTAAGTGATAGTGGAAGCTTAACCTTGGTTGATGTGGATGAAGTGGATACAACAAGTACAACAAGTAGTGTAAAATCAATAACAGGTGTACAAAGTGATGGTATAACAGCTCTTAATTTAACAACAGCACAAGAGAGTGCATTAGATAAACTTAGCTTAACAGCAGGGAATAGTAGTAATGAGACAATACAGTGGGATTATACAGTTAGCCAAAGTGATATAGAGTTTATAGGTGAGGGTGAGAGAGTAACCGTAGTATATACAATAACATCAGAAGATAATAATGGTGCAAGTGTAAGTAAAGATATAGAAATAGAGATATTAGGGTCAAATAATGAACCAACTCTAACAGTAAATAATGTAAATGGAAATATAGAAGAGGGAAGTGGTAATTTAAATAGAAGTGGAAGTATAGATTATGAGGATAAGGATTCTACAGATATAGTAACCGCAAGCTTGAATAGTATAGATGTAAAAGCATATAGAGAAGATGGAAGCTTGTATACCTTAACTACACAACAAGATAATGAGTTAAAAAATGCATTTAGCCTAGTGGATACAGGTGGGAGTAATAAAGGTAGCATCCAATGGGAATATAATATTACAGAAGATAAGATAGATTTTTTGGCAAAAGATGAAAGCGTAATATTAAGATATGAGATAGATATACAAGATAGTAATGGTGGAGATAAGAAAGAGGAAGTAGAAGTAGAGATAACAGGGACAAACGATACACCAAATTTAATAGTAAATGATGGGACAGGTAATATACAAGAAGATGGAGTGTTAAGTGATAGTGGAAGCTTAACCTTGGTTGATGTGGACCTATCTAATAGCCTAGAAGCAAATAGCGTTGTAAAATCTATAAATGCTTATTATAGTGATAATTCAATGATGATACTAGACTCTAACAAGCAAGAAAATATTGAAAATGCATTTTCGGTTGTAAATCTAAATCCAGGTGAGAATACTGGTGATATAAAATGGAGTTTTGATATATCTGAAGATAAGTTAGACTTTTTAGCTCAAGGTGAGAGTATCACTGCAGTATTTACAGTTAAGGTATCAGATAATGAAAATGTGGTTACCACACAAGATATAACTATTGAAATAAAGGGTGCAAATGATACACCTACTATTACTTCAAAAGATGATGTCGCTGATTTAAAAGAGGCTGTAACTTTAGATGATAGTGGTTTTATTAATATTCATGATTTAGACTTAAGTAATAAACTTGATACAGCTTTGACTGCAAGTACAATAGAGTCATATAAAAAAGATGGAACAGCATTAGAGCTTACAATAGAAGAAAAAGAGTATTTGATAAATGCACTTGGACTTGATAGTAGTGGCATAAGCAATAATAGTGGAACATTAACATGGAGTTATGAGGTTGATGAGAGTAAGATAGACTTTTTAAGTGAAGATGAAAAAGTAAAAATAACTTATACTATTCAAATAAGTGATGGATTTACATCAATAAATGAGGATATTGAAGTTAATATCACAGGAACAAATGATAAACCAACTATCACATCAAATGAAAATTTGGATGTTTATAAAATATATAATGGAACATTTAGTAAAGACTATTCAACAATATTTAGTGATGTGGATAGAACAGACTTCTTAACATATGAGTTTGAAGGGTTACCAAAGGGTCTTTCTTATGATAGTAGTACAGGTGTGGTAAGTGGTGTACTTGAGGAGATAGGAACCTTTAATATATCAATAAAAGCTTATGACAACTCCGCATTACAAGAGAGTATTTCAAAAGAGTTTGTTATGAAAGTTTTAGGAGAAGAACCAGGTCCAAGAGCACAGTTAGAGTATATAGAAAATAGTACAACTGATTTAACCTTTGATAGTATTGTAGTTAATGATAATATTCAAAATGAAAGACTTGAAGGTGTAATATCTAATAGTGAAGATTTGGTATATGAAGTTGGTAAAGGATTTATTGAAGTAGATAATCAGTTAGAGTATTTAAGTGTATTTGATGATACTAAAACAAATATAATAAAAGATGCAAAAATAGTAATAAATGAAAATAATCAATTATATCTAGAAGATTATATAAATCAAGATTATGATAGTTTGGGACTTACTATAGAAGAGATTACTTATAAAGATGAGTTTATAGAATTAAAAATAGATGATTCTATGCAAGCCTTAAAATATGAAGTATTTGTAATAAATGAGCAAAAAGATAATACTTTTCCTGTAGATATAATATTTGATGAAGAGAATAAAACTTTAAAAATACAAGCTAATACAGATGTGAGAGTGGCAATCAAAGCTATTAGTGAGTTTGAGACAAGAACACTAGTTTTAGATATAAAAAACAATAAGCTACAAGAGGTTGAAAATAGTGATTTAGATGTATCAAAAAACAGTATTAGTTTTAAGGATGAATTGAAAAACAAAAATTTAGAAAATGAAAATTATGGACAACAGTTGGTTAAACTATTTGAAGAGGCTAAATCGTAAATGAATTTAAATATTTCAAACCTTCTACAACTAGAACAAAACTGTAGAAATGCAAAAAACTATGATGAGTTGAAATATATTATTGTAAATGAAACAAAAAGAGTTTTAGAGTATAAGCAAGCCTTTTTATTTATTGAAAGTGGTAAAAACAGTCTAAAAATTGATGCTATCAATGATTTATCAAGTATTGAGAAAAGTTCAGTTTATATACAAAGTATAGAAGGCATAACTACTAAATTCTATAAAAAAAGTAGAGATATAAATAAAGTACAAAAGCTTGATTTTAATGATATAGACTCATATGATAAAAAAAATATAGAAGAGATTGGATATCTAAACTCTCTTATGATTCCTTTAGTTTTGCACAAAGATGATGCTAGTGTAAACTATTATCTACTTTTATTAAAAGATTCAGAGTTTATATATAAAGAAAAAGAGATAGCAAGGCACTTATCAAAATCATTATCATACTTTCTTTATGCAACAAGAAAATGTAATATAAAATCAAAAATAAGTTTTCGGGGATATTATAAATATATAGTAGTTTTACTTGTTCTTTGTATGTTTATTCCTGTAAAACTTTCAGTTTTAGCTCCACTTGAAGTTATTGCAAAAGATGCTTTTATTGTAACATCACCTTTAAAAGGTGCAGTAAAAGAGATTAAAGTAAAGCCAAATGAGTATATAAAAAAGGGCTCAAAAGTATTACAATTAGATGAAACAGACTATAAAAATAGCTATATTCTTGCAAAAAAAGATTTACAAATCATAGAGGCTAGACTAAAAACAGCACAACAAGGAAGCTTTTATAATAGTGATTATAAAGCAAATATTGATGAGTTAAAAGCACAAGTTCAATTAGCTAAATCAAAACTTGATTTTACAAAACAGCAGTTAGATAAAACTTCAGTGGTTGCAAGAAAATCTGGTGTTGCTATACTAAATAACCCTTCAAGTTGGGAGGGTAAACCTGTGATTGCAGGAGAAAAGATTTTTTCAATAGCAAATAAAAAAGAGGTACAAGTAGAGATATCTTTATTAGTTGCAGATGCTCTTTTCCTAACAAGTGGTGCAAAAATCAAAGCTTTTTTAGATAATGACCCACTAAATAGTTGGGCTGCAACTATAAAACATATATCATATGAGCCTGAGTTAACATCAAAAAACCAGTTAGTTTATAAGATAACAGCATCATTTGATGATTTAAATCAAAATGATACTATCCCTACAATAGGACTTCGAGGAAGTGCTAAAATCTATTCAAAGGAAGTTAGCTTATTTTTCTACTTGTTTAGAAAACCAATAACAAAACTTAGGGAATATATAGGTTGGTAGGTTATGCCTAAAAAGGATGCTTTACCTTTTTTAAGGGAAGATTTAAAGCTACTTGAAATTTTAAATCAAGATGGCAAATGGTTTATATATGACCCTTTACAAAACAGATACTTTGCACTTAGTAAAGAAGCATATGATATCTTACAGCTTTGGGAAAATGGCTTAGAAGTAGAAAAGTTTATTTTGATTTTACAAGAGCATAATTATAAGATTAGTGAAGAAAAAATTTTGATTTTTATAGATTTTTTAAGAAATAATAGCTTAATTCAGACTTTGTCTTTAGAAGATATTCAAACGCATTTCAAAAAAAGTGGTAAACAGAAAAATGGTTTTTTTAAAAATCTACTTAAAAGCTATCTATTTTTTAGAATCCCTTTGTTTAAAAGTGATAGATGGCTAAGTAAAAATCTAAAAAACATTGAGTTTCTTTACACAAAAGCATATAGGAATTTTATAATATTTTTAGGAGTAATTGGAGTTTTACTAACTCTTATTAACTATGATGAGTTTATTAATACTTTTATGTATCTATTCTCTTTTGAAGCACTAATATTCTATTTTATTAGTTTAGTTTTTGTAAAAAGCATGCATGAGTTAGGACATGCATTTACTGCAAAAAGATTAGGGCTTAAAGTTCCACATATGGGAGTGGCATTTTTGGTTATGTTTCCTGTACTTTATACAGATACAGGTGATACTTGGAGATTACAATCAAAATATGATAGATTAAAGGTAGTATTAGCTGGAGTTAAAGTAGAGCTTTATTTAGCTGCAATAGCTATTTTTTTATGGTCATTTTTAGATGATGGCATTTTTAGAACAGTATGTTTTATCATAGCAACTACTAGTTTGATAAGCTCAATTTTAATAAATATCAGTCCTTTTTTAAGGTTTGATGGTTATTATGCTTTAAGTGATATTACTGATACAAAAAATCTACAACCTCGCTCTTTTTCAATGGCAAGATGGTTTTTAAGAAAGTATATTCTAGGGGCTGATGAAAATCAACCAGAAGAGGTATCAAAGAAAAGAGCAAATTTTTTTATAATTTATGCTATATTGAC
>JBNJFB010000025.1:0-29494 GCA_051746405.1 Campylobacterota bacterium
CGCTGTAAAAAAGCTTGAAGTAGTAGCTGTGGTCCTGCTTCTTTATACTGAAACTTCTCTAGCCAACTATCTGCATTTTTTCTAAAAAATGCTTGAAAAGCTAATAGCAGTTTTTTTGTATTTATTGTATTGTCTTGATTTATATACCACTCTTGTTCTTGGTTATAGATACTACTTTGAAAGCCATAAGTAAGCTCTCTTGGTATTACCTCTTTATAGATATCATTTGCTATTTTTATTTTATCATCAGTAACTCTTTTTACTAATCCTATATTTTCTAAATATATTGCATCATCTAAATTAAACAATTGCTTATCATTGTTTGTACTTAAAATTGGTGCAAAAATGTTATAAAATCTATCTTCTAGTAGTTTATCTGAAAGTCTATTTGGATGAGCATTACGCGACTCTATTAGCTCTTCTCGGGCAATCATATAATGCTCATATGTGATATGAATAGATCTATCTTTTCTAAGCTCTCTATTTTCCCATGTTAGTTGATGAGCAAGGGCATTTACAAGCCATGGTTGACCTTTAGTATCACTCCAAAGTTTAGGGAAAATCTTTTTATCAAAGCTTTGTCCAGTCTCACGTGTGTGTTGATCCCATAGCTCTACACACTCATCATAATTAAAGTTACCCATCTTTATAGATTTTGCTTTGATATTAAAAGCACTTCCACCTGTAATAATCTCATGATCTTTAGTGTGGATTCGGTAGTCTTTTATATCTCTTACACCACATAGGATTATAGATATGGGAAAAGACTCAGGTCTAGAATCATACCCTGCTCTTATTTGTCTTAAAAGTGATATTAAAGTATCTCCAACTAAAGCATCCACTTCATCAAGAAAAAGTACTGTTGGTTTAGTAGTAGTTTGTGCCCAAACCTTTAGCATCTCAGTTAGTTTTTCTTTAACAGGTGTTGTTCTACCATATCCACTATGAAACCACTCTTTTATAGTGCTATCTTTAAGATACATCTCTATTCTTCCAGATATTGCACTACAAATAGTATCTATTCCCTCATTTACATCACCCCTTGCAGCTTGAGCTGCTTCAATGTTTGCATATGCACATACGTAAGTATCGCCTTTATTTAACTCTTCCATTATTCCTAAAAGAGTTGATGTTTTTCCCGTTTGTCTGGGTGCATGAAGTATAAAATATCTTTTTTGATTTATTAAAGCTTCTATCTCTTCCCAATCAACCCTTGATAAAAGATCAATATGATAGTGATCTTGCTTTATAGTTGGTCCTGCTGTATTAAAAAACTTCTTCATATCTCTTGCCCCTTTTTTATAAGTATTCCCATTATATCAAAAAATATATATTATAATTAGCTAATATCAAGTACCATTAAAATTACTGAAATAGTAAAAATACTAAATAGTGTCTGCATTGTAATAATTGTGGACATAAGCTTCACATCTCCACTTAACTGTCTTGCTAAAATATATGATGAGGGTGCTGTGGGCATTGATGCAAAAAGAGTTAATATTACAAGTTGCATATATCCAATTTCAAACTCTAAAGCCATAAAAAACATAATAGCAGGTAATAGTGCTAACTTTAAAAAAAGTGAAGTAACTAGCTCTAATTTTACCTCTTTTATATGCTTTATATGCAAGCCAATTCCCACAGATAAAAGTCCTAAAGGAAGTGCAAAAATACTAAATATACTTAATGTTTTTTCAATAGGAACATAAAGCGAAATATCAAAGAAATTTAACCCACCCCCTATAATACAGGCTAAAATAAGTGGATTTTTAAAAATTGACTTAAATATAGACTCTCCTGAGACCTCTTCACTATTAGAATAAATTGCAAATATAGATATACAAAAGATATTTATAATTGGAATCATAAAAGTTATCAAAAAAGCAGCTAATACTATCCCCTTATCTCCAAATATAGCAGTTATTAAAGCTAAGAAAACATAAGTATTAAATCTAATAGTCCCCTGATAAACAGAAGTAAAAGCTCTATTTTCAAAAAGAAATAAAAACTTTGATACTATCATCAAAATAATACTCATAACTATCAAAGCAATAACCGCTGTAGATACAAAAGCTACTCCATCAACATTATCAAGAGATGCAGTTGATAACTTATATATTAATAAAGAAGGAAAAAGTACATAGTATGTAAACTTATCAGCATATTGCCAAAACTCTAAGCTTGGAAAACCAACTCTTTTAAGAAGATATCCAATAAATATAAGAAGAAATATTGGCAAAAGTGCTATAAAAATAGTTTGCATAAATATACCTTTTTATTTTCTACTTCTCTACTAAGTCATAAAGTGCTTTTATCTCTTGCTCCCAAATATCAGAATCAATTGTTTCAAGAACCATTGGGATATCATCCATTCTATCATCATTCATAATAAACTTAAAGGCATCCCATCCAATCTCTCCCATACCTAAACTATGGTGTCTATCTACTCTACTTCCAAGTTTTGGTTTTGAATCATTTAAATGCATTCCCATAAGATACTTCCTTCCTACTACCTCATTAAACTCTTTCCATGTTTTATCGTAAGCTTCTTTTGTTCTAATATCATATCCAGCTGTAAACATATGACAAGTATCAATACATACACCAATTCTGCTTTTATCTTCTACTTTGTCAATTATTTGGGCAAGATGTTCAAACTTATACCCTAAATTACTTCCTTGACCTGCTGTGTTTTCTATTACTAACTTCACATCATTTGTTGCATCAATTGCTTGATTAAGTGATAGTGCAATTCTATCTAAACACTCCTGCTCATCTATTTTCCTTAAGTGACTTCCTGGATGAAAATTAAGTCTATCTAGTTTTAATATTTCACATCTTTGTATCTCATGCAAAAATCCATCAAGTGACTTTTGTCTTTTTTCCTCTTCTGGATGTCCTAAATTGATTAAGTATGAGTCATGGGGTAAGATATGCTTAGCTTCTATACCTGTTTCATCTAACTCTTTAAACCACCTATCTAAAACTTTTGTTTCAAAATCTTTTGCTCTCCACTGTCTTTGATTTTTTACAAATAAAGCAAAAGCTTTACATCCTATTTTCCTTGCATTTATTGGTGCATTATACACTCCGCCACTTGCACTTACGTGAGCTCCCACATATTTCATATAAAATCCTATTATGTTTATTATAATTTAAAGTTTTCTTATTAACTAAGTATCAATAATCTACACCTTAAAATATTTTTGAATTCTTTAAGGTATTTTTATGATATCCTAAAATGGCTAAGTATAGAATTATGCTTATTCATTATTTAATTGGCTAAAGGATTGTATTTTATGGAGAAAGTTGTAATTATAGGTGGGGGATATGCAGGTTTATACGCATTAAGAGAGTTAGTAAAAAACAAAAATATCAAAATAACTCTAATAGATAAGCATACTTACCATAATCTACAACCAGAAGTTTATGACTTAATAGCAAATAAATCAAGTTTTGCAGATGTTACTATTGATTTAACAACACTATGTTTAGGTCTAAATCATGACTATTTAGAGTTTAAGAACCTAAAAGTAAGACAAATAGATCAAAAACAGCAAATAATTTATACCCAAGAACAAGAGATAGTAAAGTTTGACTATCTAATCATGGCAGCAGGAACTAGAACCTTCTTTCCTATGCAAATCCCAGGACTTGGTAACTCTGATGATATTAAAAAACTTCATAGAGCTATTACTTTTAAACAAAAGTTTGAAAAACAGCTATTTGAGAAAATTAGAGATGAGGCAAAACAGTGTGCAAATACTCATATTGTAGTAGTGGGTGCGGGGCTTTCAGGGGTTGAAATAGCAGCTGAGATGGCATACTACTCTAATAAATTTTTCCAAAGAGGTAACTTCTCATGTGATAATCTAAAAATATCACTTATTAGTAGCCCTGATACAATTTTGCCAGGACTTTCACAAGAGCTTATAAATATATCCCAAAAGAGGTTAAAAGATTTAGGTATCAATATTATTACAAATACAAAGCTTCAAAAAATAGAAGATGGTTACTGCTATCTATCAAACGGTACTAAAGTTAACCACTCATTTGTAATTTTTACAGGAGGGGTTGAAGCCTCAACTATCACAACAGAGCTTGATGATGTGGAAAAAAATAGTAAGGGACAAATTATAGTAAATGAGCATATGCAAACTAGTAAATATAAAAATATATTTGCCATAGGAGATATTGCTCAAATCAAAAATGAAAATGGTGAAATAATGCCACCAAATGTAACTATTGCTAAACTAAGTGGTACAAATGCAGGTAGAAATGTCTTAAATCTTATCTCTAAAAGAGGTTTAATAAAGTGTAAACCCAAACTAGATGGTATTTTAATAGCCCTGGGAGGAACCTACGCAGCAGGTGATTTAAAAGGTATTATTACTGTAAAAGGAAGATTAGCTTATGAAATAAAAAAGTATGTATTTCACTCATATAGAAAACCACTAATTAAACTAATTAAAGCAGGATACAAAAAACTAAGAAAAAAATAGTTACTTTTAAGTTAAATATTATATACTTATAACTATATAAAATATTTAGTCTTAAATGGATTACAATGCTTGAAAAAACGACCTATAAAAAACTTATAATCAAAATAATTCTAGCAACTTTAGTTATTAGTTTGCTTGTTGCATTTATTTATGCAAAATTTCTAAAACAAGAGACCATAAAAGATTTATCAAGAGATGATGCAAAAAAGACAACAAAGCTTGTTTTTCAATCTCTTTATTCAGCTATGGAAAAAGGCTGGACCAGAGATGATTTAGAAAATATTATAGAAAGAATAAACAATATAGACAAAGCCATGGAAATAGATGTTTATAGAAGTGAACTTGTATCTTCACAATATGGCAAAATACCTTACGATAAAAATAACACTTTAATCAAAAAAGCATTTACAAATGAAGAGGTTTTAAACATCATTGATGATACATCAATAGACTATTATTACCCAATAGCAACAAAACAAGAGTGTCTTAAGTGCCATTCAAATGCAAAAGTAGATGATGTACTAGGTGTAATAAATGTGAAATACCCAATAAATGATTTAAAAGTATCCATGAACTCAATTACAAACTTTTTTATTCTATTTATTATAGTCTTTTCATTGGCTATTTTTATAGCACTTTTTACAAAGTTTGATAGATATTTAGTAAAACCTATAAAAAACTTTATCTCTAATATTGATACCATATCCCAAAACAGAGATATTTCACAAAGAATTGATGTGAAAAATAATATAGAAGAGATTGATTCAATGCAAAAAGTTTTTAACAAAATGCTTGATTCAATTGAGTATCAATTCTACTATGATGACTTAACTAATTTACCTAATAGAAAAAAACTTATAGAGGTTTTAGACCAAGAAAAAAATGCTGTTTTACTTATAATTGATGTAAATAAGTTCCGTGAGATAAATGACCTTTATGGGGAAAAAGTAGGTGATTTTGTACTAAAAGAGCTTTCAACTCTTTTAAAAAATAATATAGCCCCAAGTGCAAGACTATTTAAACTCCATGCAGATGAGTATGCAATACACTATCCAAGTGTTTTAAACTTAAATGAGTTAGATAGTTTAGTAGCCCATATAAATCAAATAGTAGAAAACCATACATTTAAAACCAAAAGCTTTGAAATATCTATTCATATAACAGCAGGTATAGCATATGGTAAAAACCTGCTACTAACAAATGCAGATATAGCATTAAGCTTAGCAAAGAAAAAGAAGCATAGATATTTAGTATATGAATCAACTATGCAAATAGAGCATGAGTATGAACAAAATCTAAAATGGACAAAAAAGATAAAAGATGCCATAAAACAAAACAGAGTAGTACCTGTGTTTCAACCAATAGTAAATACACAAACAAAAAAGATAGTAAAATATGAAGCTTTAATGAGAATAGAAGATGAGAATCAAGATTTAATCTCTCCTGCTTATTTTTTAGAATTAGCTAAAAAAAATAGGCTCTATACAAAACTTACAAAAATTATGTTAGAAAAAAGTTTTAAACTACTTGATAAAACAACAAATATTCAAGTATCAATAAACCTATCTGTGGATGATATCTTAAACCAATCAGTTTATGAGACTATTATGAAGCTTTTAAACTCTTACTATATAAAAAATAGAGTTGTTTTTGAAATAATAGAGTCAGAAGGAATAGAAAACTTTGAAGAGGTAAAAATCTTTATAGAAAAAGTCAAAGACATGGGTGCAAAAATATCAATAGATGACTTTGGTACAGGTTACTCTAACTTTGAGTATCTTATGAAACTAAATGTTGACTATATTAAAATTGATGCTTCAATGATAAAAGATATTGACAAAAATAGAAACTCTCAAATGGTTACTGAAACTATTGTGGATTTTGCTAAAAAAATGGGCATGGAAACAGTAGCTGAGTTTATCCACTCTCAAAATGTGTATGATATGGTAAAAACTATGGGTATTGACTACTCACAAGGTTATTTCTTAGGTGAACCAAAAAGATTAGAAGATATAGACTAATCTCTTCTAATCTTTATTAAAATACCATTTTTTCTATCCCTATGAATCACCTCTTTTTTATTAGAAGAGAAAAGTTTTTCTAAAAAATCTTTTTCATAGGATTTATCCAAATTTCTAGCATTAAAAGTTTTCAAATCCTGGCACTTAAAAGTTGAAGTACAAACTCTATTCTCATATATTTTCATATCCAAAACAGCCTGCCCTGCACTAAAAATTTGAACCTGTGTAAAATTGTCATAATTATAAATAAACCCCTTATCATAAAACTTCATTGTAGGAGTTTTAAAAAGTATAGTAGCACTAGAACTAAGTGTTGATTTTTTAGAAGCACACCCTGTAAAAATAGCTATTAAAAGAAAAAATATGCTTAAATTTTTGATAACTAATCCTTTGTTTTGATTTTTTTTATTATAATATCTAAAATTTACAAATTCAAAGGTTATTTAGTGTTAGTACATATTTGTTGTGCAGTTGATAGTCACTACTTTTTAGAAAGAATAAAACAAGAGTATCCAAATGAGACTTTAGTAGGATTTTTTTATGATCCAAATATTCACCCATATAGTGAGTATAGACTAAGATATTTAGATGTTCAATACTCATGTAAAAAGTTAGAAATAGAGCTACTTGAGGGACCATATAATCTAGAAGCTTGGCTAAAAAAAGTAAAAGGAATGGAACATCTTCCTGAAAAGGGTGATAGATGTACAGTTTGTTATGATGATAGATTAGAAACAACAGTTAAAAAAGCTCAAGAGTTAGGGCATGATAAGTTTACAACCACACTTCTAATCTCACCAAAAAAATCACAAGAAAAGCTTGATGTTATAGGACATAATCTACAAAAACTAACAGGCGTTGAGTTTATTTTCAGAGATTACAGAAGTGGAAATGGAGGAGAACTTCAAGCCAAAAGAGTAAAAGAGCACTCTTTATATAGACAGAACTATTGTGGTTGCTTATTTGGCTTAACTCCTCAAAGACAGGCCCAAAAAAAGATTATGGATGAGATGTTTAATCCTATCTCAAACCAAATTTTACCTGAGTCAATAGAAGAGCGACTAGAACTATATAAAAAAAGAAATAACTTAGAGTTTTCAAACAAAGAGTACAAAATCATCAAAAATAGGTTTTTAAACTATAGGCTTTTAAGTGCGAAAGTATTTGTAAAAAAGCAGATTAAACCATCATATATCCTTCCTTACTCACTAATAAACAAAGGCAAAACAAACGCAAGAATTGAGTATACAAAAGATGATATAAGCTATCTAAATCGTGATGAAGTAAAAATAATAAGCATAAAAAAGTACAATGAACTTAGCAGTACAAACTATACAAATGTAAAAGAGCTTATGTACAACCCACCTTTATTTGACAAGGAAATTCAAGTAAGACAGAAGATTATAAAAAGCCCTTATGATTTAAGTGCAATAATAGTCTTAGATGAGATTTTAAACGAAAAGTATGATATTTTTTTAAATGCCAAAACCTATGATGATGTAAAAGAAGAGATAATATGAAACTATTAGTATGTGCCATGGAGACATCTTCAAATATTCACTTAAGACAGCTTAAAAAGCACCTAAGTGATGATGTAGAGTTTGTTGGAGTTTTTGATAAAGAGCTTGGAAATCCACTTTATGATTTAACATCTTTAGCAATAATGGGATTTGTTGATGCTTTAAAAAAGTTAAGATTCTTTTTTAAGCTAAGGGATGAGTTAGTCACTAAAGCTAAAGATTGCGATAAAGTTTTGCTCCTTGATAGTTCTGGATTTAACCTGCCTTTAGCTAAAAAACTAAAGCAAACCTATCCAAATAAAGAGATTATTTACTATATTTTACCTCAAGCTTGGGCTTGGAAAAAAGGTAGAGTTAAAAAGCTTGAAGAATACTGTTCAAAACTTTGTTCAATCATACCCTTTGAACAAGAGCTTTATACACAAAAAGATAAAATCACCTACGTAGGTCATCCTCTTTTAGATGAGATTCATAACTTCAAGCAAGAGCTTACAAAAAGTGATAAGATAGCCTTTATGCCAGGGAGTAGAAGAACTGAGATTAAAAACCATATGCCTATTTTTAAGCAACTTGCAAAACTTATACCAAATAAAGAGCATATATTAATTATTCCTACAAAATTTGATGATGAGTACATAAAAAAAACCTATGGGGATATTTCAGATTTTACTGTTTCAAAACAAGCACACAAAACCCTTCAAGAGTGTGAATATGCTTTTATTTGTTCAGGTACTGCTACTCTTGAAGCTGCACTTATTGGAACTCCCTTTACTTTAAGTTATGTGGCAAAAAAACTGGACTTTTTTATAGGTCGAACCTTTGTGAAGCTACCATATATTGGATTAGCAAATATATTTTTTGAAAAAATGGGTAAAAAACCTATTCATAGTGAGTTTTTACAAGAGGATGTAACAGTAGAAAATCTTTTAAATGATTATAAAAATATCAATGAAAATAAGTTTTTAGACAATTCAAAGCTACTAAGACACTATTTGAAAAATGGAAGTTCAAAAAAAGTTGCTAGCATAATTCAAAACTAATTTTTATTTAGCTAAAATATCTACCATTAATTAAATTTTTAGGATAATAAATGTTAGATATTACTGATATTCAAGAAATACTTCCTCACAGATACCCTCTTTTATTAGTTGATAGAGTTACAAACATACAAGAAGGTCAAAGCATACAAGGGTATAAAAACATTTCTATAAGTGAACCTGCATTTATGGGTCACTTCCCTGGACACCCAATCTACCCAGGTGTTTTAATACTTGAAGGAATGGCACAAGCAGGTGGAGTTTTAGCACTTAAAAGCAATAATTTATCAAAAGAAGAGTTAAAAAATAAAGTTATCTATTTTATGAGTATAGATAAAGCAAAATTTAGAACTCCCGTAACCCCTGGGGATAGACTAGATTATGTAATTGAAGTGCTAAAACTAAAAGGAAGTTTAATAGTACTTGACGGAAAAGCTTATGTAAACGATAAGCTAGTTGCACAAGCAGAATTAAAAGCTATGGTAGTAGATAAATAGTCTAGGTGAGATATGAATAACATTCACAAAACAGCAATTATTGAAAACGGTGCAAAAATAGGTAAAGATGTATCTATTGGTGCATACTCAATAATTTCAAAAGATGTGACAATAGGTGATGGTACAAGCATAGCATCCCATGCACTAATTGAGGGTAAAACAACCATTGGAAAAAACAATCAAATATTTTCCCATACAGCCATTGGTACTATTCCTCAAGATTTAAAATATGATGGGGAAGATGTGGAATTAATTATAGGTGATAACAACAAAATAAGAGAGTTCGCACTAATCAACCCAGGGACAAAAGGTGGTGGTTCTGTCACAAAAATTGGGAACAACAACTTGTTTATGGGGTATGTTCATGTTGCCCATGATGTTATTATCGGTGATAATTGTATCTTTGCAAACTGTGCAACCCTAGCAGGTCACGTTGAGATTGATGATTTTGTTGTAGTTGGAGGATTAACTCCAATTCATCAATTTTGTAAGATAGGAACACAAGTTATGATAGGTGGTGGTTCAGTTGTAACACAAGATATACCACCATACTGTTTAGCAGAAGGTAACAAAGCTGTACTAAGAGGTCTTAATCTAAATGGTTTAAGAAGAAGATTTGAAAATAGAGAAGATATAAATGCAATAAAAAATGCATATAAAGCTCTATTTGAATCAAAAAAACCCCTTTCAGATGTTGCCAAAGAGTTATCACAAAGTGATAATCAATATGTAAAAATATTAGCCTCTTTTGTAAAAAATACAAAAAGAGGAATCCCATATAATAGAAAATAATAAGAAAGAATAGGTTAAATATGAGTAAAGTAACGTGTGATTTTTGTGGAGTAAAAGATTCAGTAGCCAACCCTGTAATAGCAGGAGATAACGCTTGTATTTGTAAAGCTTGTGTAAGTGCTGCTCATGAGATAATGCATAGTGGTGACTTACCACAAGAGGATGAGAAACTATCAACATCAACACAAGAAGAAGAGCCAAAAGAAGAAGTAACACTAAGAACACCTCAAGAGCTAAAAGAGATTTTAGATGATTATGTAATAGGTCAAGAAAGAGCAAAAAAGGTTCTATCAGTTGCAGTTTATAACCACTATAAAAGAATATTTAGACACCATGAAATCGAAGATGAAACAGAGTTAAACAAATCAAATGTTTTATTAATAGGACCAACAGGTTCAGGTAAAACATTACTTGCTCAAACAATATCAAAATATCTTGATGTGCCATTAGCAATTGCAGATGCAACCTCTTTAACAGAAGCTGGTTATGTTGGTGATGATGTGGAAAATGTGGTTACCCGATTAGTTCAAGCTGCAAATGGTGATATAAAAAAAGCTCAAAGGGGTATTATCTTTATTGATGAAGTTGATAAAGTTGCACGTATGAGTGAAAATAGATCAATCACTAGGGATGTTTCAGGAGAAGGTGTTCAACAAGCACTTCTAAAAATAGTTGAGGGTTCAACTGTAAATGTACCTCCAAAAGGTGGAAGAAAACACCCAGGTCAAGAGTCACTTCAAATTGATACTACAAATATTTTGTTTGTTTGTGGTGGAGCATTTGATGGACTTGAAGATATAATCAAGAAAAAACAGGGTGCTAATGTTTTAGGTTTTAATCAAAGCAAAAGAAGTAAAAAAGAGGATAATAAAATCATTTCAAGTGTTGAAGCAGATGATTTAGTTAAATATGGATTAATCCCTGAGCTAATTGGTAGATTACATATGATTGCCACACTAAATGAAATCTCTGAAGATGATATGGTACATATCTTAACAGAACCAAAAAATGCTCTTATTAAACAGTATATTAAACTATTTGAAATGGATAATGTAACTTTAGAGTTTGAGCAAGATGCACTCAAAGAATTAGCAAAACTAGCAATTGAGCGAAAAACAGGTGCAAGAGGGCTTAGATCAATTTTAGAAGATATTATGCTTGATATTATGTATGATTTACCAAAGTACAAAAACAAAACAGTGAAAATAACAAAAGATGTGGTTCAGAAAAAAGACGAGCCAAAAATAGCTTAATAAAAGGGGTACATAGTGTTTTTAGATAAATTAATTGGTTTGTTTTCTAGTGATATGGCGATTGATTTAGGAACTGCCAATACAATTGTTTCTGTAAAAGGTAAAGGTATTATTATAAATGAACCATCAGTAGTTGCAGTTCAAAACGATAAGTTTGGAAAAGATAAAATTCTAGCTGTTGGTCAAGAAGCTAAAAGAATGATTGGTAAAACTCCACTTAATATTCAAGCAGTAAGACCAATGCAAGATGGTGTTATTGCAGATTTTGAGATGACTGAAAGAATGATTAGATATTTTATTGAAAAAGCACACTCTAGAAAATCATTTATAAGACCTAGAATTATTATTTGTATTCCTTATGGTATTACACAAGTTGAGAAAAAAGCAGTTGAAGAATCTGCAATGAGTGCAGGAGCTAGAGAGGTATTTTTAGTAGAAGAGCCAATGGCAGCAGCAATTGGTGCAGGTATTCCTGTATCTGACCCATCTGGTTATGTGGTTGTTGATATTGGTGGTGGTACTACTGAGATTGGAGTTACATCCCTTGGTGGTTTAGTTCTATCAAAGTCAATAAAAGTAGCAGGTGATAGGTTTGATAAATCTATTATTGATTATGTAAGACAAAACTATAACCTTTTTATAGGTGAAAGAACAGCTGAGAATATAAAAATTGAAATAGGTACAGCAATAAAGCTTGATACTGAACTTAAAATAAAAGTAAAAGGTAGAGATAACTCTGGGTTTTTATCAACTATTGAGCTAGGAAGTGAAGGAGTTCGAACAGCTATTAAAGAACCATTAAAAGAGATAGTTTCAACTCTAAAAGGGGTACTAGAGGATATGCCACCTGATTTAGCAGGTGATGTGGTTGATAATGGTGTTGTTTTAACAGGTGGTGGTGCTTTAATTAGAGGTATTGACCAATATATTGCAGATATTGTAAAACTCCCTGTAATGATTGCAGAAGACCCATTATTAGCTGTTGCATACGGTACTAGCAATGTATTAGATGAGGATGCTTTACTAAAACTAATAACTAATGCGTAAATTTCTATTTTTTGTACTACTTTTTATTATAGGGCTATCCTATCTTTTTGAAATCGATAAAATAATAGCTAGAAAATTCACTTTTTTAAGTGATATAAAAAGCTATTATATAAATACAGTAGTTGATATATCATCTACTGTTGAAAAATATTTTAATCAACTAAATGAAATACAGAAGCTACAAGAAGAGAATGAAGCTTTAAAAAACTACAAAACCTCATATCTAACAATAAAAAATGAGTATGAAAACTTAAAAGAGTTTTTAGATAACAACACAAATATTCAAGATAGACTAAAAACAAAGCAGACAAGAGTTTTATCATATGTGGATTTTCATGACTTCACAAAAGTATGGCTAGATTATGACAAAAAAGATGACTCTATTTTAGGATTGATTTCAAATAACTACGCAGCAGGTATTGTAATAAAACAAGATAATAAAGCAGTAGGTCTTCTAAATGGAAATAGTAAATGCTCTTATGCAGTTTTTATAGGTAAAAACGAAACACCAGGAATAATAATATCAAATAAAAACAGTGTCCCTGAAATAAGATATATACCACTGTGGTCAGATATATCCGTAGGTGATGAAGTTGTAACATCTGGAATGGATAATATCTTTGTAAAGGGATTAAAAGTAGGAAAAATTACAAAAATTCAAAATAAATCTAATATGAAAACTGCATCTATTGAGATGTATGCAAATGTATTAAAAAGCAAATACTTTTATGTCTATAAAAATAATAAAAACCTAGAAAATAAGAATCAAACAACAACGACTACTAATAAGTAGCCATTATCTTATCAACCTTGCTCCAAGATAGTTCATCATGGCTATTATCTACTTTTTTTGATGAAGGAAACATATTATAGATATATCTAGCAAACATATCTGTTTCTAAATTTACTTTAGAGCCTATTTTATATCTTTTAAATAGTGTATTTTTTACAGTATGAGGAATTATTGTAAGTCTAAAACTATCGTCATATACCTCATTTATAGTAAGTGACACCCCATCAATAGTTACACTTCCCTTTGAAATTACAAACTTTAAATACTGCTGGGGCAAAGAGATAAAAAAATCAGTTGAATTACCATTTTTTTTAATATCTTTTATTACTCCTAAGCAATCCACATGACCTTGAACAATATGTCCCTCAAACCTATCACCCATCATCATTGCAGGTTCTATATGAACCTCATCTATATAGTTTTCAATTGCTAAGATTTTTTGAGATTCAGGTGAAAGCTCAACTGTAAAAGTATCGCTTGTAACCCTAACTACAGTTAAGCAAGCCCCATTTATAGCTATTGAATCCCCTATTTTTGGATGATACTTTGCTTTTAAAGTTAAATAGTTATTTTTGAAGCTAAGCACTTGTGCCATTTCTCTAATAAGTCCTGTAAACACACTTTTCCTTTAGTATTATATATTTCATATATTACCAAATAAAGTTTAAACTTTATTTGGAATAATTGTTTTTTTTTGGTATTATACGAAAAAAACTCTGAAGCCAAATTTCAATAATAACCTATTTAAATAGGCTTCAAATGTACTTAAAATTATTTAAATACTATCAAATATATTTTGGAGAAAATTATGAAATATGATATTATCGTTGTAGGTGGAGGTCATGCTGGGATTGAAGCGTCATTAGCAGGTGCAAGAATGGGTAAAAAAACCCTACTTATAACTATGTTAGTTGAACAAATAGGAGCAGCTTCTTGTAATCCTGCTATTGGAGGACTTGCAAAAGGACACTTAGTAAGAGAGCTTGATGCATTAGGTGGGCAAATGGGTCTATGTACCGATGCTACAGGTATTCAGTTTAGAATCCTAAATGCTTCAAAGGGTGCAGCAGTTCAAGGAAGTCGTGCACAAATTGATATGGATGAATATAGACATTATATGAGAAAAGTTTGTCATAATACACCTAATCTTGAAATTTATCAAGATGAAGTAAGTGAACTTTTAATAAACCAAGACAAAGAGATATATGGAGTTAAAACAAGACTTGAAGAGGAGTTTGAAGCATCAAAAGTAATTCTAACAACTGGAACTTTTATGAAAGGTCTAGTTCATATAGGACAAAAACAGTATGAAGCGGGAAGAGCTTGGGAGTTACCATCTTCAACCCTATCAACTCAACTAAAGCAGCTTGGATTTAATGTGGGAAGACTAAAAACAGGAACCCCTGCTAGAATTGATGGAAAGACTATAAACTTTGATAAAATGGAGATGCACGGTGGGGATATAAACCCAGCTCCTTTTTCATTTAGAACAAATAAAGAGAAGTTTAATCCAACACAATACCCATGTTATATTACTTATACAAATGAAAATACCCATGAAACCATCAAATCAAACTTTGATAGAACACCACTATTTACAGGTCAAATTCAAGGTTCAGGACCTAGATACTGTCCAAGTATTGAAGATAAAGTAAATAGATTTGCCCAAAGAGATAGACACCAACTATTTTTAGAACCACAAACAGCAATGTGTACAGAGTACTATGTAAATGGATTATCAACATCTCTTCCTATTGATGTTCAAAAGCAGATGATTCACTCAATCATTGGACTTGAAAATGCAAAAATTATAAGATATGGATATGCTATTGAGTATGATTATGTGGACCCAACAGAGTTAAAACACACACTTGAAACAAAAAAAGTAAAAAATCTATATAATGCTGGGCAGATAAATGCAACAACAGGCTATGAAGAAGCAGCAGCTCAAGGACTAATAGCAGGAATAAATGCCTCTTTAGCAATAGATGAAAAGCAGCCATTTATACTAAGACGTGATGAAGCATATATCGGAGTTTTAATTGACGATTTAGTTACAAAAGGAACAAATGAGCCTTATAGAATGTTTACAAGTCGTGCTGAATACAGACTTCTTTTAAGAGAAGAAGGTGCTGATTTAAGGCTTAGTTCTTATGGGAATGAGTTAGGACTTATTGATGATGAGACTATAAAAAAGGTAAATCATAAACAAAAAGTAATAGATGATGCAGTAGAGTATATGCAAAATCAATGGTTCACTTCAAAGAAAGAGAATCTTGAACTACTTGAAAAGTTAGGACAAGATAAAATCAAAGATAGGGTTTTACTTATAGATATTATTGGAAGAAGTACTATAAAACTAGAGCATTTTGATGAGTTTTTACCACAATTCAAAGAGTTATCTAACTACTTAAAAGAACAGATTTTAATAGAAGCTAAATATTTTAGATATGTACAAAAACAGAAAAAACAGATTGATAAAATGAAAAGAATGTTAAAACTAAAAATCCCTGAAGATTTCGATTATCAAAAAATATCTGGACTATCAAATGAAGCTATAGAGAAACTTGAGAAGTTTAGACCACCTACTCTTTTTAATGCTAGTGAAATTTCAGGAATAACACCTGCTGCTATTGATGTTATTCACATGTATATTAGCTTAAAAAAGGAGGCTACATGAAAACATATAATATAATAGTAATAGGTGGTGGTAGAGCTGCAAATTTAGCTATAAAAATAGGTAAATTAGGAAAAAAAGTTGCACTAATTGAAAAGTCAAGTTTAGGTGGGACTTGTGCAAATAAAGGATGCGTCCCCTCAAAGCTTCTTATAGGTTATGCAGATGTTATTAGAAATATTCAAGAGTCAAAAAGACACTTTATAGATAGTAAAATTACAGATATTGATATTGAAAAAATTTTTGAGAAAAACAATGATTTCATATCAAATGTAGATGACAACTATAAAGAAAAATTAAATGAAAATGTGGATTTATATAGGGGCGTTGGTTCATTTGTTTGTGATAATATAGTTGAAGTAAATAATGAGCAATTAACTGCTCAAAAGATTATAATAGCAACAGGTACAAGTCCTAAAAAACCACCTTTTGAGTATGCATGGACTAGTGATGATGTTTTTCCAATAAACAAAATTCCAAAATCTATTGCTATAGTTGGTTCTGGCTTTATAGCCTGTGAGCTTGCAAATGTCTTTGATGCTTTAGGAGTTAAAACAAAGCTTATAGTAAGAAATAAAGAGCTATTATCTAAAGAGGATGAAGATATAAAAGAGGTTTTTAAAGATGAGTTTTCCAAAAAAATAGATATTGAATTTAATACTACAATTAAAGATGCAAACTATAAAAACAACTCTTTTGATATAGTTTTAGAAAATATAGATGGTCAAACAAAAAATGAAAACTATGAAGCCCTACTTTATGCAATAGGTAGACAATCAAACGCAAAAGATTTAAAACTTGAAAACACTTCTATAAAATTAGATGAAAGAGAGTTTATTAAAAGGGATGAATACTTCAAAACCGATGCAAAAGATGTTTATGTAGTAGGAGATGCAGCAGGTGAGTATATGCTACAGCATGCAGCTGCTTTTGAGATGAATCATCTTTTTAAGCTTCTATTTGAACAGGAGAATGAACCCCTAGAGTTTAAGTATATGCCCCATGCAGTTTTTACAGACCCTGAAATAGCAAGTGTGGGACTAACCCAACAGCAAGCCATAGATAAAAAGTTAGATTTTGTTGTATCTAAAACCTCCTGGCAAGCAAGTGCAAAAGCTCAAGCTACAAAATTAAAGTATCCATTTACGAAGTTTATTATAGATAAAACTAACTATAAAATTTTAGGTTGTCATATGATTGGACCACAAAGCTCTACTATGATACATCAAGTACTAACTGTAATGCATATTGATAATGATATAAGACATTTAAAACAGATGCTATATATACATCCTGCACTTAGTGAGTCTTTATTACCAGCTGCAATTAACGCAATTAAAAAAATAGAAAAAGCATAAGATATTAAACTTATGCTTTGTAACTTTCTTGTATACTATATATCTTAATGTATAGAACTAAATAACTATAAAAGGTATTAAATGCAAATATATTTTTATGCAAAAAGTGGACATCAAATAGGACTTGAAGCCACAAAAAAATGTGCAGCAGTTGCTAGTGAATTAAAAGATTTTGAACCAGTTTTATGTACAAGTGATTTTAGAGCAGGAGCTTTTGCAAAAGAGCTATTAGGTATTAAAAAATATGTAAATATTGATGTTATAAGAAACTTATATAATATTATGAATAAAAATGACATCTTAATATATCATACAGATGAGACAAGTGATATTATGAAAGAGGGTATAAATAGCTACTGTTCTGTTGTATATGATATACAAGAGCTTGGTGATATTTTTTATGATAGTAATCTTTATAATCAAGATAGTAAGACAACTATCTCTAAAGCTATATTTTTTGGCGATGATGACTATAATAATATATTTTTACAAGCTGTTGAAAACTCATCAAAACACAATATTGACTTATTAATGGGTCACTACTTTTTTCTTGGTAATGAAAAAATATTTAAAGATTATTTTACAAATGTTATTGATGAAGAGGAGTATGTACAAACAATATCTCAAACAAAATACTTATTAACAGCTTCAGTACAAAGTGCAATTGAGTCACTTGCTAGTGGTAACTATCCTGTTTTATTTATAAGAGAGGATAAAAACTACAATAAAGAGCTAATAAAAAAACTTCAATTACCTGTAATTGAAGCAACTAGTTTAGATGAAATAGTATTAGAGTTTGAAAAGATTATAGACTCTTATCCAAAGATTGATATACCAGCTAAAAGTTCATTAACACAAATGAAAGATGAGATTTCAAATAAGATTGAAACATACAAAAGCCTTACTGATGGTAAGTAGTGAATGGACTTTCATACTATAAGTTTTACTTATGTATATTTATGTTTATCATAAGGAATCTTTATATATAATTAGAAATATTTCAACAAAAAGGTTTTACAATGAAAGAAAAAAACAAGTTTTTAAGTAAAACTCCTTATAGAATCAAAAGATATTATGGATATGTAATAGCTACAATCTTATCCTTAAGTATCCCTTTTATTACTATAGGAGGTAATCATCTTTTTTTATTATCATTTGATAAGAAACAGTTACACTTACTAGGTACAGCTTTTGATATGCAAGAGTTATATCTCATGCCATTTTTATTAATGCTACTATTTTTAGGTATTTTTGCTGTTACCTCTTTAGGAGGTAGAGCATGGTGTGGTTGGGCCTGTCCCCAAACAATCTTTAGAACTATCTATAGAGACTTAATTGAAAGTAAACTACTAAATCTAAGAAGAATCAAAAACAAACAAAAAGACCCTGATTTAAGTAAGCCATCAAATGCTTCTAAAAGAGTAATAGGAATTATACTATGGTCTATTCTATCTTTAATTGCTGCATCTAACTTTATGTGGTATTTTGTTCCACCTGAAGACTTCTTTGCATATATTCAAAACCCAACTGAACATATGTTCTTAATTGGTTTTGTATTAGCTATTGCAGCATTTTTAATTTATGATGTGATAATTCTAAAAGAGAACTTCTGTATCTATGTTTGTCCTTACTCAAGAGTTCAGTCAGTTTTATATGATGATAATACCTATCAAGCTATTTACTCTACTAACAGAGGTGGGGATATTTATAATGAAAATAGAGAGAAAGTAATATTTAAACAAAAAGATTTACCTAATGAAAATGATGAGTGTACAACATGTGAAGCATGTGTAACAGTATGTCCAACTCATATTGATATTAGAAAAGGTTTACAACTTGAGTGTATTAACTGTCTAGAGTGTGTGGATGCTTGTACTAAAGTTATGGGTAAATTAGGAAAACCATCACTAGTTCAGTGGACTAGTACAAATGAAATCAAATATAATAAACCAACAAAAATTATTAGAAAACAGACTATTATGTACGCAGTTGCGTTACTTGTTGTTTTAGGTTTACTATTTGCAATGGGTGGGAAAAAAGAGTATATGCTTTTAAATATTAATAAAACCACTCAACTATATAAAGTAAAAGAAGGTAATGTGGTAAGAAACAACTTTATATTCTTATTTCAAAATACAGGAAACAAACCATATACCTATGACTTAAAGGTTTTAAACAATAAAGATATTACCATAGAGAGATTTAAGCCATTTACACTTCAACCAGGTAGCAAAAGAAAAAAGGTTGTTATTTTACAAACTAAAGAGATGTTAGTAGATGACAACTCTAGAGATACTCCAATTCCTGTAAAATTAAAAGCATTTGCAAAAGAGGACCCTGAAAAAATAAATGTTTTAAGAGAAGCTGTATTTATCTTCCCAAGAGCAGATAAACTAGAAAAATAACTTTGGTGATAAAGTTGGATTAAATCCAACTTTTCACTTTCATTTAAATCTAACTTAACTTACATATCAACAATTTTTAGATAAAATCGCGTATATTTATTGAATAATCTACTTTGGAGTACTATATAATGACTAAATTTATTTTTGTAACAGGAGGGGTTCTAAGTTCACTTGGCAAGGGTATTACCTCTGCTTCAATAGCAACTATTTTAAAACAATCAGGCTTTAAAATAAGTATGCTAAAAATTGACCCTTATTTAAATGTTGACCCAGGGACAATGAGTCCACTAGAACACGGTGAAGTTTTTGTAACATCAGATGGTGCTGAAACTGACCTTGACTTAGGAAACTATGAGAGATTTATTGATACTACATTAACTGCAAAAAACTCATTTACTACAGGACAAGTTTATCAAAGTGTAATTAAAAGAGAAAGAGAAGGTGGATACTTAGGTAAAACTATTCAAGTAATACCTCATGTTGTTGATGAAATTAAAGATAGAATCTATGATGCAGCAGATGAACATGACTTTTTAATCATAGAGCTTGGTGGAACTGTTGGAGATATTGAAGGTCTTCCTTTTATGGAAGCTATTAGAGCAATAAGACACGAACTTCCAAAAACAAATACTATGAATATTCATGTTAGTTTAATTCCATATATTAAAGCAGCAGGTGAGCTTAAAACAAAGCCAACACAACACTCAGTTCAAGAGTTAAGAAGAATTGGTATTACTCCACATATGTTAGTTTGTAGAACAGAAAAAGAACTTCCAAAAAACCTCAAAGATAAATTAGCCCTTTCGTGTGACATTGATAGAAATGCAGTAATTGAAGCAGGTGATGCCCAATCAATTTATCAAGTTCCCCTACACTTTATAAAAGAGGGAATTTTAAATCCATTATCAGAGCACTTTAATATTAAATTTAAACCAAACATGAGTAAATGGGATACATTAGTAAAAAATATTTTAGTACCTCAAGAAGAGACAACTATAGCTTTTGTTGGTAAATATTTAGATTTAAAAGAGTCTTATAAATCACTTATTGAAGCTTTAATTCATGCAGGTGCTCACTTAAATACAAAAGTTAATATCCACTGGTGTGATAGTGAAAAAATAGAAGATATTGGTGCTTATGAAGTAATTGGAAGCTCTGATGCTATTTTAGTTGCAGGTGGATTTGGACATAGAGGAGTTAAAGGTAAGCTTGAAGCTATTAAGTATGCAAGGCAGAATAAAATTCCTTACTTAGGTATCTGTCTTGGAATGCAGCTTGCAATGGTTGAGTATGCTAGAAATGTACTTGGAATAGATAATGCAACCTCTGTAGAGTTTGATTCAGATGCATCTGAACCTGTTATTTATTTAATTGATGAGTTTATTGACCAAAGTGGAAGTAAACAATTAAGAACTCATAAATCTCCAATGGGTGGAACTATGAGATTAGGTGAATATCCATTTGAGCCATTAAAAGGTTCAATTTTGCAAAAAGCTTATGGTAATGAAACAGTTTATCAAGAGAGACATAGACATAGATATGAAGCAAACCCAGCTTATAAACAAAGACTTGAAGATGCAGGTATGCTTGTAACAGGTCAATCAGATGGTCTAATTGAAGCAGTTGAAATAAAAGACCACCCATGGTTTGTTGGAGTTCAGTTTCATCCAGAGTTTACTTCGCATTTAGAGACGCCAAATCCTATTATTTTAGAGTTTGTAAAACAAGCAAATAAAAAAGACTAATGTCCAAAATTACAAAAAATAGACTCTATGAGATACTATCTGCAAGGCATGTAAATAACCCTTATTCTCGCCTTGCAAATATTCCATCACCTAATAACTTCAAAGATATAAATAAAGCCTGCAATAGAATCAAAAATGCAGTTTTAAATAATGAAAAGATTACAATAGTTGGAGATTATGATGTGGACGGGGTTGTATCCACTACAATAGTTGTTGATTTTTTTGAAAAAATAGATTACAAAGTAGATTATATAATACCAAACAGATTTGAACATGGTTATGGATTAAGTCCAAAAATAGTTGATATGATTGATAATGGTCTTGTAATAACTGTTGATAATGGAATATCAGCTGTTGAAGCTTCAAAAAAACTAAAAGAAAAGAGTATTGATTTAATCATTACAGATCATCACACCGTAGGTGAGCAGTTACCTTATGCACTAGCTATTATAAACCCAAAACAAGATGATTGTAAATTTGAATTTAAAGAGATATGTGGTGCACAAGTGGCATGGTATTTATGTGCAGCTATTAAAAAAGAGCTAAACTTAGATGTTAATATGGGAGATTTTCTAGATCTTCTAGCTCTTGCTATTATTGCAGATATAATGCCAATGACAGCACTTAATTACACAATGGTAAAGCAAGGACTTAAAAAAATAAAAGTATCCAAGCGTGAGGCTTTTAAAAAGCTAAATGAAATAATGCCTAAAGATAGTTTAGTATCTGATGATGTTGGCTTTTTTATAGCTCCAAAACTAAATAGTGCAGGTAGAATGGATGATGCATCAATTGCTTTATCCTTTTTACTCTCAAAAAACTCCTTTGAAGCAAATGACTCTTTACAACTGCTAGAAGAGTTAAATAACTTTAGAAAAACACTTCAACAAGAGATTACCAAAAAAGCACAACTTGCGAGTGATGAGAATGACAATGCAATAGTAGTTTGGGGTGAAAACTGGCATGAGGGTGTTATAGGTATTGTAGCTTCACAAATATCAAACAAATTTAAAAGACCTGCATTTGTATTTTCAATAAATAATGGAATAGCCAAAGGAAGTGCAAGGGCAAACGGTCATATAAACTTATATAACCTAATTACAAAAGCCTCACATTTACTAAAAGGATATGGTGGACACAAAAATGCAGCTGGATTATCCCTAGAAGCTGTAAACCTAGAAGAGTTTAAAAAAAATATAAATATGCAATTACAAAATAAAGAAGAAGAGCTTCACATAGAACCTAAAACCATAGGAGAACTTGATATTAAAGCTGTTGATTTGGATTTTTTATCAATAATTGAGAAGTTTGAACCATATGGTTTACAAAACCATAAACCAATATTTAAACTATCAAATGTAAAAGTTGTAAAGTATGATTTAATAGGAAAAGACAAAAATCACTTAAAACTTGTTTTAAATAGTCAAGGTATAGTTTTTGAAGCTTTAAAATTCAATGACTCAAATACTAATTTTAATAGCACTCTTGATTTAATAGTATCATTAAATAAAAATGAGTTTAGAAATCAAGTTAATATACAATATTTAATACAAGAGATTCTATAAAGTAAGGTTAGGCCTTAATATAATCTCATCTTCTTCTTTTCCCTCTAGACTTAATATCTCTTTATCAATAGCCGTTCTTTTATGAGAAGATGCTAGTATATTTCCAGTTTCTATATCTATTAGCTTAATAAATACATTTAAACTTTTTGTAGAAATAGAGTAAGTTCCAACTACTGCATATTTTGACTTCTTTATTGTATTAGAAAGTACTTTGCTACTATCTCTAATCAAAACATTAAAGCCACTTCTACCTAAAGTAAAATCTTTACCAAACTCAATCTCTTTTACTATTATACTTGAAGATACTAACTTATCTTTTAACATATTTGATAATAAAAAACCAAGTTGCGAACGATTTTTTAAATCATCGATATTTACAAAATCTGATACTAAAATAACTTGCTCTTGGGTTATGATATTATTTATTTTTTTGCTTGATTCATTTACAAGACTTGAAACAAGTGAATCAAAGTTATTAGCTCCATCAAGGGGATTTTTGTACTGGGAAATAGTACATGAAGCTAAAAAAAGAGTAATAAAACTCAAAAGCAAATAAAACTTAAGAGTCTTAAAAGAAAAGTTTGCCACTTCTATTTTTCTTTTAATATTTTAACAGTTCTAGCTGGTTTACAGTCATTAAATAGCATACAGTCATTAGCTCTTCCATGATGATATGTGGACCTAGCACTTGTGATAATTCTTCCAGTTGCATTATCAATAACTCTTGCATTTAAAATTACATTTTTATACTGTCTAGAGTAAGTACCAACTACAACATAAGTATTAGGTGTTTTTCCTTTCATCTGTCTTACTTTTCTTGTTATGAAGTACTCACCCTCATCATTTACAGATACACCAACTTGACCCCTAAACTCTATAATATTAAATCCTCTATTTGATAGTTCGTTGATTAAACTTTCACTTATAATTCTACCAAACTCTGTTGTTTTTTTAAACTGATCTAACCTAACAAATGAAGTTATAATAACAGGTTTATTTGTCATTAGTTTTTGATTTCTCATCATTTGCGTTGCAAGTGAATTAATCGTACTTTCTAATGTTCTTTGTGTGGTTATAAATTGCTCTTTATCATCTGCTATTTTCAAATACTCTTTTGTTATTTGAACATTCTCATTTGTTTGCCTTAAGTGCTTGTTGCTTGCATATTTTGAGCCTGTGAATGTTGAACTACTAGAAGAAGGTTCTTGATCTTTTTGAGCTGCTGCTTGATAGTTTTGACATCCTGAATAGAAAACTGCAAAGATAGCTACAGTAAAAATCCTAAAAAAAGTCTTCGACATAAATTTCCCCTTGATATAATTCTTTAAATTTTATTTAAATATAGCTTATAATTTCTTGAAAATACCCATAAAATAGATAATTTTAAATAATTTCACTAATTTTTGCTAATATAAATATTATTTATTTGTAACTAAACCTAAAGGTTATCTTGATATTATATTTTTAAAAAAAATTATTAATATGATTGGATTAGTTATAAAGTGAATAAAAATGATTTATTAAATAAAAAATTAGCAATATCATTAGGTGGAGGAGCAGCTAGAGGTGCCTTTCACTTAGGTTTTTTACACTTTTGTGATAAAAACAAAATTACCTTTGATGCTTTTAGTGGTTCTTCCATTGGAAGTATTATTAGTGCCTCTTATGCAAGTGGAGTTTTAGCAAAAGAGCAACTAGAGATATTTTGCTCAAAAGATATTAAAAAACTTATAAAATTTAACTATTTTAAAAATGGTCTTTTCAAAATAGAAGATGATACAACAGTTTTAGATAAACTACTTCCTATTAGTAGGCTTGAAGATATTGAAAAATCCATATATATCAATGCTTATGATTTAAAAAAACAAAAGCTTCACTACTTCACTAAAGGCAATACAGTTACACTATGCAAAGCATCAAGTGCATTAATTCCTATGTTTAAACCCATATCATACAAAAATATGTACTTAATAGATGGGGGTCTTTTTGATAATGTCCCAATAAAACCTTTATTAGATAAAAACTATCATATTCTAAGCTTAGATTTATTCCCAAGTAGAAATAGAGTAATTAAAAGTAATAGTTTTAATTTAATAAAATATTTAAAGAAAAAAACTTTCACTCAGTTATATGAAAATAAAAAATTTACAAAAAAATTCACAGATGAATATATAACAAATACAGAGCTTTTAGAGTTCTCATTGTTTACTTTTGATGAGCTACATGAGTGTTTCAATCTTGGGTTTAAAGAAGCCGAAAACTTTTTTTTAGATATAATATAAAATATTTAATAAACAAAATTTTTAAAGAAAAGATTATATTATGTCACAAATACCAGAGTTTACACATTTACATCTGCATACAGAGTATTCACTACTTGATGGTGCAAATAAAATCAAACCATTAGCAAAAAAAATTAAAGATTTAGGTATGAAATCAGTGGCTATGACTGACCATGGGAACATGTTTGGTGCCATTGATTTTTACAATGCCATGAAAAATGAAGGTATTAAGCCGATTATTGGGATGGAAGCATATATCCACAATAGTCAAGAACTTTCAGATAAATCAAATAGACAAAGATTTCACTTATGTCTATATGCAAAAAATGATACAGGGTATAAAAACCTTATGTATCTAAGTTCACAAGCTTATATGTACGGATTTTACTACTATCCAAGAATCAATAAAAAACTTTTAAGAGAAAATAGCCAAGGGCTTGTTTGTAGTGCTGCGTGTTTACAAGGTGAAATAAACTGGCACCTAAACACAAAAAATGAAAAAAATGTAAGAAATGGTGCCAAAGGTTACCAAAGAGCAAAAGAGATTGCCTTAGAATACAAAGAGATATTTGGGGATGATTTCTATCTTGAAATTATGAGACATGGTATTGAAGACCAACACTTTGTTGATGATATGATTTTAAAAATCGCCCATGAAACAGGAATAAAGGTAGTTGCTACTAATGACACACACTATTTAAATCCAAAAGATGCGGATGCACATGAAGCCTTTATGTGTATTGCGATGAATAAACTTTATGATGATCCAAATAGATTAAGACACTCAGTACATGAGTTTTATTTAAAATCACCTGAACAAATAGCAAAACTATATGCTGATATCCCTGAAGCTATTGAGGCAACCCAAGAGATATCTGATAAGTGTAATTTAGAGATAAAATTGGGTAACCCAACACCTCCAAACTTTAAATTTACAAGGGATAAATTAAAAGAGCAAAACCAACCAATTCCCCAACCCCAAGAGGAGTATTCACTACAAAATGATATTGCACTTTTTACATTAGAGTGTTGGAATGGCTTAGAAAAAAGACTTGAAATTGTTCCAAAGCAGAAGCATGAAGAGTATAGACAACGACTTCAAAGGGAAATGGATATTATAAATAGCATGAAATTCCCAGGCTACATGCTTATTGTATGGGACTTTGTTATTGTTGCTAAAAAAATGGGTATTCCAGTGGGACCTGGAAGAGGTTCTGCAGCTGGAAGTTTGGTTGCTTACTGTCTTTTTATTACAGATATTGACCCAATGCCTTATGATTTACTTTTTGAGAGATTTCTAAATCCTGAAAGAGTATCTATGCCAGATATTGATATGGACTTTTGTCAAACTAGAAGAGGTGAGATAATTGACTATGTTATACAGCAGTATGGAAGAGCTAATGTTGCACAGATTATTACATTTGGTAAACTTCTTGCTAAAGGTGTTATTAGAGATGTAGCTAGAGTCTTAGATATGCCCTACTCAAAAGCTGATGCAATGGCTAAACTAATTCCAGATGAACTAGGAATAAACCTTAAAGACTCATGGGATAAAGAACCAAAAATAAAAGAGTTATGTGATAAAGATCCCCTTGCAAAAAGAGTTTGGGAGTTCGCCCTTGCACTAGAAGGATTAAATAGAAATGCAGGTACTCATGCAGCTGGGGTTGTAATATCAAATGAAGAGTTATGGAAAAAAACACCACTATTTAAACCAAGTGGACTTGATACACTTGCCACACAATACAATGGAAAATATGTAGAGGATGTTGATTTAATCAAATTTGACTTCTTAGGTCTTAAAACACTTACTGTTATTGAAGAGGCTAATAAACTAGTTGAGAGAAGACATGGTAAAAGAATTGATTTTATTAAAGCTGATGTAAATGATAAAGGTGTTTATGATTTAATTCAAACAGGTAATACTATTGGACTATTTCAAATTGAATCTGATGGTATGCAAGATTTATGTAAGAGGTTAGCACCTTCAAGATTTGAAGATATTATTGCCGTACTTGCACTTTATAGACCAGGTCCAATGGAATCAGGAATGCTTGATGACTTTATTGAAAGAAAGCATGGTAGAGCAAAAATTGATTACTTTTATGATGAGTTTGAAGAGCCATTAAAGCCCATACTTGAAACAACATATGGAGTTATTGTATATCAAGAGCAAGTTATGCAAATTGTTCAAACAATTGGTGGCTTTTCCCTTGGTGGTGCTGATTTAGTAAGAAGAGCCATGGGTAAAAAGATTCAATCTGAGATGGATAAACTAAAAGTCGAGTTCGCCAATGGTGCTCAAGAGAAAGGTTATACTAGAAAATATGCGGAAGAACTTTTTGATCTAATTGTAAAGTTTGCAGGATATGGTTTTAATAAATCTCACTCAGCAGCCTATGCTCTTGTAACCTTTTATACCTCATATTTAAAATGTTATTACCCAGCAGAGTTTATGTCTGCACTTTTAACCTTCGAAAAAGATAACACAGACAAAGTTGTTAAATATGTGGATGAAGTAAAAAGATTAAAACTTGACCTTTTTCCACCTGATGTTAATAAGTCAGATTTAGTTTTTGCTCCTAAAAAAATTGATAATGACGAAGTTGTAATGTTTGGAATGGGTGCTATTAAAGGTGCAGGAGATGTGGCCATTAAATCAGTTTTAAAAGCAAGAGAGCAAGATGGTGAGTTTAAAGATTTAAGTGATTTCATATCAAGAATAGATGGTAGTAAAGTAAATAAAAGAGTTATCGAGTCACTAACAAAAGCAGGAGCTCTGGACTCTTTTGGATATTCAAGGAAATCTCTACTTGAACAAATAGAAGTTATAGGTGAAACCGTAGCAAATGTAGCAAAAGCAAAGAAAATGGCAACAGGTTCACTATTTGGAGATGATGAAGAGCTAACTAGAATTGATATTGAATTAGAGCATATGAGTGAATATGACTCAAAAGAGTTATTAGAGTTTGAAAAGGCATCATTAGGTTTTTATGTATCAGGTCACCCTCTTGATGATTATAGAGAGCAACTAAACCAAATCACATATACCCTATCTTCACAAATAGATGAAGTAGCAGATGGCTCACAAGCTTTATTTGTAGGTAAAATAGAAAGCATTACTGAAAAAATTTCTAAAAAAGGAAATAAGTTTGGAATAGCTTCCCTTATGGACCTTCATGGAAATATTGAACTAATGCTATTTGAAAATAGACTAAAAGAGTTAGAGGATAATTTTAATTTAGAAGAGCCACTTGCATTTAAAGTAAAGGTCTCAAAGGATGACCAGTTTACAAGAATAAATATCTTAAAAATTGAAAGCTTACAAGATGCTAGTAAAGAGAGAATTAAAACAAAACAGATAAAAAAACAAGAACCACCACTAACTGTTGCTATTCCTTTTAATAACAAAGATGAAGTTATGTATAAACTTTTTGAAATCATTGCACACAATCAAGGAAGACGCGAATTTAAAGTATTAGTAAAATCAAAACTTGCAGATATAGAATTAGAAACAGGTTTTAAAGTTACTTCAAATGTGGAGAAGTTAATAAGCCAAATTCAAGGGGCTTATGTGGTAGCATAACTACCATTTAAATAAATTAAATAATTAAAGGAAAACAATGAACTTTACAGACTCACTACACAATCACATTGATAAGTTAGTTGGAATACTTAAAGATGAGGATGAATTACAACAAGTTTTAAAGAAAAAGTTTACAAAAAAAGAGTTTAAAGCGTTTGTAGCATTTGAACAGGGCAAAGATTTAAAAGAGGTTTGCGATATTGTAAAAGATAATGAAAAAAGAGTTGAAGAGCTTTATAAAAGTGCTTGCAAAAAAGTAAACCAAGAAAAAATCAAAAATGAACTAATTAGAAAAGATTAATCTTTTCTAAGTTGTTCCTTAGTCTATTTAAAACCTAAAAGAATCATTCCTACAAACTTATCATTTTTATAAAACTCAATTCTAAAAAGATCACCACTTTTATTTATAGAGAA
>JBNJFB010000026.1:0-28548 GCA_051746405.1 Campylobacterota bacterium
CGTGAACTTGTCTTTTTTTCTGTAATAAAGCTTTATCTGCTTTGCCTTGTCAGCTGTGACCAAGATATTGCCTTTGTTGGTGCTGTCTATGGCTCTGATTTGTTTTTTGTTTTTGATGATCTGCTTTGCTTTAAACTCTTGCATTCCCCATACATAGGTATCTTTTCCTGCACTAAGTACCAGTGTCTCTTTTAACTCCCGCATCGCCTCAAAGTCAGTGTTTGCAAGGTTGCCTAAATCTAAGTGAAAGTTTTGATCCTCTTGTAAAAAATGCATCGCCAAAGACATATCAGAAAGTATCTTTCCCTTAAATCCGTTTTTAAAATAGTAAAGATCATAAATGAAAATATTGCCATCAGTATCTCTGCTTGCAACTAGTCCTGTGTTATTTGTGGTTACTCTGTAGGTGTTGGATGTATGCTTTTTAAAAGTCTTGTGAGCTTTTGAAAAAAAGTTATACATATACACTTTGCCACTGTAGGTTGCAAAAACCAGCCACTTGCCGTCATCTGTGATAGTCATATCATTGATAAAGCTGATATTGTCATCATATCGCCGCTTTAGCTTCATATCCTGCATGGCAAAGATAGCCCCACTGTCATCGCCAATAAGTAGCTCTTTTCTATGTGTATCAACACTTAAAGAGGTATGCATCTCTTGTGTAGGAGAGATATAAGTGTCTGTTTTTTTGCCCTCTAGATTAAATACATCAACTCTGTCCTTGCCCTCCCAGTGAGCAAGTCCCGCGATGTGGTTTTCATCTAAAAAAACGACTTTTTTGTAATCATCTTTACCCGTATCAAGTATGCGTATGGGTTTGTCGCTGCCAGTTTTGTACAGATAAAAACTGTTTTTTATACCACCACTCCACCGCTTGGTAGCAAGCACTAGGCGATTTTTACCTTTATCAAGTGCAAAGCTTTTTAGCTCCCTATCTAAAAATATCTTTTGCTCTGCCTCCCCAGTTAATGCGTTCCAAATATATAAGTTCTCCTCATCCATCGTGATCGCTTTGTATTTATTTTTGGTTTGATATAAAGCTGAATCAATCACATCGTTTTCATGCAAAGCAAAAGATTGTACAGGTTTTAAACTATCAAAATCCCATACTTTTGCCCCTTTTTTGCTTGTACTAAGCAGGTATCTGTCATCTTTACTTAAAGATATAGAAAGCAATGTATAGTCATGGGCTAAAAAACGCTTTATCGCCTTGCCACTTTGCACATCCCAGATGATGATATGGCCTTTGCGTGAAGCGCTGATAAGGCGCTTGTCATCACTACTAAAAGTAAGACTCCATACATGACCGTTATCTTTGTGATACATAGTATGAAGAATTTTCGCACTCTTTTTATCCCAAAGAACAACCTTTTTCCATGAACCTGAAGCGATAAATCGTCCGTTGTTGCTAAAAGTTGTGGTATAAACAGCAGTATTATGCCCTATTTGCAAGTAGGGTTTTTGTGGTGGTTGGGCATAAATACTTGAAACAGAAACTACCAAAAATACAAAAGTATACAAAAAATAGTGCTTCATTTATGCCCCTTTTTTATAAGAATATAATTTTAATTATACAATCTTATTTTTCATTTGTTACTAAAGCAAGGTTGTTTAAATCATATTTTTGAAGTAAATCTAATACTTTTACAACTCTTTCATATTTTACACTTTTATCGATACGTACTATGATAGCTTGATTTTTATTTTCAACTTCACTTAGGTTGTTTTCTAAGGATTTAAAAGATACTTCAATACCTTTAATTGCTAATTTTTTTTCATCTAATTCTATAAAAATCTCATCTTTTTTTACTTCAATTGCTTTTGAGTTTGAAGATGGCAAGTCTAGCATTAAAGCTAATTCATCTTTTTTAAATACAGAGGTAACTATAAAAAAAAGTAGTAGTATAAAAACCACATCAATTACAGGGGTTAAATCCAACCCTAAAGGCTCTCTTCTTTTCATGGCTATTTTAATATACTCTTTTTTGCTTTTAGTTCAATTGTATCAAGGGCTGAAATAAAGTGATTATATGCTAAGTGATGGGGTATTGCCACTATTAATCCAGCAATAGTAGTAATAAGTGCAACTGCAATTCCACTTGAAAATATAGTGGGATCACCTAAGCCATTTTCTGTAATAGCTTCAAATGAGTTATAAACCCCAATAACTGTACCTAAAAGTCCAAGTAGTGGAGCAATAGTAGCAATATTTTTTATATATGTAAGTCCTGATTCTAGTTTTTTTATCTCATACTCTATTGTTGAGTTTTTATCATTTTCATCTGTTATTTGAGTTTTGATTTTGTTTATAATACTTTTTTTTCTAGGAAGAGTGAACATTTTCCATAATATAATTGTAAAACCTATGATATTCAAAGCTATTAATACATAAACTATTGGTCCACCTTTTTCAATGTAGTACATTAAATCCATAAAAAACCTTTTTAAATATTTTTGTTATTGTACAAAAAGTTTATTAATAAATGCTACAATTACATTATGAGTTTTATAAATTCCCCAATTCAAAAAGTAGTTTACAATAATAAAAGTTTGTATATAAAGCGTGATGATTTACTTCATGAAGATTTCTCAGGAAATAAAGCTAGAAAGTTTTATTATTTTTTAAAAAACGAGTTTTTAGATATAAAAAAAATAGTATCACATGGTTCTTGTCAATCAAATGCAATGTACTCTTTATCTGTTTTAGCAAAGCTTAGAGGTTGGAAGTTTGATTATTATGTTAATCATATTCCCTCATATTTACAAGATAATCCAATAGGTAATTATAAGCAGGCTTTAAAAAATGGTATGAATATAAAGATTGATAATATACCTTTGCATTTTAAAAAAAGTGAACTTTTTATAAATGAGGGTGGTGCTTTAAAACAAGCCCAGTATGGTATAGAGATTTTAGCAAATGAGATTATAGCTTGGGCAAATCAAAATAAAATAGAAAATTTAAAAGTTTTTTTGCCCTCAGGTACAGGAACTACAGCACTCTTCTTACAAAAGTTTTTGCCTTTTGAGGTTCTTACTTGCTCTTGTGTAGGTGATGATGATTACTTGAAAAAACAGTTTGAACAGCTTGAAGCTACTAATCATCCCAATATTTTAAAAAAACAAAAAAAGTATCACTTTGGTAAGCTTTACAAAGATTTATATGAGACTTATAATGATTTGTATAGTCAAACAAATATTGAGTTTGATTTACTTTATGATAGCGTTGGTTTTATGACTTTGAAAAGTTATTTAGATGAACTTTTAGAAACTAGTGAGGTTTTATATATTCATCAAGGTGGATTAAAAGGTAATATCTCTATGCTTCAAAGGTATAAACATAAGTATGATAAAACTTAAAATTTATAAATTGTTTTGAGTTGAATTTTGTTTATGATAAGTTTTACAAACTTTTAGATATAATCTTTCACTATGGAAAAGACAAATATAATATTAATAGGTTTTATGGGTGTTGGTAAGGGTACAGTAGCAAGAGCTTTAGTAAAAGCATCAGATATGATGGCTGTTGATACTGATGATATAATTGAAAGTGTGGAAAATAGAAAAATTAAAAAAATTTTTGAAACAGATGGTGAACCATACTTTAGAAAGCTTGAAAAGAAGACGGCACTTTGGTTGGAAAATAGTGTTGATAATACTATTATATCAACAGGTGGAGGCTTTTATAAACAAGAGAATTTAAAAAATATAGGCAAAGTAATATATTTAAAATCTTCATTTGAAGGTATTTTAAATAGAATTTATAGTTGTGAAAATGCCCAAAAAAAATTAAAGAAAAGACCACTTTTAAATGATTTAAAAGCTGCTAAAAAGCTTTATAGTGAAAGAATAAGTCAATATGAAAAAGTTGCAGATGAGACTGTTGTAGTTGAAAATAAAGATTTAGAAGATATTGTAAAAGAGATATTAGGATAATAGATGAAAATAGTAAATACAAAAGAGGAAAACTTTAATAATGAGTTTGAAAATATTTTAGCAAGGGCTAAAACAGATATAAAAGATGTTTCAACAATTGTAATGAATCTTATAGATGAGATTACAAATGAGGGAAATGAAGCATTAAAAAGACATATTGCAAAGTTTGATAACTGGGAAGTAAAAAGTGATGATGAACTAATCATATCACAAGAGGATATGAAAGCAGCATATGAAAATATTAACGGTGATTTAAGGGCTGCTTTGCATATGGCTTATGATAGAATCAAAGCTTATCATGAAAAACAACTTCCAAAGTCGTGGCTTGATTTTGAGAAAAATGGAACAATTCTAGGACAAAAATCAACTCCTGTGGATAAAGCAGGTTTATATATTCCAGGTGGAAAAGCTGCATACCCAAGTAGTCTTTTAATGAATGCAATTCCAGCAATAGTTGCAGGTGTTGATGAGATTATTGTGTGTACTCCAACTCCAAACAATGAAGTAAATGAGTTGCTTTTAGCTGCATGTCACTTATGTAAAATATCAAAAGCTTACAAAGTGGGTGGAGCTTCTGCAATTGCTGCTATGGCTTATGGCACGGAAACTATTCCAAAAGTTGACGTTATAACAGGTCCTGGAAATATATTTGTTGCAACTGCTAAAAAGTTAGTATTTGGTGAAGTAAATATTGATATGATTGCAGGACCATCAGAGATTGGTATTTTAGCTGATGAAACAGCTAAACCAAAATATTTAGCAATTGATTTGCTATCACAAGCAGAGCATGATGAGATGGCTAGTTCGATTATGATTACAACCGATGAAAAGGTAGCAAACCAAACATCAAATGAGGTAGAAAACTATTTGAAAAATCTAGAAAGAGAAGCTATAGCTAGAAAATCAATTGAAGATAGGGGTGCTATTATAGTTGCTTCAAATATGAAAGAAGCATTAGAGCTTATGAATAAAATTGCTCCTGAACACTTAGAGGTTATGACTAAGAATCCACTTGAGTTATTACCAAAAGTTAAACATGCAGGTGCTATATTTTTAGGTGAGAATACTCCTGAACCAATTGGTGATTATATTGCAGGTCCAAATCATACATTGCCAACGGGAAGTACAGCTAAGTTTTATAGTCCACTAAATGTTGAAAACTTTATGAAAAAAAGCTCTATTATAAACTTCTCAAAAGATGCAATAGATGAGTTAGGTGAAGCATGTGCCATACTAGCAGATGCAGAAGGACTAACAGCCCATGCTAAATCAGTAAGAGTAAGATTAGAAGATTAAGGCTTATTAATAAATAAAAGGAAAAATGATGTCATATTTTAATGAATGGTTTACAGAAGATGAAGATGATATTTTTATGGGAAGTCCAAAATCAAAATTTTTTGATGTGGTAAGAGAGGCTTCAAGTGATGTTGTTGAGGGTGAACTTGATAAGATTGTGGAAAAAGTTGCAGTTTTAGAGATGCTTTTATCAAAACAAAAAGGCGAAGAGTTTGATGTAAATGACTTAATTGAGCAGTATAAAATAGAAAACTTCAAAGAGGTTGAAAGTATGAAAAAAGGTCTTTATGTAGAGTACACAGGTGAGATTATTACTAGATTAGACTCATAAATAAGGCTGAAATATTGGAAGAGTTAAAAAAAGTACAAAATCAAATAAAAACTTTTATACAAGAGTGTGATGATAAAAAAAGCTTAGAGTTATTGGACAAATTAGCAACAGGAAAAATGCTAAGGTCTAAACTTATTTTGAAAATTGCAGGAGTTACAAAAGAGTCTGTAGAGCTTTGTGCAATTGTTGAGATGATTCATGCAGCTTCACTTTTACATGATGATGTAATTGATGATGCAAAGACAAGAAGAGGTAAACCATCTGTAAATGCCTTGTATGACAATAAAACCTCTATTATGTTTGGAGATATATTATACTCAAAAGCATTTACACAGCTGTCTTTAATGGATAAAAAAGTTGCATATACAGTTTCAAATGCAGTTACACTTTTAAGTATTGGTGAGATGATGGATGTTGATTTAACACTATCATTTAACTCATCATTTGATAAATACAATGAAATGATTTATAAAAAAACAGCTTCACTTATTGAAGCATGTGCAAAAGCAGCTGCACTATTAGCAAATAAAGATGAACAAAAGTATGCTTTATATGGTAAAAATTTAGGTTTGGCATTTCAAATGATTGATGATATTTTAGATATTACTCAAGATAGTGATACTTTAGGAAAACCTGCGATGCTTGATTTTGTTGAGGGTAAGGTAACTATTCCTTATCTTTTACTACATGAAAGAACAAAACATAAAGCAAAACTTGAATCACTATATAAAAAAGAGTTATCAACAGATGAAGCTATGTGGATAAAAGAGCAAATGAAAACTACAAATGCTTTAGATGACTCTATAAAATTAGCAAAAAAACTTGGAAATGAAGCTATTGATATCATAAAAGATGAACAAGATAATGAATCACTTATTTTAATAATGAAAGCTATGATTGAAAGAGAGTTTTAAATGAGTTACTTAATAATCAGCTTTTCCCATAAAAATACTGATATATCAATGAGAGAGAAGCTTGCTTTTAATGGTGATGAAGATAAAGATAGATTTATAAGAGCAGTACTTGAATTTCAATCAACAAAAGAAGCAGTAGTATTATCCACATGTAATAGAGTAGAGATTATTACAAGGTCAAGTAATGTAAAGCAAAGTTCTAAAGATATACTACAAAAATTAGCAAAATACTCTTATATAGAGTTTGATACACTTTTTGATAGGGCTGATATTTATGATAATGAAAGTGCTATTCATCATCTATTTACAGTTGCATCTGCACTTGATTCTTTAGTCATAGGTGAAACGCAAATTGTGGGCCAATTAAAAGATGCTTTTAGGTTTTCTCAATCTAAAGATTACTGTGATATAGCTATAACAAGAGCAATGCACTATGCTTTTAAATGTGCAGCTTCGGTTAGAAGCTCCACATCTTTAGGTACAGGTTCTGTCTCTGTTGCAAGTACTGCTGTTGCTAAGGCCAAAGAGCTAATAGAAGATACAAAAGGTGTAAAAGCATTAGTAATAGGTGCAGGTGAAATGAGTGAATTGACTATTAAGCATTTAATTGCTTCGCAGTTTGATATTATTCTTATAAGTAGGGATATGAAAAAAGCTCAACTTTTAGCAAATAGCTTTGATAAAGATATTGAAATTTATCCATATGATAATTTAAAAGAGCTTCTATCCCAAACAAAAGTAATGATTACAGCAACCTCTGCACCATATCCAATAATCACAAAAGAGCTAGTGTCTGAAGTGGCATTTGAACGATATTGGTTTGATATAGCAGTTCCTAGAGATATTGAAGATATAGAGATGTCAAAGCTAGAAATTTTTGCAGTTGATGATTTACAAGGTATAGTAAGTCAAAATATGACTTTAAGAGCAAAGCAAGCAAAAGCTGCTTATGGAATTGTAAGTAGAATGTCTGTTGAATTTTTTGATTGGCTTAAGTCTTTAGAGATTGAACCTGTAATAAAAAATCTTTACTTAAAAGGTGAAGATGTTATAAACAAAAAAGTTAATAATGCAATAAAAAAAGGTTTTATAAAAAAAGATGATGAAGAGAATATCAAAAAACTTTGTCAAACAGTTATAACAGAGTATTTACATGTGCCATCAAAACAGTTAAAAGAGATTTCTAAAAATACAGAGTGTGAAATGGTTGTAGCAGCTGTTCAAAATCTTTTTGCTGCAAATAAAGACTCATCACTTTTTGATGAGTATAAATGTGAATTTTCAGATAATAAATAGAATAATAGGAAGTGTATAAATGAAATTTAGTAATATGTTTATTTCAACAACAAAAGAAGCACCAAAAGATGCTACTTTAGCATCTCATCAGTACTTAGTAAGAGGTGGATTTATTTCTCAAACAGGTGCGGGAATTTATGATTATATGCCACTTGGAAAAATTGTATTAGATAAAATTAGAGCTGTAGTAAAAGAAGAGATGGATAAAAGTAAAGCCAATGAAGTGCAGTTTGGTTTCGTAACTCCACTATCACTTTGGGAGCAATCAGGAAGAGCTAGTACTATGGGTCGTGAGCTTTTAAAGTTCAAAGATAGAAAAAATGGTGATTATGTGCTATCTCCTACAAATGAAGAAGCTGTAGTAAATATGGTAAAAAATAGAATTACTTCATATAAAGACTTACCTATTAATCTTTATCAAATCTATACAAAGTTTAGGGATGAAGCAAGACCTAGATTTGGGCTTATGAGAGGTAGAGAGTTTTTGATGAAAGATGCTTACTCTTTTCATGAATCACAAGAGGATTTAGCAAGAGAGTTTAATCTAATGGAAGAGACTTATAAAAATATTTATAATAGACTTGGATTAGATTTTAGAGTAGTTGAAGCTGATAGTGGTGCTATTGGTGGAAGTGGTTCTAAAGAGTTTATGGTACTTGCAAATAGTGGAGAGGATACTATTGTTGTGTGTCCTAATTGTGAGTATGGAGCAAATATTGAAGCTGCTATTAGAAAGCCAAATAAAAAACCTGTATTAGAAAGCTCAAATCTTCAAAAAGTAGAAACACCAGAGTGTAAAACTATTCAAGAAGTAAGTTCATTTTTAGATATAGATGCTTACTACTCAATGAAAGCAGTAATAAAAAAAGCTATTTATGAAGAGGAAACTAAAATAGTTGTCTTTTTTGTTAGAGGAGTTGATGAGCTTGAAGAAACAAAGGCGTGCAATGCAATTAATGCTTTAGAGTTGGAAGATGCTAGTGAAGAACAGATTAAAGAAGCTGGATTAGTTTCAGGTTATTGTGGAATTGTTGATTTACCAAAAGATATTAAAGTTGTGATTGACAATGAATTAAAAGAGGATAATAATCTAGTTTGTGGTGCTAATGAAGATAACTATCACTATACAGGGGTTGATTTAACAACCATAGAAAATCTATGTTTTGATGATTTAATTACTGTACAGCAGGGTGATACTTGTACTTGTTGTGGAAGTAAGTTAGAGTACACAAAAGGTATTGAAGCTGGGCATATTTTTCAACTTGGCACAAAATACTCAGAAGCCATGGATGCAAAATTTTTAGATGCAAATGGAAAAGCAAGACCTTTTGAAATGGGATGTTATGGTATTGGTGTATCAAGATTGGTTGCTGCTGTTATTGAACAAAATCATGATGAAAAAGGCTGTATCTGGACAAAAACAACAGCTCCATTTTTAGTGGATGTGATTGTTTCAAATGCAAAAAAAGAGGATGAACTTGAAGCTGGTATGAATATTTACGAGCAACTAAAACAAAACGGTATAGAAGCAATTATTGATGATAGAAAAAAAGAGAGATTTGGCTTTAAAATGGGTGATTTTGAATTGATAGGATTCCCATATGCTGTGGTAATTGGAAAGAAACTAAAAGAAGATAAAGTAGAAATAGTAAATAGAAAAACTTTAGAGAAAACAGAAGTTCCGCTGCAAGAGTGCGTAAATAAGCTTTTAAATCTAATTAAATAAGGGAATATCATGGAAGATATACAAAAAATAATTTTAGATTATGGAGTAATAGATTATGCAATTAATATTGTTTTTGCATTGGCTATTTTCATTATTGGTAAGTGGGCTGCTAGAAAGATAACAGATGTTATTTTAAAAGTAGCAAGAAAAGCTAAAAAAGTAGATGAAACACTAATAAAGTTTTTTGAAAATATCATCTATTATATTCTTCTAATAGTAGTAGCTTTATCTGCATTAAAACAAATTGGTGTTGATACAACATCATTTTTTGCTATTTTAGGTGCAGCTGGTTTAGCAATTGGTTTAGCACTTAAAGACTCACTTGGGAATTTTGCATCTGGTGTTATGCTTATAATGTTTAGATATTTTAAGGTTGGTGATTATGTAACTGTAGGTGGTGCAAGTGGTAGTGTTGAAGAGATATCTATTTTTAATACTGTATTAAGAACACCTGATAATCAGATACTTATAGTTCCAAACGGTTCAATTACTACAGATACTATAATAAATGTAAATGCAAAAGATAAAAGAAGAGTTGATTTAGTTGTAGGAATTGGTTATGACGATGATATTAAAAAAGCAAAAGATGTTTTAAAATCAATTGTAAATGATGAAAGTAGAGTATTACAAGAAGAGGCTAATTTAGTAGCTGTATCAGAATTGGGTGATTCATCTGTAAACTTTGTAGTTAGAGCTTGGGTTAATACTCCTGATTATTGGCCTGTAAAGTTTGATTTAACTGAAGAGGTTAAAACAAGATTTGACCAAGAGGGTATCTCTATTCCATTCCCTCAAACTGATGTACATGTGTACAAGCAAGATTAAAACTCCTAAAATACTTCAAAAAATAGTTCAAAGCTTACAAGAAAATGGTATTAAACCTATTCTTGTAGGTGGATGTATTAGAGACTCACTTTTAAATATTCCTTGTAAAGATTATGATGTAGAACTTTTTGGTATTGACTCTTTAGATGAAGTTGAGCCAATTTTAAAAAGTTTTGGTAGTGTGAAGCAAGTTGGAAAGTCATTTGGGGTTTTGACTATGAAAATAGACTCTTATGATTTTGATTTTGCTTTAGCTAGATTAGAAAAAAAAGTAGGTGTTGGTCATAGGGGCTTTGAAGTTATAAATGATAAAAATCTTGATTTTGAAGAAGCTAGTAAAAGGCGTGATTTTACTATAAACTCAATAGGTTATGATATTTTTGAAAAAAAACTAATAGATCCAAATGGTGGTAAAAAAGATTTAGAACTAAAGGTTTTAAGACATATTGAAGATAAAACATTTATAGAAGATCCTTTAAGGGTATATAGAGCAATACAGTTTTGTGCTAGGTATAATCTAAAACTTCATAGTAAAACATTTGAATTATGCAAAACTATAGTTGAAAAGAATCAACTTAAAGAGCTTCCAAAAGAGAGGGTATTTGAAGAGTTAAAAAAACTGTTTTTAAAATCGCAAAAACCATCAATTGGGTTAGAACTCTTAAAAGAATTGGGAGTATTAAAAGATTTTCCCCAATTAGAAGCTTTAGTTGGCTGTATTCAGGATAAACGGTATCATCCTGAGGGTGATGTTTGGACTCATACTTTAATGAGCGTAGATGAGTTAGCAAGGATTTTAAAAGAGCAAAAAATAGATGATGAGTATAGAAAACTATATCTTTTTTATGCAATTTTATGCCATGATTTAGGAAAACCTTTTTGTACTCAAATTACAAAAGAGAATAGAGTAACTTCACATAAACATGAAGTATTAGGAGTAGAGCCAACAATTAGTTTTTTAGCTCTACTTACAAATGAAAAAAGGTTTATAGAGCTTATAACCCCTCTTGTAAAAACACATCTTGCCCCTTTTCAGTTATATCTTGCAAACTCTTCATTAAAAGCTGTTAAAAGATTGTCTTTAAAAGTTAATATTGAAGATTTATGTTTAGTATGTTTAGCTGATTGTTTAGGTAGAGATATAAAAGATAAGCAGAAGTGTCAAAAAGCAATCTCATGGCTTTTAAGTAAAGCAAAAGAGCTTAATATTCAAAATCAAGCACTTAAACCTATTGTGTTAGGTAGAGACTTATTAAACTTAGGACTAAAGCCATCAAAACAGTTCAAAGAGATTTTAAATTTTGCTATGGATTTACAAATAGATGAGGGTTTAGAAAAGAAGAGTATTTTAGAAAAGATTAAAGAGAAGTATCTTTAATCTTTAAGGTCTTACTATATAGTTTTCACTCATATTTGTTACATGATAGATTGTAACATCATATTTTCTAGCATAATATTTTAAAAGCATTTTTTGTAAGGTTGGTTCAATTGATGGGGTAAACCAAGCGTTATTTGAAGTTACAATCATATGTTTTACACCATTTAAGTTTTCAAAAATTTTATCAGTTGTTGCTTCATAACATATTGCATTTCTTACTTTTTGACCACCTATTATAAAATCAGTTGGTTTACTGGCTTTTGCATAATCACTTGCTCCATCATAGAAAATATCATTTATTAAATCAACTAAAACTTTTGGTAGTGGAATTTTTTCTCCAAATGGAACTAATACAACTTTTTTTGCAATATCTTTTAACTCTTTTTGGCTGAAATGATAGGTTGCATTATAGATTGAATTATTTTCATATAGTAATGCACCCACTACTATATCAATTTTACTAGAACGTAACTTTAGAGTATTTACTAACTCTTGATTTCTATTTAAAATAGTAGGAAGTGCTGTTTCAGGTAAAATAATCAACTCTTTTTTATCTTTTATTGCTTTATCTATTTTATTTATGACTCTTTTTATCTCAACTGTTTTGTACTGTGTTTCCCATTTTATATCCTGGGGAGTATTCATATTAGCCATATGTAAAGAAGAGTTTAGATTATCTATATATGTACCTACTGGCCAATTAATAGCTAAAAATAGGGGAATTACAGCTAAAAGTTTTCCTTTTTTTAAGGTACTTAGCATATATATGGATGTTAATATAAGAGCAAAAGCAACTTTTGAAGTCTCAAAGTAAGAGTTAATAAAGATAACTTCAAACTTCATCCAGTTGAACTCAAAAGGTGCTATAAAGGTAAATCCAAAGATTAGTAAAGTTCTTATAACTTTGTTATCAATAATACCAAAAAGTAAAAATATAACTCCATATCCTATACCAATTAGAAAAATTAAAACAGGAGCTAAATATATTAAATCATAGTATTTTAGACTAATTGCTATAAAATAGAACCATGCAATACCTGTAACAAACCCAGCAATAAATAAAGATTTTCTAGATATTATTAAAAGACAATAAAGTCCAATAAGCCCTAATACAGTATTTAAAAGTCTATTTTCAACTCCAAAATAGCTTAAGTATATAAAAGCACTTAAGAATATTGCTGTGATGAAGCCTTTTATTATAAAGTTTTTGTTAGAATTATCGCGTTTTGCTAAAAACATAATAAACTACTTTTAAAAAGGAAAATTGATGGAAGGTTCGAGTACAGACTTAATAAGTTCATTATTACCTCTTGTTGCATTATTTGCGATTTTTTACTTTTTGATTATTAGACCACAACAAAAACAGGCTAAAAAGCACAAAGAGATGGTGGCTAATTTACAAAAAGGTGATAAGATTGTAACAAATGGAGGCTTAATCGTTGAAGTTACGAAAGTTGAAGAGGAACATTTTGTGGTAAAAAACAGCGATAATACTGAAATGAAACTAATTAGAGAGTTTGTTGCTAGAAAACTAGAAGAATAACCTCTATTACTATTTAAGATATGTAAGTAACTTGCATATCTTAATCTTATTTATTAAACAAAACCTCTTATTTAAGGATTAAGATTGAAAATCTTCAACTATAGACTTGTAATTTTTGCATTGAGTATTGTTTTTGGTATTGTTTTTTCAATTCCTTCACTAATGCAAACAGAAAGTGGAAAAAAAATCTCATTAGGTCTTGATTTACAGGGCGGATTACATATGCTTTTAGGTGTAAATACACATGAAGCGGTGACTTCAAAAATAAAAGCTATTACAGTATCAATTAAATATTTTTCAGAAAATGAAGATTTGTTAATTGATGGATTAAAAATGGAAGATAATAAGATATCTTTTACTGTATTAGACCCTGACGAAATGACAAGAATGGATAAAATGTTAGCTACTCTTAAAGGTTTAGATATTCAAAAAAATGGTACTGATTATAGTATTAAGCTACTACCTGAAGAGATTGAAAGAACAAAAGATTTATCAGTTTCACAAGCAGTTGAAACTATAAGAAATAGACTTGACCAGTTTGGACTTGCAGAGCCAACTGTAATAAGACAAGGGCAAAAAGATATTGTTGTGCAACTTCCTGGAATAAAAACCCAAGAAGAAGAGAAAGAGGCTAGAAAGCTTATCTCAAGACCTGCAAACCTAGAGCTTATGGCAGTTGATGAGGAAAGAATTGACCAAGTTTATACTATGAGTGATGCACAAGCTGCTTTATATGGAGATATAATCTTAGAGGATAAGAGAAATCCTGCAAAAAAATATCTAGTAAAAGAGATACCTATCTTAAGTGGTTCACAGGTAATTGATGCACAAGTTGCATTTAACCAATCTAACCAACCAATTATTAATTTTACACTTAATGCAAGTGGTGCTAGAGTTTTTGGTGATTTTACTGCTAAGAATGTGGGAAATAGACTTGCTGTTGTTTTAGATGGTAAAGTTTACTCTGCACCAAATATCAAAGAGAGAATTGGCGGTGGCTCAGGTCAGATATCAGGTGGCTTTACAGTTCAAGAAGCAGGTAATGTTGCAATTGCTTTAAGAAGTGGTGCACTACCAGCTTCAGTTAATCTTCTTGAAAAAAGAAGTGTGGGACCATCACTTGGTGCTGATTCTATTAAAGCTTCAACTATTGCATTAGTAGCAGGGTTTTTAATTGTATTTATTTTTATGATAGTTTATTATAGAAGAGCAGGTATTATTGCTAATATTGCACTTGTGACAAACTTATTTATTATACTTGCTGTTATGGCTATGTTTGGGGCTACTTTAACTCTACCTGGTATGGCAGGTATTGTTTTAACTGTTGGTATGGCTGTTGATGCGAATGTTATTATAGGAGAGAGAATTAGAGAGCTTCTAAAAAAAGGTGTATCTATTCCAAAAGCGATTGAAGATGGATATGCAAATGCTATGAGAGCTATTTTGGATGCAAATATCACTACACTTTTAGTTGCGGTTATTTTATATGCATATGGAACAGGACCTATTAAAGGTTTTGCTATTACTATTTCTATTGGTATTTTAGCATCAATGCTAACTGCTATTTTAGGAACACATGGTATTTATGAAGCACTACTTCCAAAAATTGCAAAAGACAAAGACTTAAGAAAATGGTTTGGAGTTAAATAATGGAATTTTTTAAATCAAGTAAAATTTATGATTTTATGGGAAAAAGATTACCTTTTTTAGGTATATCTGCAGTTTTAGTTATTGCTTCAATTGTTTTACTTTTTACAAAAGGTCTTAACTTTGGTGTAGATTTTGCAGGTGGAACTATTGTTCAAGTTCAGTATGATAAAAAAGCACCTATAAATGATATTAGAGATGTATTAAATAGTACAAAGTTTAATGGCTCTTCTATTACTAAGTTTGGTTCAGATGAAGAGATTGTTATAAAAGTTACGGGTAGTTCTTCAGATGTATCAAATGATATAGGTGACCAAATTAGAAATATATTAGTGCCAACAGGTGATTTTAAAATCAGAAGAGTTGATATGGTAGGTCCTAAAGTTGGTGATGAATTGAGGGAAAAAGGGCTTATGGCTCTTGGATTATCTCTTGTTGTAATTTTAATTTATGTATCATATAGGTTTGAATGGAGATTTGCTATTTCTTCAATTTTAGCATTAGCCCATGATGTGATAATTGCCTTAGGTGCAATTTCTCTTGTGGGAGTTGAGGTGAATCTTGATATTTTAGCAGCAATTCTTACTATTTTAGGATACTCCTTAAATGATACAATTATTGTATTTGATAGGATTAGAGAGGGAGTGCAAACATCCAAAGAGTCACTTCTTGAGAAGGTCGTAAATGAATCAGTTAGTAAAACACTTTCAAGAACAACTCTTACTTCACTTACAACATTCTTTGTTGTTGCTACTTTATACCTCTTTGGTGGTGAGATTATTAATGGATTTGCATTTACACTACTTGTAGGTGTTGTAGTTGGTACTTATTCATCTATTTTTGTTGCTGCTTCATTCTTAGTTCAACTACGATTCTCAATTGCAGATTTTAGAGCTAAAGAAGCAGAGAAACTAAAAAAACAAAAAGAGAAAGAAAAAATCAGAGCTATGTATGAAAAAGGTACTGTTTAGTATCAAAAAGTTCTGATTTTCTACTAAAAATTAAACGGGGGAAGGGTTTTGCTCTTCCCCTTTTTTTATATCTAAGAAAGCCTTTTTTTATCATTTTTTGGCTAATATATTACAATTAATAATAAAAGTTTAAATCTACAAAAGGGATAAAAATGGATTGGGGCAAGGTAACCTATATATTCTTCTCACTAATGTCACTTACAACCACTGCTGGGTTTTTATATGAACCAAATGTTATAGCACTATTTATTGCAGCTGGAGTTAATGTAATATCTACAATATTAAAACTAGGGGTGAAGAACCTACTATCTGCAGAGCTATTAGCTAGTTCATTAGTAGCTGATTTACACCTTATTCCTGCATTTATGGTACTTACATTTATGCATGATATACCATTGGCTATCTCACTAGCAATTGGAGCTGTTGTAGCAAATGTTTTCTCAGTAGCATTAGCTTTAATTGAGAGTGCAAAAATAAAAGATAAGGATGATTTTTAATGCAATATAATTCAAAAGATATAGAACAAAAATGGCAAAACTATTGGAGTGAAAGTAACTCTTTTGAGCCAAGTAGTGATAAATCAAAACCAAAAAAATATATTCTTAGTATGTTTCCATATCCAAGTGGTAGAATACATATGGGACATGTTAGGAATTACTGCTTAGGTGATGCATTTGCTAGACACTATAGAAAAGAAGATTTTAATGTACTTCATCCAATAGGTTGGGATAGTTTTGGAATGCCTGCTGAAAATGCAGCTATCAAGCATAAACTACATCCAAAAAAATGGACTTATGAAAATATTGATTACATGAGAGGAGAGCTTAAATCTTTAGGTTTATCTTTTAGTAAAAATAGAGAGTTCGCTACTTCAGATGAGCTATATACAAAGTGGGAACAAGAGTTTATTATAAAAATGTATGAAGCAGGACTTTTATATAGAAAATCAACAACAGTTAATTGGTGTGAGCCTTGTCATACGGTATTAGCAAATGAGCAAGTAGAAGAGGGGTGTTGTTGGAGATGTGATACACCTGTTGAACAAAAAGAGATGCCAGGATATTATATAGCTATTACAAAATATGCTCAAGAGTTACTTGATGATTTAAAAACTCTTGAGGGTCAATGGCCATCACAAGTTTTAACTATGCAAGAGAATTGGATAGGTAGAAGTGAGGGCTTAGAGTTTGATTTTGAGTTATCAAAAAATTCAAAAAACAGGCTTGATAGACAGTTTAAAAAATACTCTGTATTTACAACAAGACCTGATACTATTTATGGGGTTTCTTATTCTGCTTTAGCTCCTGAACATCCTATTGTAAAGTATATAGTTGATAATAAACTTTTGCCTGAAAATAAAATCAAAGCTATTGTTCAAATGCAAAAAGTAAGCCAAAGAGATAGAGCTATAAAAGAAAAAGAGGGTATTAGTTTAGAAATAGAAGTTATTCATCCATTAACAGGTGAAGAGATTCCTGTATGGGTTGCAAACTTTGTACTTGCATCATATGGTGGTGGTGCAGTTATGGCAGTTCCAGCTCATGACCAAAGAGATTTTGAGTTTGCTTCAAAGTATGACTTACCAATTAAGCAAGTTATTCAAAGAAAAGATGGGTTTGTTGAAAAACTAACTGAAGCATATACCCAAGAAGGTGAGTTGATTAATTCAGAAGGGTTTACAGGCTTAGAGAATAATAAAGCTAAAAAATCAATAATTTATCATTTTGAACAAAACTCAATGGGTTCAAAACAGATTAACTACAAGTTAAGAGATTGGGGAGTTTCAAGACAGAGATATTGGGGTGCTGCTATTCCATTTGTACATTGTGATGATTGTGGATTAGTTCCACAAAAAGAGGAGAATTTACCTATAACTCTACCTGATGATGTGGAAATAACAGGAAAAGGTAATCCTTTAGATAGCCATGAAACGTGGAAAAAAGCAGTCTGTCCTAAGTGTAAAAAAGAGGCTGTTAAAGAAACAGATACACTAGATACATTTGTACAGTCTTCTTGGTATTTTTTAAGATATGCAACAAATAGTAATGTATGGAATGAAAAAGGTATATCAAAAGAGGATACTGATTATTGGATGAATGTTGATCAATATATTGGTGGTATTGAGCATGCAATTTTACACCTGCTTTATGCAAGATTTTTTACAAAAGTATTAAATGACTTGGGTTATATAAACTCAAGGGAGCCATTTAAAAAGCTACTTACTCAAGGTATGGTTTTAAAAGATGGTGCAAAGATGTCTAAATCAAAAGGTAATGTGGTAGATCCTGATTCTATTATAGATGAGTATGGAGCTGATACTGCAAGGTTGTTTATACTTTTTGCAGCACCTCCAACAAAAGAGCTAGAGTGGAATGATAGTGCTGTTGATGGGTCATTTAAGTTTATTAAAAAGTTCTATGAAAGAGCTATTAATGTAACCCAAAAAGGAAAAGATGAGTTTAAAAATATAGACCATGACTCTTTATCAAAAGCAGAAAAAGAAGCAAGAAAAAAAGTATATGAAGCATTGGAAAAATCAAAAGATGTATTTAATAAAACTTATGCTTTTAATACATTAATTGCAGCTTCAATGGAGGCTATGAATGCACTTCAAGCACAAAAAAATGAAGCTGTATGGGCAGAGGGTTACTATGTATTAACAAATATTTTAGAACCTATAATACCTCATGTTTGCTGGGAGTTGTCTGGAAAGCTTTTCGAGCATGAAAACTTTAATACAAAACTTGAAGTTAAGCAAGAGGTATTTAAACTAGATTCAGTTTGCTTAGCTGTAACTATAAACGGTAAAAAAAGAGGTGAAGTAGAAGTTTCACCACAAGCATCAAAAGATGAAATTTTAGCAGCAGCAAAAGACAATGCAGCTAAATGGATTGATGGCAAAGAGATTATTAAAGAGATAGTTGTACCAAACAAATTAGTAAACTTAGTTATAAAAGGTTAATTAAAGTATGAAAAGTATGAATATTACAAGAAAAGTACTATTTGTACTTTTCTATTTTTTTATAATTTCTAGTTTTTATGGTTGTGGATATAAACCAGCTTCACAATATGCAAAACAAGAGCTTAATAACACTGTTTTTGTAAAGCTTTTTGTTGACTTAAAAGATCCTAGAAATACAGTAATAGTAAAAGATGCACTAAATCAAATTTTAATACAAAAGCTTGGTAAAAAGTTGGTTGATAATGAGAGTATGGCTGATTCTGTTATGAAGCTAAAATTAAACTCAGTTGGCATGCAAGAGTTACAGTATGATAAAGAAGGGTACAACAAGCTTTATAAAGCAGTTGTTTCTTTAGGTATAGAGTATAAAAATCAAGATAATAAGCTTAAGTATTTTACTTTAAGTGGTGAGCATAACTTCTCTATTGATGATGGTACAACTATTACAGATACAAAAAGATTTGAAGCTATAAAAAGTGCTGCTGATGATGCAATGGATGATTTCTTATCAAAACTTGCTGTAGAGTCTTTTAGAAAGTAGGCTTTATGTGCCATGAGTTAAAAAAGATCTCTTTGGGTGAATTTTTAGAGTATAAAACTTTATACTATGATAAGATAGATTTTTCCTATGTAAAAAAAGCTTGGTATTTATTAGAGCAAAAAATAAAAATGCCATATGTGATTCATATAGTAGGAACAAATGGTAAAGGAACTACAGGCAGGTTTCTTGCCACTTATTTATACAGAAAAAAATATAGAGTACTTCACTACAGCTCACCTCATATAATAAATTTCAATGAACGAATTTGGAAAAATGGAAGTGATATTGATGATAAATCCCTTCAAAAAGCCCATGAGTTTTTACAAGATATCTTTGATATAGAGTTACTTAAAGTATTAACATACTTTGAGTATACAACACTGCTTGCCCTTTATTTATCAAAAGATATTGATTATTTAGTATTAGAAGCTGGACTTGGGGGAGAGTTTGATGCAACAAATGTGGTAAAAAATCAGTTATCACTTATAACAACAATAGGATTAGACCATCAAGAGTTTTTAGGTGATACTATAGAAAAGATAGCAACAACTAAAATGCGTTCTTGTGATACAAAAATGATTATTGGTTATCAAGAGAATAAAGAAGTGCTAGATTATGCAAAAGAGGTACAAAAACAAAAGAGTATTGAATTAAAAGTTGTAGAAGATTTTGATAAATATAAGTTTGATGACTCTTTTCCTTTATATCTAAAAAGAAATCTAGCTTTAGTTACAGCTTGCTTAGAAGAGTTAGGTGTGGATATTGATACTTCATACTTTACTAATATAAAACTTTTTGGAAGATGTGAAAAAATTGCTTCAAATATTACTATAGATGTGGGACATAATCCTTTAGCTGCTAATGCTTTATTAAAAGAGTTTGAAAATGAAAAAGTGGTTTTAGTCTATAACTCTTTTTTTAATAAAGATTATAAAACTGTTTTAAAGATATTAAAACCTATTATAAAAGCTGTTTATATAATAGAAATTGATGATAAAAGAGTTGAAAAAAAAGATACTTTATCAAATATTTTAGAAGAATTAAATATAATAAATTATAAAAGTTTGGAAATTAAAAATGATGAAAACTATTTAGTTTTTGGTTCATTTTTAGTTGTAGAAAGATTCTTGTCTTTGATAGGGTTTAATGAAAAATAGATTAATAATAACAGTATCTGATGTAAGAGGAACAAAATCTTATAATCTACATCAATTTATAAAAAAAATACTTCTTTTTATAATAATTGCAGTTGTTTTAGTTTTATTGGGAAGTTTTTGGTTTATCTCATATTTGGATAATCAAGTTGATGAAGTAAAGCAAAATAAACAAAAAGAACTAAATGTTTTGGAGCAAAAAGAGCAAAAACTACTAGCTCAAAATAAGTTTTATTCTGTTCAGATTGAGAGTAAAGTACAAGATATAGAAGAGTTAAGCTCAAAGCTTGATGAAATACACACAATTATTGGTGTGGAAAAAGATGCAACAACAGAAGAGATTACTAAAAAGACTCTACAAACTTTAAATGTAAATAGAAGAAAATATACCCTAAGAGTTATTCCAAATGGGAAGCCTTTGGATAAAATAACAACATCTTCAGGTTATGGATACAGAGTTCATCCTATTACAAAAAAAAGACAGTTTCATAGGGGACTTGATATACCTGCAAATGTAGGCTCAGCAGTAAGAGCAACAGCAGATGGAGTTGTGGAGTACGTACAATCAAGAGATATAGGCTCTTATGGTAGAGTTATTAGAATAAGTCATAATTTTGGTTTTAAAACAGTATTCGCCCATCTTAAAAAAACAAAAGTAAAAGTTGGTGATATTGTAAAAAAAGGTGATTTAATAGGGCTTTCGGGTAATTCGGGAAGAAGTACAGGTCCACATTTGCACTATGAGGTTAGATACGCAAATAAGGTTTTAAATCCAAAAAGGTTTATAGATTGGAATTTAGAAAAATATGATTATATCTTTAAGAAAATAAGGAGAGTTGAATGGGAATCTTTACTAAATCTAATAAAAGATCAGCATCAAATTCAACAGCAACAGTCGTAGCACCTGGTACTTGTATTATTGGGGGAATTAGCACAAAGGGTACAGTTCATATTGATGGTAAATTTGAAGGTGTTATTTTAGAAGCTGATGTTATTTCCATTGGTCCAGAGGGTGAAGTCATAGGAGATATTAAAGCAAATAATCTAATTGTAAATGGCCTTTTTGATGGAAAGATAGATTGTAATGAAGTGCAGATACTAGAAAGTGGAAAAGTAATTGGTGAAATGAGATATAATGAACTAATTATTGACCCAAAAGGTAAATTTGAAGGTACAGGAGTTAGAAAAGATTCTGAGATAAGAAGTAGATATAATGAGATTGAACAAAAGATAAACAATATAGTAGTTGGACCATCTGTGATTGCTCATGAAAAGTCTTGAAAGAAAACTTCAATCTTTATATGCCCAAAAAGAAGAGATTGAACAGCAGATTAAATCCATAGAGATAAAGATTGCATCAGTATCTACTCATAATCAACAAATAAAGTTTACAAAAGATGAAAAAATAGAGATTTTTAAGTCTTTATTTATAGGAAGATATGATATTTATGCTAAGAGATGGGTAAGTAAAGATAAGCAAAAAACATCATACTTTCCTGTAACTCAAACTTTTAAAGCAGAAGATTATATACCACTTACAAACAAAGATATAGAGGCACACTTAAGAGGAATTGTAGATTTAGCAACATTTTGTATTGATATAAATAACTCTTCAAAGTTTGTGGCTTTAAATATTTTAGATGAGGATAAGTTTAAACTACAAATAGCATTAAACTCTCTAGGTATTAGAGCATACTATGAACTAGATAGAAATAATAGTTTAATAGCATGGATATTTTTTCAAGAGAGTATCTCTTCAAAAATAGCTTATAATTTTGCTAGATTTGTACTAAAAAAAGCAAATATTAATGCTTTTATATATCCAAGTCAAGAGTTTAGTACAAATGATAACTTAGATAAACCCCTTGCTTTACCGCTTCATTTAAGCTATAGAAAAAAGAATAAAACTGTATTCATAGATACAAATACAAATAAAATTTATGAAGACCAATGGAGTATATTAAACAAAGTTTTAAAAGTAAATACTCAAGATATCTATAAATATTCTCAAACAAATACCTCCACTAGCAATGAAATTGCAAATGTAAATGTACAGTTTCCAGTAGATGAGATTAAGATGGTACTTTTAGATTTTTTATATATACCATCAAAAGATTTATCAAAATCTTTACTTAAAACCCTTAAATCCTTTGCCTCTTTTGAAAATCCCCAAATAAAAGTATTATTAAGTCTTAGAAAACCTCTTTATAATACGCCTAGGGTTATACATGGGTTTGAAGAAGATGAGACTCATTTAATGCTACCAAGGGGATTAACTTCAAAAGTTGTGGACTTTTTTGAACAAAATAGGGTGAAATATAGTATAGATGATAAAAGAGAGATAAATAAAGTAGATACAAAAAAAGTAAAGTTTACATTAAGACCCGAACAAGAAGATGCTATAAAAGCTATTTTAAGACAAGATATCTCTATTTGTGTAGCACCACCTGGTTTTGGAAAAACTTTAATAGGAGCAAAAGCTTTTGAAAAAAGAGCTTGTAGCACACTAATAGTTGTAAATAAAAATATGCTTTTGGATCAATGGATTGAAAGATTTGTTGATTATTTTGATTATGCTAAAAAGGATATAGGATTTTTAGGAAAGGGAAAAAACAGACTAAATGGTGTAATTGATGTGGCTACCATGCAAAGTTTGAAAAATAGCCCTGAATATATTCATAACTACTCTTTTGTTATTGTAGATGAGTGTCACCATATTCCTGCTGTTACATTTGAGCAGATAATTAAAAATTTTAAAGGTAAATATGTTTTAGGACTTAGTGCAACTCCTAATAGAAAAGATGGATTAGAGCCTATACTTTATCAACAATTGGGGCAAATAGCATATGAGTATAAAAAGAAAAGAACCCACTATAATAAACTAAGAATAGTAAGAACATCATTTGTGAGTGATTCTAGTAATTATGCTACATTGATAAATGAATTGTGTGTTGATGATAATAGAAATAACCTAATAATTAAGGAAATAAAAGATAATATACAAAGAAAAATTCTTTTATTAACAGATAGAATTGAACATATAAATATATTAGAACATAAGCTTTTAGAAAATGGTATAGAGTTTATTAGTATTCATGGAAGTATGAATAAAAAAGAACAAGTTGCAAAGATGAAAGAGGTTAAAAATAACTCTTTGATTTTAGCAACCACTTCATATTTTGGTGAAGGTATAGATTTTCCACACTTAAACACTATTCTTTTTGCAACACCAATATCTTATTATGGAAGACTAATACAGTATTTAGGAAGAGTAGGAAGGGGAAATCAAGAGTGTTTGGCAATTGATTTTTTAGACTCAAAAAATCCTATGCTAAACTCTGCTTATAAAAAAAGGCTTGAGGGCTACAAACAGATGCATTATAAATAAAGGGGAAATAGGAATGTTAGGTATTATTGTCTCAACAATAGCAATAGCACTATTTGTAAATTTAGTTTTAAAAAAGTTTCATTTACCAACAATTATTGGATATATATTCACAGGTACAATTATAGCTTATGTATTTGAACTTCATCATGCAGCTAATAATCATACACTAATGGAAATAGGTGAGTTTGGTGTAGTCTTTTTGATGTTTACTATTGGTTTAGAGTTTTCAATAAATCACTTAAAGAAGATGAAAAGAGAAGTTTTCTTTACAGGAAGTTTACAGATATTATTAACAGCTAGTTTTGTATTTTTGGTGTGTTATTTTATAATAGGCTTAGGACTTCAAACAGCTATAATAATAGGTGCAGCACTTGCACTATCATCAACAGCGATTGTACTTAAAACATTTAATGAAACAAAAGAGATAAACAAACCCCATGGAAAAAGAGTTCTTGGAATTTTGATTATGCAAGATATTGCAGTAATTCCAATACTTTTAATGATTTCATTCTTTACAATGGGTGAGGATGCTAGTGTTGGATATATGATTTTAAAAACACTAATTGCAGCTGCTATTTTACTATCTATTTTATACTTTTCTGGAAAGTATTTACTAGAACCATTTTTAACAATTGTATCCAAAACAAGAACTGATGAGCTTTTTGTGGGGTCTGTTTTATTACTTGCTATTGGGTCTTCATTTTTAGCTCATGAGTTTGGATTTACTTACTCTTTAGGTGCATTTATTGCAGGTATGATGATTAGTGAAACTAAGTTTAAACATCAAGTTGAAGCTGATTTAATACCTTTTAGAAATATATTATTAGGTGTATTTTTTATCACCGTTGGTATGCAGATTAGTTTTAAAGTTATTGTAGATTATGCATGGATAATACTACTGCTATTACCACTTTTAATGGGCTTAAAGTTTATAGTTATTTATACACTTGTAAAGTTTGATGACAATAAAAGAGTTGCCTTTAAAACTGCACTATCACTTATACAAATTGGAGAGTTTTCCCTAGCTATTTTAGAGCTTGCAAGAAGTCAAAATTTAGTTGACCAAACCTATTCGCAAGTATTAATTGTAACAATTGTAATTTCAATGGTTTTAACACCTATTATTCTAAAAAATCTTTCAAAAGCAGCTTCTAAGCTTATTAAAGAAGATGTTATGATGTTAAATAATCAACACTACGTAAATGAAGATAAAAAAAATCATGTAGTAGTTTTAGGATATGGAAGATTTGGACAGGCAATTGTAGAAGAGTTGAAACTCTTAGGTCAAGATTATGTTGTGGTTGAACATAATATTAAGTTTTATAAAGAGGGTGAAAAAAATGAAGAACCTATAATATTTGGAAATGGAGCAAGTAGGCATATCCTAAATGCTGTAAATATAAAAAGTGCATCAGCTGTTATTGTTGCTGTTAATAACCCTGAAACACTTCACTTAATCTGTGAAGCCTTAGATGAATTAACATACAACGCCAAAACAATTATAACAGTAAGAAACAAACAAGAAAAAATAGCACTTGAAGGGCTTCATCTACAACATATTATTGTAGAAACAGAACAAATATCTAAATCTGTTGTTGATGAGGTTATGTACTGTAGGCTTGATTAAAAGAGTAGATTAACTACTCTTTTGTAATATATCTTTTTCTTGCACTATCTTTGATTTTATCAACTTCAACTAATATAAATCCATCAATACAATCAGCAAAATCTTTGTCCACATTAAAATCCAAAAACTTAACTCCTTTGTCATAAGCTATATCACTATACTGTTTATAAAGTGTAGGAACAGCACAGTTCATATTTGCAAAGTTTGTTTTTAGAAGTTTAAAATCTCCTTTTTTATCATCAAGAAAAAAAGAATCTTTTATATTCTCTTCTTTAGTGGAGTATTTGTAAGGTAGAGTAGCTTTTACTAAAGTTTCATCTGTTTTAAAATAGTGTGAATAGTAATAAACCATCATATCTTTTGCAATCTTTGGAAAACTTGCACTAATAGAGACAGGACCAAACATATACTTAATATGTGGATTCTTCTTTAAGTATGCACCTATTCCATACCACAAGTAGTCTAAAGCTCTTGTACCCCAGTACTTTGGTTGAACAAAACTTCTTCCAAGCTCTATGGAGTTTTTTAAATATGGTAAGAAGTCATCATTAAATTTAAATAATGAATTAGAGTAAAAACCTTTTACTCCTATCTCTTTATAGATGAAATTTGAGTTTCCTATTCTATATGAACCAACTATCTCTAAATCATTTTTATCCCATAAAATAATATGTTGATAGTAAATATCATATTTATCTGTATCTCTTTTTTTATTTATACCCTCACCAACTTTTCTAAAAGATAGTTCCCTTAATCTTCCAAGCTCTTTTAGTACAACAGAGTCATCTGTATAATCATAAAGATATATCTCTTTTCCATCTTTTGTTTCCCCAATTTGTTGTGAGTTTTTTAGCTCAGATAAAATATCAGCACTTTTTTGTGGATGGGCAATTGCACATTGGGTTTGAAAATATGATTTTTTTCTTTTTTTTAGGGCATATAAATGTTTTCTATAGAGGTTTACAGTAAACTTTTTGCTTATTGCTTTTGGGATAATATTTTCAGATGGAATTATCTCACCTATTTTGATATTTATTCTTTTTGATTTCTTTTTAAACATTTCATGGGATAAAAGAAGTGTTGAAAAAGTTTTGTTTAAAACAGAGATAGTGTAAAATGTCCTAGAGTTTTTTGCATCTAGAAAAATAGGTAAAATTGGTGAGTTAGAGTTTTTTGCAAAGTTCAAAAAACCTTTACTCCAAGATGGGTCTTTTATTCCTTTTGATGTTGCTCTACTAACCTCTCCTGCTGGAAAAACTATAACAGCCTCTTCTCTATCAAGGGCATCATATATCTGCTTAATATCATCTTTTGATTGTCTTATTTTATAATTATCAATAGGAATCATTAAAGAGTCTAAAGCATGAAATCCAACTAAAAAATCATTTGCTACGATTTTTACATCTTTTCTAACTGTTGAAATAAGTCTTAATAAACAAAGTGCATCTAGTCCACCAAGGGGATGGTTTGCAATAATTACAACTTTTCCACTACATGGGATATTTTGAATATCATTGCTTGAAACTGTATAATCAAACTCAAAATAGTCTAAAACAGCATCCACAAACTCAAAACCTTTTAAGTGAGAGTTTTGCTGTAAAAAGTTGTTTATTGAGTCCTCATGAACTATTTTCTTTGCAATTTTAAATAATGATTTTTTAAAGAAATTACCTCTTTTATTTATGTTTGGAAACTTCTTTTCTATCTCTTTTTGTACATCAATCATCAAATCTCCTTAATGAAATTGTAGTTACCTTTGATTACAAAAAGGTGACAGTACACCATTTGGGTGACCATAATAAAAACTTTTAAAAATTTATGTTAAAATACTTTTTATTTAAAAGGAGAGTAAGTATATGAATAAATCAGATATTACAAACATAATAGCTACTTTAGTTATGGCCTACGGTTACTCAAATGGTTATGATACTATTTTTACAGTAGGGATATTTGCATTAAGTGGTTCAATTACAAATACACTAGCAATTCATATGCTTTTTGAAAAAGTACCATATCTGTATGGTTCAGGTGTAATTCAAAATAAATTTTCCCAATTTAAACTCTCAATTCATGACTTACTTATGTATCAGTTTTTTACAAAAGAGCATTTGGAAAAGTTTTTTGAAGATGAGGTAAATAGTGCAAAACAGACTATTGATTTTGAGAAAATTTTAAATAAAACAGACTTTTCACCTAGTTTTGAGTCATTAAAAAATGCCATATTAGAATCAAAGTTTGGGGGAATGCTAGGGATGTTTGGAGGAGAACAAGCACTAGAACCACTAAAAGAGCCTTTTACAAAAAAGCTAAAAAGCTCAATAATAGATATATCAAAAAGTGACTCATTTCAAACAGTCTTAAATGATGCACTTAAATCACCAACTTTAAATGAAGATATTCATAATAGATTAAGTGAAGTGGTAAATAAAAGATTAGAAGAACTAACACCTAAAATGGTAAAAGAGATGATACAAAAAATTATAAAAGAGCATCTTGGTTGGTTAGTAGTTTGGGGTGCAGTGTTTGGTGGACTTATTGGATTTGTTTCTACTTTAATAGTATAGTCCTAAAACTATAGTTAAGTTCGTTCACTTGCTTTTTTATAAACTTCCATATCATCTCTTTTACCAATTGCTATTGTGTAAATTGACAATATAGCATCCTGAACTTCATAAACTATTCTTATTCCCTAGTGGCAATCCTAGTTCAGGTGATTGTTGGATTTGTTTTAGTTTTTTAAAAACTTGTATCTGTATTGAATAATCAAGCTCTTTTAAATCTTCTTCTATTTTTGGATGTAATTCTAATTGATACATCTTATATTTGACTCATATCTATATTAAGCTTTTGAGCCATCTCATCAATTGAAATATAATCAGATTTTGGAGTATTTTTTCTTGTCTGTATAGTTTCATAAATCTCTTTATGTTCAATACTATTCATAAGTTCTTCAATCTCTTTTAATCTTTCATATTCATCTGTTGATATTACAACTGCCTCAAGTTTATTGTTTTTC
>JBNJFB010000027.1:0-28330 GCA_051746405.1 Campylobacterota bacterium
GCAAGCCCTGTTCTTTTTAACCATTTTATAATAGCTGATGCAGTTGGGATATTTTTGATATTTAAACTTTGCTTTAAAGCCTTATCCATTTTTATTTCTCGTATAATAAATTTATCAAGTTACTAGATCATAAATGAGTAGTAATTTGATAATAATTTAGACTTTGGTAAAGTTCAAAATTGTTTTACCAACTTCTAAAACAACTTACAGTTAAAAAGTTGAATGACAGTCATTTTTCCTTATGAACTTGTATCTTCTTGAAAAGCATACTGCGTTTAACTAAAGTAACTTACATATAGGATGCAAAGATAGAATTTATTTCTAATCTTCTATCGTTACGAGGCTGTAAGAAACAGTTAAACATAAAAGGATCAGTCATGTATTTCGTAGGTATAGATATAGCAAAAAGTTTCCATGTAGCAGCAGTGTTAGGAATTGACAGCGATAAAGTATTACATACTTTAAAATTCAACAATGATGAAGAAGGGTTTGAAAAACTATTTTTACTTCTATCATCTCTTGATGAAATATCAAACTTCACTGTTGCCATGGAAGCTACTGGGCTATTCTTTGAAAATCTCTATCTTTATTTAAAAGCAAAAGGTTTTAAGGTAGTATTACTTAACCCATATCAGACAAATAGATTTAGAGAGATGGATACAATGAAGAAAGTTAAAAACGATAACATTGATGCACTAATGATTGCAGCTCTTATAAAATCAGGCAGATATTCTAAAGCCTATGTAAGTGAAGATTCATATCAAAGTATTAAATCTTTATATAGACATAAGTCTAGCTTACAAGATGAACTAAAGAAACATAAACGACAAATAAGCACATTACTTGCAGTTGTATTTCCTGAAATGGAGCAAGTAATAAAAGACCCATTTAATGTAACTGGTCTTGCACTACTTGAAAAATATCCAACTGCAAAGCATTATCATCATGCCAGCGTTGATAGAATCTTAAAAACATTTAGAGGTATAAAAGGCAATAATTTCAATGAAACTAAAGCAACCAAGCTTTTAGAACTTGCTAAATCTTCTATTTATCAAGGCAATGGAGTTGATGAGCGAGCATTTGTAATTCTTTCACATATCAGACAAATCAGATTTATCAATAGTGAAATTGAACAATGTGAAACTCAAATGCTTGCTTTATTTAATCAACAACCAAAACTTGATTCAAATGAAGAGCAAGAAGTGATGAATATCATTGATAATCTAAGATCCATACCTGGAGTGTCAGATAAAACTATCTTTGCACTTATGAGTGAGTGTGGTGATCTCTCAAGATTTACCAATCAAAACAGTTTTATAGGTTATCTTGGTCTTTATCCAACACTTGAACAATCAGGTAATAAAACAGTTCATGGACCAATTGCAAAGCGTGGAGCCAAGTTGGCAAAAAAAGCATTATATCAAGCTGCTATTGCAAGTGTTAGACATAACAAAGAGTTAAACAAACTCTTTCACGATAAGGTCTCATTAGGACGAGCCAAAAAAGAAGCTGTTGTTATCGTTGCTAGAAAACTAGCACATATTATTTTAGCCATATACAAAAACAATGTTGCATATAATCCAAATAGAGTGTTTGTTGCTTCATAACTTTTATCATTCAACTATTTAACAATAAGTTGTAATAGAACTTGACAAAAACAATATTGAGATAAAAATCTCAACAATACCATTGTCAAACCAAACATTTTTCGTGTTTGATTATCAAAGCACTCTAGTAAATTCTAGACACTTACATCAAAATGAGTGCTTCAAAAATCAAATATTGGCAAGACATTTAGCTCTTGCAATGTTCTTTTAAAATTCAATGTTAATAAACTATTGTCTTTTTAAAAATTTCCTTTCAATTTAAGCTATTCTTTATAGGATTGCTTTAATATCATCTAATACTCTACCTCCACTATGAAGCATTAATACGAGTGGATATATAAAATCAAATGGATCGTAGCCTTTATGATTTAAAGGCAATGGTAAGTTATTATTGCAAAGTTTTTCTAATCCCAAACCCTTGAGATACTCACCTAAAATAATAGTTCCTGCTCTTGGTGTTAGCTTCTCAGAAGTTGTCGCTAAATCGAAATCTAAAATTGTTTGTGTCATAATACAATCCTTGGGAAAAAGTTGCACCTAATGGGTGAAAGTGTTAAGTGCAACTTTTTGCTTCTTTATACTGTATTATAGCCTTTCTTAGCTTTTTATTTAAATCTTATGGAATTATTTGGGTATTATATCTTATTTTCTTTATGATAAAATCCTAAAATGAGAGAATACAAATCAAAATCAAAAGAAATAATACTAACAACAACTATAGAAACCCCTGTTGGTGAAATGTTTGCTGCTTGTACAAAAAAGGGTTTAGTTATGTTTACATACTTTACACCTTTTAATCTTGAAGCTAGAATCGATATTTTAAAGAAAAGCTTCGATGCTGATATCATCCCATCAAACTGTGATTTATTTGATAATCTAAGGGTTCAATTAAAAGAGTATTTTAATAAAAAAAGAGAAAGTTTTGATATACCTATGCAACTAGTTGGTTCAAACTTCCAAATTGAAATCTATAAAAAACTTTTGGAAGTACCTTATGGAAAAACTCAAACCTTAGAGCAGTTTTCAAACAACTTTGAGTATAAAGCAAAATCTCTAAAAAGTCCAATTGCACAAAATATGATACATATTTTAGTTCCTTGCCATAGAATAAAAGATATAGATGTTTATAGTGGTGGATTTGACAAAAAAAAGATACTAATAAATAGTGAGGTGAAAAATGAAATTAGTTAGTTTACAGATGAAAACAGGTGATAATTTTGATAAAAACTTAGCAAAACTAAAAGAGTTGATATCCTCTTGCGAGGATAACTCACTTATTTTAGCTCCTGAGGTTTGCTTATCAGGTTTTTGTTATGAAAAGATGGATGAAGCATCGAAATTTAGTATAAAAGCAATAGAACAGATAAAAGATTTAGCAATAAATAAAACTATTGCACTTACTTTTATAACTAAAAAAAATGGTAAGTACTATAATAGTTTGCATATTTTTCATAAACAAAAATCTATCCATCAACAAGATAAATATAAGCTATTTGCTTTAGGAGCAGAGCCAGAACATTTTGCTTGTGGCAATAAGGAGGATATTAAGATTATTGATATAGATGGAATTAAAGTTGCTACATTAATCTGTTTTGAACTTAGATTTCCTATATTATGGGAAAAGGTAAAAGGTGCTGATATTATTTTAAACCCTTCAATGTGGGGTGTAAAAAGAAAAGACCACTTTGAGTCAATATCTAAAGCTTTAGCTTTAGTAAATCAATGCTTTGTAATAGCAACAAATAGTGCAAATGACAATATGGCAAAAGGAAGTGCTATAATTTCACCTTTTGGAGATACTTTAAGAGATGATACAAAAGAGAAATTAGAACTAGATGCAAATTTAGATGAAGTACAAAAAGTTAGAAAATATATAGATATAGGATTAAATCAATGAGTAAAATAGATTCAATAATTTTTGTTTGTTTAGGAAATATATGTAGGTCACCAATAGCTGAGGCAATTGCTCAAAAGTATGTAAAGCAGAATGATTTACATATAGAAGTAGCTAGTGCAGGTACAGGTAACTGGCATGAGGGTGAACCACCTTGCGAAAACTCTATAAAAGTGTGTATTCAAAATGGACTTGATATAGCTCACCAAAGAGCTTCACAAATAAAAAAAGAAGATTTAGATAAATATGATGTTATTGTAGGACTTGATGATTCAAACATCGCAAACCTAAAAAAACTTGGCGCAAAAAATGTTTTAAAACTTGGAGATTTTGGTTATGAAGGAAAAGATGTTCCAGATCCATACTTTTTTGAAGGGTTTTTAGGTTTTGATAAAGTTTATGAGATGATTAATATCTGCGTATTAAATCTTATGAATGAAAAGTGCTAAAAGTTAGACTAGTCTAACTTCATAGCCTCTTTAATCTCTTCAAATGATACACCATTTCTTTTTGCCATAAGTCCCATATTTACAATTCTTACTATGTGACTTGGTATATTTTTATATGTTGTAAAAGTTGTGGCTTTTACACCTATGCTCTCTGCAAAACTCTTCTGTGAAGAGAAACCTATTTCTTTGATTGTCTTTTTAAATTCTCTTTTTTCCAACTTCATTTCCAATTTTATAACTTGTTAAAAATTTTTCGGAATTATAGTCTTAAAAGCTAAATACTAGATTAAATTTGTCTACAAAACTATAAATTTATAGGAAAAATTTGACAAAAATATCTATTTTATATATAATTCCCGCCAGTTTAAGTTTAGGTAAAGGAGACCGATATATTGAATTTTAGAGTAATTCTACTAATTACATTACTTGTAGGAAATATTTTTGCCTTTGAGTTTGACCCTTCTAATCTAAGTAAAGATGAAGTAAAAATGCTAAAACAGATAAAAAAAGAGGGTGCAAAGTATGGCCTTAGCTACTCATTAATGGCTATTGCTATTAAAGAGTCATCAATAGGTAAATACCTTGTAAATGTAAATAGTAAAGACTTTGGTCTATACCAAGCAAATATTAAAACTGTTATTAACAGACAAAAAGTAAAAGATACTTCATGGAATAGAAATAAGCTTGCAATGAAACTAATTTCAAATTTTGAGTTTGCTACACAAAATGCAATTGCAGAATTAAAATACTGGAAAAAAGTTCATAAAAGTGATTGGCGTAGAGTTTGGGGTAGCTATAATGGTGGATGGAGTTATAACTCTAAAAGGGCTAGAAAATACTCTAGAGAGATCGCTAGTATTGTAAGAAAGTTAAGACAAGCAAACGTATAAAAGTGTAACTTAGATGTTACGCTTTTAGTTTACTTCTACCTCTTTATCTTCAACTTGTTGAGAGTAAACAGTCTCTTTTCCTGTCTCTAGGATTCTTGCTTGCTCAACCCATTGATATTTTTTAACACAGCCAGGTAACTGTAAGAACTCTTCAATCCAATCACAATTTTTACTACTCCATCTTGAGATTTGGTCATAATGAAAAATTCCCAAAGCATTTAAATCCTCTTCAATTTTTACATTAATACCTTTAATCTTTTTTAGATTATCTTTACCTGATTGTCTAGGACTTGTTAGAATTAAAGGTTTATTATCTAGTCTAGAATTTTTCTTAAATATAGGGTTAACTTTAGATTTTTTAGCATTTGGAGTAAGATTACCTTCATCATCTATTGATTCTGTATTATCAACAGGAGGGCTATATGAACCACCAATGGCTTTACCAAGAAAAAATCCTATTAATATCCCAATAAAAACTGCTATAAGTAAATTTACTAAAATCAGTGAAGCCACTTCTACTATCATCTATTATCTCCTGTAATATTTATTTCAACTCTTCTATTTTCTTTTGATAATCCATTTGCATCATCTTTTGCTATAGGAAACTTTTCTCCATAACCTACAGCTTCTAATCTATTTTTTACACCTAGATTTATTAATGTCTGTTTTACACTATTTGCTCTATCTTGTGAAATTCTTTTATTTAAAGCATCTGCACCTCTTGAATCAGTGTGTCCTGCTACTTCAATATCTATTTTTTCATATTTTTTAAGAATATTTGCAATTTTTTTAACAGAGCTATATGAAGCATTGGTAATTTTTGTGCTTCTTCTTTGGAAAACTATTTTTTGCTCTTTAAGTATTTTATCAATACTTTTTTGTATCTCTCTTGTTGATACTTTTTCAATTTTTGGTTTTTTAGTTTCTTCTTTTTTATTTACTGGCTCTTGTTGTTTAACTTCTTGCTGTTTTATCTCTTTTGTAGATACTTCATCTTTTTGTACTTTTTCTTTATCTACTTTTTTTGGTTCAGGCTCTTTTTGAGTCTCTTCTTGAGTCTCTTTTGGCTTGGTAGGCTCTTTTTTATCTTCTATTTCTTGATTCTCATTGGAACTAAAAATCTTATTAAAATTTGTTAAAGCTAGTGTTTTTAAATCATCAAATATATTTGATATCTCTTGAGTTGGCAAACTTTTTATATTATCTTGTAACTCTATTTTAGTACTACTAGAGTTTTCAAATTTACTATAATCAAAATCTATTAAGGTGTAAACAATTAAAAAAATAAATATAACTAGTAATAAAATAACTTTCTTACCTAAAGACATTACTCTCCCTAATATTGATATAAGTGAGTATATAATAGTTAAAAATACCTAAAAAATAACTGTAATAAAGCTTCTTAGATATATTATTTTTTCTATTTATACAACTTTTTTTTAAATAACTTATAACTGAGGTGTTAAAATTGATTAATATCAATGAATTAAATTTTTAATATACATATAATTTCAAAAATTTATACAAGATAAGGAATTATTATGAGCATGTTTTGTTACCAATGTGAAATGAGTCAAAAAAATGGATGTGGCAGTAGTGGTGCTACAGTGGGTACTTGCGGAAAAGATGAAAACCTAGCACGACTTCAAGATATTATGATTTTTGGTCTAAAAGGTCTTAGTGCTTATAGAGAGCATTTAAACAGTTTTAAACCCGAACTTACAAAAGAGATTGATGATGTAATGAGTGAAACTTTATACTTCACACTTACAAATGTAAACTTTAATTTTCAAGACCATATTAACCAACTTATGAAAGTGGGAAAAGCTGGTGTTAGTGTAATGAGTCACTTATCACAAGCACATACAAATAAGTTTGGTATTCCAACTCCTGTAGTTGTATCTCAAAATAGAGTTGAGGGTAAAGCTATATTAGTATCAGGCCATGATTTAGAGTTTTTTGAGAAACTTCTAATTGCAACAGAAGATAAAGGTATAAATATTTATACCCACTCAGAGATGTTGCCAGCACATGGTTACCCAGAACTTAGAAAATTTAAACACTTAAAAGGAAATGTAGGTAAAGCATGGTTTGACCAAGCAAAACTAATGGAAAAATTTCCTGGTACTTTTGTTGTAAACACAAACTGTATAGTTCCTCCAAAGAAAAACTGTAGTTATCTTGATAGGGTATTTACACATAATATTGTAGGAATTGAAGGTTCTACTCCTATTGTTGATTATAATTTTGATGAGTTAATTGAAAAAACGCTACAGTGTGATGATGCTAATGGAGTTGATTTAAATGAAGACAAAACTCTAACAACAGGTCACCACTACAAAACTGTACTAACCCTTGCACCACAAATTATAGAAGCTATGAAAGAAGGTAAAATTAAACAGTTTTTTGTAGTTGCAGGATGTGATGCACCTGGAAAACCAGGGGAGTATTATAGAGAGTTAACTCAAGAATTGCCAAAAGATACAGTAATAATAACATCATCTTGTGGTAAGTTTAGATTTAATGATATAGATTTTGGAGAGATTGAAGGAACAGGAATTCCTAGATATTTAGACCTTGGTCAATGTAATGACTCAAATGGTGCAGTTGAAATAGCAAAAGCATTAAGTGATGCACTTGATACTCCTATTAATGACTTACCAATCTCAATAGTTTTATCATGGATGGAACAAAAAGCTGTAATTATTTTACTTGCACTGTTCTCTTTGGGAATAAAAAATATCTATTTAGGTCCAAAACCACCACAGTTTGTAAACGAAGATATATTTAACTTCTTAAGTGAACATTTTAATCTTACTTTAACTACAAATGCAAAAGATGATTTAAAAAAACTTTTAATAGCTTAGAATAAAAGAGCAAAAGCTCTTTTATCTAAAAACCTCCATATAAAGCCAAAACAATTGGTATATAAACAATAGAAATAGCTGTACTTAAAAGTACTGTAAAACTTGCTTTTTGTGGTTTTGCATTTAAAAGTACTGCTAGGGTTACTGTATTTCCTGCTAATGGTACAATTGAGAATAGAAACATAACTTTATATAAATCCTCATTTAAAAACATAAAAAATGTTTTATCTAAAAAAATCACCCCTAAAATAGCCAATGGCCAAAAAATAAACTTCATTATAAAAGTGATTGATATAAACTTTAAATCCAAATCATCACCTTTTTTTAAGCCAACTAAGCCCATACCAAGCATCATCATACCTAAAATCCCATAAGCACCCTTAAATTGAGCTGTATAGTCACTAATAGCACTAGGTATCTCTACCCCTAAAAGATTAAAAATAACACCTAAGATAAAAGCGTATAGTATAGGTAGTTTAGATATTTTTTTTATTGATTGCTTAACAGTAAAATTACCCTTTGCAGTTACATAAAAACCACTTGTGCTTTCATATAAAAGTGAAGCTAAAACAGTAAAGATATAAATATCAGCCAAATAAGGAGGAAAAAATATGATAGCCAAAGGAATACCAAAATAGCCAGTATTTCCAGTACCTGCACTAAATGCTAAGATGTTTCCTGTTGGGTCATTCCATGATTTACCCCAAATAAATAGGGATAAAAAAGCTATTATTGAACAAAATATATATAAAAAAATTGGTAAAAATATAATAGATAAATCTATTTTAACACTAAGTGTTGCAGAAAATACAACAATTGGTCCTAAAATATAAATCAATATATTTGCTACTGACTCCCTTTGTACATTTAATAATCTTGTTGAAAAATAACCCAATATAATATTTATATATAAAGGAAATATTTTAAGTAATAAGATAAAAAATAGTGACATTTAAACTCCTTACTATTGACTGTATAGTCAAGCAGAAGAATATATCACATATTAAATAAATAAGTCAAGTCAACAACTATATATGAAAATCTTGAAATACAATTAGACATAAAGCTGATATATTTAATACATAAACTATTAAATAAAATTTATAGGGTTTGATTTTTTGTTTTCTCATAAAATACTTTAAATTATATTATTGCTAAATAAGATAATAAAGTACCACTTGAGTAAACACCTGCACATAAAATAAAAAACTTAATGTTTTCGTAGCTAGTCATTTTAATACCTTTATAGAGTAATAAAAGTATTATAAAGCCTTATAGTTTCACTTTAGTTACAATTAAATATTAGTGTTTAATAATTCAATCCAAAAAAACTTATTTCCTGTACTTTTTTCAATATCTTTCCAACCAAATGAAGTTGAGTGTATATATAAACTCTCTTTTATAATTCTAAAAATAATCTCTTTTTTTGAATCCTCTCCAAAAACTTCATCAAACACTACATACAAATAACCATCATTATCCTCTTGCATTTCATATCTAAAATTTGTAAAATCTACAAGTTGTTTGTCTAAAAAATCTTTTACACGCTTTTTTAGCAATATTTATTCCTTTATCTTTTTTTGCTCTTGCTTTTGCTTCTCTTGTTGCTGTACTATAGTGTTATATTTATTAACCAAAATATTTACCATATAACCCATGGCTATAACAATAAAAATAATCATAAGTATATTTCTCAACTCATCTCCTACTAATTAATTATAATTACTAAAAATCATCGAAATCTATCGAACCTTTTGAGTAGTTTACTACATTCCCTTCAAAGAAGTTTGTTCTTTGGTCATTAAATGAAGCATAACCATCTACCCAAGGTATTGGATGTTTTACATTGTACTCTGGTTTATATCCAACTGCTTCTAGTCTTCTATCTGCAAGATACTGGATATATTGAGTGATGATTGCATCAGTGAATCCTAAAATCTGTCCTTGTGTAATATATGCACCCCATGAAGCTTCTAATTCTACAGCTTTTTTAAACATATCTCTTACTTTTGTTTCAAGCTCCTTAGTAAACAAATCAGGTCTTTCTTTTCTAGTAGAGTTAATCATATTTTGAAATAGTAATAAGTGAGTTACTTCATCCCTTTGAATAAATCTAATCATTTGAGAACTACCTAGCATTTTACCTGACTTACCAAGTGCATACATGGCTGCAAAACCTGCATAGAAGTATAGCCCTTCTAAGATTTGATTAGCAAACATTGCTAATACAATTTTTTCATCAGTAATCTCTTCATTTTCAGAACCTGTTAGATTCTTATAAGTTTCTGCAATAAATGAGTTTTTCTCTCTTAGTTTTGCATCTGTTTTCCACATATTATAAATACCATCAGTATTATCAGAAATTGATTCAACCATAACAGCATAAGATTTAGAGTGGTTAGCCTCTTCATATGATTGTCTTGAAAGACACGCATTTACTTCAGGTGCTGTAATATATGGATTTATATTGTCCATTAAATTGTTTGTTTGTAGACTATCCATAAAAATAAGTTGTGAAAGTACCAAATCATACATTCTTTTTTCTGCTGGACTTAAATACTTATAATCCTTAGCATCAGCACTCATTGATACCTCTTTTGGGAACCAAGTGTTAGCTTCCATTGTATCCCAAAGATTTAAAGCCCATTGATACTTCATCTTTGTAAAGTTTATCATACCATCAGGATTTCCACCAAACATTCTTCTATCTGTAAGATTCTCATTTGATTGTGGGTTGTAAATCGTTTTTCTATCCATTAGGATTTTCCTCTATTTTTTAATTTTTTGCAAATTTTATATGTTTATTTTAAAGTTTTGTATATAAAATGTGTAAGATTATCTTATTGACAACCCTCACACTCCATACTTCTATCTTCCACATCATTACTAGCTTCAGGAGATTGACTTCTTAAGTAATAAGTAGATTTAAGCCCTAGTTTCCATGCTAATGTATAAATTTCATGTAAATACCTACCACTAGCTTTATCTAGACTCATAAATATATTTAAACTTTGACCTTGGTCTATCCACTTTTGTCTAATTGCACCTGCTCTTACAACATCTAATTGGTCAATTTCAAATGCAGGTGTATAATAAGACCATGTTTCAGGACTTAGTTTTGGAACAACAACTGGAATTAAACCGCTTAAATTCTCTTCATACCATTTTCTTTTATAAACAGGCTCAATAGCTTGTGTAGTACCAACTAAAATAGAAATTGATGATGTAGGTGCCACTGCCATTAAGTAACCATTTCTCATACCATCTTTTTTAACTTTTTGTCTTAACTCTTCCCAGTCATAATTACCCGTATCAAATAATCCTTTATCAATTAATGCATTTACAGCTTGTGGTGCATTATCATGGGGCATTTTTCCCTCACTCCATCTTGAACCCTCAAAAGTAGGGTAAATACCTTTTTCAACTGCAAGGTTTGATGATGCTTTTATGGCATTGTATGAAATTGCTTCCATTACATTATCTATCTTTTTAAGATGATCTTTTGAACCCCATACAATTTGATTTTCAGCAACCATTTGTGCCTCACCCATAACACCTAAACCAATACTTCTTGATTTAAGATTTGTAGCTTTTACTTTTCTTAATGGATAGAAATTTAAATCTATTACATTATCAAGCATTCTAATTGCTATTGGTACAACTCTTTTTATATCCTCTTTTGTATTTATTCTAGATAGATTAACAGAAGCAAGATTACAAACAGCAGTATCACCATCTATTTTCTCTTTTTCTACAATAAACACTTTCTTTCCATTAATCCAATCAAGTGCTGTTATTTTATTTGCTTTTTTCTTAATACCTGTATCAACAGTTAGGATTTCATCCTCTTCAAAAGTTTCAATTGAACCATCTTCAAACTCTAACTTGATTTTATAATGGTTTGGGTTTGTATTTTGAAAAATCTCTGTACAAAGGTTGGAGCTTCTAATATGACCAATATGAGAGTTTGGATTTGCTCTATTTGCATTATCTTTAAAACAAAGGAAAGGAGAACCTGACTCAAAATATGAAGTTAGAATTTTCTTCCATAAATCTTTTGCTTTCATTCTATCTTTTGTAATATTTTCATCATGTTCATACTGCTCATATTTTGCTCTAAACTCTTCACCATGAAGTTGACTTAAATCTTTTACTTCATATGGGTCAAATAGTGTCCAGTAAGAGTCTTCTAAAACCCTTTCCATAAATAAATCAGTTATCCATAAAGCAGGGAATAAATCATGTGCTCTTCTTCTCTCCTCTCCTGAGTTTTTCTTTAAATCAATAAAATCTTCAATATCCATATGCCATGGCTCTAAATAAACAGCAATAGCACCTTTTCTAGTTCCTAATTGGTCAACTGCTAAAGCCACATCATTAGCTATTTTAAGAAATGGAACTGTACCACCTGCAGCACTTTTATGGTCATCAATAACTCCACCTAAAGCTCTTACTTGGTTCCAATCCCAACCAATACCACCACCATATTTAGATAGTAGTGCCATTTCATGATATGAATCAAAAATACCCTCAATATTATCAGGAGTTGAGCCAATATAACAAGAACTTAATTGGTGCCTATTTGTTCTTGCGTTTGATAAAGTAGGAGTTGCTAGCATAACTTCAAACTTTGATACAACATCATAAAACTCTTTTGCTTTTTGCTGTTTATCATCTTCATTTTGAGCCAAAAACATTGCAATAGCCATAAACATTTGCTGTGGTAACTCTATTGGGTCACCTTTTTTATTTTTTATTAGATATCTATCATATAGTGTTTTAATTCCAAGGTAATTAAAAAGTAAATCTCTTTGTGGGTCCATATATTTGTTTAAATCATCTAAATCATACCCATCATCTAAATTTGGGATTAATCTTCCTGCTTGCTTTCCGTATTTTATATACTCTTTCAAATGGCAATATGGCTCACCTTTAATACCATGAGTTGATTTTCCAACTCTATGGTAAAGGTCAAATAAATAAAGTCTAGCAGCAGCAAAAGTCCAGTTTGGAACATCTATATCAATCTTTTCTACTGCTGTTTTAATAAGTGCATCTTGAATATCAGCACTACTCATACCATCAATAAACTTGATTTGTGCATCTAACTCCAGTTCACTTTGACTTACTCCATCTAACCCCTCAGTTGCTTCTGTGGTCATTTTTTGGATTTTTGTAATATTTAATACTTCTTTACGACCATTTCGTTTTTGTATCATTATTGCCATTTAATTACCCTTTTTATAATTGTTTAAATTTATTAATTAAAAACTCTTTTGAATATTCTTTTTACATTTTTAGTATAATAATCAAAATTAAAGCACTCTCTTATCTCTTCTTCACTTAATTTCTCTCTTAACTCTTTATCTGCTAATAGGTGTCCTAGATATAAAGACTCGCCCTTTTTATTTACAGTTGGTTTACCTTGCTGAATCTCTTCCCAAACTTTCATGGCATTTCTTTGTACAATTTTATATGCATCCTCTCTACTTACACCTGCTTTTGGTAGTTCTAATAATACTCTTTGAGAAAATACTAAACCACCTGTTTGATTTAGATTTTTCATCATATTTTCAGGCATAACAGTTAAGTTTGCAATAACATTGTTCATTCTATGTAGCATAAAATCTGTTGTAATAAATGCATCTGGTAACCAAAATCTCTCACTTGAAGAGTGGCTAATATCTCTTTCATGCCATAATGCAACATTTTCCATAGCAGGAGTTGCATAAGCTCTTATTGTTCTTGCAAGTCCTGTAATATTTTCTGTTAAGATAGGATTTCTTTTATGTGGCATTGCTGAAGAACCTTTTTGTCCCTTTGCAAAATACTCCTCACACTCATAAACTTCTGTTCTTTGTAAATGTCTTACTTGAACAGCAAACTTTTCAATAGTAGAAGCCATTAGTGCTAAAGCTGTTGCTAATCTTGCATATCTATCTCTGTGAACCACTTGATTTGAACAAGGCTCAGGTCTTAATCCTAATTCAGCCATAGCATACTCTTCAAGCTTTAAAGGAGCATGTGCAAAATTACCCATAGCACCTGAAATTTGCCCCACTGAAATTACCTTTAAAGTCTCTTTTAGATTTTTAAGATGCCTTTTCATTTCATCATACCAAACAGCCAAAGTCAAACCAAAAGTAATAGGCTCACCATGAATACCGTGAGATCTACCTACCATAAGTGTATATTTATGCTCTTTTGCTCTTTTTTTAATAGACTTCATAAGCATTTTTACATCTTTTATAACTATCTTTAAAGAGTCTCTCATCTGTAAAGCAACACCTGTATCAACTGCATCTGAAGATGTCATACCATAGTGAAACCATCTTGACTCTTTCCCTAATGACTCTGAAACACTTGTATTAAATGCAATTAAATCATGCTTAGTAACAGCTTCAATCTCTTCAATTCTTTCAACTGAAAAAGTTGCATTTTTTACAATTTTTTCACAATCATCATCAGGAATTAGTCCTAATTTATTCCAAGCTTTTACAGCTGCTTTTTCAACTTCAAGCCAAGCTGCATATCTTGCATGTTGTGTCCAATGTTTTTTCATCTCTTCTCTTGCATATCTTTCAACCATCTATTATTCCCTTGTGCTGGATTTTATCAAATTTATTAAGTTTTATTGATTTTTTTAATATAATATAATATCGAAAGTAGCCAAAAAAATAGATAAAAATTTATCTATTTTATATCTATTTAAAAAAAACACAGGATTAAAAATTTGCCATTTATACTAGAAAAAATCAAAGCAAAAAAAGGTAAAAAACTAAGTCTTTTTTTACTGCAAGACTTAGATATACATCACACAAAAGCCCAAAAATACGCATCTAAAGGAAGAATATTTGATGATAATATGAATGTACTAAAGCCAAAAGATACAATTCCTAGCGATTTTATTTATATGGCTGTATTTCAGGGTCAAACAAGGGGTTTAAAGCCTTTACTTGAGTTTGAAGAGTTTGCTATTTTTGATAAGCCAACTAATCTTATGGTTCATCCAATTTCAAAAAATACAAAATACTCACTACTAGATGAAATTAGATATCATTTCGGTCAAAATGCTAACTTAATTCATAGAATAGATGCAGAAACATCTGGACTTGTAATAGTAGGAAAAAATAAAAAAAGTGAGAAAGAGCTAAAAGATATGTTTGAAACAAAACAGTATCATAAATCATATTTAGCATTAGTTCATGGGCATTTAAAAGAGAAAATTATTATAGATAAAAAAATAAAAAAAGAGGGTAAAAATATTGGTGTTAGAATGACTACTGATGAGTTTGAGGGCAAAGAGTCTTGCACAATAATAAAACCCATAAAATTAAATGACAAAAATAATACAACACTAATAGAGGCTATCCCAATTACTGGAAGACAACACCAAATAAGAGTACATTTATACTCAATAGGTCATAAAATAGTTGGTGACCCCATATATGGAGTTGATGATGAAACAGCTGAAGAGTACCTAAGCAAGACACTATCAAAAGAGAAAAGAGTTAAAAAAATAGGAAGTCATAGACTTTGGTTACATGCTAATTACTTAGATTTTACATATAAAAATATAAACTATAAAATAGTTTCAAAAAATAGAGATATAAAATCAATTTAATAAGAATTTTAAGTTTTATTAGCTATAATTTCGCTTACAAAGATGAGCACTGAGAATATTAATAGATATTACTATTTTCAATGCTCTTCTTTAGACCCTTTCAATTGCTATTTAAGGCAACGCCCCAGGGTGGGAACACAGCAAGGCACCTTACTTAGTGATGTGTTTGGGTATCTGGAGAAGAGTACTTACTTTTAGTTAAGTACTTCTTTTAAACCAAATCCTCAAAATCACAGTTCAAAATCAAAATAGTTTTATCTTTTTTATTATAAATAAATCTTTCATCACCATTTTTTATTGCTTCAAATATAATCATTTTTATTTCATTTTGTGTCTTATTATACCTTTTCATTTTTACAGAAAACTCTTTTAGTGTTAAAAAATCAGCATCTACAGAAGTCTTTTTTTTATTGGGTTTTCCTTCTTGCTCTTCTTTTACATCTTTTTCTTGATTTATTAGTGGTTGCTTTTTATAGATTGCTCTCATTTCATTAAAAGCACTTTGTAGTAGTTTTATTTCAGAGTTAAAAACTTTTATGATTCTTTTTTGGTTCTTTTCTAATCTATTGATTTCAGATTTATACTGTTTTTTCATCCACTTCATAGAGTCTTTTAACAGTACTATTTGCTCATCTTTTATATCAAGTATAGCTTGGGTTGATTTTTCATCATTAATAAAAGAGCTATTTGAACTTTTATCTTTTGATTGATTTGCTTTACTAGAAGCTTCTCTTTCCATTTGTTGTGTAATATAAACAAAAGTTTTTCCAGATTTTTTTATAGATTTTAGTTGATTTTTTTTTATTCTATAGTGTATACCTTGTACAGACAACCCAAGTATAGTAGCAGCCTGTGAGGTAGTAACTAATCTTTCCAAACCTTTTAACCTTACATCTTGTCGCTGTTGATTTCTATTACTGTATGCACATTTCCTCTAGGTTTAAAATCAGCAACAACACTCATCCATTTTGGCTCTAATTTTTCATATAGTGTATCAAAAATCTCATTTGCAGAATTTTCATGGGAAACCTCTCTATACATAAATGTATTAATATATATTTTTAGTGCTTTTAGCTCTATAACTTTTTTATTTGGTGTATACTTTAATTTTATTGTAGCAAAATCTGGATATCCACTTCTTGGACACTTAGCCATAAATTCAGGTAATTCAATATCTATTATATAACTCTTTTTATGCTTATTTGGCCAGTAATGTTCCTCATTATTTATATCAAAATTTAAAATCTCTTTTTCACCATATTTCATTTCCATAACTATTATAACCTTTAGAATAATTAATTTTAAAAAATTTTATCAAAATCTTACTTACAAATGTTACGGACTAATACAACTAATTGAAAAAATACTTTGATTTATGTATAATTCGCCACAAATTTAATAATAAGAGAGTATTTATGACAGAAAAAAAATATGATATTGTAATTATTGGTGGTGGTCCTGGAGGAATAGGAACTGCTATTGAAGCATCAGCTCACAATATAGGAGAGATTTTACTTATTGAAAAAACTGATAATCACTCAAATACTATTAGAAAATTTTATAAAGATAATAAAAGAGTTGATAAAGATTATAAAGGTCAAGTAACACAACTTCAAGGAAATGTTGACTTTTTTGATGGTACAAAAGAGACCACATTAGACTACTTTAATAATTTACTTGATACTGAACAAATTGACTCTATGTTTAATACAGAAGTTGAAAAAATTGTAAGAAATGGTGATTATTTAGATATTCATACATCACAAGGTCTTATTCAAAGTAAAAATGCAGTAGTTGCTATTGGGAAAATGGGAAAACCAAATAAACCATCATACAAAATCCCACCATCTATAAAAGCTAATGTAAATTTTAACCTTGATAAATGTTCATCAAATGAGAAGATTTTAGTAGTTGGTGGTGGTAACTCTGCTGCTGAATATGCTTATGATTTAGCCGACCAAGATAATAACGTGACATTAGTTTATAGAAAACCTGAGTTTTCAAGACTAAATGAGATTAATGAAAAGACTCTATATAGATATTATGGGGAAGAGAAGTTAAGACTTAGAATGAATACAGATGTTGAGTCATTAGAGAATGAAGGTGGAAAAATCAAAGCAAACTTTAATGATGGCTTTAGTGTAATATATGATAGAGTGATTTATGCAATTGGAGGGACAACCCCTGTTGATTTCTTAAAATCATGTGGAATAGATGTGGATGAAAAGAAAAATCCAATTTTTGATCATCACCAAGAAACAACTGCAAAATGTGTTTATGTAGCAGGTGATATTGCTGTTAATTCAGGTGGTTCTATTGCTATTGCATTAAATCATGGATATCATATTGTAAATAATATTTTAAGAAAAAGAGGTGAAATTTTTGCTTATACTGAAAAAGTAGCAAATGTACTAAGTAAAATCTAATATATAACTCTAAAGGCTATTAAGCCTTTAGAATCTCTAAACATCTAAGTGTTCAACATCTTTTGCATGATCTTCTATATACTTTCTTCTTGGTTCTACTTCATCACCCATAAATAGAGTAAATGCATCAGATGCAGTTTCAGCATCTTCAATAGCAACTCTTAAAAGTCTTCTATCTTCAGGTATCATAGTTGTTTCCCATAACTGTTCAGGATTCATCTCACCTAAACCTTTATATCTTTGAATATATGCACCTTTTTTACCTAAAGCTTCAATCTCTTCTAAAATTTCAACTAAATCTCTTCCATCAAACATACTTATATCTCTTTGTACTAGTCTAGAGTAGATATATGTAGCTTCTGAGAAGAATGGCGATGCAAACAACTCATCATCAATTAAAAGCTCTTCTAGTCCCTCATTTGTTTGTACAAATAGCTGTATCATCTCATCAGTAATTGTTTTTGAAAGAATATTGTAGTTTTTCTCTTCTAAGTAATCTTTTACAACTTCATATAAACTACTATAATCAAGTTTAACTAAATCTGGATTTTCAATTAGGTGTTTTAATACTTCTACTAAAGAGTATCTTTTTTCTAACTGTTGTAGCATCTCTTTATATTTTGAAACCGTTTTAAATAAATCAACTAAATCATTATAACCAAGACCTCTAAACTCAAATGATTCTAATCCATTTTCAATTAAGAAGTTTGATAAAGCTGTATCATCTTTTAAATAAATCTCATTTTTACCTTTTTTATATCTATATAGAGGTGGTTGTGCTATATATAAATAACCTTTTTCAATAACAGGCCTTAAAAATCTAAAGAAAAATGTCAAAAGTAGTGTTTGAATATGACTACCATCAACATCCGCATCTGTCATAATTATTACTTTATGATATCTGATTTTTTCTTCATTAAAATCTTCACCTATACCACAACCAAGAGCTGTAATCATATTTCTAATTTCATCTGATTTTAAAATTTTATCAAGTCTAGATTTTTCTACATTTAATATTTTACCTTTTAATGGTAAAATTGCTTGATAAACCCTATCTCTACCTTGTTTAGCTGAACCACCTGCTGAGTCCCCTTCTACTAAATAAAGCTCTCTTATTTCTGGGTCTTTACTTTGACACTCTGCTAATTTACCTGGAAGTGTTCCAACTGTCATTGCATCTTTTTTTCTAGTTAAATCCCTTGCTTTTTTAGCAGCTTCTCTACCACGTGCGGCCATTAGAGCTTTTTCCATTACTGCTTTTGCTGTATTTGGATTCTCTTCAAAATATCTATCTAACTTTTCACTTGTAAGTTTTTGACAAATAGGTTTTACATATGATGAACCTAATTTTCCTTTAGTTTGACCTTCAAATTGAGGTTCAGGTACTTTTACTGAAACAACTGCAATAAGTCCTTCTCTTACATCATCACCTGTAATTTTTGTATCTTTTTCCCTTGCATTTGCATTGTTATTTAGATATTTAACAATACTTCTTGTAAGTCCTGCTTTAAAACCAGCTTCGTGAGTACCACCATCAATTGTTCTAATATTATTTACAAAAGATATAGTTTTTTCTGTATAAGTTGAGTTATACATAAGTGCAATATCAACATCAACATCATCAACTCTATCATTTAAAGATATTGCATCACAAAGTGCTGTCTCTTTATTTATATCTGTAACAAACTGTTTAATACCACCCTCAAAGTGATATACTTCTTTTGTTTTTGTTTTTTCATTATCTAAGGTAATAGAGATAAATGGATTTAAGTAAGCAACTTCTCTAAATCTTTTAGCTAAGACTTCAAATTGATACTCACAAACTTCAAATATAGAATCATCTGCTAAAAACTCTATAGTTGTTCCTGTTTTTCTTGGACTGTCTCCTATAACTTCAAGTGGAAATTTTGGAATACCTTTTGAAAACTCTTGATAGTGAATTTTACCTTCTCTATAAATTGTCATTTTAAGTTCACTAGATAAAGCATTTACAACAGATACACCTACCCCGTGTAAACCACCTGAAACTTTATATGTATCTTTATCAAATTTACCACCTGCGTGTAGAACTGTAAGAACTACAGTAGCAGCTGAAATTCCCTCACCTTTATGAATAGAAGTTGGAATACCTCTACCATTATCCTCAACTCTTATCCAATTGTCTTTAGTCATAGTAATTTTAATATTATTACAGTAACCTGCCATAGCTTCATCAATAGAGTTATCAACTACTTCATAAACCATATGATGAAGACCATTTAAGTTGGTATCACCAATATACATACCAGGTCTTTTTCTTACTGCTTCTAAACCTTTTAAAACTTTAATATTACTAGCACTATATTCTTGACTCATCTATTTTAATCCTTAAAATTTATTTTTCTAATACAATTGGCATTACTATTGTAGAAAATTTTTCATCTTCTAAATAGAATGGTAGGTTTGATTCATTAAAACCAACTTTTATATTTTCGTTATTTGTCATACTTAAAAAATCTAATAGATATTTAGCATTAACTGCTAAATGAAAATCTTCATTTAAATCTAAATCTATATCAATTTGTGTTTGTGATTCACTATCTTCATCTAATGATTCAAGTATTATTGCATTTGCTGTAAATGTTATCTTAATATTTGAAAAAAGTGAAGTTACAAGTTTTATAGATTCAATTAGACTACTTTTTGGTAAAGTTAGAGTATGTTTTAGATTTTTAGGAATAATTCTTTCGTAATCTGGAAATTTACCATTTATTAACTTAGTAAAAAATTTCATTCTATCATTTGATACTACTAAGTTTGTGTCATCAAAAAGCATTGTTGCATCATCTACAAAAAGTTTTTGTATCTCTACTATTGCTTTTTTAGGAATGATAAATTGAGACTCTTTATTTGATATATTTTCTAAATAAGCAACTGCTAATCTTCTAGTATCAGTAGCTACAAAATTTATATTATTACTTTTTATGTCTATTAAAGCACCATTTAATTCAAACTTAGGATTAGTAGTATCAACTGCTGGAGTAATTTTTCTAATTGAGTTTATAAAACTAAAGGTGGAAATATCTATTTTATTTAAATTATCATCTTTTATTAATTCAGGATATTCATTAGGGTCATACATTGGTAATTTAAAGATTGATTTATTCTGTTTTATTACAAGATTATTATCAATAGTTTCAAATGTTATCTCTGAATTTTTTAGTCTTTTGATAATTCCTAATAAGTTAGAACCATTAACAGTTGCTTTTCCATCTTCACTTTCATTTAGATCATCGATTTGAGATTGTAGTCCTATCTCATAATCAGTAGCTTTTAATATTAACATACTATTTTGAACTTCTAAATATATATGTGAAGTTATAGCACTAGCATCTTTTTTTTCTAAAAAAGGTTGCATTGAAGCTATTACATTATCTATAATATTCTTTGTAATTATAAACCTCATTTTATCTCCTATATTTTATATTATTGCAGTAGCAGTAGTAGAGCATGTGAAAAGATGAAAATACCTAACAAAGACCTATATTTTAGGAAGGCTTTCAAGTGATGTAACGAAATGAAATATTCACACCTTTTCACATAAACTGAAATAACTTTTATTTCTATACTACTTTTACCACTCCTTATTTATGATTTTATTTTTTAAATTCTCTATAATTAATTTAAAGTTTTCATCTTTTTCTATTAACTCATTTGCTTTTTTAATATTATGAGAAATAGAACTGTGATCTTTCATACCTAAAAACTTAGCAATATCAGGCATAGAGTTATGTGTAAGCTCCCTTGCAAGGTAGATTACAACTCTTCTTGCATTTGCTACTGTTGCAGTTCTTTTTTTGGATTTAATATCACTTGGCTTAATATTTAACTCCCTTGCAACTATATCTATTACATCAGGGAGTTTTATATTCTCTTTTGTCTCTTTTATTTGCTCTTTTAAGAGATTTTGAACCATTTCAAGGCTAATTTCTTGATTTAGTAAAGATGCACTTGCATTTATTCTAATCAAAACACCTTCAATTTCTCTAATTGAGTTATCTAAGTTTGTAGCTATAAAGTTTACTATTTCTCTGTTTAATTCAATACCATTTAACTCAGATTTTTTTTCAATAATTGCTATTTTTGTCTCTAAGCCAGGGGCTTGAATATCAGCTGTTAATCCCCACTCAAATCTAGATTTTAATCTATCTACAAGTCCTGCTATTTGTGATGGTAACCTATCAGATGTCATAACTATTTGTTTTTTTGAGTTATGCAGTTCATTAAATGTATGGAAAAACTCCTCTTGAGTCTGTTCTTTCCCACTTAAAAATTGAATATCATCAATTAGCAAAACATCACACTTTCTATATTTACTTCTAAAGTGTTCCATATTTTTATTTTTAATAGAAAAAGTAAAGTCGTTCATAAACTGTTCAATTGTTACATATATTACAGTTCTTCCTTTCTCTATTGCATAGTTACCAACTGCTTGTAGAAGGTGTGTTTTACCAAGGCCTGTTCCCCCATAAATAAACAAAGGATTATATTGAGTTCCTGGTTTATTGGTAACAGCAAGTGATGCGTTATAAGCCATTTGATTTGATGGACCCACAACAAAAGAATCAAAGGTATATGATGGATTTAAAATAGTGCTTTCAGCTGTTTCATTCTTTATTTGTTCTTTTATAATCTCTTTTTTTGATTTTTTTTCACCGGCAACTTTTATTTCAACTTTGGGTTTTGTACCATCGTACTGTTCAAAGCAGTTTTGAATTAAACCTGTAAATTTACTTTTTATCCAAGAGGCTATATATTTATTTGAAACCTCAAATAAAGCTAACTTATCATCAGATGAAATTTTTTTATAAACTAACTGTTTTAGATATCTATCAAAATCTGTAGCAGTTGCTTCTTTTTGAATAATTGCTAGAAATTCTTTATTTGTCATATACTCTCTTACTCTTTTTTTTATAAATAGTTACTATTATAACGAATTTTTAATAAAAATTATTCACATGTGAAAATAAAATTTTATAAAGTTTAAAAATTTGTTGAATAAGTGTTGTTCACATGGTGAATAACTAGTGAATAACCAATGTTCTTTAAGTGAATATTTATGTAAAAAATACCATCATTAGGGCGTTTGAAATATGTGAATAAAAATAATTGAAAAAAAGAGCATTTAACGTGAAAATATTAGGAATTGATCCAGGTACGAGAAACTGTGGGTATGCAATTATTGAAAAAAAAGGCAGAAATTTAAAATTAATTGAAGCAGGGTTAGTAAAAATAAAAACAAAAGTTTTACAAGAACAAATAGTAGAAATGACCGAGGGATTTGATTTGATTTTTCAAAGACATGAAATAAAAGAGGTCTCAATTGAAGATATGTTTTATGCATTTAATCCAAAAACAGTTATAAAACTTGCACAATTTAGAGGTGCTATATCTTTAAAAGTCTTGCAAGTATTTGGAAATTTTGCAGAGTACACTCCCTTACAAGTAAAACAGGCAGTTACAGGAAATGGAAAAGCTGATAAAAACCAAGTTGCTTTTATGGTTAAAAGATTATTAGGAATAAAAAAAGAGATAAAACCTCTTGATATTACAGATGCAATAGCAATAGCATTAACCCATGCACAAAGACTATAATATAGCTAATTTAGTTTTTGTTATAATATTTTAAAAATTAGGACTTTAGATGAAAAGAATAGGTATTTTAGCTTCTTATAATGGAAGTGGTTTTTTAAAACTTCAAGAAGCTATTGAAGATAAAATTTTAGATGCACAAATAGTAGTAGTAATTACAAATAATAGTAATGCAAACGTTCTTAAGAGTGCTTCAAAGCTTAACATACCAAATTTTGTTATAAACTCAAAGAAATATCCAAATGAAAATATAGATGAAAAAATAGCACTTTTATTTAAAGAGTTTAAATGCGATTATATATTTTTATCAGGTTATATGAAGATGATAAATAGTGAGTTAATAAATAGCTTTGAAAAAAAAATAGTAAATACTCACCCAGCACTTTTGCCCTCAAAATATGGCGGAAAAGGGATGTATGGAAGATATGTTCATGAAGCTATTATAAATGATAATCAACAAAAATCAGGTGTAACTATTCATTTTGTAAATGAAAAATATGATGATGGTGAAATAGTTTTAACAAAAGAGTTAATTTTAAACAAAGATGAGACAGTTGATTCTTTAGAAAATAGAATAAAAGCTTTAGAAAGTAAAGCAATAGTTGAAGCTTTTAAAAGGTTGTTAGATTAGCTATAAGTTTCTGTTTTTTATCTAAAGTATCACTATTTTTTTGAAAAAGTACTCCAGCTACTTTATAGTAGTCTTTATGAAAAAAAGCACTATTTTTAGTAGCTAGTTTATTTATATAATCTTTGACTTTAGGCTCATTTGAGTAAACACCATAAGGCATATTTGTAACTAAAAACTCTTTTACGATATAACCTAAGGAAGTAGCATACTCTATTAGTTCAATTGGATTTGAATATGATGCTACTATTATCATAATATTTGGTATTTTATAGCTAATAATATCTTTACTGATTTTACACCCTTTTTCTCCACCCCATAAATGTGGTAGTAAAATAGCGTTTGAACTATATGGAATATATGGTGGATTTGCTATTAATAGCTTAGCTTTTGGAAGTTTAGCTTCAAAAAAAGATTGGTTTTTTACATGATATATTTTTTCAAGATTTACATTTTTTATATTTTTTTGTAGTATTTCATAAGCTTTAGAGTTGTACTCAAAACCGTATATTGTACCAGTAAAATTGCAACTACAAACTGCATTTAAAACAGGTACTCCATCCCCTGAACCAAACTCAACAATAGTTTGAAAATCCTTTTTATTTTTAAAAATGAGTTGTTTTAGACACTTTTCATAAAAAAAAGTCTCATCACTACAATTAAATAACTCTCTGTATTTATTCTTCATCTTTTTTTTCTGCTATAAAAGTTGTAGTCAGTATATTTCCACCAACATTAATAGTAGTAATTACAGGGTCAGTTATAGGGTTTGTTAAAAGCAACACTGTAATAGCTGTTTCAACAGGTAAGCCTAAAGGAGTTAAAACAATAGCAATAGATGCACTAGCAATCTCTCCTGGAGCACCCGCTGTTGCCGCACCTGCTAAAATCGAGCTAAATATAATAAATGCTATTTGTGTAAGCGTTAGTTCTAAACCATAAACTTGAGCTAAATATATACCCATAATAGAAAAAATAAGTATAGTTCCAAATCTAGCAAGTGTAATTCCAATAGGAATAATCAAGTCCACTTTTTCTTCATCATACTTCATCTCTTTTGTTAATGAACTAAGAGCTGATGGAATAGTAGCTAAAGAGTTTGTAGTAGCAAATGCAATAAATAAAGGCTCCCTTAAAGCTTTTAGAGTTTGCATAGTTGTTAAGTGTGGAGTTTTTAAGTTTATGATAATAAAACCTATAATAATAGCAACTAAAGAAGTACCCATAATAACTATTAAAAGACCTGCAACTGCAAATAAGAAATCACTTCCAATAGTACTTATATTTTTTGCAAGAAGTGCACAAAGAGCAAAAGGTAAAAGATGCATTAATCCAACTACAACCTTTGTAAATGCTTCAAAAATAGAGTCAAAAAAATCCACTGCAGTTTGGGCTTTTTGAATTCCAATAAAACCAAGGGATAGTCCTAATATAATAGAAAATATTAATACTTGTATACTATTACCTTCAACTAAAGCTTGAAAGATATTTTCAGGGACTAATTGAATAAAAAAGTTTACCATACTCTCAGAGGTATCAATATTATTAGAACCATCTAAATAAATCTCTTCATAAGTGCTATTTTGAAGTATTTCATTTACATTGGAACTATATACCATAAGTTCACCAAGTCCCTCTTCAGTAGTTTTGTTTCTTATTTCACCAGGTGATACTAATAGTGTTATAGTAACACCAATAGCAGCTACAATAAAAAAGCCAAAGCTAAATGTTAAAGTCATTTTTGAAAGATATTTTGATAAATCATGTGTGGATAAAAGTCTAAAAATACAAACAGTCACAGCAGATATCAAAATAGGAAAAACACATAACTGTAAAATAGTAAGATAAATCTCACCAATTGGTGAAATAAACATAGAGATATCTTTATTTGTAAGTCCTATTATTATACCAATTGTGACACCAATTAAAATAGCATAAGGAGTTCTTAAAAAAGAGAAAGTTTTTTTTCTTAAAAGAGTAGTTCTTTTCATGGTAACTCTTTTTTATATTTTTCTAGTAAAAGATTCGATGTTATTTTCTCTTTTCTTGTAAGATAAAGGTTAAGCCAATTAAGTAGTTGAATACTATTTTGATTTACAGCCATTGCTATAGGGTCTTTTTTATCTTTTACAATAATAGTTTTTCCCTTTAAAGCTAGGTTTGGTTGTTGTTGAATAAGCTTTTTTATTTCTATTTCATCATAATAAGCACAATCAACATCACCATTGATTACAGCATCAATTACATCTTGCCACTGCACAAAAGTAATAACTTCTGCATTAGCAAAGGTATTTTTAACATAATTTTCATATGCAGTACCTCTTCTTGTGGCTATTTTAATTTCAGAGTTAACAAGCTTCTCTTGCCACTGTTTTTTATATTTGCTTTTTATTTTTGTTATGGACATACGGTTAAAAAACATACCTTGATTTAAAACTATATAAGGGGTGGTAAACATAGCTTTTTTTGCTCTTTGTAGTGTGGCACTAAGTTCAGATATAACCACATCAATCTGTTTATTAGCAACCATATCAACTAAGCTATTAAATGTTTTAGCTTCTCTATTAAAGATAACTTCTACTCCAAGTTTTTCTGCAATATCTAAAGCCATATCAATATCATGCCCAGATAGCTCTCCATGTTTGTTTTTCATAAAAAAAGGATAAATATCTTGATAGTACACACCAACTTTTATATATCCACTTTCTATAATTTGTCTTAAGTCTCTGTGTTCTTTAGCAATAATATTTGTAAAAATAAGTGTTAAAATTAGAAGAAGTCTCACTTATAAAAACCTTAAATAAAATATATTTTATTATTATATCAATTTAAGCTAAAAGTGAGGTTTAATTACTAGCAAGTTGCTAGTAATTTTATTATTTAAAAACTGCGTCTAACTCTTCTGCAGTTTTAATAAACTCTTTATTTGAAACTTTTCCATCCTCTATAGAATAAACAGTGATTTGTTCCTCTTTTTTAGTAAATGACTTTGATTGTTCTTCATTTACTAACAAAATTGAGAAAGGATAGTCTTGCATCTTTGGTAATGCAAAAAATTTAGTAATTAAACTTGGCATTCCAGAAATATCAGCTACATAGTAAGAGTTATTCTTTTGTAAAAAACCTTTTTCTTGTTTTAGTAAATAGTCTCTAATTACTTCGCTTGCATCCCTATCACCTGCTACAATAATGTTTTTTGCATCAGCTTTTATAGTTTGAGCTTTTTCAAATTGATCATTGATTTTAAAAGTAGGGATTGAATCACCAACTTCTAAAGCATTTGCAATAGTTGCTAAAAAAGCAAACATTAATATAAAAATTTTCTTCATTTATTTTCTCCTAATAAAAATTGTTTGATATTCTATCCATAAAAAGTAAATGAAATATTAAAATCTAAGAGAGTTTTGGCAAATGCCAATTTTTATAAAAGGCAAGGAGTCTTAAAGTAAGACCAAAAATAAAAACGATAATTAAAGTTGGAATACTTCTTAAATCTAATAAATCTAAAGTATATGTAATAAGTCCCACTATAATAGCAACTGTTGCATAAAACTCTGATACTAAAATAGATGGAACTCTATTTAATAAAATATCTCTAATAGTACCACCACCTACAGCTGTAATAAAAGCAAGTATTAAAACGCCCAAAAAATTAAAATCATTTTCAATAGCAACTAAAGAACCTGTAATAGCAAAGGATACAAGACCAATAGCATCTGATACTATAAAAGCAGTTTTACCCTCTAAGTCGTCGATTTTATGAAGTTTGAAAAGAAGTGATGTAAAAACTGTAGCAATTACTAAAATTATAGGCAAAATATCTGTAAAAATAAAAGGGGTTTTATTAGCTAAAACATCCCTAGTCATTCCCCCACCAAGAGCAGTTAAAAAAGCACATATGAATACACCTAACATATCAAGTTTATGGTGAACAGCTATTAAAAATCCACTTAGTGCAAAGCTTAAGACACCTATAATATCAGCTAATTCAAGTGCAGTCATTTTTACCCCATTTATAATTTTTTGCTATTATATTCAAAATCCACTAAAAAATAGATAGTTTAGTTTTATTGGTAAATAGTTCTAAAGCCTTTGTTCCCGCACAGGAGTTACCTTGAGCATTTAATCTAGGTGAGTACACACAAATAGCTAGTTTTTGAGGTACAATCGCAACAATTCCTCCACCAACACCACTTTTACCAGGTAGTCCAACTCTATATGCAAAGTCGCCTGAAGCATCATAATGCCCACAAGTTAGCATTAAAGAGTTGATTCTTTTTGCTTTTGAATCATTTATTAAAAGTTCATTTGTAA
>JBNJFB010000028.1:0-28061 GCA_051746405.1 Campylobacterota bacterium
GATGGAAAATTTTTTAGAATGTACAATGAACTTCCTACTATGTTATCTATTTTAATAGTTACGTATGTGATTACAAAGAGCTTTTCTATAATATTTACATTTTTAATAATTGCACTATTTGCTTTTATTTCATACAAGATAATGAAATCAAAAAAAGATTTGGAAGGTATAAACTAAATGACTAATAACTTTGAAAAGTTCTATATATTAGATACAAATATACTACTTGAAGATGCAAATAATATATTTAGGATATCTCAAGATGGCAAGAACTTAATAATACTACCAGAGACCGTTTTAGATGAAATTGATAGTAAAAAAAGTGGTTTTAATGAGATAAATTTTCAAGCTAGACAATTTGCTAGAATTTTAGAAAACTCTCAAATAATTGAAACAAATAAGATAAATGATTTTAAAATTGTAAGAGTAAAAGTTGATTACGATACGATTATAGATGTAGTATCAAAAGAGGAGTATAGTGTAAAAACTAGCAACACCTCTACTCATATAATAAACGATAGGAAGATATTAGAAATAGCTGTTTTTAGTAAAGGATACTATAAAGACTCAACTGAGTTTATCTCACTTGATATAATGGCAAGGACAAGAGCCATATCACTTGATATCAAAACAAACTCTCTAAGTGGCTCAAAAGAAGAGGATTTTGACTATATGTTTATTAAAGACTTTACTATAGACTTTAATCAACAAGAACATCTTGATAATCAACTAATTACAAATTTTGATAAAGATTATAAGCCCCACAACTTTTGTTATAGTTTTAAGATAAAAGATTCAGACCAAGTAATACTTACCACTATACAAAATAAAAGAATACAGCTAATTGATGAAACTGACATAAGAAATCAAATAATTACACCATTAAATAAAGAGCAACTACTTTTCTCAAACGCATTGTTAAATCATTTTTTTAATGTACTTATAGTTGAAGCTAAAGCAGGTTCAGGAAAAACACTTTTAGCTTTAAGTGCAGCGATTAGACTTATAAGACAGAAAAATTTCCAAAAAATAATATATATTAGAAACTCAATTGAATCACTAGATAAGGGTGAAGATGTTGGATATTTACCTGGCTATGAAGAGAAATTTAAAATCTATAATCATCCACTAATGGATAGTTTAGATTATATTGTTAGAAGTGATTATAAAAAAAGAAAAGGGAAAAGAAGCAATCATCAAGAACAACAGCTAGATGAAAGTGAAGTTACAAATAGAATAGAGCAGTTAATAGCCAACTATAACATTGAAACAATGTGGGTAGGTGAGATGAGAGGTAGAACCCTTTCTAATGCCTTTGTAATAATTGATGAAGCACAAAACATGTCTAACAAAACTATGCAGATGGTGCTATCAAGAGTTGATAGTAGCTGTAAAGTTGTAGTACTTGGTTCTAATAAGCAAATAGATAACTTCTATGTAAATAAATATACTAACTCATTAACAACCCTATTAAAATCAACAAAACAAGAAAGCACTTTAGTAAATAACTTTGCAATAAGATTAGAAAAAGTACTAAGAGGTCCAATTACTGAATGGGCTGAACAGATATTTTCAAAAAAATAAAATTTCATAAAAGAGGTGTATCATGAAAATTGTAATATTAGATTCACAAACATTAGGTGAGGATATTGATTTAACTGTTTTTGAAAAATATGGTGAACTAGTAGTTTATGAAACAACAAATGATAAACAAACTGCAAGCCGCATCAAAGATGCTAATATAGTTTTAACAAATAAAGTAGTTATAAATCAAAAGCATATGCAAGAGGCGAAATCTTTAAAACTAATATGTATTACAGCAACAGGTATGGATAATATTGATACAACTTATGCTAAAAACAACAATATAGAAGTTAAAAATGTAGCTGGTTATTCAACATATAGTGTAATGCAAACTACAATACATTTAGTATTAAAATTCATACAAAACTTAGACTACTATGATAAATATACAAAAGATGGTAAATGGCATGATTGTGATATATTTACAAATCTTGATAGCCCATTTTCTCAAATAAAAGATAAAAATTGGGGGATAATTGGACTTGGTGAAATAGGAAAAGCAGTTGCAAATGTAGCTGTTAGTCTTGGAGCAAATATATCTTATTATTCAACTACTAATAAAAACCATAATACACAATATGAGCAGAAAACTTTAGAAAGACTTCTTAAACAATCTGATATTATTACAATACATTGTGGACTTAATGATATGACTTATAATTTGTTAAATAAAACAAATCTCAATATGATAAAAAATGATGCCATACTAGTAAATGTGGGAAGAGGTGGTATTATAAATGAAGAGGATTTAGTAGAGATATTTAATAAAACAGATATTAAAGTAGCCTTAGATGTTATAGAAAAAGAGCCTATTGATAGTCTTTGTCATATAAACAAAATACTAAATAGTCCAAGATTTATACTAACTCCACACATAGGTTGGTCATCTAAAGAAGCAAGACAACTACTTATAAAAAAGCTTATAGCAAATATTGATGAATTTGTGTTATAATATGTACTATGTTACGTACTAGGAGTTTAAATGAATCTATTGCAATATACTTCAAAAGAGATGTTCTCATCAACTGAACTTATTAGGAAAAGCAAAACTGTTTTTGATAAAATAAGTTCAAAACAGATTGAAAAAGCAGTTATTTTAAGAGACGGAAAACCAAGTTTTATGCTTATGGATTTTGAGAAATATGAAGATTTAATATCTAAATATATTGAACTAGAAGATGAAATAAAATCTTTAAAAGAGAATAAAAAAACAGTAAAAGCAAAGCAAGTCAATGATGATACTGTTAAAGCAAAAGAGTCAATACCAAATAGTGGTGAAGATATAAACAATAAAGATTTAGAAGCTGCACTTCAAAGGATAGAAGAGCTTGATTTAAAAAGTCCATCAACTAAACTTACACAATCTACCCAAAATGAAGAGAGTGTAAAAGAGGAAAATAAATTAAATCAAAAGCAACCATTAAATGATTTTTGGGAGTAGGGTAAGCTATTTCATTACAATGTTTCACATGAAACATTGTAATGAGTATTTACTATAAATTATCTTTTAAATAGAGATAATCAGACATTCTTGTCCAGTCTCTAACCTTATTTTGATATGCTTTTTGAGACTCTAATATCTTTTTTAATAGTGGGTTTTCACTTGACATCTCTTCTCTTAACTGATGATTTACTTTCTTCATCTCATCAATAACTTCCTTTGGAAAAGTCTTAACTTTTATATTTGGATACTGTTCAAACATATCCTGTAAAGCTAATGCAGATAGATGATAGTTTTTTATGTATAAATCATAAGAGCTAACTCTCATAGCTGTAGTTAGTATTGATTGTAAATCTGAAGGAAGTTTTTTATAAACTCTTTTATTTATGAAAAACTGTGTTTCTGCACCTGGTTCGTGCCAACCTGTGTAATAGTATGAAGCAACTTTATGGAAGCCCATCTTTATATCCATTGAGGGACCAACCCACTCAACTGCATCAATTGTATTTCTTTCTAATGCTGTATATAGTTCACCTGGAGGCATATTAGTGACTTGTACTCCAAGTTTTGCTAAAATCTCTCCAGCAAAACCTGGAATTCTCATTTTTAATCCATCTAAATCCTCAATAGAGTCTATCTCATTTCTAAACCATCCACCCATTTGAACACCTGTGTTTCCACCTGGAAAAGCTAATATCTTATGCTTATTATATACCTCTTTCATAAGCTCTTCTCCACCACCATAATAGAACCATGAATAATACTCAGGTGCAGTTAGACCAAAAGGCATTGTCGTAAAAGGCATTGTATTTATATCTTTACCTTTAAAAAAGTATGATGCTGTATGACCCATATCATATTGTCCAGCTTTTACCATATCTAAAATACCAAAGGGTGATTTATGTCTGTTTGAAGAGTGAACCTCTATATCTAATCGTCCATTAGACATATCTTTTGCCATCTTTGCCATGCTTTTTGGAGCATCAATTAGTGGAGTACCACTTTTTCCCCAAGTTGCAGCAAGTTTTAGTTTATATACTCTATCATTTGCTTGTATTGCAACTGTAGATAAAACTAAAAGTGAGCATACTGCTAGTTTACTTATTCTTTTTTTCATCCTAAACTCCTATGTAAAAGTTTAGAAATTATATATTTATATAAATATTTTTTTGCTTAATTTTATTAATTTAGTTTAGATGCTTTTTTAATAGAGTTTTGACTAAACTGTTTAATCTTACCTATGCTATCTAATACAAATTTACTTTGACTTACACTTTGAGCTCTACTTTTCCAAATATCATATTCTGTAGATAAAGTATTTAAAGTCATATCAAGCAGAGTAATATCATAACTATTTGTTGTTTGAGAGTTACTAAGTGTATATAAATATAAATCAATAAGTAAATCAACTGTATAGTCCATACTATAGCTAGTGGCGCTATTATAACTTGATTGTTTTAAAGAGTTTAAACTCTCTTTATCTAGTTTATAAATATCTTCAATAGCTTTTGAAAATGCTTCGATATCTTCTTTAGGTACTAATATACCATTTTTACCGCAAACCATTTCACTTACAGCAGGAGCATCTAGTGCAACAACAGGAGTTGAACAAAGCATCGCTTCTGCTAAAACCATACCTTGAGTTTCACTAGTTGAAGAGAATACAAAAAGATCCATTCGTTTATAAAATGCCAACAAATTATCACCATTTTGATTTCCAAGAAAATAGACTTTATTAGAAACCTCATGTAGTGTAAAAATATCTTTTAAGTCATTTTCTATATCTCCACTTCCTGCAATAGCAAAAGCTGCATTCTTATTTCTTTGTAAAAATAGTGCTACAGCTTTTGCTAAAAAAAATTGATTTTTTTCAAGTGCTAATCTACTTACATGTCCTATTAAAAAAGTTTCATCACTAATATCAAATAACTCTTCCATATTTTTATTAGAGTTCTCTTTGTTTTTTTCATATTCTATTCCTGTTGGAATGACTTTTATAGGTGATTCAACACCTCTGTCTTCTAATAAAGCTTTTATACTTTTACTTGGTGCAATTACTCCATCACATAAATTACAATACTCAACAGCCATTTTTTTAGCCATCTTTTTTAAAACTTCTGACTCAAAAGGTACATAATGAGTGTATCGCTCATAGAGAGTATGATGTGTAAATACAATAGGTATCTCTCTTCTTCTTGCAATTCTAAGTGCACTTATACCTAATAAAAAAGGATGGTGGGAATGTACAATATCTGGATTAAACTCATCAATAGCTCTATTTTTAAAAATCACTGAGGGCATTGATAGTGAGAAGTCACTGCCATTAAAATTCTGCAAAGCTTCAACTCTTAAGACATCACTATCAAACTCTTCATTTTCAAAGTGTGGAGCAATTATTAGTACTTTATGACCTCTTTTTTGTAAAGCAGTTTTAAATCCTGCAACTGAGTTAGCAACTCCACCCACATGTGGAAGATATGTATTTGTAATCATTAAAATTTTCATAAGCGAAATATTACCCAAACTTTCTTAATTGCTTCTATGGATATAGAGTTTTTTAACTAAAACAGGAAGTAATACAAGAAACCCTAATAAAATAAATGACAGTGCAATTTTAAAACTAAATATATCATCAATAGAGTTAAGTGATGAGAGTGATACACCCATATTTACATATACAATTGTCCCAGGAATAAGTCCAATAAATGTGGGAATAATATACTGTTTATAAGAAAGATTAGCAGCTCCAAAAAATAGATTTACCCAAAAAAATGGTAAAACTGAACTAACTCGAATAGCTAATACATAGTAAGCCCCATTTTTATTAACTGCTTTTTCAATCTTTTTTACTTTTTTTCCATAGCGTTTATGTAAATATTTATATAAAAAAGATTTCCCTAAATAAAATATAAATATTGAAGCAAAAACTGCACTAACTACTGTTATTACAACTCCAACACTAAGAGTATAAAAATATCCACTTAAAATAGCTAATATCGCTCCAACTGGCAGTCCAATTGATGACAATACAATATAAATAGCAAAATAGACTAATAAAGACAAAAGAAAACTATTTTTTATAAAAGCTTCAATTTCATTTGAATATGTGGATACAAATTTAAGTGAAGCTTCATTTAAATTAAGACTATTTAGTACTGTATATAGTAAAACAATAATTAAAATAGAAAAAATAAAAGATTTTTTTTTATAAAATTTCATTACTAAAAGTCATGTAAATCTTTAAATAAATAACCCTCAATAATCTCATCAATACTCTTTTGAGTTCGTGCTATTAAAACTTCAACACCTTCATCTAAAAAAGGCCATGCAAACTCTTGTTCATTTATTACTATTAAGCTATCTATCCAATCTAAGATATCTTCTCTTCTTTCATAAAACTCAACATCACAAATTTTTCCCTCATCAAGTCTTACTAAAGCCCATGCTTTATTCTCTTCAATTGAAGCGATTGTACACTCATGTCTACTTTTATTATTAACAGGTATTAATACTGTCATAGTATCCTCTTTATAAATTCTTTTATATATAATTATATTTGATTTTACAATTTTTTATCTTAAGATAAAAACTCTTTTTTATACCACAGTGAAAATACAAATAGAGCGTATAGATGCTGTTTAAACTTATTTTTCAGAGATAATTCATAAATATACAAAATGTACTCTTTATTAAATAGATCAGTTTTACTATTTACTTCAAGTATAAGCTCTATTATATAATCTTTATACTCTTTTTGTAACCACTCATGATATGGTGAATTAAAACCTTTTTTTTGTCTTGTAATAATCTCACTTGGTATATATTTTAAAGCAATTTTTTTCAACAGATACTTATTTGTATCTCCTAGCTTTAATTTTGAATCTACACTAAACATATAATCAACTAGTTTATAGTCTAAAAATGGCGTTCTTGTCTCTAAAGAGTTATTCATAGATATCTTATCAACCTTTGGCAATAAAACCTCTCCTAGCCAAATCTTTAAATCTATATAACTCATCCAATCAATTGGATCATCTTTTGGTTTTTCTGTTTTATATGTTGGAACTTTTTTAAATAGCCTCTTTTTTTGTGGTTGAGTATATATTTCACCAAATGAGTTATATAAATTCTCTTTTTTTATAACTCTTCTTAAATATTCACTCTCTTTATTTTCAGCTTTAAGTGAAGATATGATTCCATTTAAAAACTCATTTTGATTTTGACTCAAGGAGTCTTTAAACTCATAATACCTATAGAACTTCGAATAATTATCATAACCTAAAAATATCTCATCACTTCCTTCACCTGAAAGTAATGTTCGCACACCACAACTACTAACTTTTTTTGTTAATATATTTAAAGGAATTGCAGCAGAGTCTGCATGGGGTTGCTCCAAGATATCAAGGGTGCTTTCAAAGTTTTCTATAAAATCAGCTTTAGAAATCTCAACTGCTGTATGATTTGAATTAATATGCTTTGATAAAATATTTGCATAATCTAATTCACAATAGTTTTTATACTCACTATATCCTATTGAAAACGTATTTATCTGTTTATTTGAGAGTTTACTATAAACTGCACTAATCAAAGAACTATCAATCCCACCACTTAGTAAGCAGCCCATATTTACATCAGATTTTAATCTACTATTTACAGAGTCAAAAAGCAGCTCTTCAATTTTTTCTAAAGCCTCTTGTTCATCAAAAACTTTTTTCTTAGTCTTTATTTTATAAAACTTTTTTTCATAAAAGCTATTGCTCTTTTTATTGGGTTCATAAACCAAAAAAGATCCTGCATCTAATTTATATATATCTTGAAAAAAAGTATCTTTTCCAAAGGAAGCAAAATATTGCATATATTTTGATAAGGCTACTTTATTTAATGCTGGCTTTTTATCTAGTAGATTTACAATAGGTTTAATTAAAGAAGAGAAGATAAACTTCTTATCTTTAAAGTAAAAAAAGAGAGGTTTTTTCCCATATCTATCCCTTGCACAAAAAAACCTTTGCTTTTTTATATCATAGATACAAAAAGCAAACATTCCATTTAGCTTATTTAAAAAATCAAACCCATATTTCTCATAAAGTCTAATTAAAACCTCACTATCACTTTTTGTTGTACAAATAAGATTTTCACTTTTTATCAAATCTTTATAGTTGTAGATTTCACCATTAAAAACTAAAACTATATCATTAAAAACCATGGGTTGATTGGCTTCAATGTCTAAATCAATTATTGAAAGTCTTGTATGACCAAACTGATTATTATCAACAATATAGGATGATTGATTATCAACACCTCTATTTTTTAAAAGTGATAATGAACCCTCAAACTTTTTTGAAATAAAATTACTACCTAAAACTCCACACATAATACCTACTTTATAAAATACTCAATAAGTTCAATATAAAAATATAAAAGAAACACAAATAAAATACTTGAGACTAAGATGGTTGCAGTTACATCAAAAGGCTTACAGTTGTAGAGTGCAGCTAAGTTTACATTATTAACAGCAAGTGGTACCATAAGCTCCATAATTAAAATAGACGCCACATAAGAGTCTAACTCACTATAGTTTACTACAATAAATATACCTACTAATGGTAAAAAAATATGCTTTACAAAAGATATTTGAAATGATAAATGCCAAGGAATTGTTTTAAGTCTTATATTTGATAAATACACCCCAAAAATCACAAGCTGTATTACCATAGATGTATAAGCACCCATTTCCAAAGCTGAATAAACATGTTTATTTATTTCTATTGAGTTATAGTTTACTAATAAAGCTAAAAGAGCAAACCATATTCCAGGAATTTTCAAAATTGAAAATAGTGCATTTTTTATAGAAAACTGCTCCCTTGCAAAAAAATATACTGAAAAAATATATATAAAAAATATGTTTGCGATGTTTATAATGCTTGTATAAGGAACAGACTCTACTCCAAAAAGTGCAATTCCTAATGGAATACCTAAGTTTCCTGTATTTCCTACTAAGGCACTTGCTAAATAAATTGATTGCTCTTTTCTATCTTTAAAGATTATTTTATTTACAAATAGTAATACTATTAAACAACTCATTACAATTAGTAAATAAAATATAGGTGACATTACAAAATTATAATCAATGGGACTTTTTGTTAAACCCCAAAAAATTAAAATTGGTTGCAAAAAATATATTGATAAAAGCACTAAGGTTTTTTCATTTATCTCATTTTTGAAAATCTTTTTTATTGTGTATCCAACTAAAATAAAAAAGTATATTGGTAGTACTGATAATATAGCTTCTATAATTTTTCCTTTTTATTTTTTGAGATTTTATCATAATGTAATAAAATCTAAGGTATTCTACGTTTATGTATAATGAACTAAAAAACAAAACCATTTTATATGTTGAAGATGACATTCAAATTCAAGAGCAGACCTGTTCACTACTTAAAGTTGTATTTAAAGAAGTAATACAAGCATTAGATGGACAAGAAGGACTTGAAAAGTTTGAAAAATATCATAAAGATATTGATGCAGTTATAACAGATATAAATATGCCAAATATGTCAGGTACTGATATGATAAAAAAAATAAATGAGCAGTATGATATGAAAGATATTCCAATAATTGGTGTATCAGCTTACTCTGATGATGATTTAGTATTAAAAAATGAATCAAAAGAGCTATTTATTTCATACCTTAGAAAGCCTATTGAAATAAAATCTCTACTAGATGAGATTCAAAAGGCTTTGGATTTAAATGAGGTAGATTAACTACCCCATTATTCCTTTTATCATAAAGAAGATACCAGCTGATAAAATAGCTGCTGCAGGTACTGTTATAACCCATGCTGCTACTATTTTCTTAACTGTATCTCTCTTTACATATTTTGTTTGCTTTTGAGCTTTTACATCTTTTTTCTCTTGCTTTACAATATCTTGCTTTTCATCAATTGCTTTATATAGTTCTGCTATTTTTATATACTCTTTTTTACTTTTTGAATCAAGTGCTTCTAGTGACTCTAAATCTTTTTGCATAGAGTTTAGCTCTTTTTTATGATCTTTGAATCTTTTTCTTAACTCATTTAAAACTCTTGTTTCATGGGAATCAAGATACTCCCTTAGAAATCCAACCCCAAAAACACCACCAACGGCTATATGAGTTGATGACACAGGTAAACCAAGTTGTGATGCGATAATAACAGTAATTGCAGCAGCCATTGCAATACTATAAGCTCTTATTTGATCTAACTCTGTAATTTCAGAACCAACAGTTCTAATAAGTTTAGGGCCAAATAGTGCTAACCCTACAGCAATTCCAATAGCACCAACTGCTAAAACCCAAAAAGGAATACCAACTTGGGCTGAAACTGTAGAGTTCATAACAGCATCATTAATAGCTGCTAATGGACCAATAGCATTTGCAACATCATTTGCACCATGGGCAAATGAAAGCAATGCAGCTGCAAAAATTAATGGAACTGTAAATAGATTATTAATACTACTTCTATCATTACTTAGCTTATCAGCAGACTTTGCAATCATAGGCTTTACCAATACATAGATTATTATGGCAATTACTAAACCAATAGATGCAGCAGTAAAGAAATCAAGTTTGATTACTTTTTTAACCCCTTTTAATATTAAATAAGTGGCAAAAGCCCAAGACATAAGTGCAATCAAATATGGCACAATTACTTTTGCAGATGTAATCATATCCTTTTTAAAAACTATTTTTGTTTTTATCAAATATAAAAAACCAGCTGCGATAATACCACCTAGTACAGGTGATATCACCCAAGAAGCAGCAATTTTACCCATTGTTCCCCATGAAACAATACTAAACCCAGCAGCAGCAATACCTGCACCCATAACACCACCTACAATTGAGTGTGTAGTAGATACAGGAGCTCTAACTGATGTTGCAAAGTTAAGCCAAATGGCTGCTGCTAATAGTGCAGCTGTCATAGCCCAAATATATGTTTGAGCATCTGCTATCATAGATGGATCTATTATTCCTTTTTTTATTGTCTTTACAACATCTCCACCTGCAATCAAAGCCCCCATTGCTTCAAAAATAGCTGCAATTATAATTGCCCACATAAGTGTCATAGCTTTAGAGCCAACTGCAGGCCCCACATTATTTGCAACATCATTTGCACCAATATTCATGGCCATATAAGCACCAAAAACTGCACCAATAATCAAAAAAGAATTATTAGGAATATCACCATGTGAAGTATAGGACCATAAAAATACTACAAGTATAAATAAAAGTGCTAATGAAATCTTAGCAAAACCAGGAAGTGTTTTTTGTGTAGCCTTTTCAAGCGAATTAAACGTTTTTATATCCAATGTAACCCTTTTGTAACTTTTTTGTAACCATTTTGTAATTAAAGTTAAATACAATTATAGTGGGTTAAACCTTTCTATATTTTTAAGCAAAATTAAAGTTTTTATGACTTATATATTTAATTTATATCAAATCTCTATATTTTATCCTTTACTTTTATTCACAAACTTGTTAAGATTTTTCAATATTATATTTTTTAAAGATTAAAATTTGACTTTACTCTTTATTTTATATATAATCACTATATAATATATACATTTTAAAGGAGTACAAAATGAAAGTAACAATTTTGTCAAAAAATGATCTTCCTAATATCGAAAAACTTCAAAAAGAGTTTAGTGTATTTAGAGTAATAAAAGTAAAAACGAAAGAGAAGCTTGATATGATTGAGTTTTTTAATAAAGATGGAGTTTTTAGAGGTTTTGGGAGAGATACAAAAAAAGCATATAAAAAAGCTAAAAAAGCTTTAAAATCATACTACACTAATTAGTTTGTAGTATGATTATGAAGTAAAAGAAGAGACTTATCTTCTTCTACTTCTTCTATTTGAGTTAGAGTTTGAACCACTTGAGTCGCTATTTCTTCTACTACTAGAAGAGTTTCCACCTCTATTTCCACCTTTTGAGTTTCTTCCACCACTTCTATGTCTAGAGTTTCTATTACCTCTTCTATTATCACTAGGTTTTTTATTATTATTTCTTTGAATTAAGTTTATAATATCATTTTTTGTTTTTCCAATAATATTACTACCTTTTACATCAGATGATGAAACTACCATTGAAGCTAATTTATATGCAATAGTTGAAATATCAAAATCTTCTTTTAATCCTTCAACTAATAGTAAAGCACTATCTTTTACATCTTCATCTTTGATTCTTTGTTTTAAATCAGTCTCTTTTCTTTTTTGAACTGAAGAGATATTTGGAATTTGCTTAGCTTCAAGTTTTGAACCTATAGTTTTTTCAATTTTTTGTAACATTCTAAACTCATGTGGTGTTACAATTGATACAGCAGAACCCTCTTTACCAGCTCTTCCTGTTCTTCCAATTCTATGCACATAAGAGTCACTATCAAAAGGTAAATGATAGTTAAATACATGCGTAACATCACTTACATCAAGCCCTCTTGCAGCAACATCTGTTGCAATTAAAACTTCGATTTTTGTGGTTTTGAAAGCTCTAATAGCTTCTTCTCTTTGTCTTTGCTCCATATCACCATGAAGTCCCTTTGCCATATAACCTTGAGATACTAAAAATGTTGATAATCTATCAACCTCTTTTTTTGTTCTACAAAAGATTATTGATTTATCAGGATTTTTATAGTCAAAAAGTCTAATTAATGCATCATCTCTTTCATACTCATCAACAACATAATATGATTGTTTGATTTTTGAATTAGTAACTTCTTTATTTGTAACTGTAACAAACTCTGGGTCTTTTAAAATTGTCTTAGCTAAGTTTTTAATAGCTTGAGGCATTGTTGCAGAAAAAAGTAGTGTTTGTCTTTTTGTTGGAAGATATTTGAATATATCTTTAATATCATCCAAAAACCCCATATCAAGCATCTCATCTGCTTCATCTAATACAACAAACGATGGTGAGATAACTATCTTTTTATCACTTAATAAGTCAAGGAATCTTCCTGGAGTTGCAACTAATATACTTGCATTGCTTATATGTTTTAACTGTCTTGAATAAGACTGTCCACCATACACAGTAGCAGTATTTATATCTAAAAACTTCCCAAACCTAAATAACTCATCTGAAACTTGCATAGCAAGCTCTCTTGTTGGAACAATTACAACTGCTTCAACACTTCCATCACATTTTAGTTGTTCTAAAATTGGAAGACCAAAAGCTGCAGTTTTACCTGTACCTGTATGTGCTTGCCCAACCATGTCTAAACCTTTTAATACAACTGGAATAGCTTGTGTTTGAATTGGACTAGGCTCTTTAAAGCCTGCAGAGTCAATACTTTTTTGTAAATTCTCTTTTAAATTAAATTCATTAAATGTCATTTCTTACCTTAAGTAAAGTTTATAAAATACACAGACTTTATATCCCTTAAATTAATTAAACATAACATTTTCTGTGGCTTTCGCATGATTGTTATAAATTGGTCAGTTCATCGAGTTTTGTAACTCAAAGAGTTATTAAGTATATAAAATGTGTATAATAGAGACATTGTATCTTTTTTTATATTAATTTAAGGTTAAGAAAAGAGTCACCACTCCTTTCTTAACTACTATAAGTCTTGAAGACCTTTATAACCCTCAAGATATTTTGTATCGTATTCGTTTGCGATGAAGTCATCATTTTCCATTATTTTTTTGTGGAATGGAATTGTAGTTTTTATTCCCTCTACTTCAAACTCATTTAAAGCTCTTTTCATTATATTTATTGCTTTATTTCTATCTCTTCCCCAAACAATTAACTTACCAATCATTGAGTCATAGTAAGGTGGCACAACATATCCAGCATAAACATGAGAATCAACTCTTACATTTCTTCCACCTGGTACAAACCATTGCTTAACTTTTCCTGGACAAGGTAAAAAGGTATTTGCATCTTCTGCTGTAATTCTACACTCAATAGCATGTCCTGTAAAAGTTATCTCTTCTTGTGAAGGAAGCTCTTCACCTTGTGCAACTTTTATCATCCATTCAACTATATCCATTCCTGATACCATTTCTGATACTGGATGTTCAACTTGTAGTCTTGTGTTCATTTCCATAAAATAGATATTTTGCTTATCATCAGCTAAAAACTCAAATGTTCCTGCACCCTCATACTCTAAGTATTTTGTAGCTTTTACAGCAACATCATGCAGATGAGCTCTTGTTTCATCATTTAGTAAAATAGCAGGTGACTCTTCAATAACTTTTTGATGTCTTCTTTGAAGACTACAATCTCTCTCACCAATATGAATAGCATTTCCATGGGAATCACCAATAACTTGTACTTCAATATGTCTTGGTTTATTAATAAATCGCTCTAGGTACATTGTACCATCACCAAATGCAGCTAGGGCTTCTGATGAAGCAGACATAAATAACTGGTCAAAATCTTCTTCTTTTTCGATCAGTCTCATACCTCTACCACCACCACCTGCTGATGCTTTTGCCATAATAGGATAACCAATTTCAGAAGCTACTTTTCTACCCTCATCAACACTATGAACAGCACCATTACTACCAGGTACTACAGGTACACCTGCTCTTATCATCTCTTCTTTTGCTTTAGATTTATCAGCCATCTTTTCCATAACTTCAACAGATGGACCAATAAACTTTATATTGTGTAATCTACAAATCTCAACAAAATCTTGGTTTTCTGATAAAAACCCATACCCTGGAAAAATTGCATCACAACCTGTCATTTCAGCTGCAGTTATTATTGCTGGAATATTTAAATAAGAATCAGAAGATTTTACATTACCAATACATACAGCTTCATCTGCATGCTTTAAGTAAGATGCATTTTTATCTCCAACACTGTAAACTGCAACAGATTTTTTACCCATTTCTCTAATAGTTCTAACAGCTCTTTGAACAATCTCACCTCTGTTAGCTATTAAAATTTTTTTAATTTCAGCCATATTAATATCTTCTTTTATAGTTTTTCTACTGTAAATAGTGGCATATCATACTCTACTGGCTCACCATTATTTAGTAGTACTTCAATAATCTTACAATCAAACTCAGCTTCAACTTCATTCATTATTTTCATTGCTTCTAAAATACAAAGAGTTTGTCCTTTTTTAACTGTATCGCCTGGCTTTACAAAAGCAGGTGATTCTGGAGATGGACCTTCATAATATGTACCAACCATTGGTGAGTTTATTGTATCATTTGAATTATTTGATGCACTAGCTTGATTTTGCTGTGGTGCTTCAGATTGAACAGGAGCCGCTTGTGCAACTGGTGCAGCTTGTGCAACTGGTGCATTTTGATTTGTTGTAACTAAAGTATCCGAATCTAAACCTTTTTGCATAGAGATTTCAAACTCTCCCTCTTTTACTTTAAGTTTATTTAGTTCGCTTTTATCAAATACTCTAATTAACTCTTTAACTTCTTTAAAATTCATAATCAGCCTTTAATCCTTCAATTTTTTCTTATAATATCTAAAATTTTATTATAAATATATTTTTAGATACTTAAGCAAGCTACTTTTAAGCTAAAAAATTAAAAATTTGATATAATTTCAAAAAAAGTAGGATTGTTATGTTAAGTGACAAAAATTTTATAAATATAGCCCATGAAATTGCTAGTGCATCTAAATGTGTATCAAAACAAGTGGGTGCGGTAATCGTAAAAGATGGTAGAATCTTATCAACAGGATATAATGGAACTCCAGCTGGATATGTTAATTGTAGTGATTATTGGCAAAGCAACTATACAAAGCACCACCACGAATGGTCAAAAACTTATGAAATACACGCAGAAATGAATGCTATAATTTGGGCAGCAAGAAAAGGTATAAGTATAGAGGGTGGAACGATTTATGTGACCTTAGAGCCTTGTAGCGAGTGTTCAAAAAATTTGATAGCTGCAGGAATACAAAGAATTGTTTATGATATTTCTTATGAGCATACAAACTCAGAAGTTGTATCAAAATTTATAAAAGAGAATCACATAATAATTGAAAAAGTGATGAAAGATTAATTTTTGAATAATATAAAAATTGGATGTAAATACAACAAAGAGTTCTACAAAGATGTTATAGATAGATTTGGAGTTAGCCATCAAGGCGTTCATTGGCAATCAAAATATACTCAATACTTAAGATTTGAGGTTTTAACTTCATTTATTATTGATGATATTAAAAAAAGCAGTATCGTTGATGCAGGTTGTGGTTTTGCGGAATACTATAAGTATCTTGATAAATATAATATAAACCCAAAGAAATATATAGGTATTGACCTTGAAGAAAAAATGGTAGCACTTAGTAAAAAAAGATTTCCTAATCAGAGCTTTTTTATCAAAAATATACTTGATGAAAGACTTTTAAATGCAGACTATTATATAAGTAGTGGTGCTTTAAATATCCTAACAAAAGATGAGATGTTTTTATTTATAAAAAAGTGTTATGTTGCTTCAAATAAAGGTTTTGTTTTCAATTTTTTAAAAAATGAAACCTTAAATAGTGTGTGTTACAATGAGGTATTAGAGTTTTGTAGAAATATAAACAAAAATCCACTTGTAAAAAACAACTATTTGTATAATGATATAAGTGTGTACTTAAGGAAAGACTTGACTAAATAGTTAAGTAAATATAAAATATCATATATATTTCATATACAAACTATAAAATCGTTTTATAACAATAAAGGAGCGTGTATGAAAATTGGTCTTTTTATCCCATGTTTTATGAATGAACTCTATCCAGAAGTTTGTAAAGCAACATACAAGATTTTAAAAATGCAAGGACTTGATATAGAGTATCCCCTTGAACAGACTTGTTGCGGACAACCTATGTCAAATGCAGGCTGTTCAAAAGATACACAAACCCTAGCAAACAATTTTGTAAAAACCTTTAAAAAGTATGATTACATAGTTGCACCTAGTGGTTCTTGTGTATCTACTGTAAAAGAGCATTATGCAGAGTTTTTTGATAACAATAATGACTATAATAAAGTAAAAGCATCTATTTACGAAGTATGTGAATTTTTACATGATGTTATTGGACTTGATAAGCTAAAAACTGATGCTAGTTTCCCTCATAAGGTAGGTTTACATAACTCATGTCATGGGCATAGAGTCTTAAAACTAGGAACACCAAGTGAGCTTAACGTACCTTATAATTCAAAACTTGAAAATATTTTAAATAGTGTAAAAGATATAAAGCTAGTAGATTTAAAAAGAGAAGATGAATGTTGTGGCTTTGGTGGTACATTTAGTGTAGATGAAGAGGATGTATCAGTTGCCATGGGAAAAGATAGAATAAAAGACCACCTTAATTCAAATGCAACTATTATTACAGGTGCTGATATGTCATGTCTTATGCATATGGAAGGGTTAATTAACAGAAACAGTTACCCTGTAAAAGTAATGCACATAGCCCAAATCCTAGCAGGAGAGAAGTAATGAGCACACATCCACAAAATGCAAAAGAGTTTGTAAAAAATGATGAGAGAATGCACTGGCATGATGAGTCTTTATGGTTTGTAAGAGCAAAAAGAGATTTAGCTAGTAAATCTATACCTGAATGGGAACAACTAAGAGAGTATGCAAGTCAAATAAAACAACATACAATGTCTAATCTAGACAAGTATCTTTTAGAGTTTGAAAAAAATGCCCATACTAAAGGTATTAAAATTCATTGGGCAAGTGATGCAAAAGAGCACAATGAGATTGCATATAAACTACTGAAAGAACAAAATGTAAAGAAGTTAGTAAAATCAAAATCAATGCTAACAGAAGAGTGTCACTTAAACCCTTTTTTAGAAGCTAGAGGAATTGAGGTAATTGATACAGATTTAGGTGAAAGAATTGTTCAGTTAAGAAATGAACCACCATCACACATCGTACTACCTGCAATTCACCTAAAAAAATCAGATGTGAGTGATACTTTTGTTGAACACTTAGGAACACAAAAAGGAAATGATGACCCAACATATCTTACAAGAGCAGCAAGAGCTAGCTTAAGAGAAGATTTTTTAACAGCTCAAGCTGGTATGACAGGTGTAAACTTTGCTATTGCTAATACAGGTGGAGTGGTAGTTTGTACAAACGAAGGAAATGCGGATATGGGAGCTTCTGTTCCTAAGTTTCATATTGCATCAATGGGGATTGAAAAGATTATTCCTAGATTAGAGGACTTATCTGTATTTACAAGACTATTAGCAAGAAGTGCAACAGGGCAACCAATAACATCTTATACATCTCACTATCATGAACCTGTTGAGGGTGGGCAGATGCATATTATTATTGTTGATAATCAAAGAAGTGAGTTTTTAAGCTCACAAAAATATAAAAATGCTCTAAACTGTATTAGATGTGGGGCTTGTATGAATACTTGTCCTGTATATAGAAGAAGTGGTGGTCACTCCTATGAATACACAATTCCAGGACCTATTGGTTCAATTTTAGGTTCAGTAAAAGACCCAAAAAAGAACTACTCCTTACCATTTGCGTGTACTTTATGTGGTTCATGTTCCCATGTTTGTCCTGCAAAGATTGATTTAGACTCTCAACTTTATGCAAGAAGACAAGATTTAGCCCAAATGAATTTAATAAATCCAAAAAAGAAAATGGCATTAAGAGTTACAGCTTGGCTTATGAGTAAACCAACACTATTTAATTTTGCAGGGAAAATGGCAAGAAAAATTGTACCCAAGCTTCCTGACTCACTAGTTTATAGTAAATCAAATGTTTGGGGAAGACAAAGAGATATGCCTAAAATGCCAACAAAAAGCTTCAAAGAGATGTTTAAGCAAGGAGAAGTAGATGACAAGTAGAGATTTGATTTTAAAAAGAATAAAAGAGAATAATGTTGTTGAAAAAATAGAGTTGCCAAACTTAAATGAAAACTTTGGAATAACATTTGAACAAAAATTTGAAAAATTTTCAACTATGCTTGAAAGTGTTGGTGGCAAAGCACTTCTTATTAATAAAGATGATTTAGATAAAACTATAAAGGAGCTCTATCCAGATGAAAAAGTTATTGCATCAAATATTGAAGAGTTTTCACTAAAAAATTTTAATCCAAATGATAAAAAAGAGGCTTATGAACTAAAAGATATAGACCTAGCAGTTGTAAAAGGAAACTTTGCAGTTGCAGAAAATGGTGCTATTTGGATGAGAAATCCAGAAAATAGACATAGAAGTCTTTATTTTATTGCTCAAAATATTGTAACTGTTTTAGATGAAAAAGATATTTTAAATAATATGCACGAAGCATATAAAAAAATAAATTTTGAAAAAAATGGATATGGCGTATTTATTTCAGGACCATCAAAAACTGCTGACATTGAACAATCATTAGTAATTGGAGCCCATGGACCAAAATCAGGATATGTTATTTTTACAAAATCTTGATATAATTGCTAAATAGAGGAAGTTAAGATGAGAATATTTATACTATTTAGCATACTTTTTTTAAACTATTTAGCTGCTGCAAATACAAAAGATGTATTATTGCTTCATTCATACCATAAAGGTTATGTATGGAGTGATGATATATCAAAAACTATAGAAGAAAAATTTCATAAATTTCCAAATATTGAATTAACAACTGTTTATATGGATACTAAACATATAAATACTCCTGAATATTTAGATAAATTATCCTTACTATACAAAGAGCAGTTTAAAAAAAGAGATTTTGATTTAATAATCGCAAGTGATGATAACGCTTATGAGTTTGTTATTAATAACCATGACTTTTTATTTAAAAAAGCTCCTGTTCTATTTTGTGGCATAAACAATTTTAGTAAAGAGACTTTAAAAAAGAGTAATATGCAAAAATATATGTCAGGAGTAGTTGAACAAGTTGATTTAGAAAAAAACTTTAATCTAATATCAAGACTTCATCCAAAGCTAGAAAAGCTATTAATAATAAATGATAAATCAAAAACAGGACTAGCTGTAAAAAAAGATTTACAAGATATAATAGAAAAATATAAAAAAAAGTTTGATATTGAGTATGTGGATAGCATGGAGATACAAGCATTAAAGAAAAAAGTAAAAAAACTAGGTAAAAATGATGCAATACTATTTGTTTTACTTTTTAAAGATACTACAGGTAAATACTTCACATACAAACAAAGCTTTCTTGAGATAAAAAAGTCTAGTAAGGTTCCCATATATGGTCTTTGGGATTTCTATTTAGATTATGGAGTAGTTGGTGGACTACTAACCTCAGCAGTTGCCCAAGGGGAAAATGTAGCAAATATGGCACTAAAAATCCTAAATAATGGCAAAAAAGTAAGTAATATACCAATTATTGAAAAATCCCCAAATAGATATATGTTTGATTATAAAGAGTTAGAGAGATTTAATATAGATATCTCTAATCAAGTAAGCGATTATGTTTTAATAAATGAACCAAGCTCAGAGTATAGAAGATTTATTGAAGTAATTTTTGTAGCTATTGTGATTATTATGATACTTAGCATAATAGTAGTGATTTTAAGAGCAAACATCCAAAGAAGAAAAAAAGTTGAACTTGCTTTATGCAATCAACTTGAGTTTGATAAAGTTTTACTAGATACTATTCCAAATCCAATCTATTATAAAAATATAGAGGGTAAATTTCAAGGTTGTAATCTAAGTTTTGCAAACCTTGTAAACTCAAGTAGAGATAATATAATTGGAAAAACAGCTTTTGATTTTTTCCCTTACGAGGTAGCATCAAAAAATATAAAAATTGACCAAGAGCTTTTAAAAACTTTTAGTACAAGTACTTCAGAGTTTACATTTTATACAAACTCAAACTATATGAAACATATTATTTTAAATAAAGCAGTTTATAAAAATATAAATGGTGAAGTAGGTGGAATTGTTTGTATTATGGATGATATAACAGAGAGAGTTCAACAAAAACAGTTTTTAATTCAACAAAGTAAATTAGCAGAGATGGGTGATATGGTTGCAGCAATTGCCCACCAATGGAATGAGCCTTTAGTTGAGCTTTCAGCCCTTGTTCAAGATATTCAAACCTCCTATCTTTTGAATGAACTAAAAGATATTGATGTGAATGATTTTGTAAATGACTCCATGATACAAATTAAGTATATGTCAAAAACATTAAATGATTTTAGAAATTTTTTAAAACCATCAACAAGTAAAAAACTCTTTTCAATAACAAAAGCTTTAGGTGAAATAAATGAGATAATTGGCAAACAGATTTTTTATTCAAATATAAAGATTTCATTTAATTACCAAAACAATAAAGAAGAGTTGCTAATTTATGGATATGAAAATGAGTTTAAACAAGTTTTATTAAATCTAATTAATAATGCAAAAAATAAGATTATTGAAAATAACAAAAATAGTCCTAAAAAAGGTAATATCGATATAAATATCAAAAGAGATGAAAACAATAATATTATTGAGATTTGTGATGATGCAGGTAGTATTGATGAAGCTATAATCAACTCTATTTTTGAACCATATTTTACCACTAAAAAAGATGGGACTGGTCTTGGACTATATATGGCAAAAGTAATTATAGAAGATAAGATGAGTGGTACAATAAGTGTAAAAAATCATTTCGAAAATGTTATATTTACAATAAAACTTCCCCATAAAAAGGTTTAAAATGAAGATTTTACTATTAGAAGATAATAAAAAATTAAATGAAACTATAGCAAAGAGGTTAAAGCTAAAAGGTTATCAAGTTGATGCTTTTGTAGATGGGTTAATGGCTAGTGAGAAAATTATAGATGGCTACAGCTGCTTTATATTAGATATAAATGTTCCAAATATAGATGGAATAAAAATACTAAAAAAAATTAGAGAGTATTATGAAGATGTACCTGTTATAATAATCTCTGCTACTGTGGAATTAGACATAATAAAAGAGTCATATGATTTTGGATGTAATGACTATTTGAAAAAACCTTTTTTTATAGATGAATTAGAAATCAAAATCGAGAAGCTTTGTAATATAAAAAATGAGTTTATTTACTTTGATGAAAACTGCTACTTTGATTATAAGTCATCTACAATTGTAATAGATAATAAAGAGCAACGACTAACAAAAAAAGAGAGACTTTTGATAAATCTTTTTTTAACAAAGAAAAACCAAGTAATATCTTATGAGAGTATAGAAAACTATGTTTGGGAAGGAAGTTTTGCATCACTTGAGTCTATTAGAAGTCTAATTAGAAGATTAAGAAAGATACTAAAAAAAGAGTATATTCAAACTGTAGTTGATACAGGTTATATTTTTAAAACTTCATAAATATCATATCATTATCATTTCTAGTGGTTAGAATTTAATCATAACAAATCAAAGGAGAGAATGATGATGTTAAAAAAGACAACAAAGTTACTATTAACTTCTGCACTTATTGCAGGGTTAAGTACAGCTGCGATGGCAAAAGATAGAGTTTACAAGTGGAAACTTGCAACTACTTGGGGTTCTACACTTACACCATTTATTGATGCGCCAAAAAATATGGCAAAAATGGTTGAAGATATGTCAGATGGAAGATTACAAATTAGAATTGATGCTTCAAATAAGCATAAAGCACCATTTGGAGTTCTAGACATGGTAAAAGGTGGTCAGTATGATATGGGGCACTCTGCTTCTTATTACTGGAAAGGTAAAGATATCAATACAATGCCTTTTAGTACAATGCCTTTTGGTATGACTACACCTGAGCAATATGCATGGTTCTACCACGGTGATGGTATGGAGCTTATGAAAAAAGTTTATAAAAAACATAGAGTTTTATCATTCCCAGGTGGAAGTACTGGAAACCAAATGGGTGGATGGTTTAGAGAAGAGATTAATAGTGTTGAGGACTTAGAGGGTCTAAAAATGAGAATTCCTGGATTTGCTGGTGAAGTTATGGCAGAGCTAGGATTAACTGTTACAAATATTGCACCTGGTGAATTATATACATCACTAGAAAGAGGTACAATTGATGCACTAGAATGGGTTGGACCTGGTATGGATATCAAAATGGGGTTCAATAAAATTGCTCCTTACTACTATACAGGATGGCATGAGCCAGGTTTAGATTTACAATATATGGTAAATAAAAGAAAATTCGAAAGATTACCTGAAGATTTAAAATCAATTTTAATAACAGCTATGAGAGTAAGTGCTTATGATATGTATATTCAAAACTATCACATGAGTGCTATGGCATGGGATAAAATATCAACTGATTATCCAAATATCAAAATCAAAACTTTCCCTACAGAAGTTATGGATGCTATGAAAAAAGCTAATAAAAAGCTAATAAAAGAGAAAACTAAAAACAATCCATTATTAAAAGAGATTTTAGACTCACAAGCTGCTTATCAGAAAAAAGCTAGAGAGTGGACTAAGATGTCAGACTTCTTATATTTAAAAGATAACTTATAAGATAATATATACTAACTCCACTTGGAGTTGGTGTTACTTTCAATACGTTATAATAAGTTTAGTAAATATAATACATCTATATTTATTTGACTTATTTATGATTTCAAAAGGATTTTTATGCTGTTAAAACTAGAAAAGGTTTTTGACAAATTTGCTGATGTCATTGGATATATTACTGCTTTTGCCATAGTACTTATGATATTAAATGTATTTTATGATGTTGTTATGAGATACTTTTTTAATACAGGTAGTATTGCAATGCAGGAAATGGAGTGGCATCTATTTTCAGTTGTTATACTTTTAGGTGTTGCTTATACACTAAAAGAGGATGGGCATGTTAGAGTTGATTTAATCTATGATAGATTAGGTGATAAGAAAAAAGCTATGATTAATATGGTTGGTGTGGTACTGTTTGTTTTACCAATTTCACTTTTAATAGGTACAGGCTCTATTGGATATGTAGTAGAATCATACACATCAAATGAGCAAAGTGGTGACCCAGGTGGACTTACTAACAGATGGATTGTAAAATCACTAATTCCTTTATCATTCTTTTTATTGATTATTACTTCAGTTGGATTTTTTATTAAAAATTTAAATATATACAGAGGTTTACATAAAAATAATTTAAATGGCTTACAAGGTGAGATTAAACATTTAAAAGAGGATATGCAAAGCCACAGATATATTAAAAAAGGAGAAAACAAATGATTGGTATCATTATGTTTTTTGCAGCTTTATGTATGCTTCTAGTTGGATTTCCCGTTGCGTTTACATTTGCTGCTGTATCAGTATTTTTTGGAATGATTGCAGGTATTGTTGAGATTTACAGATATGCAGATCCAGATATGGCCATGACCTCTATTGTGCTAGAGGGTCTAAATGAGGGTGTTTTCATGTTTGACTTTATGCCTTATAGAATCATGTCAATTATGCAAAACACGATTTTAATGGCTGTTCCTATGTTTATTTTCATGGGTATTATTTTACAGAAAACTGGACTTGCTGAAAGATTATTAGAATCAATGGGATTCTTATTTGGAGAGATTAGAGGTGGTGTTGCAATTTCAACTGTGTTAGTTGGTTCACTACTTGCAGCTTCAACTGGCGTTGTTGGTGCTTCAGTTGTTGCAATGGGTGTTATTTCATTGCCAGTTATGATAAAATACAAATATAATACTCCCTTAGCATGTGGTACAATTTGTGCATCAGGTACATTAGGTCAGATTATTCCCCCTTCAATTGTTTTAATTATTTTAGGTGATGTTTTTCAAGTTCCTGTTGGTGATCTGTTCAAAGCTGCAATTTGGCCAGGATTGACACTAGTTGGAGCATATATTTTATATATTGTAGTTATGTCATTTATAAAAAAAGATATGGCACCTGCAATTCCTCCTGACCCATCAAGAGGTTCAAAAGGTAAGCAAATAGTTAGAGCATTAATTGATATTATTCCATCATTAACTCTAATTTTATTAGTATTAGGTTCTATTTTTGCAGGTATTGCAACACCAACTGAATCTTCAGCTGTGGGTTGTATTGGTGCTGTATTACTATCACTTTTATATAAATCATTCTCAATAGGAATGATAAAAGATGCTGCATTAGAATCTGTAAAAATTACATCTATGGTATTTGGTATTTTAATTGGTGCAACAGCCTTTTCTATGGTATTTACATATACAGGAGGAGAGCATTTAGTTGAGAGCTTTATGTTAAGTTTACCTGGTGATGAGAAATGGGGATTCATTATCTTTACAATGATTGCGATTTTAATTTTAGGGTTCTTTATTGATTTTGTTGAGATTTCATATATTATTGTTCCTATTTTAGTTCCAATTGCTATGAATTTAGATATTAATCCTGTTTGGTTTGCAATATTAATTGCACTAAACTTACAAACATCATTTTTAACACCGCCATTTGGATTCTCCTTGTTCTACTTAAAAGGGGTCGTTCCCTCAACAGTTAGGACAATACAAATCTATAAAGGTGTTATACCATTTATATTAATACAAATTGCAGTGCTATTTTTATTAGCATTCTATCCTGGATTCTTTGGAATTAATCCAAGTTTATAAAGGTAATTAAATTGAAGGATTTAAAATGTTAGAAGGTAAATATCAAAATTTTTATAATCAAATTAGCTCTAAAATTAAAAAAGAGAGTATCTTTACAGATAAGTTACATACATTAGCATATGGAACAGATGCCTCTTTTTATAGGCTAATCCCTAAGATAGTTATAAAAACTGATAATGCAAAAGAGGTTCATGACATTGTTACATTAGCAAATGAGATGAACCTAAGTATCACCTTTAGAGCAGCTGGTACATCCCTGTCAGGACAGGCTATCAGCGACTCTATTCTTATTATAACTTCAAGAAAATTCTCAGACTTTAGAATATCAGATAATAAGGATACAATCTCTTTACAACCATCATTAACAGGTGCACAAACAAATAATCTACTTGCACCATTTGGTAAAAAAATAGGTCCAGACCCAGCTAGTATAAATGCAGCTATGATTGGTGGAATTGCTGCTAATAATGCTTCTGGTATGTGTTGTGGTATCTCCCAAAACTCATATAAAACACTAAAATCAATGAAACTAATCTTTAGTGATGGGGCTAGACTTGATACAGGCTGTAATGAAAGTAAAGATGAGTTTAGAAAAACCCACGGAGATTTTTTAGAGAGACTAAAAAATATAGCAAATGAGACTAAAAATGATAAAGAATTAGCTAACTTAATTGAAAGAAAATTTAAAATCAAAAATACATGTGGTTACTCACTTAACTCACTAATTGATTTTGATGATGAGTTTGATATCTTACAACACTTAATTATTGGAAGTGAAGGGACATTAGCATTTATTGAAGAGATTACTTACTATACTGTTGAGGATTTAAAAGATAAAGCAAGTGCATTAATATACTTTAAAAATGTTGAAGAGGCGTGTAATGCTGTAACAAAACTAAAGCTAGCAAGGGATTCAAAAAAGATAGTAGTAGATGCTGTTGAACTTATGGATAGAGCAGGCTTACGATCTATTGAAAATGACCCTGCAATGCCTAAGTACATAAAAGATTTTGATGAAGAGGTAACAGCTTTACTTATTGAAACAAGAGCAAAAAATGATAAAGAATTAGATAAGCAAATTACACAATTAGAAGAGCTTTTAGAAGAGTTTGAAGTTGAAAGGGATATCTACTTTACAAAAGATGTTGCTGAGTACACACTATACTGGAAAATAAGAAAAGGTCTTTTCCCAGCTGTTGGTGCCATAAGAGAGCTTGGAACAACTGTGATTATCGAAGATGTGGCATATCCTATTGAGAGTTTAGCACAAGCTACACTAGAACTTCAAGCACTATTTAGAAAACATGGTTATAAAGAGGCTTTAATCTTTGGACATGCTTTAGAGGGTAACTTTCACTTTGTATTTACACAAGATTTTAGTGATAAAAGGGAAGTTAAAAGATATGATGAGTTTATGAATGATGTGGTTAATTCTGTTGCTGTTAAATACCAAGGTAGTCTAAAAGCAGAACACGGAACAGGTAGAAATATGGCTGCATTCATTGAAGTAGAGTGGGGTAAAACTGCTTACTCAATGATGAAAAGAATTAAAGAGATATTTGATCCTAAGGGGTTATTAAACCCTGGGGTTATAATAAATGATGATGACCAAGCGCACCTTAAAAACCTAAAATCAATGCCAGCAACAAATGAGATAGTTGATAAGTGTATTGAGTGTGGTTTTTGTGAACCTGTATGTCCATCAAATGAATTAACACTAACACCTAGACAAAGAATTGTTATAAATAGAGAGATTTCTAAACTTGAAAAACAGGGCGATTTTAAACAAGCAAAAGAGTATAGAGACTTATACCAATATGATGGTATTGAAACTTGTGCAACATGTAGCCTATGTTCTACAGCATGTCCTGTAGGTATTGATACAGGTTCATTGACTAAGCATTTAAGAGCCGAACAAAATAGTGCTAGAGCAAATACAGTTGCTAATTTTGTGGCAAATAACTTCTCAACTACTCTTGCAGGTACAAGAATAGGTCTTCATACAGCTAACTTTATGCATAAGCTAATGGGTACAGCTAGCATGGAAAGTGTAACTGATACTATTAGAAAATGGACAAAACAAAAATCTCCTAAGTGGTCAACTTCTATGCCTAAAGCAATCTCAATAAATACAAACTTTGAGCAAAAATCATATGATAAAAAAGTTGTTTACTTCCCATCTTGTATTAATAGAACAATGGGTAGAAGTTCAACTAGTAAAGAGGATAAAGAGTTATTTGATATAACTATAGAGTTACTTAAAAAAGCAGATTATCAAATAATATTCCCTCAAGATTTAAGTAGTCTATGTTGTGGGATGCCTTTTAGTTCAAAAGGTTTTGATGATGCATCAAAGACAAAATCCCAAGAGTTAGAAGTGGCACTTCTTGAAGCTAGTAATTATGGTGAGTATCCAATTCTTTGTGATACAAGTCCATGTACTAAAAAAATGTTGGAGACATTCCAAGATAGCAGCAATATTTATGAACCTATTGAGTTTGTACTAGATTTCTTAGCAAATGATTTAGAGTTTACAGCAATCAATGAGCCAATTACTATTCATACAACTTGTAG
>JBNJFB010000029.1:0-27974 GCA_051746405.1 Campylobacterota bacterium
TGTTTATCCATTTGAGTCTTGTGATGGTTCTAAGGGGTATATGTCTTGTAGAAGAAAAGCTAGTGCTAAAGAGATATCTGAAGCAGAAAATCTTTATGCGCAGTGGAATAAGCAAGAGGGGAAGTAATGAACTATGCAAAAACACTTTAATTCAAATATTGAGATATCAGTAATAGATAATTCTGATTTGATAAGAGAAGAGATAAAATATAGTAATGACTTACTAAAACAATATAAGCAAACAGTTGATTTAGGTGCAATTGTATCAAAAACCAATAGTAGAGGTATTATTACTTATGTTAATGAGAAGTTTGAAGAGATTTCAGGATATAAAAAAGAGGAGCTTATAGGAAAACCTCATAATATAGTAAGAGATGAAGATACACCAAGTGAGGTTTTTACACAGCTGTGGGATACTATAAAAAATAAGAAAAAACCATGGTTTGGAAAAATAAAAAATAGAAAAAAAGATGGCAGTGCTTACTATGTGGAAACAGTAATAAATCCTATTTTAGATAGTAATAATAGAGTAGTTGAGTATATTGGAATGAGAACTGACATAACTGAAGTAGAGCTTAGCAAACAGCATTTAAAGGAGCAATACTCTATAACTTCAAGTAAGTATGAAGATGTGGTGTCTTTATCTAAAAACTATGAAGATGCTATAAATAGAAGTAGTATCATAATAAGAGTTTCAGCAAATAGAAAAATAAACTTTGTAAATGAAGGTTTTTGTAAGCTTACAGGATATAGTAAAGAAGAGCTTGAGGGAAAAGACTACTCTATGCTAAAACATCCTGATATAACTCAAGAGCAAGTAGATGAGATATTTGAAGTGGCACAGAAAAAAGGTATTTGGAAAGGTGAGTTTAAAAATCTAACAAAAGATAATAAAACTGTATATTTTATATCCACAGTAATTCCTATAAAAGATAAGAGAAATAATATAATAGAGTACATGGGTGTTAGATTAGATATAACAAAAATAATAGAGCTTCATAATGAGTTAGATACTACTCAAAAAGAGACCATATATAAAATGGGTGAAATTGCTGAGTCTCGTTCTAAAGAGACAGGTCATCATGTAAAAAGGGTTGCAAAGTATTCAAAACTACTTGCACTAAAAGCAGGACTTAGTAAACAAGAGGCTGAACTATTAGAGTTCGCAAGTCCTATGCATGATGTGGGAAAAGTGGCAATAGAAGATTCAATATTAAACAAACCAGGAAAACTTACAAAAGAAGAGTTTGAAAATATGAAAAATCATACTACTATTGGTTATGAGTTGCTTAATAGTTCAAGTAGGGATACCCTAAAAGCTGCATCAATTGTAGCATATGAGCATCATGAAAAATGGGATGGTACAGGCTATCCAAGAGGTTTAAAGGGTGAAGATATACATATTTATGGAAGAATAACAGCTATTTGTGATGTATTTGATGCATTAGGTAGTGAAAGACCATATAAAAAAGCGTGGGAGTTAGATAGGATTTTGAATCTTTTTAAAGAACAAACAGGAAAACACTTTGACCCAAGATTGATTAAGTTATTTTTTGATAATATACATGAGTTTCTCAAAATAAGAGATAAATATAATTAATAATAATAAAAGGGTAAAATGATGATGAATAACTTGACTACTAAAAGTAAATTAATGCTGTTTCCAGTTTTTTATGTAATAGTAATTATAATAGCTGGTTTTACATTCTATTTTTTTCAAGGTAAAACAACTTTTAATACTGAAAAATCTGTTGAAGCTGAAAAGATTATACAAAACTTATTAGAATCAAGAATCAATGTTTATCAATTTTTATTAGAACCAAACACTTCAAATAAAAACATGGTTGAAGATAGTTTTCTAAGTACAATTGACAAAATAGATAGTTTAAAAAATGGCTTTGACAAAAAAAATACTCAAACTGCAAATAGAGTTGTTGAGGGAATAAATAATTATTTAGAGTCATTTAGACAACTGGCTAATATTAAGATTAATAAAACTAACTCAAATAATCTATCTTTGCTTGTGGAGCAAATGGCAAAAGATGGTGAAAAGATTGCTGATAATATTGAAAAGATAAATGTTAGTTTAACTGAAAAAAAGTATGACTCTATAAGTACTTTAACAATAGCACTTGAAATAATTGCAGTAATATCAACTATACTTTTTGTACTATTCTCAACTGTAATATCATCTTTTATTCTTAAATCACTAAATAACTTCCAATCTAGTTTAAGCTCATTTTTCTCTTACTTAAATAGAGAGACAAACAAGGTTGAAAAACTTGATGATAGTGGAAAAAATGAATTCTCTCAAATGGCTAAAGAGGTAAATAAAAGTATATCAAAAATAGAGCAGGGTGTACAAAAAGATAATGAAGCTGTAAAAGAGGCTCTAAGTATTGTAGAAAGAATCAATAAAGGTCACTTAAATGTTAAGTTATCAACTATTCCAAATAATCCTCAACTAATAGAGTTAAGTGATGCTTTAAATAGTATGATAGTAAATATTAGAGGGCACATAAATACTATCTCTTCTTTATTAAAGGAGTTTAGTAACTATAAGTTTGTAAACAAAATAGATAACTCTAACTTAGATGGCGAAATGAAACAGTTTATTGATGATGTTAACTTTTTGACTGATGAGATATCAGGACTGCTTAAACAGTCACTCTCAATAGGTATGACACTAGACGTGGCATCGGATAAATTAATTGTAAATGTTGATAAATTAAATACTAGTTCTAATGATGCTGCATCATCACTAGAAGAGACAGCAGCTGCTTTAGAAGAGATAACTAGTACTATAGTAAACAATTCAGAGAAGATTACAAAAATGAGTGATTATTCAAATCGTTTATCAACTTCTGCAAATGAGGGTAAAACTCTTGCAAATAAAACAACTGATGCAATGAATGAGATTAATGAGCAGGTTATTACAATAAATGAATCAATAAGTGTAATTGATAATATTGCTTTCCAAACTAATATTTTAAGCCTAAATGCAGCAGTTGAAGCAGCAACAGCAGGTGAAGCTGGAAAAGGTTTTGCAGTGGTAGCCCAAGAGGTTAGAAATCTAGCAAACAGAAGTGCAGAGGCTGCAAGTGAGATTAAAAGGATTGTTGAGAATGCAACTTTAAAAGCAAGTGAGGGTAAAAGTATAAGTAGTAGCATGATAAAAGGTTATGATGAAGTAATTGAAAACATAGATAAATCTACAAGTTTAATAGCAGAGATATCTAGTGCAAGTAAAGAGCAAGAATCAGGAATTACTCAAATAAATGATGCAGTTACTCAACTTGATAGACAGACACAACAAAATGCATCAGTTGCAAGTGAAACACATGATATTGCAGTTGAAGCAGATACAATAGCAAAAGATATTGTATCAGATGCTAACTCAAAAGAGTTTATTGGTAAAGATAGTGTAAAAGCTTCAAATAAACACAGTCAAAAAGTAAAAGATGTAAAAGAAGAAAAACCTGTAAAAGAGAAAAAAATAGTACAAAATAACAATATTGAGAATGATGAATGGGAAGATTTTTAATATAGTATAAATTTAACTAAAAATCCTATTTATCTATTTTACTTATAATACTAAATTAGATAGTATATAACAAATAAAAGTAGGTAGGATTTTAGATGAATTCAAAACAAAAAGTTATATTGTCACTTACACTTATTCTTTTAGTTTATTTTATTGCCATGGGTATTAGTACAGTAAAAAACTTTAGGGATTATGGTTTAGACACAGCAGAAAAAAAAGCAAAACTAACTGCTGAAGTTGTAAAGTCAGGACTAACAGCTCATATGATAAATGGTATTATGAGTGAAAGGGAGTATTTCCTAAGGGAGATTGAGCAAGTTGAAAATATAAATCAACTTTGGTTATCAAGGTCACCATCTGTTATAAAGCAGTATGGGGAAGGCTTTAATAATGAAATTCCAAGGGATGATATAGACAAGGAAGTTTTAAAAACTGGTAAAAAAGTATCAAAGGTAACAGAAACAGCTAGTAGAAGTTTATTAAGAGTTACTATTCCTTATGAAGCTTCTTCTTATGGCAATCCAAACTGTATGTCTTGTCATAATGCAAAAGAGGGTGAAGTACTAGGTTCTATTACTATGGTAATGGATATAACAGATATAAGAAGTGGTAGCTTAAAGACCTTAGGTTATAATATTGGGTTTACTCTTGTTTTAATTATATTGATTTTCTTACTTATTAGTAGATTTATTAAACCTTATGTAAGTATTTTTTACTCTATTCAAGATGTTATGAAAGCTGCGTATAGAGGTGATTATTCTCAAAGAGTTGAGAGCTTTAGCAATACAGAGAGTAAAAGTGTTGCTAAGCTTTTAAATACTTTGCTTGAAAAGCTTCAATATACTTTAGAAGAGCTTGATAGAAAAGTATATGTTTTCATAAAAAATAAAAACTATGTAAAAGAGACTGATCCTTTAAAAAATGTAAATAGTACAATTGATAGATTATCAGATATTTACAAGTTTAAACAAACAATTGAAAATGATAAAGAGCTACAAGATATCTACAATAGACTAGCTTATGTATTAGAAAAACGTTTTGAACTTGATGATTTCACTTTAGTAGAGATTGATAATGGAACAGGGGATAAAAAAATTGTTTATACCATGCAAGGGTGTCATTGTGATATTTTAAATGATGAGTGTAGAGCTAATAGAATAAGTGCAAGTGTTGATTCAAGTGTATTTAGTAAATCTTGCAGTTTATATCATGATAAAAAGAATGAAGAGTATATTTGTACCCCATATGTTATATCTACAGAGTTAACTCTTATTTTGACAATAGTTACTAAAACAAAAGAGGAGACAACTAGAGTTAGAGGTATCATGAGTGATATTGAAGACTATGTTACAACAGCAAGACCTGCAATAGTTAGTAAGAAATTGATGCAAATGCTAAATCTAATGGCAAGAGTTGATCAATTAACAGGTATGTATAATAGAAAATTCTTAGATGAGTTTGTAGATGTATCTGTGCCACAAGCTAAAAGAGCTAAAACTAGCTATGCTTTACTTATGATTGATATTGACTACTTTAAGATGATTAATGATACTTATGGTCATGATATTGGCGATGATGCTATTAGAGTTGTTTCAAGAGTTATAAAAGATAGTATAAGAAAAGCAGATATAGCTATAAGATATGGTGGAGAAGAGTTCTTAGTTTTACTTTACAATTGTGATGAGGAAAATATATTAAAAATTGCAAATAATATAAGAAGAAATTTTGCAAAAGAAGTAATCTCAGCAGATAATGAGTCATTTTCAAAAACACTTAGTGTTGGTTGTTCTGTATTTCCAACTGACAGTGATAGTATATGGAAGTGTATTAAGTTTGCTGATATGTCGCTATATGAAGCAAAACAGACAGGTAGAAACAAAGTAGTTAAGTTCTCAAAAGAGTTATTAGAAAAAGACGGAATTGGCGAAAGCTTTTAGTTTATAAGCTTATAATAAATCTAAAGTCACTCAAAAACACAAACTGTAAACATTTTGTTATCAGTTTGTGTCTATTATACAAAAACCCCAAAAAATATACTATAATATAACTATTGGTAATAAGCGACTAATATTTTTTTATAAATTAAAATAAACTTAAATATTACGTATGATTTCTATAAATCTATAAGGTTTATGACCATTTTGTATAACTTTAAGAATATCTTAAGTTCAGTATTGTTATAAATTTACATACTTTATGTAAAATATTTACATTTAGGGTGTAAAATTTTTCATCCGTCATAAAGTCTGAAAGGAAGATTTTTGAAAAAAGATGACATTAAAATAAGAAAGCCACAAAAACAAGATGGCAAAAGAATACATAAATTAGTAGAAAGTACAAAGGTTTTAGATGTAAATTCTGAATATTTATATTTACTTCAATCTACACACTTTCAAGATATTTGTTCAGTTGCTACATACGAAGATGAAGTTATTGGTTTTGTTTCTGGATATATGATTCCAAACGAACCAAATACACTTTTTATCTGGCAAGTAGCAGTTGATGATAGATTTAGAGGAAATGACCTTGCAAGAAGATTGATTATGCATATTGTGCAAAGAGAAGAGTTAGGTATTAATCACCTACACACAACTGTTTCTCCAAGTAACAATGCATCAATTAGAGTATTTGAAAAGGTTGCAAGTCATTTTGATACAACTATGGATAGCTGTGAGTTTTTTACAACAAGTGATTTTAGAGATCAACATGAAGAAGAGGTTCTATATAAAATAGGACCATTTAAAAAATAATTAAGGAAAAATATAAAATGAGAATTTTTGAAAATTTAGAGTCTGAAGTTAGAGGTTATATTAGAAGTTTCCCAACGATATTTGAAACATCAAAGGGTGCAGTTTTAACTAATGAGCAAGGTGAGGACTTTATTGACTTTTTTGCAGGAGCTGGTACATTAAACTATGGACATAATAACGACCATATTAGTAAAGCATTAGTTGAGTATATCCAAAAAGATGGTGTTGTTCATGGTCTTGACATGGCAACTTCTGCTAAAAAGAGTTTTTTACAAACTTTCCAAGATACAATTTTAGTACCAAGAAACTTGGACTATAAAATTCAATTTACAGGACCTACAGGTACAAATGCTGTTGAAACAGCACTAAAACTTGCAAGATTAGTAAAAGGTAGAAGTAATATCGTATCTTTCACTAATGGATTCCATGGTTTAACTCAAGGTTCATCTTCTGTTACTGGAAACAATGATTATAGAGATGAGAGTTATATTAGTAGATCAAATGCTACATTTATGCCATATGATGGTTATTTTGGTCCAGATATTAACACTATGACTTACTTTAGAAAGTTTTTAGAAGATAGTAGTAGTGGTTTAGATATTCCAGCTGCTGTTTTAGTTGAGACTATTCAAGGTGAGGGTGGAATTAATGTTGCATCAAAAGAGTGGTTACAAGAGCTTGAATCAATTTGTAGAGAGTACGATATATTATTAATTATTGATGATATTCAAGTTGGTAATGGTAGAAGCGGTGATTTCTTCTCATTTGAATTTGCAGGAATTAATCCTGATATTATTACTATGTCAAAATCTATTGGTGGTGGTTTACCAATGGCAATTGTGCTATTAAAGCCTGATTTAGACCAATGGAAGCCAGGAGAGCATACAGGTACATTTAGAGGTAATAACTTAGCGTTTGTTGCTGCAACTGTTGCTATTGAACAGTACTGGCAAAATGATGACTTAGGTAATGCTGTTAAGTACAAAGAGAAGATTATTAAAGAAGAGCTTCAAAAAATTGCAGATAAATATAAAGATGATTTAGATGTTGAAGTTAGAGGTAGAGGTTTAGCTTATGCATTTGATATCAAAGGTGACACTTCTATGGCAGGTGAAATCTCTGGTTTTGCATTTGATGAAAAGCTTATTGTTGAAACTTGTGGTAGTGAAGATCAAATTGTTAAATTTTTACCACCATTAATTATCGATGAGGAGACACTACTTGAGGGTCTTAAAAGATTTGAAAGAGCAGTTGATAGATTAGTAAAAGAGAAAAAAGAAAAGTTATCGGGAGAGTTTTAATAGTATGGTAGTTAAAGATATAAATAAAGATATTATAGGTACAAAAAGAGAAGTTCACGCCCAGGGTGGACAGTGGATTAGTAGAAGAATGATTTTAAAAGATGAGGGTATGGGATTTTCATTCCATGAGACTATTATAAAAGCAGATACTAAAACACATATTCACTACCAAAATCACCTAGAAGCAGTTTACTGCGTTGCTGGAAATGGTAAAATCGAGGATTTAGCAACTGGTGAAATTCATGATATATATGATGGTGTAATGTATTCATTAAACAATCATGATGACCATAACCTTTATGGTGGAACTGAAGACATGAGACTAATTTGTGTGTTTAATCCTCCAATTAAAGGTACAGAGCACCACGATGAAAATGGAGTTTATCCTTTAGAGGATTAATCTATATGAAATTTGTATACATTAAAAACTATTTAAAGATACCAAAAGAAGAGAAGCTAAAGTTTTTTAAACTAGTTAGCAACTTTTCGGGACTTCGATTAAGAAATCAAAAAGTAGTTTTAAGCGACAATTCATTGATATTAGAGTTATCTGATGACTCTAATATTGATGTTGCTGTGGACAAAATCAAAAAATACTTTAGTAAGTTAAGTGAAATAGAAGTTTGTGCACTAAAAGAGTTACTATTAGAGCAGGACTTATTAACTTTAGTTTTTGATGAAAATAATAAGAAAAGGATAAAGTTATAATTCATGCGTTTATTATCATTAGATGTTAATATGAAACTAATTAATAAATTACATGAAGAAGAGTTTTATATATGTGACTGTGCAAGTGATATGGAAGATGCCATATACCATTGTGAAGTCAGATATTACAATATGATAATTCTTAAAAGTAATTGTTACAATAGTTTAAAAAGAATATTAAGATACGTTAACCCCAGATTAACAGCTGTAATAATTATAACTGATGTTAAAGAAGTGACTTTTGAAAAGAAGCTACTAAAAGCAGGTGCACTATCTATACTTAAAGAACCAATTTGTAATGATTTACTCTTAGCAAAACTTGAATCAATTCATAGGGAAAACTTTCAAAGTAAATTTATTTTTAAAGACAAATACGTAATTGACACATTAGAAAACTCACTAACTGACAGAGATAATAACAAACTTGTAATGAAAGGTAAGCCTTTTAGTATTTTAATGTATTTAATTAAAAATAGACATAGGTCATCAATCTCAAAAGATGAGATATTAGATGTAATTTGGGATGATCCTGAATGGGTTGTTCGTAATGTTGTAGAAGTAAATATAAATATTATAAGAAAAGGTATTAAAAACACTTTTCAGGATAATTTTATTAGTACTATAAGGCATAGGGGATATCAAGTAGTATAATCAATCAGAAACTAATCTTAATGAAAAGGAGAAAAAATTGAAAGATTTATATCCATCAAGAGGAAGAGAAGAGCAGATTTTAAAAAGGTATTGTCCTTGCGTTTATAGTGATGAATCATATGGAAAAAATTCGTTAAGTAAAAAAGAGCTTAATGATTATGAGAAAAATGGTTTTATTGCATTACCAAATGTTTTTTCAAACCATGAAGTTAAACAGATGAAAGATGAACTTGAAAGACTTAAGTATGATGAAGATTTAAGACAAAAAGAAGAGTTTATTACTGAACAAGATAGCAAAGAGCTTAGAACTGTTTTTAATCAACATCTATTTAGCAAGGTTTATGAAAAAGTTTCAAAAGATGATAGAATTTTAGATAAAGTTAAACAGCTATTGGGTGGAGATGTTTATATACATCACAGTAGAATAAATATAAAACCTGCATATAAGGGGAAATCTTTTCCGTGGCATAGTGATTTTGAAACATGGCATTGTGAAGATGGATTACCAAAATGTAGATGTTTAACTGCATGGGTCATGCTAACTGATAATACAGAGTATAATGGTCCTTTATATGTTATTCCAGGAAGTCATAAAGAGTATGTTTCTTGTGAGGGTTATACTCCTGATGATAACTATAAAATGTCTTTAAAAAAACAAGAGTATGGGGTGCCAAGTATTGATGCAGTTAAGCATCTAACAAAAAATAGTGAAGTAAAAGGTGTTTATGGAAAGGCTGGAACTTTAGTAATACATGATGGTAATATACTACATGGAAGTCCAGATAATATATCACCATATGACAGAACAAACTCATTTTTTGTATTTAACTCTGTTGAAAATACTCCTTACAAGCCTTTTGGTGCAAAAACATCAAGAGCAGATTTTTTATGTTTAACAGATTTTGAACCATTGAAATAATTTGATATACTAATAAAGTTAAAAATATTTTATTCTTCTATAAGTTAAAACTTAGAAGATAATCATAAAAGAGGAAATAATAAGTATGAATGTAAAAGTTTGTAAGTTTGGTGGTAGTTCAGTAAGAGACTCCATGCAAATAAAAAAAGTGTTTAATATAGTTAAAAGTGATAAGCAAAGAAGAGTTATTGTTGTATCTGCTCCTGGTAGGGATGAAACACATGGCGAAAAAATAACTGATCATCTTTTAAACTTAGCAACAAATGGAAAACATTTTTGTGAACAAAAAATTGATATATCAACAGAACAGAGTCTAAACGCGATTCTTGAAAAGTTTGATAAACTTTGTGATGATTTAAATATAGATAAGAAAAAAGTTCTTGAAGATATTGAAAGAGATATTATAAACTGTAGTTTTGAAGGTGCAAAAAGAGAAGCTTTTTTCCTATCTAGAGGTGAACACTATAACGCTAAAATAATTGTTGATTACATGAAAAAGAATGGTTTAAATACAAAACTGATGCTTCCTGAAGAGTTTGGTTTTATTTTAAGCAAAGATTTTGTAGATGGAAAAGTACAAAAACAGACTTATGACAACATTAAAAAGAAGTTTACTTTTGAAAAAGATATAGTATATTTAGTACCTGGTTTCTATGGTATTACAAAAGATAAAGAGATTGCAGTTATGAGTAGAGGTGGTTCAGACTTAACAGGTGGTGAGTTAGCTTATGCAATTGATGCAGATATTTATGAAAACTGGACTGACACAAATGGAGTTTATGAAGTTGATCCAAGAGTTATTCAAGATGCTGATGTTATTCCAAGACTTACTTTTAAAGAGTTAAGACTTTTAAGCTCAAAAGGGTTTAATGTATTCCACTTTGATGCAATGTTAAATTGTAAAAAAAGTAAGATACCTATTAATATTAGAAATACAAATAATCCAGAACATGAGGGAACTATAATTTTAAATGAGAGAGTTCCTATGGAGGATTTTGTTGGTATTGCAAAGCTTGACAATATGGCTTCTATCCACTTACAAAAAGATATGTTAGCTGATGAAATTGGATTCTCTGCTGAGTTACTTAAAATATTCTCAGAGTTTAATATAAATACTTATCACTATCCAACTGATAAGGATGATATTGCAATTTTTGTTGACCAAGAAGATTTAAAAGGTAATATTAATAATCTAAGACGAGAAGTTGAGAGAAGATTAAGAACAAACAATATTTATGTGACTTATAATCTATCTGTAATTACTTTAGTTGGTATTGGACTAAAAGAGAATACTTTTGCTGTTGTTGATGCAATTACAGCACTTAAAGAGAGTAATATCTCAATAGATATGTTTGATATGAGTCCTTCTAAAGTTTCACTTCATATAGGCTTATCACAAAATATAGCAGATGCTGCTGTAGAGACTTTATATAAAAAACTTCTTTCATATTAGTATTTGATAACTAAGTAGCCAAATTCTTTGGTTACTAGTTATGATTTTACGCTACAAAACTTAAGCTTTTGATATTTTATTTTCTAATTCAGAAGAGTTTTTACTTATTTTAATATAATAAATTAATAAAATAAAGAAGTGAAAATGAATATTGATGAACTAAAATTAACTATAATTAATAATTTAAAATATAAATCAGAAGAGGTAATTCGTCTATTTCATGGTAGGGGAAACTTCTATAAAGCATATGAGTTTTTGACAGTTGATTCTATAAATGAAGTATTACTTGTATGTCTTTATGAAAAAATACCTGATGGTTTACAAGATGAGCTTACTTTGTTATTTGAAGATATTTTTAAAACTTATGACTTTAAGTCTGTAATATTACAAAAAAAATATGAAAAATATGCAGATAAGTTTGAGGTTTTATTTGGTGAAAATATTCAAGAGTATGAAGCTATAGAAAATGGTTTAAAATATCATATAAACTTTAAGAATAGAAATATAGGGCTATTTCTTGATATGAAAAATGGTCGTGAATTTATCTCAAAAATATCTAAAAACTGTAATGTATTAAATCTTTTTTCATACACCTGTTCTTTTTCTGTAGTTAGTTTAGCTAATAAAGCAAAAAGCGTTGTGAATGTTGATATGGCGAAAAATGCTTTAAACGTAGGAAGAAAGAATCATCATATAAATGGACTTGATACAAAAAATGTAAAATTTTTACCATATAATATACTAAAGTCATGGGGTAGAATTAAAAAATATGGTCCATATGATATAGTTATTATAGACCCACCTTCTTTTCAAAAAGGAAGTTTTGCAGCTACAAAAGATTATGAAAAAATTATTAAGAGACTTAAAGACTTATGCAATAAAGATAGTTTAGTTTTAGCTTGTTTAAATGACCCAATGTTAGATGAGAGCTTTATAAAAGGGATTTTTAAAAACAATGCTAAAGATTTTACATATGTAAAAAAACTATCAAATATAGATAGCTTTCCCTCTTTTGATGAGCAGAAAGCTTTAAAAAATTTAGTTTTTAGATATAATCCTTTTTAGAGTTTTGTAATACTCTTCTTGATATAACAGGTCCAATAAGCTCAAAGAATACAGTTGTTCCTATGATTATTGGAAGGATAGTATCATTAAATTCAGGATATTTCTGTCCTGCTACTAGTGCAAGACCAATTGCTACTCCTGCTTGAGGAAAAAGAGTTTTACCAATATTTTTTTTACTAAACTCATCCCAACCACTTAATTTTGAGCCAAGTGCTGCTCCTAAGTATATTCCTAAGGTTCTTGCAATAATATAGATAATACCTATGAATCCAACTTCTACAATTGCATCTAAATGAAGTGAGGCCCCAGCTAAAAGGAAGAATATAATCATAAAGGGCCACTCAAGACCTTCAATAGCAGTAAAAGGTCTTTTGTGATGATGAGCAAAGTTTGCAACAAATGCACCTAAAATCATAGTAGTTAAAATAGGGGACAATTCAAAATATTTTGCAATAGAAACAGCTAAAAATACAGAGCCTAATGCTTCTGCTTGTGTTGGCTCTCCTTTTTGAATTCTTCCTGTTAACCAAGTAACTAATAGCCCAAATACAGCACCTAACATAATACTTCCAAAAAGTTCAATAACTCCTGTTTTAGTATGTTCTATCCATGCACCTTCTTTAACAAATGTCCCAACAACAGCCATAGAAAATATAAATACAATAAGACCCCAAACATCATCAATAGCTACAATATTTAAAACTCTTTGACTAAACTTATTGGAAACCTTTATCTCTTTAATAACATCATAAATAGCTGCAGGAGCTGAAGGTGAAGCAATTGCTGCGACAATTAATGCTATAGGAAACTCTATTCCAGCTAGTGATAATAGAATAAATACAATTATATAGGTGGTTAAAACTTTTGATAAAGATGTAAATACAACTCCTTTACCTATTTGTTTAAACTTTTTTGCTGTTAGGTTTTGACCTAAAAGAAACCCTATCATCCCAAGAGCAATATCAGTAATAATACTAAACCAACGATCTACAAAAAAGTTTGGTAATAGATCAAGGGCAAATGGTCCAATTAACACTCCACATATAAGCAAAATAGTAACTCTTGGTAAAATAGTGAATCGTCCAACAATATCTGCAATTAATCCAAGGATAAAAAGTGAACCTAAAACAAATATAACTATATTTTCTTCTGTCATTGAGTCTCCTAAAGTAATTTTAAATGCTTATTTTAAAGATAAAAAGTTTTCTGATGGTTTTCCTATATGGTAACCTTGACAATAAGTAATATCTAAATCCTTTAGTGTATCTTGAATTTCTTGGCTTTCAACAAACTCTGCAATAGTCTGTACATTTAACTCCTTAGCTAGGGTTGATATACTATTTACAAATGCTTTATCTTTCTTGTCTTTATTTAAGCTTAAAATAAAGTCTCCATCAATTTTTAAATAATCAATAGGAAACTTCTTTATGTAGTGAAATGATGAGAAGCCAGAACCGAAATCATCAATTGCAAATTTAAAGCCTTCTGCTTTTAGGTTTTTAACAAAAGCTTCAAGCAACGAGAAGTTTTTTACTGTTTCTCTCTCTGTTATTTCAAATACAATAATATTTTTGTCAATTTCATACTTATCAACTAAATCACTTACTTTATTGATAAAATCTCCTACAATAAGAGTTTTTGGAGATAGATTAATAAATAAAGCACCTTTATAACAGGTCTCTTTTATTTTTTTGAATGCTTTTTCAATAACCATAAGGTCCATTTTATTTATTAAACCTCTAGATTCAGCCATTTCTATAAACTCATTTGCGGAAATTACTTTATTATCATGTTTTATTCTCATTAGTAGTTCATGGATTATAACTTCATCTGAGCTCTCATTTGTTGGTCTTATTGGTTGAAAATATGGGTAAATCTCATCATTTTCTATTGCACTTATTAATAGTGCAGATTTCTTTTGATTCTGCTTTAAAATAAAGGTAATATCTTCAGGTGATGGAATTTTAATTGAGTTTTTACCTTCATCTTTTGCTTCATACATCATATGGTCTGCTATTATAAACATTTCAGTTTGACATAAAGAGTGAGTAGGGTAAACACAAATACCAATAGATATAGTAATACCAACATTTGTATTATCAGGTGCAAGAAGTTTTTTGTTTGCAACGGCATTTGATATTCTATTTGCAACTGTTTTAGCACCATTTATATCACACTCAGGTAGAATCATTGTAAACTCATCTCCACCATATCTAGCTACAATATCTTCATCTCTTTTCTCATTTTCTAAAATATCTGCAATAGTTTGAAGAAATTTATCTCCAAATGTATGTCCAAAATTGTCATTGATAGGTTTAAAGTTATCACAATCTATGACCATTAATGCAAATGGATATTTGTGATTTTTAGCTCTTTTTACTTCATAGCTCATCATATCATTGAAAACTCTTTGGTTAAAAAGGTCTGTTAATGGATCTCTTGCTGCATAATACTCTAAGTCTTGTGTATATTTATGAATAGCTTTTACAGAACCAACTAGGTTAGCCATAGTTGTTAGTATAGAATCAATTACTATATATCTTACAGGGTCATTTGCTAATTTTGATTGTAATCCAATACCAACAATTCCACCAATTTTTGGAGTATCTAAGAAGAGTGATTTTGACCTATACTCAACATCCTCTTTTTTTAAGTTATCGAGTTTTAAACCTCTATTTGCAATAACATGTTTTATTTTAAAATCACTCATTCCCTCAAAGTAGTCTGAGCTTTTAATCAAGTTATTTATATGCTCTTCAAAAAACTCTTTTATTTTATCTTTTGGAGTTCCAAGCCAGAAAATATCAACTTCAAACTGATCATCTCCTACTCTAAACATAGTCATTAAAGTATATGTATCCATTATTTTGTTTATTTCAAGTAGTAGGTCACTTATGTACTCTCTCCAATCTTTTACAACATCAGAGGTTATTATAAACTTATCTAAAAGTCTTATTTCAAACTCTAAAAGCTCTTTATCAACTGCCACATCTTTTAATTGATTTGCCATTGAGTCTACATTTTTAATTATTTCATTAAACTCTTTAAAGTGTAAATCTATATCTTTTGAATTAAACTGTTTAAAATCACTTACAGAGTTTATTTTTTTAACTCTATCTTGAAATAAATCTAAACTTTTGGTCACTTTTCTTGTGGTATATCTAGATGAGATAAAAGCTACTATTATAAATAAAGGAATAATTATCAAAAAGAATGTTATGTATTGTAGTTTTGATTGATAAAATATATCACTTAAATCCTGTTTTACTTCCACAGCACCTAGTACATCACCTTGCTTAACATTTGAGTGACACTTCATACATTCAGATGAAGCTTCAAGTGGTAGAATATTTCTAACCATATTATCTTCAAAAAATTTTGTTTTTGTATCTTCATTTTTTAAGATTTTTTCTATTGTTGAGTCTTTTTTTCTCTCTGGAATTTTTCCAAACATCTCCTCTACAGGTTTTGACCTATAAATATTTATTTTATAATCACTATTCTCAAAATTTTTCTCAAGGGATTTTGAAAATAGTTCTAAATCCTCTTTACTCCAACCTTTTCTCATTATTTGATACATGGATGAGAATACTTGGTTTGAAATTGTTGTTGAATGTTTTATCGCTTCATCTTTAGTAAGTGTTGAGTGAAGATATGTACTAAAAATAAAGCAGATTACAAAGATAATGGAAACTAGTATTATTTTGCTTGAGAATATATAGTTTTTGAAACTTTTTTGCATTTTAAACCTTAACAGTAGAGTTTTTTTTAGCTAACCTATCAAAATAACATTTTTGTGTTTAAAGCTGGTTAAAATACTTAAGAAATCTATAAGTCTCTTATATCAATAAAATCACCTGAATTAAAGTTATCTACTTTTTGTATAAAATCAAAAATATTATTAGCAGCTTGTGTTGCTGTTTGAATTTTGCCTTCTTTTAATCTCTTTGCAGATGGAAATTTTTCATCATCTATATCAAATCTTATGTAGTCTGTCATAGGTGTTTCTATAACTCCAGGGGCTAATGCTATCAATTTTGTTTGAAGTAGCTCTTTTGAGTATAAGTTTATAAGCATATTTAAACCTGCTTTTGATAAAGAGTATGAAGCCCAACCTTTTGAACCATTTTTTGAAGCACCTGATGATATTGCTATGATATTATCAACTTTTATATTGTATAGTATGTCTAATATCTCTTTATTTGCATAAACATTTAACTCATAAACATCATTTAACTCTTTTGTTGATACATCCACTGATGGTTTGATAGTTCCTAGTTTTCCAGCATTTAAAAAAACTATTTCAAACTCTTCTGCTGTGATTATAAACTGAGTTAAACCATCTTTTATAGCTTCAATATTTGATAAATCAAATAGCTCAAAATAGAAGTTCTCATGCTGTATTTGCGGTTTTGTCCTACTTATTCCATAAACATTGTAACCCATTTGAAGGTAAAGCTTGCTCAAAGCTAGCCCTAATCCAGAACTACAACCTGTTATTAGTACATTTTTAGCCATATTTAACTCCTATTTAATCTTTTCTTCTATTTCTAAACTAGCAGGTTTGCCAAAGTAGTACCCTTGGGAGTAATCAACTCCTAAATCATTTAAAATATTGAAAATCTCTTCATTCTCCACATACTCAGCAACTGTTACGATATTTTGTTTTTTAGCAAAGTTTACAATTGTCTCAACTATATTTCTACTATACTCATCATGAACAATATTTTTAACTAAAGAGCCATCAATTTTTAGTATATCAGGTTCAAAGTTTAATAATCTTTCAAAGTTTGAATATCCAGAACCAAAATCATCTATGGCAATTTGAACACCCATTCTTTTTACTTTTTTAATAAAGAGTTTTATTAAGTTAAAATCTTTTACATTCTCATCTTCTAAAAGTTCAAAGATTATTCTATTTGAGTGTTGTTTATGCTCATTTAGAAGTTCAAATAACTTTTTTCTAGTATCCTCTTTTTCAATATCTAAAGAGGATAGGTTTATAGATAATTTTGTTGATATGGTATCTAGTATCTTAAAAGAGTTTTCTAAAACTCTATGGGTAATTTTTGTATAATAACTTCCTTTTTTAGAAATATCAAGAAAAATAAATGGTGATAAAACTTTATTGTCTTCATCAACTAATCTAACTAATGATTCATATTTTTCAATCTCTTTTGTTTTATTATTAATAATTGGTTGAAAGTATGAGATTATCTTATAACTATCTAATGCAATTTTTACCATTTTCATAACTTCAATATTTTTTTTAGCTTCCACGTGCTCTTTTATTGAGGAGTCATTTGAGTATTTTATTAGTTTTTTCTCTTTAGATGCATTCTCTAATCCACATTTTGCATCTTCAAAGAGATGCTCTTTGCCAAAAGAGTAACTAAGTACTATATCAAAATCATACTCAATATCATTTACAACAAAGGTAGAGTTTTTGATATTATCCATAAACTCTTCTAAATAAATAGATAAATCCTGTTCATATTTAGAGTAAGCAAAAAAGTCAGTTAATAAAGCAAATCTACCATTTCCAATATTATACACATTTTCAAACACATAACTAGTAGGTAGATTAGTTAAAATGTTGTAGCCAAAAGATTTTTCAATTTTTGTAATTGTCTCTATATTATAAAACTTATCTAAAACATCAAACTCTTCAATCTCTATTAGAATTAAGATAGATAAATTACTAGCATCAATTTTATCAATAAGTTGTTTTTTATCACTCATAATAGTATTTACATTACTTCTAGCACTTATAAACTCTATTATCTCTCCTGAGTCATCAAGTATGGGTTCAATAGTAGTTTTTACATAGTAAGTTTTACCATCTTTTGTTAAATTTTTTATTATACCTGTCCATTTTTCTTTTCTTTGTAAAATTGTTTTCCATATTTTTTTAAAAAGCTCTTTGGGATTATCGGGATGTCTTATAATATTATGATTTCTACCTATTAACTCTTCTTGTGTATAGCCTGTTATCTTACAAAAGTTTTCATTTACATAAGTTATTACACCACTTTTATTTGTTTTTGAAATTATTGTACTTTTATTAACAATATCTTGATACTGCATTAGTACATCTAAATCTTTTTTTATTTTTTTATGCTCAAGAGTTAGTTTAGTTTTTGAAATAGATCTTTTAATTATGTCTAAAAACTCTTTTTCTTCGCAAGTTTGTGTGACAAAACCATCAACACCTAAATTTATACTTTTGATAAACTCTTCGCTTTTTTGTTCTTCTGAGTAAATAATAGTTATTAGGTTTTCATTATGACTTCTTGCTTTTTCTATTAAATCAAAACCATCAATTCCATCAATATCTGGATATGTTATCAAAATAGGAATTTTTTGTTTATATACTATTTCTAATGCTTCAAGTCCATCTTTAAAAAAAATTACTTCTTCAAAAAAACTTTTAATAAACCAAGAGAACTTAGTATCTTGAACTTCTTTGGATACAAATACTACGGTTAGTTGTTTGGCTTTTTGTAATAAATTGTCTTTTTCATTATTTTTCATATTGATTCCCAACTTTCATAAATAATATTTATATCATAAAGTAAAGAATAATCAAATTAAACAGAGTGATTTTATCAAATATTTATAATTAACTTTGATTTGGGTATAATAATAGTAACACTAGAAAGGAAATGCTAAAAGCTACTTAAAAATTGCATAAATTTAATATAACACAAAAAATAAAAGACTTAAATTTCAAAGATATAGAAAAAAGACTTTTTCATTACTCATATGATAGTAAAAACTTAAAAGCTTTATTAAAAGATAATATTTCAACAGATTCATCTGCATATATTTCAGCTTATGGAAGTTTTAAAGGTGAAGTTTATGAAAATATTGTTTATGAACTTTTAGTTGATTATGCTTTTAAAAATAATGACATAAAAAGATTTATAATTAAAGGTCCATATCAAGATAAAGAGAGTAAATATATAAAAAGTGGGCTTTTAATTGATAGAAGTTCACAAATAGTTTATAAATCATCATATAAAGATATAAGTGAGTTTGACGCACTTTTTTTTACAGATGATTCAGTCTATTTTGTTGAAATGAGCACATCGAAAAAAACTTCAAGTTTAAATAAAAGATTAGACAAAAAGTATGCACTTTTAAAACTTATATTTCCAAGTTTAAACATAAAAGCCTTAATTGTTTTAACAAAAGGTTCAGTTGGTATTAAAAATTTTCCCTCATATGCTACTGTTTGGGTAACAAACGATATTGAAGATGATAGGTTAATAAAAAATATAATTTTTTCTAAAAAGAGTAATAAAAGTTTAAAAACACTAAAAGCTCCATCTCATAGGAAATTTGTAGAGGCTTTTACTATTAAGTATAAAAAGTTTCAATATTTTCCAACTCTTCAATGGATTTTAGATAGAAGTCGCTCAAATCCAAAGTTTATAGTTGATTTAAAGTTTTTCTCATCTTATAAGTTGAAACTTTTTTTTGATATTTATACAAAGCTTTATATTGGGTATTTATCAATTGAAGATTTTAATACTCTATTTCCAAATATAAACTACCAAATCAAAAATGAACAAAACCAAAAAGTATTAGTAACAATAGAAAAAGTAAATCAAACACAATTAGATTTAGTATATTATGTGAAACTATCAAATAAGGTTTTAAAAAGAGTAAGATATTTTAATGACCAAGTATCCATAAAAGATAAAGAGCCAGATGGTTTTACAAGTGCAGAGGTTAGGTTTTTTCTAAAAGTACTTGAAAATAAACATCAACTTTTTATAAATAATATCAATTTTATAAAAGAAAAACTATATTTAATCAAATAAATAATATTTAAAGTAGAGTAGATGATAATATTAGAAATAATTGGTGCAATATTTTCAATAATTGGTGCATTTTTGATGTCAAGAAGCTCTAAACATAATACAAGACCAATATATTGGGGCTTTGTTAGCTTTTTTGTATCAAATTTAGCACTACTTACATTTTTTACTCTTGTTGGGAAAGTTCCTGTAATTATTCAAATGATTCTTTTTTTTATAACTGCAATAATAGGAATTTACAAATTAACAAATAGTAGATTAAGGGACTCATTGATAATATCTTTAATAGTATTAGTTTATATATTTGCACTTTTAAAAACAGTTGTTCCAAATATGGCAAATATCGATTTTAGTGTGTTGCCTTTAGATTTAACTGCAGCTTCAATTGCTATTTTAGGTAGCTACTTATTATCAAGCCATAATCATAAAATCAGAGGTTATGCATTTATATGTTTTTTCGTAGCTGATGTGATATTTGTATATATAGGGTATATTAATAGTTTCTATTTCTTTATGGTTCAATCAATTTTTTACTTATATACCAGTGTTCGGGGTTATGTAAATACTATGAGAGAAGAGATAGATAAATTTAAAAAGGTAAAATATTTTGGATAATCTAGATAATAATATTGTTACAAAACAAAAGAGTGAAGAGAAAGTTTATAATACAAATTTTGCTTCGATGTTCTACTTCTTTGCATTTATGTCTTTAATAATTTATGCTTTATCAACGCTTAATAATATTTTAACGCCTATAGCAATTGCAATATTAATTTGGTTTTTGATAAATGCATTAGCAAATCAAATAAGAACTCTACCTTATTTTGATTCAAATATTGGTAACTTTTTAGCAATCCCTTTGTCCCTTACAATTATATTTAGTACAATGTTTGTAATGGGAAGTTTTATTGCTTCTAGTATTGGTGATTTAGGTGGTACAATTTCTCAACTTGATAGTAAGTTTAATAATATAGTAGCTAAAATATCAGAAACCTCTGGCTTTGATATCTCTGAAAAATTCAATAAAGTATTTGAACAGTTTAGTTTTGCATCTATAGTAAATAAAATAATAGCAGCTTTTAGTACAATAGTTGGAAATATTATGCAAATACTACTTTATGTACTATTTTTATTAATCGACCAACGATTCTTTAATGCAAAAATTAATGCAATATTTAAAAATAATGACCATAGAAAAAAAGTAAAAAGTATTCTTGAATCAATATCAGATACTATTAGAATGTATATTTCAATTACAACAATTATAAGTATGTCAACAGGACTTCTTACATATTTTATATGTGAATTTTTCTCTTTACAAGGTGCAGTTCTTTGGGGCTTTATCGCTTTTATATTAAACTTCATACCTACAATTGGAAGTGTTATTGCAGTTGTTTTACCAACAGCATTTGCATTTGTACAGTTTGATGACTTATCTAATATAGTTTTTTTAGTTGCATCTTTGGGTACTATTCAGTTTTTAATAGGAAATATAGTTTATCCAAGGCTTATGGGAAATAGGTTAAATATCTCTCAATTTGTAGTTATTCTATCATTGGTAGTTTGGGGTGCAATGTGGGGAACAGTTGGTATGTTTTTATCTGTGCCTTTGATGATGATACTTTTAATAATTCTTTCTCAGTTTGACAATACAAAAAGCTTGGCTATATTAATTTCAGGAGATGGTAATATCTTTACTTCAAATAAAGATGTAAAATAAAATATTTGATTGATAATAGGTTTGAAATTTAGCTTAAAAGGAGAGTCTCCTTTTAAGCATTACGTAGCTTTTAGTCTAAAATAGTTCTAGAGTTTAACTCTTGTAGTGGTCTATTATTTTCAGGCATTGCCTCTTTGAAATCATCTAATTGACTTTGAGATAGTTTAATAGGTGTTTTTAAAACAAACCATTTTGCACCCTCTGTACAAGGAGGAGTTGTCATTGAACCACTATATTTATAGTAATCTTTATTAGTAGGTAAAAGTTCATAACCTTTAACCTCAGATTTTAGTTCATTTCTATCACCTTCTTGCTCTGGGAAATTTCTAAATAGTTTATTTAAAACAATATTATCATCTCCAACTTCAAACATAACTGCAATAATAGCTAAGTTTGAACCATTTGTATGAACAAGTTGTGCTTCTAAAGGAAAGTTTTTTCCATCAATAGTGTGTTCACTTGGTGTATGAAAACTAAGTTTTTTTAGATTATATGTCTCATCATTTACTACTAATTGGTTTCCATTTGAAAAGTTAACTTCTAAAGAGTTACCTGTATTTACAAATGTATTTGCATTACTATTGCCATTTAGTGTAAGTGTAGCTAGATTAGCTTCTACTGCATTTGAGATATTAATAGGTGATTGGTTTTTACCCTCACCACACATAAAATATCTATCATCTAATGAAGCCCATTTTTTTGGACCATCTTCTTTTTCATAAGACCATTGTGCTAGTGGTTCTGGCTCACCTTCACCTAGCATTAGTGCCAAAATAAATACCACAAAAATACTAATTACTGTATTTTTTAAACTCATTTTTTCTCTCCTTTTCTTTTCTTTTTGCTTTCATTTTATTTAAAGCTAGTCTTCTCATATCTGCAGTTGTGTCAGATTCATCCATTATTTCAAGTCCTAAGAGTGTCTCTATACAATCCTCTAAAGTAACAATACCCTCAGTTTGATCATAAGAATCTGCAACAACAAACATATGCTCTTTTTTTCTAATGAACATACTCAATGCTTTTGAAACAGGGATATTCTCATTTAATGAAATAACAGGTTTCATAATAGTTTCGATATTAACATTTTTGTTAACAATTGCTTGCTTAAAAAGTTTTTTAGTTAAAACTAAACCAACAATATTATCAATACTCTTATCATAAACAGGAACTCTTGAGAATTTAAATGTTCTTTTATCCTCAATAACATCTTTTATTGAAGTATCCTTGTCTATAGCATATACTACTGACCTAGGGGTTAAAATATCTTTAACTCGAATATTGTTTAATGTAAGAGTATTCTCAATTATATCTGACTCAAGATCGCCGATAACTCCCTCTTCCTCGCTTAATAAAGTAGAGTGTATTAACTCCTCTCTTGATATAGAATCTGAATTATCAGAACTAATCTTCTTTGTTACGAATTGTGTCATTTTTATGATAGGGAAGGTTATAATAATAAAAAAGCTTATTATTCTTGCAGCACCTGGTGCTAACTGTTTCCAATAAACAGCACCAATTGTTTTAGGAATAATCTCAGCAATAAACAAAATCATAAATGTTAAAACAATAGAAGTTAACATAACTAGTGTTTTGTCAGCTTGAAATACACTTTGAGCTTGTACACCAATTGCAGTTGCACCTAATGTATTTGCTATAGTATTTAAAATTAAAATTGAAGCAATAGAACTGTCTATGTCGATTTTTAGCTTTTTTAAAAGCTTTCCAGCATTTGGATCATTCTCTTCAAGAACAGATATATAAGACATATTAGTTGAAAGTAGAATAGACTCTAACACGGAACATAAAAAAGATGTTCCAACAACGGCAAAAAAAAGTAAAATTAATATTTCCATTGGGGCTCACTTTTATTAAAACTGCACCTCGGGGAATTATCTTCCAATAAAGACTCCTTTAAGTTAAAAATAGTAACTAATCATATCAAAAAAAACTTAATTTTTTGACAAAAACAATAAAATTTTTGTATAATATTTTAAGTGAGAGTATAAAACTTGAAGGAGGTTATTATGGAATATGGTTTAGTAGCTAATCTTGACCAATATAAAGATAATCGGTCAGTACAGTTAGAACAAATTCAAGCCTCTTCAGATGCTAAACTCAATGAAGGAACTTCTAACCTAAATGAGTTAAGAAAAGAAGAGTTCTTAAAAGCAGGTGAAACTTCGTCTTTACAAAAAGCCAAAAATGAATCTGCAAAAAACAGTTATGAGTATGTACTAACTAACATGAACTTTGGTTTTAATGACTCCTCAAAAGACTTTTACGTAAAAGCCCAAAGAGGTGAGTCTGAAAGCCAATATCCAACTGAGGAAATGATGCGATTAAAAGCATTCTTACAAAGTCAAGCACAACAAGATGTTTCTTAATTTAAGAAACATCTTGTGCTATTTTCATTTACTTTTAAACTCTTTTTCTAGGTAGTATCCTGTGTATGAACCTGATTTTTTGTGATTTTTTACAAGTTGCTTTGGGGTTCCCTCATCAACTAGTTTACCACCTTTATTTCCACCCTCAGGACCCACATCAATAATCCAATCTGAGTTTTTAATAACATCTAAGTTATGTTCAATTACTAAAACAGAGTTACCATACTCAACTAAGTGGTGAAGAACCTTTGTAAGTCTATCCACATCAGCAAAGTGAAGACCTGTAGTTGGCTCATCTAAAATATAAAGAGTACTTCCTGTATCTTTCTTACTTAACTCTTTACTTAATTTAATTCTTTGAGCTTCACCACCTGATAGGGTAATAGCATTTTGTCCTAAGGTAATATAACCAAGTCCAACATCACTTAAAGTCTTTAGTTTTGCATAGATTTTTGGAACTTTTATGAAAAACTCTAAAGCCTCATCAACACTCATACTTAAAACATCAGATATACTTTTACCTTTATATAAAATCTCTAATGTTTGCGGGTTATATCTTTTTCCTTGACAATCATCACATTTAACCATAATATCAGGTAAAAAGTGCATCTCTATTTTTATTTCACCTTCACCTTGACACTTTTCACATCTTCCACCTTTAACATTAAATGAGAATCTACCTATTTTATAACCTCTTAATTGAGCCTCTTTTGTCTTAGAAAATAGGGTTCTAATCTCATCCATTAAGCCTGTATATGTTGCGGGATTACTTCTTGGGGTTCTACCAATTGGTGATTGATCTAAGTAGATAACTTTATCAAGTTTTTCTAAACCATCTATTTCTACCCCATCAACTTTTTTAACTTTTTTTGCATGGTTTAAAAGCTCTTTTGCCACAGGTAGTAAAGTTTGTAAAATTAGTGAAGACTTACCGCTTCCACTAACTCCTGTAATAGCTACAAGATTTTTAAGAGGGATTTGAACATCAAGTTTTTCAATATTATTTATATTAACATTTTTTATTTTTATATACTCTTCTTGCTTTCTATCATAGATGTGGTTAACAGATTTTTTACCTGTCATATAATCAGCTGTTAAAGTTTTTGCTTTGTGCATTTGTTCAAGTGTTCCTGCAAATACAACTTCACCACCATATTTACCTGCATTTGGTCCAATATCAACAATAAAATCAGAAGACTCAATAGTCTCCTTATCATGCTCAACTACAATAACTGTATTTCCTTTTTCTTGTAAAGCTTTTAATGTTTTGATTAATCTATTTGTATCTCTTTCATGTAAGCCAATTGAGGGTTCATCAAGTACATACATAACACCTGTAAGTCCCGAACCAATTTGAGAGGCTACTCTAATTCTTTGGGCTTCACCACCACTTATAGTTCTTGCATCTCTTCCTAAAGTAATATATCCAAGCCCCACATCATATAAGAAAAATACTCTCTCTTTTATCTCTTTTAAAATAGGAGTTGCTATCATTTTACCTTGGTCATTTAAATACTCAAAGTTTTTATCATCTTGAAAAAATGCATGGGCATCCTCTATTGGTTTATTTATTATTTCACCAATTGTTTTATTTGCTACATAAACACTTTGTGATGATGGTTTTAGTCTGTTTCCATCACATGAATCACAAGTTTTTTCGGTCATATAATCAGCCATATCTTTTTCATCTTTGACCATATTATACGCAATTTTTACAATACCTTCCCATCTTCTAGTTAGTCTATGTCTTTTCCATGTAAATTTTGCATCTTCTACTCCACCATGAAGTATGGATTTTTGTTGATGCATTGGCAACTCTTTAAATGGTATAGATGTATCAATACCAGCTGCTTCACAAAAGGCTGTAAGCATCTTAAAGTAGTAGCCTTTATTAAATCCATAAATTATTTTTATAGCACCATTTTGTATTGATTGCTCTTCATCAATTACCTTTTTCATATCAAGTGAGTATCTAATACCTAAGCCATCACAAGAACCACATGCACCTTTAGGTGAGTTAAATGAAAAAGATAATGGCTCCAGTGGTTCAAAAGATATTTTACAGTCAAAACAAGCCATGTGTTCACTGTAGTGTATATGTTTTTCGCAATCTAGTTTGTCGTGATTTATCACTTCAATTTCTAATTCACCAAAACTCTCTTTTAATCCCTTCTCCACATCTTGAGCTATTCTATCTTTATTCTCATCTTTTACAACAACCCTATCAATTACAACTTTTATTGTGTGCATTTGTGTTTTAGAAAGCTCAATCTCTTCATCAAGCCTTACCATAACACCATCAATCATAGCTCTTACATAACCTTTACCTCTTAAACTCTCAAGCAAATCAGCAAAAGTACCTTTTTTTCTATTTATTAAAGGTGCTAATATTATAATCTTTGCATCTTGTGGGAGTGTGTGAACTTGTTCAATAATATCTGCTGCGCTCATTTGAGAGATGGGCTCTCCACACTTATGACAATGTTGTTTACCAATTCTTGCATAAAGTAGTCTAAAATAGTCATAAACCTCAGTTATTGTTCCCACAGTGGACCTTGGATTTTTAGAGGTTGTTTTTTGGTCAATTGCAATAGCAGGAGTAAGACCTTCAATTCTTTCCACATCTGGTTTACCAACCTTGTCTAAAAACTGTCTAGCATAAGCAGAAAGAGACTCAATATATCTTCTTTGTCCCTCTGCATATAGTGTATCAAAAGCTAATGTTGATTTCCCAGAACCTGAAAGTCCTGTAAAAACAATTAACTTATTTTTTGGTATCTCTAAATCTATATCTTTTAAATTATTCTCTTTTGCTTTGTATATTTTAATAGTATCTTGCATTTATAACCTTTGAAAAATTTCAAGCTAACATTATATGATAGAAATGTATAATTATCGATAAAGGAAGTTTTATAAAATAAAATATATAATAAAACTAATAAGATAAATAGGTTTATTAATGGAATTAAATATAAAAATCTCATGGTATTATTGTCTTTTTTCAATGATACCCCTAATAGTTGCAATTTATCAGATTTTAGATTATTTTACCTTTAAAGCTATAGGTATAAGCTCTGTAATTGTGGTTATTTGTTTTAGTATGTTCTTTTTTTTAAGAAGAAGTTTTGAGTTTACACTATTAACAGTTGTACTATTTTATATTATAGGTTTTACAGGTGCACTCTTTATAGCTTTTTTTAAGCAAGAGTGGTTGATTTTGCCTATAGTTCTAGCTTTTTGGGTATCTTTACAAAAAACTATAAAAAGTACAAGATATAAAAAAGGATTAGATTATAAAATAAAAATGGAAGAATCAAAAGGTTCAAAAAATGAAACTCTTTTTATGACACCTACTAGATTTAGTGAAAATAAAAGAGTATTTTATGATATATTAATTGTGTTACTATTTTTTGTGACTTTGATTTTTGTTTTTACATCACTTTTTAATATATTTTCTTAATCAAAGGTAGAATGATGAAAAAAGATATTTTTAGATTTGAGAGTAAGTCTTTAAATAGTGAAAAACTAGATAAATTAGTAATACAGTACGATGAAGAGTTTTTTTATGTAAACTCAATAGCTCATACTTGTATCAACTTTTCAAACTCTAAAATATCTTTTATTTTTGATGAGATAGATAAAAATATTAA
>JBNJFB010000030.1:0-27763 GCA_051746405.1 Campylobacterota bacterium
TTTAAAAGCTGCACAAAAAGTACTTGAAGAGAAAACTGCAAAAGTTGTTTTAATTGGTAATGAAGATAGAATCAAATCTGATGCATCTTCTTGTGATGCGAATATTGAAGGTGCAACTATTGTTGATCCAAAAAACTTTGATAATATTGATAGATATGTTGATGAGTTAGTTGAACTAAGAAAGAAAAAGGGTTTAACTAAAGAAGAAGCTACTGAAATAATGACAACAGAGCCTAGATTCTTTGGTTGTATGATGGTAAGACTTGGTGATGCTGATGGTTTAGTTGCAGGTTCTAACTCACCAACTGCTGATGTTTTAAAAGCTGCTATTCAAGTTATTAAAACTGCACCTGGAATAAATACAGTTTCATCTGCATTTATTATGGAAACAGCTGATGGTAAGTTTGGTGATAATGGACTAATTTTATTTGCAGATTGTGCAGTTATTCCAGAACCAAATGCTGAACAACTTGCAGATATTGCTTGTGCAACTGTGGCAACTGCTTCTAGTGTTGTTGGATTAGATCCTAAAGTTGCTATGTTATCTTTCTCAACTAAAGGAAGTGCAAACCATCCATTAGTTGATAAAGTACAGTATGCTGTTGATTTATTACAAGAGAGAAATGTTGATTTCCCATTTGATGGTGAGTTACAAGCTGATGCTGCTATTGTTGAGTCTGTTGGAGCTAAAAAAGCACCTGATTCACAAGTTGCAGGTAAAGCTAATGTGCTTGTATTCCCTGACTTACAGTCTGGAAATATTGGATACAAACTAGTACAAAGATTTTCAGGAGCTGCTGCTCATGGTCCTGTTGTTCAAGGTTTAGCAAAACCTGTAAATGACCTTTCAAGAGGTTGTTCAGTTGATGATATTGCAAACCTAGTAGCTATTACAGCAACACAAATTAAGTAATTTAAATCAAAATAACAAACAAATAAAAAGGAAGCAAAATATGTTAGTATTTATTTTAAACGCAGGAAGTTCTTCGTTAAAGTATCAATTAATGAACCCAGTTACAAAAGAGAATTTGGCATCAGGTATCTGTGAAAGAATTGGAATTGATGGTGTTTTAAAACATGAGTTTGGTGAAGATCAAGAGCTAAAAGTTGACTTAGATATGCCAACACATAAAGAGGCTATTGAGTTAGTTTTAAGAACTTTAACTGATGGTGAGGGTAAAGTTATCGAATCAACTGATGAAATTGAAGCTATTGGACACAGAGCAGTTCACGGTGGAGAAGAGTTTGCATCATCTGTTTTAGTTACAGATCAAGTAATTAACACTATGAAAAAATTAATTCCATTAGCACCACTACATAACCCTGCAAATATCATGGGAATGGAGATTTGTAAAGAGTTAATGCCTGGTAAACCAAATGTAGCTGTATTTGATACTGCATTCCACCAAACTATGCCTGATTATGCTTATATGTACGCATTACCATATGACCAATATGAAAAGCACCAAATTAGAAAATATGGTTTCCACGGAACTTCTCACTTCTTCGTTTCAAATGAAGCTAGAAAAATGTTAGATAAAAAACAGAATACTAGAGTTATCGTATGTCATTTAGGTAATGGTTCTTCTGTATCAGCTGTTCAAAATGGTGAGTGTATTGACACATCTATGGGTCTTACTCCTGTTCAAGGTTTAATGATGGGTACAAGAGCTGGTGATGTAGGTGCTGGTGCATTACAGTATATGATGAGCCAAGAGAATATTACTATTGATGATGCATTAAATGTGATGAATAAAAAATCAGGTATCTTAGGTATTTCAGGAAAATCATCTGACTTAAGAGAAGTATTAGATGGTATGTCAAAAGGTGATGATAGATGTAGATTAGCTGTAGATATGGTTGCTTATAATATCAAAAAATATGTTGGTTCTTATGTTGCTGCATTAGATGGAATTGATGCGCTATGTTTCACAGGTGGTATTGGTGAAAATGCTGCACTTATTAGAGAAAAAGTTTGTGCTGGTTTAGATGCTATGGGATTAGTTATTGACCCTGTTAAAAACAACAAAAGATCAAAAGAAGCAAGAGATATTGCTACAAATGGTTCAGCTTCAAGAATCTTTGTTATTCCTACAAATGAAGAGTTTGTTATTGCAAATGATACTTACAAAATTGTTTCAGAATCAAAATAGATTTATACTATTAAAAGGTGAGGATAACCTCACTTTTTAATAAGCTTTTAAAGAAGATTGTAACTTACTTGCTATATTAGTTGTTGCTTCATTTATAACTCTATCTATAAACTTTTCAAACTTATCTTGTTTTTGCCATATAGGAATATCTACTTTAGATAACTTTTCCACTTGACTTTTTGCATATGTTAAAGTAGCAACCTCATCAATTAATTTTACATCCTTAGCTTGTCTTGCTGTAAAGATATGTGCATCTGCATAGTTTTCATGATTAGACTTTTTCAAACCCCTTGCACTACTAACATCTGTTATAAAAATATCATAAGTATCTTCAATAACTTTTTCTAACTCCTCTTTTTCATAAGAGGTCCAAGTTCTTGTAAATGTACCTGATTCTTTATATTTTCCTGCTTTTACTGTTTGGGTTTCAATGCCTATTTTATCCATTAGCTCTTCTACATTTGTACCTTGCAAAATAACCCCAATAGAGCCAATCATACTTCCTGGATTTGCAATAATTTGATTTGCCCAAATTGAAGCATAATAACTTCCACTTGCCATAACCCCACTTGCATATGCTACCACAGGTTTAAGCTTATTTAACTCTTTTATAGCATAAGCTATCTCAATTGATGGAGCAACTGCGCCACCTGGTGAGTTTACTACAAGTAGTACACCCTTGATATTTTTATCTGTTTTTGCTTTATTTATTTGCTCTATTACTTTATTAGAGTCCAAAATAGGTCCACTAAGCTCTATTTTTTGTAGATTTGCTTTTTGCATTTGAGATATATTATTACTATTTGTATCAAATACAATAAAATACATTATTGTCAAAAATACAACTGTTTTAAAATATTTTGTAATAAAATCTAAAATAGCAATAACTGGAGAAAACAGCTTTTTAAAAAAACTAAACATCTTGTCCTCCTATTATTGTTTTGTTTACATACTTTGTATGCAGTATTATATGTGTTGCTAAATCTTCTTTATATTTCACACTTGATGGTAAAGATATAGCTATAATATCTGCATCTTTATTCTCTTTTAATACACCTTTATTTAAACCTAATGCCCTACTTCCATGTACTGTTGCTGCTTTTAAAAGTCTTTTTGAAAAATCTTCACTATTTTGATTAGTATGTACCATAAGTGCATTTCTTAACTCATCAAACATAGATAAAGAGTTATTTGAGCTAAGTCCATCTGTTCCTATACTAAAATCAATTCCTCGTGGTAACTTATCTAAGTTAAGTTTACTATTACTTAGTAGTCTATTTGAAGTTACACAGTGATTAATGATACCTTTTAACTCTTTTATTTTTTCAAAATCTTTTATGCTAGCTTCAACACAATGGGTAAAAGATAGTGTATTTAGGTTTTTAAACTGATTTAAGAACTCTATTGGCTTTGTAACTGCTTTGTCTTGACCTAAGAACTCTTTAAAAAAGTTTATAAATGCCCCATCATTTCTATGTAACCACTCATACTCTTGTGGTGACTCCATAAAGTGTGCGGTAACTGCAAGTGATCTCTGCCTTGCTATATTTAAAACTTCCCTTACTAAAAAAGGATGAACTGAGTATGGAGAGTGAATTGCTATTGCGGGGATAAAACTTCTAGATGAGTTATTAATTGCATTTTCTAATCGTGATTTAAAATCATCAAATAAAGTATCAACCATATCAGCTCTACTTCCAATAACTTCACAAAAAAATACAGTATTTAAATCAGACTTTACACAAGCTTCTAAATCAAAAGAGTAAGAGGATATTGCACCAAATGTAGTTGTACCTGTTTTTTTCATCTTCTTTAATCTATGTTCAATTAAAGTTTTATTAGCTTTTTCTACAAGAGACTCTCTACTTTTTATAACTGAATTTAGCCAATCCATAAAGTTTCCATATTTTAAGGAGGTGCTATTTGCACTAAACTCCATATGTACATGGGAGTTTATTAATCCTGGCATTAAAACTGTATTTGGTTTAGACTCATTTATATATAGATTTGGATATTTTTTTTCGATATTTTTTTTTGTATCAACATCTATAATATGTTGATCATAAACAATAGCACCATTTTCAATGATGCTATTGTTTTCATCACAGGTAAGTACCCATTTTGCAGCTATTACTTGCATTGGAATTTATTCAGTCTCAGAAGCTTGCTGTTGAGCTGCTTTAATTTCAGATATAATTTGCATTAATGCAATTAATCCCATGTGATATCCAAAAGGTCCAAACCCTGTAACTACACCTGTACTAGCAGATGCTGTAACTGATTTTTGTCTAAACTCTTCTCTTTTATAGATATTTGAAATATGAACTTCTACAGTTGGTAGTTCAACTGCTGATAATGCATCTCTTATAGCAATTGAAGTGTGAGAGTATGCAGCGGGATTAATCATAATTCCATCAACTTCACCTAAACACTCTTGAACTTTGTCCACAATCTCACCTTCTAAATTTGATTGGAAAAACTCTAATTCAACTCCATTTTGAGCTGCTGCATTTTTTAACTGCTCATGAATCTGTTCTAAGTTCATTGGACCATAAATATTCTGTTCTCTAATTCCTAACATATTTAAATTAGGTCCTTGAATAACTGCTATTTTCATATTATATTCCTTTTATAAAATTTAGATAAGATTATATTTAAATTTATGTTAAATCATACCAATACAAGAGAGTAATTATGAAAAATTTTATATTAGTTAACGAAAATGCTATATATTATGAAGCTAACTTCTCATGTGATAACGTTATTTTTCTAAAACTTGGAAAAGAGCAGTTTTTTATCACAGATGCAAGATACACAACCGAAGCTAAAGAGTTTGCAAAAAACTGCAATGTAATTGAGTCTTCAAATCTAATAAAAACAGCTATTGATATATTGTCTAAAAATAGAATCAAAAAGATTGTTTTTGATCCAAATGATTTTACTTACAGTATGTTTTTGAAAATATCTGAAAATTTGAAAACTCAGTTCATCCCTGAAGAGAACTTCTCTAAATTAAGAAGAATAGTAAAAACTAACAATGAGATACAATATCTTAAAAAAGCTTCAAAACTTGGGAGACAAGGATTTAAAGATTTAGCAAAGTATATTAAGAAAAATGGATTTAATCAAACAGAAGAGTACTTACATTTTAAAGCAATTGAAAAGCTTACAAAAAGTGGAAAACTAGATGTTAGTTTTGACCCTATTGTTGCTATTAATAAAAATGCAGCAAAGCCACATGCACTACCAACTAAAAAAAGGTTAGAATTAAATGACTTAATTCTTGTGGATGCAGGAGTAAAATATAAAAGATACTGCTCTGATAGAACTTGTACTTCAAATGTAAACTTTGAAACATTTAACTTCAAAAGAGAACAATACTTTAAGAAAAGAAGTGAACAAAAGATTTATGATATAGTCTATAAAGCTCAACAAAAAGCTATAAAAAAAGCAAGAGTTGGAATGAAAGCTAGTCAAGTTGATAAAATAGCTAGAGATGTGATTCAAAAAGCAGGATATGAAAAATATTTTGTTCACAGCACTGGTCATGGGGTAGGAATTGATATTCATGAGTTTCCAAATATCAATGCAAGAAGTGAAGTTATTTTAGAGGATAATATGGTATTTACTGTAGAACCTGGAATATATCTACCAAATAATTTTGGAGTAAGAATAGAAGATACTGTTGTGATGAAAAATGGAAAAGCAGAAATACTGTAAAAGTCATTTTTTGCAAAAATAAACTTTACTATTTTAGTAAGGTTTGAATTTAAGCTTTAAAAGAAGAGAAATTTGAAAAAAAAATTATCAAAGAATTTAACAATTTTTAAGACTCCTAATTTTCCTTTTAAAAGCAGTAAGGTATCAAACAAAAAACACCTTGTAACTATTGGTATTGGAGGAAATCAAGGAGATGTGAAAAAAACTTTTAATAAGCTTTTTTTATATTTAAACTCAAACACAAAATTTGATTTACTTATATCAAGTCCACTGCTTTTAAATCCACCCTTTGGATACTTGAATCAAAATGAGTTTTTAAATGGTATAATTCAGCTTAAAACTAATCTTAGTGTAAATGATTTTTTTAAAATTATGCAAAGGTATGAGCACAGATTAAAAAGAAAACGTTCTTTTAAAGATGCTCCAAGAACTCTAGATATTGATATTATTTTTTTTCATAATAAACAAATCAATACAAAAAAATTAACTATTCCACATAAAGCTTGGGCAAAAAGAGAGTCTGTAACTATTCCTTTGAAATATATAACAAAAGTATTAAAGTAAGGAACTTATATGAGTAAAGAGAAAGTAATGGTAGGTATGAGTGGTGGTATAGATTCATCAGTTACTGCATACATGCTACAAAAAGAGGGTTATGAAGTTGAGGGTTGTTATTTAAAGCTTCACAATAGAGATGATGGATATCATGAGTCAAACATAGGTTATATTGAAAAAGTAGCTGAGTTTTTAGGTATAAAATATCATGTATTAGATATTGCAAATCAGTTTACTCAAGAGGTATATGACTACTTTGTGGATTCTTATTTGCAAGGGACTACTCCTAATCCATGTGTAAAATGTAATAGACAAATAAAATTTGGTGCTATGCTTGATTTTGCAAAGAAGCATGGTGCTTCTTATCTAGCAACAGGACACTATGCCAAAACAGATGGAGAGTTTATATATCAAGCTGAGGATATGAGTAAAGATCAAAGCTACTTTTTATCACAAGTTGAAAAAGATGCATTGCCTTTTATGATGTTTCCAATGAGTAACTACAAAAAAGAGGATATTGTAAAACTTGGTGCATCTTTAGATGAGTCTTACAAGAAAATTACTCAAAAAAATGAATCTCAAGAGATTTGCTTTGTTGATACAGTTTATACTGATGTGGTTAAAAGACATGCAAATATTGACCAACCAGGTGATGTTTTAGATGAAAATGGTAACGTAGTAGGACAACACAAAGGTTATGCACACTATACCATTGGTAAAAGAAGAGGTTTTACTGTTCATGGTGCACATGACCCACATTTTGTTACAAAGCTAAACCCTAAGGACAATACTATCACAGTTGGTAAAAAAGCAGCTCTTGAAGTAAATGAAGTTATTGCAACAAATCTAAATATGTTTATTAATGAAAAAGAGTTTGATTCAACAGTAAAATTAAGGTATAGATCAACCTCAACACCATGTCATGTAAAAATAGAAAATGATAAAGCAGTTATAACACTAAAAGAGCCTGCATTTGGTGTAGCAGCTGGTCAACTTGCTGTATTTTATGATGATAATAAAGTAATAGGTAGTGGATGGATTGCCACAGCTAAATAAGAAGACTCCCTTCTTATTTAGAAAAATACAAACTTCTTAAATAACATTTCATTAAGTACACTTTAGATAAAATGCCTTTATACAACAATCAAATCAAGGAAAATTATATGTCAACATTTAAGCTTTTTAGTGGTTCAGCGAACCCTGAATTTACACAAAAGGTTGCTGATTATTTAGGTGTGCCTGTGTCTAATGCTACGGTGAATAGATTTAGTGATGGAGAGTTATCTGTACAAATAACTGAAAGTGTTAGAGGTCAAGATGTATTTATAATACAACCAACATGTGCCCCTGCAAATGATAATCTTATGGAACTTTTAATAATGGTAGATGCCTTAAAAAGATCAAGTGCAAAATCTATTTCTGCTGTTATTCCATACTATGGATATGCAAGACAAGATAGAAAAGCAGCTCCAAGGGTTCCAATTACAGCTAAATTAGTTGCTGATTTACTAGAAAAAGCTGGAATATCAAGAGTAGTTACTATTGATTTGCACGCAGCGCAAATTCAAGGATTTTTTAATATACCTGCTGATAATTTATTTGGTTCAATTATGTTTGTGGACTACATAAGGTCAAAAAACTTTAAAAACCCAATTATTGCAAGTCCAGATATTGGTGGAGTAGCAAGAGCACGGTCTTATGCGGATAAGCTAGATTATGATTTAGTAATTGTTGACAAAAAAAGAGAAAAAGCTAATGAGTCTGAAGTTATGAATATTATTGGTGATGTAAAAGACAAGGATGTTATACTAGTTGATGATATGATTGATACAGCAGGAACTTTAGTAAAAGCTGCTCAAGTACTTAAAAAGAGAGGTGCAAACTCTGTTATGGCTTGTTGTACACATGGTGTTTTAAGTGGTCCTGCATATGAAAGAATAGCAAATGGTGTTTTAGATGAATTAGTTGTTTCAGACACAATTCCTACACAAAAAGATGCTAAAAAGATTACAGTTTTATCAGCTTCTGTTATGATAGGTGAAACTATTAGAAGAATTCACAATAATGAATCAGTAAATTCAATATTTATTGCTTAAGAATCTTTTTTATTTGAGATTAATTTATTATTGTTAGGATATAATGCAGAAAAATTATAAAGAATAAGGATATATAATGAAAAAACTTTTATTATCAACAATGGCATGTGCTAGTTTAATGTTTGCAAATGCAGCTGAATATAAATACGAAATAACTCCAATGGTTGCAGGAAGTGTAACTGAGGGAAATACTGATTTAGAAAAACACTTTACAAGTGGTGGAGCATCTATTGGATTTAACCAAATAGGTGACTCTATGTTTGACCAAATTGAGCTTGGTTTTTTAAGAAGTTTACAAGATGTGGATTATGATGGTGTAAATAGAGACACAGGAGTTACAAGAGTTTTCTCAAACTTAATCAAAGAGTATCCACTAAATGATAAAACATCATTCTATGCACTTATTGGTGCAGGTGTTGAGCTTTTTGATGATGAGTTTGCAAATAATGAGAGCGGATTATTTGGTAACTATGGTGCTGGTATCAAATATGAATTAATGGATAAACTATCTTTAAAATTTGATTTAAGACACGCAATTGAAACAGATCACGGTGATAATACTTTACTATATACTTTAGGTCTTTCAATGCCTTTTGGAGAAGTTACAAAACCTCAATTAGTAAAAAAAGAGCCTGCAAAGCCAGAACCAAAGCCAAAGCCAGTTGATTCTGATAATGATGGTGTTATTGATGAAAATGACAAGTGTCCAAACTCTGTACCAAATGCAGTTGTGAACTCAATTGGTTGTGAAATGGATGATGATAATGATGGTGTTGTAAATAGGCTTGATATGTGTCCTAATACAATTAGTAATGTAAAAGTAGATAGCAAAGGTTGTATGGCTGTTGTTAATTTAAATATTAATTTTGATACAGACTCATCAGATATTAAAGAAAAATATCAGCCAAGACTTGAAGAGTTTGCTACAGCTTTAAATGCAAATACAAAACTAAAAGCTACTATTGAAGCACATACAGACTCAAGAGGTCCAAAAAAATACAATAAAACTCTATCTCAACAAAGAGCTGCGGCTACAATAAAAGCTTTATCTCAACTTGAAGTTGACCCAAAAAGATTAAAAGCAATTGGTTATGGTGAAACTAAACCTGTAGCTTCAAATGATACTAAAGAGGGTAGAGCTCAAAATAGAAGAGTTACTGCTACTATTGAAAAATAGATAATATTTTTAAACTTGAATTACTACAGCATAATTATTTGCTGTTAGTAGTTCAAAACCTAAATACCTAAACGTTTAACTGTAAACTTACTTTTTTTAGGTATAATCTGCATTAATTAAAACTCAAACATATTTCAAAAAATAGGGTACAATTTGCAAGAGAATATAAGAAACTTTAGTATTATAGCTCATATAGACCATGGGAAATCAACCCTTGCTGATAGGATAATTCAAGAGTGTGGTGCTGTAACAGATAGGGAACTTTCAACACAAATGATGGATACTATGGATATTGAAAAAGAGCGTGGTATAACTATTAAAGCACAAAGTGTAAGGCTAAAATATATAAAAGATAATCAAGAGTATATTTTAAACTTAATCGACACTCCTGGGCATGTTGATTTCTCTTATGAAGTTAGTAGAAGTTTAGCTTCATCAGAGGGTGCATTACTAATAGTTGATTCAACTCAAGGGGTTGAAGCTCAAACTATTGCAAACGTTTATATTGCCCTTGATAATGATTTAGAGCTTTTACCTGTAGTTAATAAAATTGATTTACCTAGTGCTGATCCTTTAAGAGTCCTAGAAGAGACAGAAGATGCTATTGGTTTAGATTGTACAGACCATAACTTAGTAAGTGCAAAAACAGGACTTGGTGTAAAAGAGCTTATTGACTCAATAGTAGATAGAGTACCTGCACCAAATGGTGATGAAAAAGCCTCAACAAAAGCTTTGATTTATGATAGCTGGTTTGATAACTATCTTGGGGCATTAGCACTTGTTAGAGTATATGATGGTAGCATTAAAAAAGGTCAAGTTTTAAAAATGATGAACACAAAAGTTCAACATCCTGTTTTAGATTTAATGTATCCACATCCACTTCAAAGGGAAAAAACAAAAGAGATTCATACAGGTGAGATAGGAATAGTTGTATTGGGATTAAAAACACTAGATGGTATTGCAGTTGGTGATACTATGACAGATGCAAAAAAACCTACTGCAAAACCTATTGGAGGATTTGAACCTGCTAAGCCTTTTGTATTTGCAGGACTATATCCAATTGAAACAGATAAGTTTGAAGACTTAAGAGAAGCTTTATCAAAACTTCAGCTAAATGACTCATCAATCTCTTTTGAACCTGAAAGTTCAGCAGCATTAGGAAGTGGATTTAGAGCTGGTTTTTTAGGAATGTTGCATATGGAAGTTGTAAAAGAGAGACTAGAACGGGAGTTTGATCTTGATTTAATAGCAACTGCACCAACTGTTGTATATGAGGTTGATAAAAACAATGGTGATAGAATTGAGATTCAAAACCCAAGTGAACTTCCAGAACCAAATGAAATTGATACAATCTATGAACCATATGTTCGTTCAACCATATTAGTACCTGATGAGTTTTTAGGAAATGTAATAAAACTTCTTAATGATAAAAGAGGTATTCAACTAAAAATGGACTATCTAGGTAAAAGAGTTTTACTAGAGTATGATATTCCAATGAATGAAATTGTAATGGACTTTTATGATAAACTAAAATCTACTACAAAAGGTTATGCATCTTTTGATTATGAACAAGCCGGGTTTAGACCTGGTAACCTTAAAAAACTTGATATTAGAGTTGCAGGTGATGTTGTTGATGCATTATCAATAATTGTACCTGAAGACAAGGCACAAAGTAGAGGTAGAGAGTTTATCAAAGCACTAAAAGAGTTAATACCAAGACAACTTTTTGAAGTTGCAGTCCAAGCAAGTATTGGTACAAATATTATTGCAAGAGAGACAGTAAAATCTATGGGTAAAAATGTTACTGCAAAATGTTATGGTGGTGATATCACAAGAAAAAGAAAACTTCTAGAAAAACAAAAAGCCGGTAAAAAAAGAATGAAATCTATTGGTAAAGTAAATGTACCACAAGAGGCGTTTATGGCTGTACTGAAGATATAAAGTTATATTTTCTAGATATATGAATATTTAAATTAGATTATTTATAATAGTTTATGTTATCATATTATATGAAATGTATAATATGTGATAACATAACCTTTAAAATCATCTGTAAGACCTGTCAAAATACCTTACTACAACCCTCCTTTCACAAAAGAGAGATACAAAAAGGTTTTTTTAACTACTCTTTTTATGCATTAAGTGATATTGAAAAACTTCTAAACTCAAAATACTATTTTCATGGAGATAGGGTTTTTGAACTTCTTGCTAAGCTTTCATTTTTAAAATTTGCTCAAAACTTTAATTTTAGAAATATTGTTTATGCTATTGCAATAGATGATCATGTTAGGCATGATTTTTCACATACTGCTATTTTAGCTAAGAGTCTAAAATCAGAATTTATTAAACCAAAATACAATTGTATAAAAGCCCAAAACTATGTGAAGTATGCGGGTAAATCTTTGGAGTTTAGAAAAAATAACCCAAGAGATTTTAAAGTTTCAAATATTCAACATGAAATGACAATTTTATGTGATGATATAATCACAACAGGTGCTACAATAAAAGAAGCAAAAAAAGCAATTGAACAAAAAGACAATGAAGTTTTATTTTCTTTAACCCTAGCTGATGCAAAACTTTAGTATAATAATCTTTTATTAAAGGAATGTTAGTGATTGGAATAATTGATTATAATATGGGAAATTTAGCAAGTGTCTATAATGCTTGTCATTTATTAGATACAAAAGCAACTATTGTTAAAGACCCAAGTAGACTAAAAGATTTTGAAAAAATTATTTTACCAGGTGTTGGTGCATTTGGTGATGCTATGAGTCACCTAAAACAAACAGGTATGCAAGGGGCTGTATATGAGTTTGCAAAAACTGGCAAACCAATGATGGGAATTTGTTTAGGGATGCAGTTATTATTTGAAAGTTCATCTGAGTTTGGATTTAATGAAGGTTTAGGCTTGATTGATGGAGAGATTGTAAAATTTGACAAATCTAAAATGCATGAAGATTCTAAAATCCCTCACATGGGTTGGAATACAATAAAATGTAAAGAGCATGATTTATTTAAAGGATTAGAAAAACCATATTTATACTTTGTTCACTCTTATCATGCAATCACAAAAGAGAGTAATATCATTGGTAAAACAACTTATGGTTATGAGTTTGCAAGTGCAGTTAACAAAGATAATATCTATGGGTTTCAACCACATCCTGAGAAATCACATGACAATGGAATTAAAATTTTAAGGAATTTTATAAATATCAAATAAAGGATATATTATGAAAACAATAGCAATAACAGGGGCAAGTGGATTTGTAGGTACTAGTTTAATTAACTATTTTACAAACTTAAACTATGAAGTTATAAAAATAAAAAGAGAGTATCTAAGTGACTCTAAAAAACTTGAAGAGATTGTAAATAAAGCTGATATTTTAATAAATTTAGCAGGTGCTAATATTATTAGTAGATGGAGTCAAGAGTATAAAAAGACTCTTTATAATAGTAGAATTAATACAACAAAGAGTTTAATATCTGCAATAAAAAATGTAGAAAAAAAGCCTGAGATTCTAATATCAACTTCTGCTGTGGGGATTTATGACAATAAAGCCTCTTATGATGAAAATGGAAATTTCTCTGATGATTTTTTAGGAAAGCTTGCAAAAGATTGGGAGAGTGAAGCAAACAAAGCTAAAGAGTATGGAGTAAAGACCTCTATTTTTAGATTTGGAATTGTATTAGGAAAAGATGGCGGAGCACTAGAAAAGATGTTACCTCCTTTTAAAATGGGTGTTGGTGGTACAATTGGAGATGGTAAGCAGTCCTTTTCATTTATTCATATAAGTGATTTACTAGATGCTTATAAATTTGTTATTGAAAATAGATATGATGGTGTATTTAATATAACTGCTCCAACCCCAACTACTAATAAAGGACTTACAAAAGCTTTAGGGAAACACTTAAATAGACCGACTATATTTCCAATACCAACTTTTGTATTAAATATTATATTTAGTGAAGGTGCACAAGTATTAACTGATGGACAAAGTGCAGTTCCTAAACACTTATTGGATTTGGGATTTAAATTTAAGTTTCATAATATTGATGAAACAATAAAAGACTTAGTAAAATAAATAAGGAGAATTGAAATAATGGATATTTTACCAGCAATTGATCTAAAAGACGGAAAAGCTGTAAGATTAAGCAAAGGGCTTATGGATAGTGCAAAAATATACTCTAATGAGCCATGGCAAGTAGCAAAAAAGTTTGAACAACTAGGTAGTAAATGGGTTCATGTGGTTGATTTAAATGGTGCTTTTGCAGGAGAACCTGCAAACTTAGACCAAATTAAAAAAATAAGAGAAAACTGCAATATTAAAATTGAAGTTGGTGGTGGAATTAGAGATGAAGAGACTATCAAAATGTATCTTGATCTTGGAGTTAATAGACTTATTTTAGGTTCAATTGCTGTAAAAGATCCACAATTTGTAAAAGATATGGCTGCTAAATATCCAATTGCTGTTGGAATTGATGCAAAAGATGGAATGGTAGCAGTTGAGGGATGGGCTGAAGTTTCAACTATGAGAGCAACTGATCTAGCAAAAGAGTTCGCAAAAGCAGGTGTTGAGGCTATTATTTGTACTGATATAAGTAAAGATGGAATGCTTTGTGGTGTAAATGTACAGTTCACGCAGGATATTGCATTAGCATCAGGAGTTGACACCATTGCATCAGGTGGAGTAAAAGATATCAATGATATAAAAACATGTAAAGAAAATGGGAATATTGCAGGTGTAATTGTAGGAAAAGCTTTCTATGAGGGTACACTTGATTTAGAAGAAGCTTTTAAAGCTTTATAATATATTTAAACTTATAAATACAAAGATGGATAAATAATGAAATTAAAAAAATGGATATATATAGCAATTCTTCTAGTGATATTTTACTATGCTTTTATACTAAATACGGTTGTAACTCTTTCAATTATAGCGTCTTTGTATATAGCGTTTAAACTATATAGATTTTACTCTAAAAAGAAATTAAATAAATTAGTAAAATCAAAAGAGTTGTTTAAAAAAAGTCAGTTAGGTCTTTTTGTGGCCCTTGTTGCTAAAGTTGCTAAAGCAGATGGAAGAGTACAAGAGCTTGAAGCACAACTTATTGGTATGATGTTTGATGATATCTCTAAACTTTTTAATGAAAAAGATAAAGCAAGAGCTATAATGAAAGAGATTTTCAATGAAGAGAAACAAAAAGAGAATAATACTAAAGAAATCGCTCAAGCTTTAAATAAAATATTAGGTCGTAGTATTATCAAGCGTAAACAGTTTTTGAGTTTTCTAATTCAGTTAGCTTATATAGACAGTGGAATTAGTCAAGATGAAAAAAAAGTTTTACATGAAATTATGCAAGAGTTAAATATAGAACCTAGCGTATATGATGAGATTGTAAATAAGTTTGAAAATATGATGAAAAATAAGCAAGAAACAATGAGTTTACAAGAAGCTTATGAGATTTTAGAAGTAAAACAAAGTGATGATATGAACACTATAAAAAAAGCATATAGAAAATTAATTAGAAAATACCATCCAGATATTATAAGTTCACAAGATAAAGATGAAAGCTATATGGAAGAAGCAACAGCAAAAACACAAAAGATAAACCAAGCTTATCAAGTTATAAAAGATGAGAGAAAATAGAACTCCTACTCAAAAAGTAGTTTTATCAAAAACAAAAGAAGTATAAAGATTACAATTGTAAAAATATACTTCTGCTTATTTAAAGTTTTTTCTATCTTTTTTAATAAAGTTTTGATTTTTAAAACTAGTTTTATTTCCCTTTCATTTTTTTCTAAATTTTCAATATTGTTTATTCTTATCTTACTAAAATCAAAACTTGAAAAGAGATACAAAATATCACCTTGTGGTAGATTTTTAATATTTATCTCTTTTTTTACTATTATTGTAAAAAACAGTATTGCAAAAACTAGGGGCAAGAGTTGCCAAATTGAAAAACTATATTTAAAATCTAAAATATATGCTAGAAAAATTGACATAAAAATTAAAGGTAATATTATTATAGAGTTATTTTCATACTCTTCTTTTAATTCATATTTTTTACTTAAAAGGTAAAATCTAAGCATTAAAATAGCTGTAATAATCGAACCTAATGTTAAGAAGATTAAAAATATACTCCATTGTACCTCATCTTTAAATAAGCCTTTTGCTAATGCTCCACTTGTAAAAGGTAAACCAATTAAGCTAAATGAAGTTATTAAGAAAATAGATAAGTTTAGTCTGTTTAGTCCATTATTTATTATCTCATTTGCTAGTAAAAAAATAGCTGATTTATTAAATGCATGATGAATTATAAAAAATAGTATAGCTAAAACAATTGCATCATAGTTTTTTGTATCATATAATGCCAAAGAATAGATCATAACTACAAATCCCATTTGAGAAATACTTGAATAAGCTAAAACAGCTTTTAATTTATCTTGAAATAGACCATAAAAACCTATTAATATTCCAAGCATACCCAAAAGCATAAGTACATAAGGCAGAGGTTGTGTATAATCTAAAGAGTTGTTAAAAAATCTAAGCCAACCTAAGACACCAGCTTTTAACATAACCCCTGATAAAACTGCACTAGCACTTGCAGGAGAGTTACTATGAGCTAAAGGAAGCCATGAGTTCAATAAAAACATACCAACTTTTATTCCAAAACCAATTAGTACTAATAAATGCATAAATGAAAATTCTGTATTTGTAAAATTCAAAAAATGAAAAGAGCTAAACTTATATACTAAGCCAACAATTGCAACAAAAATTAGAATTTCTCCAAATATTGCATACTTTATATAAACAAAAGCTGCATTTTTAGCCTCATCTGTACGATTGTGTAAAATCAAAGCAAACGAGCTTAAAGACATCAAAGAAAAGAGTATATAAAAAGATATAACATCAAAACTAAAACATAAAAAAAAGTTACCAATAAAAGTAAGAGTAAACCAAAAAAAATAGGATTTTCTATTCTCTTTGATTGTACGAAAAGCATAAACTGCACAAACGGTCCAAATAAAAGAGGTAAAAATCAAAAACTGTTTTGCAATAAAATCTACTTTGAAATCAAGTCCAAATAAAAACCAATCCACTCTTATAAAAAAATCTATTGGCACAAACAGTGCAAATAAAAATGATATGAAAAAGGGAATAAAAAAAATAAACCTCATGATGAATACTCCATTCTTACTATATCAATTACCCATTGTAAAGCACTAAACTGAGTAAAAGCAAAAACTCCTAATAGTATAGTTAATATTGCTGTAAAAAATAGAGGAATTACCATAAGTAAACTACTTTCAAAGCCTTTATATGTTTTTATTTGTTTACTTAACTCTTGTGGCTTTAAAAACCAAAGGCGATAAACCAAAGGTAAAAAGTAAGCTGCATTTAGTAAAGAAGATAATGCAATAACCAATAAAATAAGCCAAGAGCTATTTTCAACTGAACCTAATGCTAAGTACCATTTACTAATGAATCCAGCTGTGGGAGGTAAGCCTATCATACCAAATGCTGCTATTGTAAAAGATATTGAACTAATAGGCATTAATTTACCTAAACCATTCATTTCTTCAATCTTTTTGACACCAAATGTTTGCATAAAAACACCTGCACAAAAAAATAGAGTAATCTTCATAACTCCTTGATGAACTAAATGAACTATTCCTCCAATAGTACCAAGGGGACCAAAAATTGAAACCCCTAAAACAATATAGGAAACTTGAGAAACAGTTGAGTATGCAAGCCGTTTTTTTATGTCTGTTTGATATAAAGCCATAATACTTCCATAAACTATAGTGATACAAGCTATTACCATTAAAAACTTTAATAAATTTAACTCTTGGGCAAACTTTATTCCATATACTTCATATACCAATCTTATTATTCCAAAAGCTCCTGCTTTTACAACTGCAACAGCATGTAAAAGTGCAGAAACAGGTGCAGGTGCTGCCATTGCTTTTGGAAGCCAGCCATGAAGTGGAAAAATTGCTGCTTTTACTCCTAATCCAATAATTAAAATAAAAAATGATATTTGCCAATATACAGAACTTACATTTGAGTAACTTTTTAAATATCCTCCACTTATAAACTCTACACTTCCTGTTTGAAAATAAAGAAGTGATATTCCCATTAGAAAAAAAACTCCTCCAAAAACTGTATATTTTAGATATACAATTAAAGCTTTTTTAGACTCAATATTTTGATTGTGTATTATTAAAGGAATAGTAACAAGGGTTAAAAACTCATAAAAAAGAAAAAAAGTAAATAAATTTCCAGCCATACTTAAACCAACAGTTGCAGTTACACACAAAGAGAAAAATCCAAAGAATCTACTTTGAAAAAGACTATTTTTTAAATAACCTATAGCATAAAAAGTAGTAAACAACCAAAGAATTGATGATAAAGTAGTAAAAAATAGAGATAAATAATCTACTTTTAAAACAAAATCTAAATTAGGTAAAAATTCATATTTAAATCTAAACTCCTCTCCTACTAAAACTGCATCTATAATAAGAAATAGAAAAAATATTTTTAGAGATATACCTAGTAGATTAAAAAAGTTCCTTAAATACCTTTGTTCTTCTTTTAAAATAAAAATAATCAAAGCAGGAATAAACGAGCTTAATAGTAGTAAAAATATATATAGTGTATTATCCATATTACCAACTTATCATATTTGTTATATTAGATGAAAAAAATCCCATTATAACCGAAGTTAAACTTAAAATAAAAGCAATAGCTTGCAATATAAAAAGATTATGATTAGATGGTTTTATAAAGTTTTTTGAATCATCTTTTTTCATTAAAGTTAAAATTATCAGCCTAGAAAAATAGAATGCTGTGATAAAAGTTGCCAATAATATTAAAACAAATAAAATCCACTCTTTTTGATTTAAAGCCTCTTGCAAATAGTACCATTTTGCACTAAAACCAAGTGTGGGCGGAAGTCCTATTAAAGTTATTGCACTAAAGCTTAGAGTAAAAACACCCAAAGGTAAAACTGAAGATATACCTTTTAATGATTCTATCTTTTTACTTTGTGCACAAAGGATAAATACTCCTGCAATCAAAAAAAGTCCAGCTTTTGCAAACATATGAGAAATCAGTATAAAAATAGTTGCATATAAAGCTTGATTTGATAATAAAATAAAAACAACGAATAAATATCCAACTTGAGAAATAGTAGAATAAGCAATAAGAAGTTTTAGCTTTTTTGCTAGTATAGCTTGAATTCCACCATAAAAAATAGCTATCACTCCCAAAACTCCAATAAAGTTTTTTATTTCATAATCAAATATAAATACCTGATATGAAAAAAATAGTAATAGATAAAAAGTTGTTTTTATAACAATTGCAGATAAAAGTGCAGATACTGGAGTAATAGCATTTGAATGAGCTTTTGCTAGCCAATAATGAAAAGGGAAAAGTGCTGTTTTTATGATTAATGCAATAGCAATTAAAATATAAGCAAGAAGTGTTATTTTATCATCTTTAATAACTTCACTTAAAATTTCAATACTTAAAGTTGAATAGTTACTATAAATTAAAACAACAGCAAGAAGGTAAAACCCAGATGCCAATAAAGAAGCAAAAAGATATTTTATTGCAGCATGAATTGATTCTTTACTAGCACCTAAAGCACTCAAAGATACTGCACTTAAAGATAAAAGCTCTAATCCCACATAGATATTAAAAATATCATTTGATAAAAATGTAATTGCAATACCAGATGATAAAAAACCAATCAAAGAGAAAAAAAGCAACTCTTTTTGTTTTTGTAAATAAAAATAAGCATACAAAACTGCCATAAACAAAATAAAAGATGAAAGAACCAAAAGTAAAGTATTAAGCCTAAAAGCAACAAACTCTATCCCAAGTGGTGGTACATATCCTGCAAAATTATAGAAGATTTTATTTTCATCTAAAACTTGTAAAAATAGATTTACTGATAAAAAAATCCAAAAAACAGTAAATACCAACATTAAAACTTTTGCATACTTTTTAAAAGTAAAGGCAAAAATTGAGAATATTAAAGGAGTCACTACTATAAGTGGTATTAAATGTATCACTTCTTATCCTTATAATAAGCTCTAATTAGCATTATTCCTAAACTCATTGCAGCTAAAGATACTACAAGACCTGTTAAAACTAAAGCATTTGCTATTGAACTTGAAATACTATTTTCATAAGTTAATGATATAAAAACCAAAAAAACACCACTAGTAAAAATATTTAGACTAATTAGCTTTTTAATTAAGTGCTTGTTTATTATTACACCTACAACTCCTAAAATAAAAAGTGCAATACCAACTACTATATAAAGCTCTTGCATTACTTAAACCTTTGTACGCCATTTATAAAATAGTTGGCTAATATGGCACTTAAACTAATTGTTAATAAGGTTTCAATACTTAAAATAAAAAAATAGCTAAGCTGCTTTGGATACTCTAAAAAATTTCCATTTAAAAGTGAGAATAATCCAACTAAGATAAAATAGAATAATCCAAGGGAGTATGTGACTTTTAAAAATAGCTCTTTGACTTTAGCTAGATATTTTGGTTTTGTTATTTTAATTATTATAAATCCACCAGCTAAAATAGCTGAAGCTTGAAAAGCTCCACCACTTTGATAAGCTCCACTAAACAGAATATAAAAAGCTACAATAACAATAATTGGAAAAACAGTTGAGACATAAGTATCAGTTATCAAAAGAGGAAAACTTATAGGTTTATATCTAAAATAAGGGGAAACAGTCTTGATTCCTATTAATGCTAGAAAAATAACTGCAACTTCAAGTAAAGTATCTAATGACCTAAAATCAAGTAGAATATAGGTTATATCATGTGTTATTTGAGTATTTAACATATGCTCTTTTACTATTTTTTCTAAACTATTTTCAAAAGGTTTTATATTAATTAAAAAATAAGATAATAATAAAAATAGTAGAAAAGATATGGTTACTAAAAAGAGTTTAAAAATATTGTTCATTTTCTACTCTTTTGTTTTTTTAAAAAAGTTACTGTATCAAGAAGTATAGCTCCTGTAATACCCGAACCTAAAGCAACTTCTGCTAATGCTAAATCATAAGCACCTAATCTTGTCCAAATCAAAGCTAAAATCATTCCAAATACAATAAAATAAATAACAATATTAAATAGTTTTGATAGTGTAATCATTTTGTATGCTAACCATAAAATACCAAAACCAAGTAGTATATCAATTATCATTTTTTATACTTTTTTTATTTTTTAAAATAGGTTTCTCACCACTTTTATTAGAGTGACTTGCTAAAATATAAGTAATAGTAGAAGAACTAATTAAAATAAGAACCCAAATAAAAATAAGTTTTAAAGATACTAAAAAACTACTACTTTTTAAAATCAATCCTAATACAATAAACCCAACACCTAAATTATCAACTTTAGCTAAAGCGTGCAATCTTGTATATAAATCAAAAAATCTAAATACTCCCAATGTACCTATTAGAAAAAAAATAGTCCCTACAAAAAAAAAGATATTTGATATAATATATAATAACTCATTCACTATTTTTTCCTATATATCGAAGTCTTTTTGCAAAAACAATTGCACTTATTGAACTTAAAAGTACAAATATTAATGCAATATCCAATATGGACTCATTTTGGCTTATATCATATAGTAAAAATAGTATTGCAACTCCTGTTGTACTAAATAGTAGTGTTACTAGCATTTTACTACTTTTTGTTTTTGTTTTTAAAATATAACTTGCTGTTAAAATTATGTTCAATACTAAAACTACCAAAAGTATAAATGAAAACATTTTTATATCCTATCTTTTTCAAAAACTTCTACTACTCTATCTTGAGTAGATAAAATAAAATTTTCATCTAATAATTTCTCATCTAAAATATGTAGTAATAGTTTGCTATTTTCTAATCCCATACTAACAGTACCTGGCATTAAAGAGTATATATTTATAAGCATCGATGTTGAAAAAGAAGTATTTGTTTTTAAATTAAGTTCATATAAAATTGGCTTTAAATTAAGTTCTCTTTTTAAAGCATAAGATGCAACTATCAATCCACTTTTAATTGAATAAAAAATAAAAAATCCTATTAACCTTACTCCTTTAAAAAAAGAGAGATTTTCTAAATGTAGTGTAAAAATTAAAGGAGTTACAAAAGAGAATATTAATAAAAATACAATAACAAAAATAGAAAAATTAAAAGAGCTTAAAATAGCCCAAAATATTATATATAATATAAACAGTTTCAGACCTGTAAAGATATACTCTTTTTTTTTCATTTTCTAATCCATTTAAACTTAAGTCTCTACCATAGTATAGTGTAATTCTAATCCATTTGAGGTTGCAACAAAACCATTTATGTTTATACTTCCCTCATGTACCATTTTATGATGTTTTTTGCAAAGTGGTATTAGATTATATTTATGATTTGCGTTTATATGTTCAATAAACCCATCTTTATTTGCTCTTGCTTGCTCTTTTATATGATGAACATCATCACAGTTTTTACCACATATTACACAAGTAGTTACATATAGATTTTTGTTGTACTTTGAGGTTTTTCTTTGTCCTAATCTCTCTATAGCACTATAATCATCAGTTAATCTTTTTCTAATATCATTTGCAACACTTAAAAACTCTCTATCCATATGTAGTGACCTTGCATACTCTAACCCATACATAGAAGAGCCACTTCCAAAAGATAGTTTTCTATCAAATATTAGTTTATCCTCATCATCTTTATACATAACTGATAGATGAAGAGATATTATATTTTTTAGTCTTTGTATCTCTTCTAATTGTGGTAATTGATGTAAGTGTGTTGCAAATACAAAAATAGACTCAAGTTTTGAAAGCTTCATAATTGCACTTGTTACAATTGATAATCCACTCATTGTTTCAGTACTATGGGAAATCTCATCACCTAAAATAAGTGATTTTTTTGTGGCTCTATTAAAAATATTTTTAAGCTCCAACATCTCAACTGCAAAAGATGACAAACCTTTTGCAATATTATCAGCCCCACTAATTCTAGTATATACTGCATCAAATATTGAAAACCTCATAGACTTAGCCGGTACATAAAATCCAGCTTGAGCTAGGATAACTGCAATACCAATAGATTTCATAAGTGAAGATTTACCTGAAGAGTTTATACCATAAAGTAGCACTCCATTCATTTTATTATTTTTTATATTAATTGGATTAGAGTTTTTTACTATTACATTATCTTTATGCTCTTTTGAGCAGTATGATAACTCACCTAAAATAATATCATTTGGTACATATACACCCTGTTCTTCATTTGCTTCAATTATTGGATGTCTTAAATCAATTAGTTCTAAAAAGTTTTCGTCCTCTTTTGTTTTTACAACTTTTGGACAAACATAGTTATACTTTTTAGCTGTTTTAATATTTGAAACTGTTAAATCTACTTCTGCAATAAACTGAACTAGTTCATCTAAAAGAGTAGAGAAGTTTTTTTCAAACTCTATTAATTTTTCTTTAAAAACTAATTTATTTAACTCTACTATTCTTTTTAAGTTATGTACAAACTTATCACTTACTTTTTCAGTTAAACTACAAAATATTTTTACAGAGTTTGTTTGTACTCTTATATTAAAATCTTTAAATAGATATAAATCATCATCAATTATTATATGTGAATTTAATAGTTCATCTTTTATAAGATTATACCTATTTTTTGTCATAGTAAGAAAAAACCCATCTTTATCAAGTCTATTTATACTTACAAAGTTTGAATCACTTGTAGTATTTAAATATTTTAAAATATGCTCTTTTAAAGTTTCAAGTTTAGAAAAAAGTTGCTCATTCTCTTTGTTTAACTCATCAATTTTAGTATTTATACCCTCACAAATCATATTTGACTCTACATCTTTTAGCATAAATTTACCAGATATAGCTAAATCAAAAGTAGCATCAATTGATTGTACAAACTGTTCAATCTGAGCACTACTACAAGGGGGAGTTAAGAATTTGTAGTTTTCCATAAAAGATACTACCTCTTTTATGCTTTGTAGTGAATCATATAGATAATTTAACTCAAATGGGTGTAACCTACTAAGCTTTATTCTTCTTGTAAGCCTCTCTATATCATAGATATTTGCAAGCTCATTCTCTATTGGTTTATGATAATCAAATAACTCTTTAGATAAATTAAATCTTCTTAATATCTCTTTGGTATCTTTTACAGGATGGGTGAGTCTCTCTTTTAATAGTCTTTTTCCCATTGCTGTTGATGTATTATTCATTAGTTTTATTAAGCTTGGATTATGAGTTGTCTCTATAATATTTAACTGCTCTAATGCATTATTCCCCAAATAGATATATTTACTAACATCAAGTCTTGAAGGCAGTGATAACTTTTGAATAATATTTGAATCATGCCCTATAACAAAATCAATTAAAACAGCTAAGGACTCCGTACTTAAAGGTACTCTTTCCATATCAAGATGTTCAATTGGAGTTAGTAAAGACTCTATTTCAAATACATTTTTAAATAACTCATTTTGATAATTAATTTTTGGTCTAAAAGAGCCTATATGAAACGTTTTTAGCTTTAATTCTAAATAGTCAATAGCCTCTTTTTGATCTATATTTTTATCTGCAAAAGTTACTACCACTTCATTTGTTTTATGCATATTCATATAGTTAAAAACTTCATCCAATGCATAAAGTTTATCTTCACTTGTTCCATGGACTTCATTATAATAACACTTACCTGTGGTTACATCAATAGCACTGTAACCAACTAAATAGATACCTTTTACTTGGTCAATAACTAATGAAGTGATATTGTTCTCATCTTGGTTTACTACAAAATCAAAATTTGTCCCAGGACTTACAACAGTATCAAGATATCTTGTTACTTTTGGAGGAACCCCTTTTTGTCTTATTATTACTATTGTGTACTTTTGTTCATTTATAATTCTAGCTAAATGCTTTTCAAATGAAATAGCAGGAACTCCTGCCATGATAGGATTTTCAGCAGAGTTTTCTAAGATAGTTTTATTTTTTCTTGTTAATTGTATATTTAAAAGTTCAGCAATCTCTTTTGCTTTTCCTATTTGTTCTTTTTCATTATTTACTTCATATACTTCAAAAAAAGTCCCTATTTCCATTAGAACAACACTATTTTCACCATATTTTTGCTCAAAAAATCTTTGAAGTTTAAAATATGTAAATGTTAAAAGAGTGTTTTTATCCTCTAGTATTTCTTGTACCTCTGCTCTCACTTTAGTCTCTAACCCCTGTCCAGTCTCTTATTAGTTTTCTCTCTTCTTTTGTTAAATCAGTCTCTTTGTGAAACATAACATAAGATTGAAGTGGCATTAGTGCATAAACAGTTCTATATATATCTTCTAGTTGTTCTTTTTTTTCTTCTTTTGTATACTTTTCCCAAGTTGAAAAGTCTAAAGCTTTTCTACCATTTTTTACATGACTATTAATAACCCAAGAAAAAGGTGCAATATTTGAATACCAAGGCCAACTTGTTTCACCTGAGTGACAATCATAACATGAGTTCTTAAATATATTCATAACTTTTTTAGGAGCTTGTATCTCCAAACTTTTATCTGTTTCATAGTTTTCTTGTTTGGTTTGAATAAACTGCATTACAATAAAAATAATCAAAAAAATCAGTAAAGCTCTTTTCATTTTATATCCTATTCATAAAATAATCTATATGGTCTTTCTATTTTCTCTAATAATAAAGGAACAGATACATTCCTCCCATATCTAATAAACTCTTTTTTATCAAAAAAAACAGTTATAGTAGGTATAGAAAATACCGTAAAATGGCTTGAAAGTTCTTTATGCATATCTGCTTTAATTTCACATAGTTTAAACTTTGGGAACTGTTCTCTTATTTTTTGTTCAACTTTTGGTTTTAAAGCTTCACAAACTGAACAGTTTTTCCCTGAAAAATAGATTAATACAGGTTCACCTTTACTAATAATATCCTCTATTTGTTCTTTACTATCTACTATTTTCATCTAGTTTACTTTTTTTTATTTTTTTACTATGCTTTTCATCTAGTTTATTAATATTAACTTCATACTGTTTTTCTTTAAAGATTTCCTCTTTTGAAATAGAGATACCTTTCATATGAGTTAATGGGAATGCAAATGCTAAACCTTTTCCACTAGTTGTAATATGCAATGAATGAATTACTGATTTTATTACTTCATTTACTTTATATTTTGGTAGTAAAAATAGAAGCAATGAGTCATTGGCTTCAAAAGAGTTTCTATAAAAATTACCCATCTCTTCTAATCCAATTCCATTTGCATTTATTACTGTAACACCTGTAGCACCTGCTTTATGTGCTGCATCAACTGCATCAACTTTTTTATCAGTTGGTACTATAATCACAACTGCACTAAATTTTAAATCCAAGGAGTGTCTTATATCAGACCCATCAATATTAACAGTTGCTAAACTCATGTTATCAGCATCAATTAACTTATCATTTAAAAACTCTTCATGCTCAATTTGAGTATTAGATTTTACTCCAATTTTTTCAATTATAATTCCATATAACATAACTGTAATCATAGGAAATAGTGATGCAAAAGCAATTAAACCAAAACCATCAATCAAAGGACTTCTACCCTCAATATTTGTCGCTAATCCAATACCCAATGCAGCTACTAGTGGTACTGTAACTGTTGATGTTGTAACTCCACCACTATCATAAGCAATAGGAATAATATACTTAGGTGCTATAAAGGTCAAAATAATAACAACAATATACCCAAATATTATATAGTAATGAATATGCCCACCATCGACAATTCTAAATGCTCCAAGAGCAATACCAATAGCTACACCAGTTGCTACAAAAACTCTTAATATAAAATCATTGATTTTACCATCACTAATCTCTTTTGCTTTTTTAGCAATAGCCATAAGTGATGGCTCTGCCATTGTTGTGGAAAACCCAATCGCAAAAGCAAATGCATATATCATCATAACTGATTCAGATTTAGTAAGCTGAAATGCCATAGTCTCACCTAGACTAAATAACCCCATTTCAAGCCCTAAAATAAATGCATATAAACCAACTATAACTAAACAAAATCCTAAAAATACAGTTTGAATATTATCTATTTTTTTCTTTACAACTGCATATTGAAAAAATAGTATTATTAGAAGTATTGGAGCCACATCTTTTATTACAGATAACAACCCACTAATAATAGAACCAATAGATATATCAATAGCAGTGGAGTCCTGTGGGGTAGCTAAAGCTGTATCCATAACAACTTTACCAACCTCTTGTGCATCAACTAAATTATATACTGCAATACCATAAATTTGTACAAAAATCATAGGAGTTAAAGAAGCAAATGCTATTAAACCAAAACCATCAACTACAGGATCTCTACCTTTTATAGAGCTTGCTAATCCAATACCAAGTGCAGCTACAAGTGGTACTGTAACTGTTGATGTTGTAACCCCACCTAAATCATATGCAAGACCTATAATCTCTTTTGGTGCAAAAAAAGTAACACTTACAACTAGAATATATCCAGCTATAATATAGTAATGAATTGGATGACCTTTATATATTCTATATACACCCAATAAAATTGCAAACCCAACTGAACCTGCAACTACAAGTCTTAATACCATTGAGTCAATTCTACCACTTGAAATGGAAGCTGCTTTATCTGCGATAACTGCAAGTGCGGGTTCTGCAATTGTGGTACCAAAGCCTATTAAAAATGCAAAGACAAGTACCCATATCATACTTCCATGTTTTGCAAAATCCTTAGCTAATCCCTCACCAACTGGAAATATTCCTATTTCAAGACCATGTAAAAAGATTGCTAATCCAACTCCAACTATAAGTAACCCTATTGCTGTATTAACCCAGCCATCAGGTACAGCTTGAATAATTGCTAATTGGAAAAAAAGTATTACTACAATTATAGGAAGTAAATCCCTAAAAGAGTCCTTTAAAAGTTTTAAGAAAAAATTTATCTGTCCCACTATTTACCTTTATATTTTATTTTTTA
>JBNJFB010000031.1:0-27607 GCA_051746405.1 Campylobacterota bacterium
GATGATATTCAAAACTCTGCACACTATTTATCTGATACAATTGATGATTTTAGAAACTTTTTTAAAACAAATAAAAAAAGAGACTATTTTAACTTAACCCATACTTTTGATAAAACATTTAAACTAATAAAATCACAATTCACATCAAATAAAATAGATATAATATCTAATATAAAAGATATAGAAGTTTATGCTTTGGAAAATGAACTTTTACAAGTTTTATTAAATATTATAAAGAATGCAAAAGATGAGCTAATAAAACAAAAAGATAAAAAGCTTCTATTTATTGATGTATTAAAGCACGATGATGAAGTTATTATAAAAATAAAAGATAATGCAGGTGGAATTAAAGCAAAGAATATCAGTGAAATCTTTGATGCATACTTTACCACAAAAAAAGAGCAAGATGGTACAGGTATTGGTCTTTATATGAGTAAAGAGATAGTTGAAAAGAGTCTAGATGGTACAATTGCAGCAAATAATGAGATTTATGAATATGAAAAACAGACTTATAAAGGTGCTGTTTTTACTATAACTTTTCCAAAAAAGTAGCTATACTATTTTGGATATTTATTAAACTTTGAATATTTTTGCGATACTATAACACAAAATTAAAAAGAAATATAATATTTAGGAAGTAAGTAATGATTGAAAGAAAAGGTTCACTACTATCTGTAAGAGAAGATATAAAAGTTTTTGACTGTACTATTAGAGATGGTGGATTAGTAAATAATTACCAGTTTTCAGATGAGTTTGTAAAAGCACACTACAAAGCTTGTGTTGATGCGGGTATTGATTATATGGAAATAGGGAAAAATGTTTCACCAACTATTATGAGTGAAGAGGAGTATGGTCCTTGGAACTTTTGTAAAGAAGAGGATATTAGAAGAATTGTAGGTGAAAATGATACTGATTTAAAAATAGCTGTTATGTCAGATGTTGGTAGGTCTTTAACTCAAGAGCTTATACCAAAGGAAGACTCAGTTGTAGATATGGTTAGAGTAGCAACATATATACATCAACTACCAGGTGCTATTGAGATTATAGAAGATGCCCATGCAAAAGGTTATGAAACCACTGTAAATATTATGGCTATTTCAAAATCTTTTGATGATGAGCTTGATGAAGTTTTAGAAAGATTAAGTAAAACAAATGTTGATGTTATCTATATAGCTGATAGTTTTGGTTCATTTTATCCTGAACAAATAGTAAAACTAACTGAGAAATATTTAAAAGTAGCAGAAGCAAGTGGCAAAAAAATAGGAATCCATGCTCACAATAATATACAATTAGCTTATGCAAACACTATTGAAGCAATGACCTATGGTGCAAGTTTCTTAGATGCAACAGTATCTGGACTTGGAAGAGGTGCGGGAAACTGCTCTGTGGAACTTCTAATGGGGTTTTTGAAAAATCCAAAATATAAACTAATGCCAATTTTAAAATTTATTGAAGAGTATATAGTACCTTTAGAAAAAGATTTAGATTGGGGTTACTCTATTCCTTATATGTTAACAGGTCAATTAAATGAACATCCAAGAGCTGCAATGAAAGCAAGAGATGAGAAAAATACTGAATATAGGGAGTTTTATAGGGAACTTTTAAAAGAGTAATTTAAAAAGAGTTTGGCTTTTTTAGCTAAACTCTTTATAAATTTTAAAATTCTTTACAAATTTTAAAATTTTATAAAGAAAATAAAGGATTTTTTTGTTAGAATTAGTGTATTGAAAGATGATATGGGTTTTCATCTTAGGCAAAGATTTATTGAACAAACTACAGTAGAACTACTCTAAAGAACGCTCACATTATAATTTCAACACAATTTAAAAAATAAGGTATTTGCATATGGCAGATTTAAAAAACGGAACTATTAAATGGTTCAACGACGAAAAAGGGTTTGGATTTATTCAACCTGAAGATGGAAGCAAAGACGCATTTGTACACTATAGACAAGTAAACAAAACAGGATATGGAAGAGTATCTTTAGAAGAAGGTCAACAAGTATCTTATGAAATAGAAGAAACTGACAAAGGTTTACAAGCTGTAAACGTTACAGTTTTATAGTCATCACTATAGAAGAGTTTTTTTAACTCTTCTATTATTTCAACTAACCACTACACTACTAATTTTTTTATATCCAACATACACTATTTGTATCAAAGTTTACATGAATTTTATCACCAGGTAAAAAACCTTGCTTTTGCATTTGATTTCTAGTAATTTTACAACTAAAACTTATTGTTCCTATACTAAACTCTAAAAGAAGTTCATCCATACTATTTAATTGTAAGATAGAGGTAACTTGTGCTATTAGAGTGTTTTCGTCTCTCATATCATCACAATCAACTCTACATATAGTAATATTTTCTGAGTTTATCATTATAACCGAGTCTCTTTTTTTATTTTGACTATTTTTAATAGTAAGTCTTTGTCCATCACTGAAATATTTAACTAGATTTAAATCATCATCCTTTTGCCAAGGTGAAAAAAGTAGATTTACACTTCCACTTTCTACTATATTTCCTTGAAACAAAGCTACTTTTTTATCACAAATATGATTAAGCCAATTATGGTCATGACTTGAAATAAGTATTGTAGTATCCCATTTTTGCTTAGCTGTTAAAATAGCCTCTTTTATTAGTTGTGAAGAGTTTGTATCAACTCCACTTGTTGGCTCATCTAAAATCAAAACCTTTGGTTTTAAAATAAGTCTAGCAGCTAATGCAACTCTTTGGGATTCTCCACCTGATAGTTGACTCCATTTTCTATATAAAAAAGAGTCATCTAATCCAACTAAACTTAAAGCTTCAATAACTTTTTGTTCTAAGTTTTGAGTCTCTTTTCTTATTTTTAAACCGTATGCTATATTTTCAAAAACTGTTCTTCTTAGTAAATAGGGGTTTTGTGGTACTAATACTATATCTTTTCTATCTTCTAAGTTTAACTTCTTAATATCATATCCCTCAAAATTTATTTCTCCACTTGATGGCTTATTTGTAAAAGATAGAAGAGAAAAAAGCGTAGATTTACCACTTCCATTTGGACCAAAAAAACCTACTATTTTATTAGATTGTAAAGTAAGATTTTTAATATCTAAAACTTTTCTTCCATCATAGTATTGAACAATATTATTTAACTCATAAAGATTTGTATTAATCATTGTGTCCATTTCCTTTTTAATATTGATAAAGAGATATTTACTATTAATGCAATAGCAAACAACACTAAACCAAGGGCAATTCCTGTAACAAACTCACCTTTTCCTGTTTCTAGTGCAATTGCAGTTGTTATTGTTCTTGTATGATATTGAATATTTCCTCCAACCATCATAGAAATACCAATTTCAGTTACTATTCGTCCATAAGCTGTCACAGCTGCTGTCATTATTCCAAATCTTGCTTCAACTAGTGTGGCATTTAAAATCTGAAAGGAGCTTGCACCTAAGCCTTTTAAAGATAAATAGAGTCTTTTATCTACTTGCTCAACTTGTGTAGCAGTTAAAGCTATAATAATAGGAAGACCCAATACAACTTGAGCAATTATAATAGCCTCTTTTGAAAATAGTAAATCATAATGCCCAAATGGTCCAACACGAGATAACATTGTATAAGCTACTAATCCTATAACAACTGTTGGCAAAGCTAAAAGTGTATCTACAATAGTTCTAATAACTTGTTTACCAAAAAAATTATAATATCCAAGAGCAAAACCCAAAGGTAAACCTATTAATAAACTAAAAAACAAAGACCATGATGAAACGGTAATGGTTGTATATATAGCAGAATAAACACTATCATTACCTGATACTAAAAGTTTAATTGCTTCATTAAAACCATCACTAAAAAGACTCATTTATATACCTATCCTATTTTCTTAATTATTTGCATTTGGAATAAATAGTGCTTTATTTAATAATCTAAAATCAGCTATTGCTTCTTGTATTTTTGGCTTAGTAATCCATTTAGTAAACTCATTTGCACTTTTATGCTTAATATTTACACATCTTTGGTTATTAATAGTGATTAATGAGTATTGATTAAACAAAGTTTCATCATCTTGAACCAATACTTTCATACTATTTTTATCTTTTTTCTGAGATTCATACTTAATCCATGTTCCCCTATCTGCCATAGTATAACCACTCTTTTCAGATGCCATATTTATAGTTATTAACATACCTTGCCCTGTTTGTATATACCATGACTCTTTTTTTGGTGCTTTAGTAATAGCTTTTTCCCATAAACTAATCTCTTTTTTATTTGTTCCTGAGTTATCTCCTCTTGAAAAAAACTTTTCTTTATTTTTACTAATTTTTTTAAGTGCATCAGTTGTATTTAGTTTTGAAATATTTGCTGGGTCATTTTTAGGACCTATAATAATAAAATCATTATACATAACCTGTGTTCTATTTACACCATAACCAGTTTCAACAAATCTTTTTTCACTAGCAGGGGCATGAACAAATAGAATATCTACATCACAGTTTCTGCCCATTTTTAAAGCTTTCCCTGTTCCTGTTGCAACCCATTTTAAAGTTACACCTCTATCTTTTTCAAACTTTGGTGCTAAATAGTTTAATAAACCTGTATTATCTGTACTTGTTGTTGTTGCCATCATTAAATCTTTTGCATTTATACCACTTGATAAAAATACAGCTAAGCAAACTATTATTAAACTTTTTTTTATCATCTTATTATCTTCTTTTAATTAAATATATTTACATACTTTTTTAATAATTCACTATTAAACTTAATAATAGAAACTTCTTGGTTTTGTTTTATAGAGTCTGTATTTTTATTTGTAACTAAAATAGAGTTACTCTCACAAAGTGCTGTAATCATCCCTGAACCATATTTGTTATTTCTTGTTGCTTTAAAACCTCCATTTTCTAAGGTTCCTAAAACCACATTTACTCTTCCTTGTTTTGTTTTAAACTCTTCAATATTAACAGCTCTATTTATATCATGAAAATATCTATTGCTTCCTTGTATTTTATGTAATACTGGAAGTACAAATAGATGCATATTTACTATTGCTGTAAGTGGATTTCCAGGTAAACACATCACGCTAGTATTACCCATTTGTCCCATCATTATTGGACGACCTGGCTTTACATTTACCCCATGAAATGCTGTTTTGAGTCCATTTTCAATAAATGCTTGATTTATAAAATCAGCATCCCCCATAGAGATACCACCTGTTGTAATAATTACATCATAACTTTTCATATTAGAAATAAACTCTTTAGACTCTTTTAAATTATCAGGTATAACTCCACTATATGTAGCATCAAAACCATTTTCACTAAGAAGTGACACAAGTGCATAAGAGTTACAGTTATAAATCTCTTCATCATCACTATTTTCCCAAGGCTCTTTTAACTCATCACCTGTTGATACAACTGCAATTGATATTTTTTTATATACTTCAACCATCGTAATACCTTGAGATGCCAATAAAGTTATATTTGAAGAGTTTAAAACCTCTTTTTTTGTAAATAGTATATTACCCTGCTTTTGCTCTTCTGCTTTGAATCTTAAGTTTGCACCTTTTTTTAAGTTACTAGGAGTTTTTACAGTTGTATCTGTCACATCAATACAGTTTTCAATGGGAATAATTGTATCTGCATCATCGGGTACTTTTGCACCTGTCATGATTTTATAACACTCACCCTCTTGTAAAACAGGTTTAGTCTTTTCATTTTTATCACCTGCAAAAATTGTCTTTTTTATATTTAGTGTTTTATTAGCATCTTCTATTTTTATAGCAAAACCATCCATAGCTGAATTATTAAAAGCAGGTAGGTTTTTTATACACTTTATATCTTTTGCAACGACTCTTCCAATAGCATTTTGTAGAGGAATCATCTCTTTTAATATCTGTGGTTTAGCAAGCTCTAGGCTTTTTTGAACTGCTTGTTCAAACTCTAAATATGTTAATTTATTGTTCATTTAAAACCTTTATTTGTCTATATTTTTTAGCTATTGTTTCAACAGTTTTTGTTACTACCTCATCATCAAGCTTTTTATCAAAAGATAGACTTAAAGCATTTCTACTTACATCTTCATCATAACCCATATGTTGAATAATCCTTGATGGCTTAGATAAACCTAAACTACACCCCTCACCATTTGTTATGTGAATCTGTTCAAAACCTAGAGTTCTTACAAGCTCTCTTGCTTTTATATCTTTTAAAGCAAAATGCAAAGTAAAGCTAAGTGTATCTTCACTATCTACAAAAAAGTAAATATCATCACCAAATATATCTTTTAACTTTTTTTTAAATTTATCTTGCATGCTATTTTCAAAACTTTGATTATTTAAAGCTTCAAATATACTATTTACAGCAACCGTATCTATAAATCCAATACTTCTACTTTCAAATAATCCATCATCAAAAAGTAATACCCCTGAAGTGAAATATCCAGTTAATTTATATGAATCAAAATATAAAGCATCACTATGACTACTAAAATGTGCACTTGCATTTGATATAATTTTTGCATGGGTTATCTTTTTAATATCTTCTATATTTGTAGTAACAAAAGTATCCATAACATAAGATGATAAAAATAAAAAATCTACATCTTTTTCTTTAAGAGTTTTAAACTCTATCTTCCCATCTTTTTTTATTGGTAAATAAACTATCTCAAACCCTAAACTCTCAAAAACTTCACAAGCATCAATTAAACTTTGAGTTTCACCTAAACTAACAGCAATAGTTCCTTTTTTATTTAAGTGTAGAAGTAGCCCTAAAAAGCCGTCTTGACAAAAAGAAAAAGTAATAAGTTTATCGAAAGCATATTTTGATTTAAATCTATCTTCTAAGTTTAAATAAGTTTGATTATCACTTAATATACTCAATGAAAGCTCTTTTGAAATATATAAATCATCCATATTTTTATATTGCAAAAGATTAAGCTTTGTCATCTTCTTTTTCCTTTACTTTTATAACCTCTTGCTCATCTTTTAAAAAAAGCTCATTAAATCTCTGTTTTGTAAAATTTCTTACATCGTGCTGTAAAATTTCATAAGCTTGTATAATCTCTCTTGCTTTTGGAGTCAAAGAAGTTCCACTATCTTCACCTCTTCCTTTTTGAGTCAAAACAAGCTCATCTTCTATATACTCTTCAAGTATTTTAATATGACTCCAAGCTTTTTTGTAGTTCATTCCTACTTTTTTAGCTGCATTTGAAATAGAGCCTGTTTGGTCTATGTGCTTTAAAACTTCAGTCTTACCACCACCAAAAATCAAATTTCCCTTGTCATCATCAATCCAAACTTTTACTTTAACTTCCATATAATAATCCCCTTATTTTATTTAAAAATCAATTCTACCCTGATGCGTATAAAGATTCATTTTCTTACCCCTCGCAAATCCAATAAGTGTAATACCATGCTTATGTGCTGTTTGAACTCCAAGGTGAGTTGGAGCAGTTCTTGAAACCACAATAGGAATTTTATGCATAACTGCTTTTGTAACCATCTCTGAACTTAATCTTCCTGATACAAAAAGTACTGATTTTGTTGTATCAAAACCTTTTAATTTACACTTCCCCATTACCTTATCAATAGCATTATGTCTTCCAATATCTTCAGCTGTTAAAGTTGTACCATCAAGCAAATAAATCATCGCCTTATGAACACAACCTGTTAAATTATAAAGTTCGCTCTCTTTATAAAATATTTTAATCTCATCTAAAATAGTTTGTGGCTTTATTTTGAAAGTTGTTTGATTAAAAGGTATTTCAAGGGTACTAGAGTCTGTACCTGTAACTCCTCCACCACAACCACTTGTTAAGGTTTTCTCCTTATATAGATGTTGCAAAGACTCCTCATTTATCTTTGCTGTTATATCAACCCTTAATCCACTTTCACTAACTTCAATATTTTCAACATCATTAAGTGATGAAATTACATTTTCACTCATCAAAAAACCAATTGCATGTGCATCTTGGTCTTTTGGTATTGTCATCATTGATATAGCTTTTTGCCCATTTAAATATAAATTTAGTCGTGACTCTTGGATAGTCACATCTTCAATTTGTGTTGCTTTATTTTCTATAAGTCTGTCTATTACTACTGTTTTTAAATATTTGGCATTGTCCATATCACTCCTTTAATATGCAAAATTTGCATATTTAAATATAAACAAAAAAGCACTTAGTCTCCTAAAGGAGAGCTAAATACTACTTTTGTTTTCTTAAATCCTCTTCTTCTAAAACATCAGGTCTTATCTGTTCTAAATACTCCACAGGTAACTTTCCTGTAATAACTCCAGGAATATAACCTTTTACAGATACAAAATATGAATAGATTGTTTCAAATGTAAAAAATGAAATTATTGCACTTCCCATAAAATGTATAAACAGAAGAAGTCTTTTAATCTGTATTGTCTCTGCATGGTTTGATGCATCTGGGAACATCCACCATATTACAAATCCACTAAGAACTAAAAGTGAACCAAATGCAACATACATATAGTAGTTAATTCTATCCATATGCTTATATTTCCCTCTTAAAAAAATCTTATTCCATATTTTCACGCTTGGTCTTGCAAAATATTTATGGTCCTTAAATGCAATTATTGTCATAATCGCCCATACAGGAATCCATCCAACACCTGCTATTTCATGTGTTGCTCTCATAAATCTTGCAAGTTCTCCACCACCTGTTAAGTTCCCAAATGTAATAGAAAAACCTGTAATAAACAGATAAATCATTATTATAATATTTAATAAAATAACTACTCTTTGAAAAACTGAGTATACCTGTACTTTATCTTGTGCTCTTGTTATCTTAGCTTGTTTCCTACCTTTTGCTACTATAAACATAGTCAGAAAAATAAAAAACTCAACTACAAAAACAATTGGTAATAGATGTTGTCTCTCTTCAAATGCCCTAACAACTTCAGGAGCCATTGCATTATAATCAGGACCAAATAGTGCAACTTCCATTTGCTCATATCTTGTTAGTGATTCAAAAGGAACAACCTGTCCTGTAAAATTTCCTTGAGCCATTTGCAATAAAAAATTATATACATAACTAATATCTGCAATTGTTGCTAACCAAAAATACCAATATGTCAATAGTATGAATAAAAAGCCCACAATAAAGTAGGCTTTATATTCACTAAGAAAACTTCTATCTTCCATAAGCTTTATCCCATCCGTAAGGCATAGACTGTACCCCATGTCCAAATGATAGAACTCTTTGTCTATAGATATTTGCAACTGACTCTGAATCTCCAACTAATAAAGCCTTAGTTGAACACATAGCAGCACAAACAGGAACTTTCCCCTCAGCTATTCTATTTTGACCATATAGCTCTCTTTCATGTTCACTATTTGTCTCATCAGGTCCACCTGCACACATAGTACACTTATCCATAACACCTTTTGTACCAAATGCTCCATCTTTAGGAAATTGTGGTGCTCCAAAAGGACAAGCATATAAACAGTACGAACAACCTATACATGTATCTTTATCATGTAAAACTATTCCATCTTCTCTGATGTAAAAACAATCCACAGGACATACTTGTTCACATGGTGCATCTGTACAGTGCATACAAGCTACAGATAAAGAGAACTCTTCACCTTGTTTACCTTCATTTACTGTTATTACTTTTCTTCTAGAAATCTCTACTGGTAACTCGTGAGCTTCGGCACAAGCAACAGAACAACCATCACAATGAATACATCTGTTTTCATCGCAATAAAATTTCATTCTTGAAAAATTAAATTCATTATTACTCATATTGCTTCTCCTATGCTCTTTCTATTCTACAAAGACCACCTTTGGTCTCTGGTATTTGTGTAACAATGTCATAACCATAGTTAGTAACAGTATTAGCACTCTCTCCAGTTGCATAAGGCTGTGTACCCTCAGGATACTTATGTAACAAACTCTTACCCTCTAATTCACCCGCAAAGTGAAATGGTAAAAATACCCTATCATCTGATACACTAAATGAATATTTAGCTTTAACTTTGATTTTAGTACCTTGTGGTGAATGAATCCACATTTGTGAACCATCTCTAATCCCATGTCTTCCTGCTAAATCTGGATGAATATCACAGAACATTTCAGGAGTTAATTTTGCTAAATATTTTGATGCTCTATTTTCAATACCTGCACCATTTAAATTTACTAACCTTCCTGTTACTAAATTAATTGGGAACTCTTTTGCCCAATCTTTTGCTGTTTGTTCAGAGATATATCTAGTATCAACTCTATAATGATTTTTCTTATCTGCAAAAGTTGGATATTTTTTAACTAAATCCTGTCTTGGAGAGTGTAATGGCTCTCTATGTAATGGAATTGGGTCTGCAAATGTCCATACTTTTGCTCTTGCTTTTGCATTTCCATAAGGAGCTATTCCTCTTTCCATACACTTTTGTGCAATTATATTTGAAGTATCAACTTTCCAATTTTTACCAACTCTTTTCTTCTCATCATCAGTTAATTTAATACCTAAAACTTCTTCAATATTATCTCTTGTGATCTCAGGATAACCATCTGGATTTGCTGAACCTTTTGGCGCTGAACCTTTACCTGCTAATAAATCCTCACCATCATGCTCTAATCCAAATCTGTTTCTAAATCCCATACCACCCTCTTTTACACTTCTATTAATATTATATAAAAGTGGTGAACCTGAGTGATTTTCTGTCCAACAAGGCCATGGTAAACCATAATACTCACCTGTCATCTCTCCATATCCTCTCATGGATACTTCATCGAACATATGCCAGTTTTGTTGATGTTTTTTAAGTCTTTTTGCGGTCCAACCTGTTAAACCAATTGTTTTAATAATTCTTGCAATTTCATCTGTTGCATCCTCTGGCCACTTGAAATCTTTTTTGTTCTCTTTAACTTTCATACCTGCTGTTAATTCATCATAGAATCCAAGTCTTTTAGCTAATTCAAACATAATATCATGGTCAGTTTTTGACTCATACATAGGCTCAATAATCTTATCTCTCCACTGTGCACTTCTATTGGTAGCAGTTACAGAACCACTTGTTTCAAACTGAGTTGCAGCAGGTAGTATATAAACATCATCTTGTTTATCTGTTAAAATAGCACCTTCATTTACAAATGGGTCACAAAATACTGCAATATCAAGATTATCTAATGCCTCTTTTACCTTTGTTTGCATTGAAGTTGATGTAATACCATTTGCCATAACAAACAGAGCTTTTAAGTTTGTACCTGCATTGTGAATTGCATCTTCTCCTGGATTACCACCTAAAACTCCAGCCCACCATCTAGCAAGAGTAAAACCTTTTTTATTCATCCATGAGGGGTCTTTAAATCTCCCTTTTAACCACTCATAATCAACATTCCATGATTTTGCAAAATATTTCCATGAGCCATCACTTAGTCCATAATATCCAGGTAGAGTATGTGATAAACAACACATATCAGTAGCACCTTGTACATTATCATGACCTCTTAAGATATTTGTTCCACCACCTTCAACACCCATATTTCCAAGTGCAAGTTGAACGATTGGAGCAATTCTTGTATTAGATGAACCATTATTGTGTTGAGTTAAACCCATAGCCCATACAAGTGTTCCTGGAGTGTTTTGTGCATAATGCTTAGTAATTTGTACAATTAAATCAGCATCAACACCTGTAACATCAGCAACTCTTTGAACAGGCCAGTTTTTAGCCTCTTTTTTAATATCTTCCATACCATATACTCTATCTTCAATAAATGATTTATCTTCCCAACCATTTTCAAAGATAATATTTAACATTCCATACATAAACGGAATATCAGTACCTGGTCTAATTTGTGCAAAATAGTCTGCTTTCGCAGCTGTTTTTGTATATCTTGGATCAACAACAATTATTTTTGTATTATTTCTCTCTTTTGCTTTTAAGAAATGTTGGAAACCTACTGGATGATTCACAGCTGGATTCGCACCAAAAATTATAATCGCTTTAGAGTTTTGAATATCACCTAAAGAGTTTGTCATAGCACCATAACCCCATGTATTTGCCACACCGGCAACTGTTGAGCTATGTCAAATTCTAGCTTGGTGATCTATATTGTTTGTCCCAAACATTGCAGCGAATTTTCTAAAGTAGTAAGATTGCTCTGTACCAAACTTCGCTGAACCTAAAAACATTGCAGAGTCTGGACCATCAGTCTTTCTTAGAGATTCAAGCTTATTAGCAATACTATCTAAAGCTTCATCCCAAGAAATTCTTTGCCATTTTCCACTTCTTTTAACCATTGGGTGTTTAACTCTAACTTCAGACCTAACCATATCAATCATATCAGCACCTTTACAACAGTGCCCTCCAAGTGATACAGGGTGATCTGTAGCTACTTCTTGTCTTACCCAAACACCATTTTGTACTTCTGCTATAACACCACAACCAACTGAACAAGCTGTACAGATTGATCTAACCATTTTAGAACCAGGAAAAGGATTTTTAATCTCTTCTGTGGTTGCTTTTCTAGTTGCAGTGGTACTTGCAAAAGATGACGTCACTCCAAATGCAGTGGCAACTGCAGCCATTTTCATAAATGACCTTCTACCTACTTTTGCATTTAAAGATTCATATGCGTTTACTGACATATGCCCCTCCTACTAAGCTTATTTTGCGTTCTTGTAATACTCTTCCCAAGTCGCAGTTTTTCTGTAAAGAATCTCTTTGTTTCTTGAAGTTCCTTTTACAACACCATTATTCGTATCATCTTGAATTGATGAATTACCAGTAGCAGCCAATACACTAGATCCAGCAGCAACTGCTGCACCTGCTGTAACAATTGCAGTTTTTTTAGCGAAATTTCTTCTGCTTTGCTCCATGACTGACCTCCTTATAGAAATTAAGCCCCATAAATTAAAGAGACTTTACAAAAGAAGCAAAACTTCTTTTATAAAACCTCTTTCAAGGAAGATTTAAATATCCTCCTCCACATCATAAGCTATATCTGTAGGTGTTTGTTCTTTTTTAGGACCCATAGCTTTTAGTGCTTTATTTCTTGCACGTCTCTCTTTTTCTTCTTCAGATATCTCTTCAACATTACAGCTTACATCTTTTTCAACTTTTAGCTTTTGTACTGGTTTTGAAACTTGTAGATATAATCTTTCAAACTCTATAAATGAGTGTAAAACTACCATTAGTTCTTTATAAATTGAAGCATTTTCATGCTCATAAATATCTTTAGCTATCTTATCAATAAACTCATTTAAAATTTGTTCAAAAATACAATGAACAGTATTTTCATACTCTTTTTCATCTTGTGCTATTAAATCAGATAGTTGAGCCATCAAAGTAAAAATAAATCCAACTGAGTCTTCATATTCATGAAACTTTTTCTCATTTCTTCTTAATTTTGTTTTTGCCACAAAATTAATCATCTCTACTCTTTTTTTACCTGACTCAACACCCTCATCATAAAAAGAAGCTGTAGTTCTGATATTTTTTGAAACAGGGTTATTAAAAATATCATCAAACTCTTGTAGTAGCTTTACATTTGATGATTCATCTAATAGTTTTAGTATATTTTCTAATGCATCACCACATGATTTATCTAAAGGGTTTTGTTTTAGTAAATCAATTAAGCTAACTAACTTTAGATAGTTTTCAATATTTTCAGGTGGCACGAAGAAGTTCGCAAAAAGGTTATAATATAAGGCTCTTGCTTTATTTATTGCTTTATTATCTTGCATCTGCTATTCCTTGTTTTTTTTGGTCATAATAGTTTTGCATCATTATTTTTGGTTTACAATCTGCACAGCAGTATAAAGATCTCTCTTTTATAGGGTCTGATGCAAATATTGGTTTCATAACTGCTGCAATTTTTTCAATTGATTTTTTAGTAGCAAACTCTTTACCACACTCTACACAAGCAAAAAGTTCATCTTGTGCTAAGATATTCTCTTTAAACCACATTGGTTGAAGTTTAATAACATCTCTTTCAATCTCTAAACAATCACTCTCTGGACATGAAACCTCACAGTAACCACATGAAGTACATAATGATGGATTTAGTCTAAGCGTATTATCACTAGCATCTGCTTGAAGTGCATCCACATTACAAGCACCAACACAAACAAGACATAAAGTACATTTATCTTCATTAACTTTTACATGTCCATAATGAATATGTTCACCTGTTTGAACTTCACCTAAATCATCATTTCCAACAATTTTTTGAAGTCTGTGTGAGAAAACCTCTCTTTTTTTAAGTCCCTCTTGATTGAAGTTAAAATGAGAATCTTCTACAAATGAAACCTCATCTAAAGCCTGCTTTAGTTCTTCTTCATTCATAGCTATTATTATTGCATCTTTTCCATATCTCTTTTGATAGATGTCATTTACTATTCTAATTGCATCTCCACTTCCTTTAGAGATAAAGTCTGTATAAAAAATAAGTTGCGAACCTGACATTTGTGCAAGTGTTAAAAACGCAGTCTCATCTAAAAACTTCTCACCCTCAATTGCAAAAGGTAAAACATCTTCTTTTAATTCAATTTGCAGGTTTTGAATATTCATTTTTTGTGGAGTGATTAAAGGGTGAGTATTTTTAAAAAATTTACTCATTTCAAATAACGCTTCTTTACTTGATGGAGCATAATCAAGTGCACCACTTGGACAAACAGATATACATCCTCCACAACCATGGCAGTCTATTTGTGAAAAGGATAGAACTTTTTTTGTATCATCTTTTGTAATAGCAACACTAGGACAAACCTCTTCACACTTAGAACAGATAACCTCTCTTCTTTCATTGTATTGACAGATAGTTTTATCATATGTAGTAAACTTTTTATAAGAGTATGAGTTGATATTCTCTCTTAATAAAGCAATAACCTCTTCTTCGCTTGACTCTTTTGGGTCAAAACATCCACTTTGTTTAAGTCCCTCTTGCTTTGCATCATACCAAACAATTTGAGAAACATTTAAAGTAACATCTTTACTTTCATCATCAACAATTACAGATAAATTTCCAATGTGACCTGAAACACTTTTTACTATATTTTCTTGTACAAAAAATAGTTCAAACTCTTTAGGGTCAATACATGATATAAACTTCTCATAATCCTCTTTGCTATTTGCTATTAGTAATAATCGTTTTGAAACTTCTTGGGGATATGAGATATCTTGTGCATAATCATATTTAGTAGCTGCAACTTCATAAAGTTTTGATATATTTTGGATTTGTTTTGATAAGTCATCTTTCGTATTTTTTAAATAAAAGTCAATCTCAGTTGCATTTACTTCTGCGTTAGCTTCATTTGTATTTGAAATTAAAAAATCCATATTTTTAACTTCATCAATATTACTTGTAACTAAAATCTCTTCACTAACTGGGAAATCTAATCCTTTTGGATTATAGTATATAAATTCTTGCATAGCCTATGCCCTTAATAAATGGTAAAATATATTTTACCTATTTTAGTCATAAAAGTTTTAATTAAAGCTTAAATATTAAGAAATAGTTTACCAATAGTTTATTAATGTTTTTTTTTGTACACTATCTTATGATAAAACGTTTACCCATAATAATATTTATTTTTTTAGTCTCTTATATATATTTCAAAGATGAAGTTTTTCCTAAAGATGATTTAAAAATTGGTATATCACTTCCTAAAACTGGTATTTTAAGTAGTTGGGGTGATTCTGTACAAACAGGAATTGATGCTTACTTTAAATATGCAAATGATAAAACTGTTTTAGAAAATAAAAAATTAAAACTTATAATTTATGATGATAAGTATGAACCTGAACTTACATATGAAAATACAAATAGATTAATATTTAATGATAAAGTTTTTGCACTTTTTGGTTTTGTGGGAACTCCAACAGTAAAAAATATCTTACCAATACTACATGATGAAGAGATTCCTTTCTTTGGTGCTTTTACAGGTGCATCTTTTTTGAGAAACTCAAACCATAATAACTTTGTAAACTTAAGAAGCTCATATAAACAAGAGATTGAGAAGATTGTGGACTACTTGTATAAAAAGAAAGATATCAAAAAAATAGCAGTCTTTTATCAAAATGATGATTATGGCGAAGAGGGTTATATCTCACTATTAAACGCTTTGGAAAAAAGAGAGTTATCTTTAGTGGCACAAGGTTCTTATAAAAGAAATACACTATCAATAGGACACGCTTTTAATGAAATAAAAGATGCAAAACCTGAAGCTATTATTATGGTTGGAGCAAATAAAGCTAATGCTTTATTTATAAAAAAAGCAAAGGCTAGTAAGGAGCTTAAAAATACAACCTTTTGTAATATTTCTTTTGGTGATGCCAATTCAATGGTACAAAATCTTACAAATTTAAATGTAACTACAAAAAATTTAATTTTTTCTCAAGTTATGCCCTATTATGAAAATGATAATATAGAAGTGATAAAAGAGTATAAAGCTGCTATGAGAAAATACTACCCAAATAAAAAGCTAGGATTTATATCCTTAGAAGCTTTTTTGAGTTCAAAAGTTTTAGTAAATGCTATTTCTAATATCAAAGGTGAACTAACTAGACAAAAACTACTTTATATGCTTAAAAATACCCATAATAGTCTTCTAAAAGGCATAAAAATAGATTATAAAAATTCACAGCTATTAAATGAAACATATCTTTTTGAGTATGATAAATCAAAATTTAAAGAGATAAAATGGCAATAAAAAAACTAGAAAAAATAACCTCTTACTTTGACAATTTAAGTTTTAAATATAAAACATCTTTTCTTATGTTCATTATTGCAGGTGGTATGATATCTATTATATTTCTTTCACAGATTTCTACTTTTACTATCAAGCAGGATTTTGATATTTTATTTGATAAAAGAACTCAAAATCTAATGAAGTTAGAAAATATAAAAGATACTTACAATGTAAATATAAAGCACACTTTAAAAGACTTAAAACAAAAAGAGCTAAACTCCACTCAAGCATTTCAAGTACTTAATTTAGCCTTGCAAATTATAAATAAAAACTGGAACTCTTATAAAAACAAACTAAATAATAGTGATGAGTTTTATTTGATAGGTTTTTTAAGGGAATTTTTTATAAAAGAAGAGAATTATTATGAAAATAAAGTTTTAAAAAAAAGAATAGTTGAAAATATTGATGAAAAATTCTTTAATATTAAAACTAAAATTAGTAATACTATTAATAATAACAAAAAATTTGATTATGCAAATTTAGATTTAGAGATAAATGCAGTCTCTATTTACCTAACAAGCCTTATTAACTATGATTTATCTTTAGCTATAAATGAGAAGAGAAATACTGAAAAGATATTTAATATGATAATGTTTTTTTCTATTTTATCTATTATATTAGTTTTTCTATTTTCAATAATCTTATCTATATTTATAATAAATAACTTTAAAAAACTTCATGGAACATTAGAGCAAAAGGTTGAAGATAAAACAAAAGAGTTAATAGAACTTAACAACTATTTAGAGATAAAAGTTTCAAAAGAAGTAGCACAAAATAGAAAAAAAGATATTATCATGTTTCAACAAGCAAGATTAGCTAGTTTAGGAGAGATGCTAAATAATATAGCACACCAGTGGAGACAACCACTTGGTTCTTTAACTATGATAATTCAAAGTTTTCAAACGAAAATGGAACATGGGAAACTAACACAAAGTTTTGTAAATAAAAAAGTAGATGATGCTATATTTTTAGCTGAAAATATGTCAAATACTTTAGATGATTTTAAAAACTTTTTTTCACCTGACAAAACAAAAGATACCTTTAGCTTAAAAAACTGTGTTTATCATACAGTTGAGCTTTCAAAATATCTTTTAGAAAAAGAAAATATCAAACTTAAACTAGAGATAAAAAAAGATATTATTATAAATACATACTACAATGAATTATCACATGTATTTTTAAATATAATATCAAACTCAAAAGATGCTTTATGTACCAAAGAAAATAAAAATGATAGAATTATAAAAATAGTTGTCAATAAATACAAAAACAAAGCAGTTATAAACCTAATTGATAATGGTGGAGGAATAAGTGAGGATATTATTCCTAAGATATTTGAACCGTATTACACAACAAAATATAAAAGTGCAGGTACAGGAATAGGACTTTATATGTCAAAACAGATAGTTGAAAAACATATGCAAGGTTCTATCTCATATAAAAATATTGTCCATCGAATCAATAATGATAATAGAAACTATAATTGTTCACTGTTTACTATTAAAATACCACTAAACAAGGAATAAAATGGGAAATAGAGATTTAAATATTTTACAACAGTTTAACGTACTATATCTTGAAGATGATGAGAGCTTATTACAACACACAACTGATGTGTTAGAGGATTTTGTAAATAATATTTTTGCAGTAAAAACCTCAACTGAAGCTTTAGATGTGATACTAAACAATAAAATAGATATAATAGTCTCTGATATTTTACTTAAAAATGAAAATAGTATAGATTTTTTAAAGCACCTAAAATCAAAAAATATCAATACTCCTATAATACTAACAACGGCACATACAGACACAAAATACTTACTAGATGCAATAAAATTAAAAGTAGAAAACTATATAGTAAAACCTATAAATATCAAAGAGTTATTAAACACACTTCATGATGTTTTATTGCCTCAAGTTCAAAAAAAAGAGATAAACAGAAATATAAATGTAATAAAAACAATATCTGCAATAACAGATAGCAAACAAGTAGATGTGATAAAATTTGTAATTAATAATTTAGATGAACAAAATCTGTTTACATCATCTTATAATGATATTATGGAAGAGATATCTATCTCAAAACCCACCTTAATAAAACTTTTTAAGCAATTAGCTCAAAAAGAGATTTTAATAAAAGTTCAGCATAAGACTTATAGATTTAATGAAGCATCATTGGAACATATCTAATATACATTCATAAATAATTTTTTTATTAAAACTTATAAAGCATCTTTTAGATAAAATAAAATACATTACAATATATCTAAAGGCTATTTTATTATGACACTATTCCAAAAGTCAGTTTTAAATTCAATTTCACAAGATGAAAGTAAAGTTGCTCTTAGGTAGGCTGAATATCAAAAATATTTAGAAGAACCTAGATGGGAAAAAATAAAGAATTATGGTTAATTAAGGGATGATTTTTTTTTAAAATAGGAAATTAAAATGATTATAAACAAAAGAAATATTTTAACAAAATACGAAAATAGTACCATAGAATATAAGAGTTTAAGAAAAGTTATTGGAAAAAGTTCTGATTTGAAAGACTTGGCTAAAACTTGTGCATGCTTAGCAAATACTCAAGGTGGTTATTTATTTATAGGAATTGAAGACAAAAATAAGCTTCCACCAAAAGAGCAAAAAATAGACCAAGAACAAATGAACCAAGTTATAAAAAAACTAAGAAGCCTTACAGATAGTGTTGGACTTGTAAACCCTGAGATCCAAATTCACGAAAATGGTGGAGAGTTTTTTACTATACAAATTTATCCGTCGATGAAAACTATTGCTACAACAAGTGATGGAAGAGTTTTTGTAAGAGTTGGGGATGAGTGCGTACCCATAAAAGGTGAAGAGCTTACTAGACTAGCTCATGAGAAGGGAGCGTTTCAATGGGAACTTGTAGTTACAAAAACTCATATTTCAAAAGTAGACATTCAAAACATAAATAAATTTATTAATGAAATCAAGACTTCTGATAGAGTAAGTGACTTTATAAAAAACCTTAATGATATTGAAATATTAGAATATTATAAATTGCTTGATGATGGATTTTTAACAAACTTAGGGGTTCTATGGTTAGGAGATTTCAAGCAACGTTCTAAACTTAACTATCCTATTACTGTACAATATATTGTTTATGATAAAGATGAAAAAAAGATTAGAAAAATTGATTGGAATCTAAATCAATTTAACCCAAAGGAGCTATTACTTGAAATTGAAAAAGAGGCTATTGAGCTAAACTATAGTTTTGAATTACCTGATGGGATGTTTAGAAAACAAATAAGACACTATGCAAAAGATGTTGTAAGAGAGTTACTTGTCAATGCTTTTGTTCATAAATCTTTTACTATCTCAGGGGATATTTTTGTATCTCTTTATAAAGATAGATTAGAGATAAAAAGTCCTGGAGGTTTACCTCTTGGAGTTACAAAAAATAATATTTTACATCAAGTTCAAAGAAGGAATCCTCATCTTATAGATACTTTTAAAGCTTTAAATCTTATGGAAAGTGAAGGAAGTGGATATGATCTTATTTATGAAAAGCTAAGTCTTGATGGAAAATCATATCCTAAAATAGAGAGTGATATAAATTATGTACAAATTACTATATATTCAAACATAATAGATAATACTATATTACAAATCATTGATTACATTTCAAAACATTATGAATTAAACCAAAAAGAAATTATATCTCTTGGAGCAGTTATACGAAGTAAAAAAATCTCAGGATATGAACTTTCAAAACTACTTCAACTTGGTGACGATAGATTAAGAAATTGGGTAGAGAACCTTGTAAATAAAAATATTGTAATTACAGAGGGAAAAACAAAAGGTTTGATGTATATGATTAATCCAAAAATATTATCATCAGTTGAACACGACTTAAAACCTAGTTTAAAAACAATGGAAGAACCACATCTTAAAGCACTCATAAAAGAAGATTTAAAATTACATCCAAAAAGTAAAATATCTGAAATACATAAAAGAATGAATGATTTAGACATAAGTTACTTAAGAAGAGTTGTTTATAGAATGGTTGAAAAAAATGAAATACAAAGAGAAGGTGAAAAGAAAAACATGGTTTATTTTTTGGTAAATAAAAAATAAAATTTAAATAAATTAAAAAACAAATTTTCAAAAAGTACCTTTTTAAGGCTTTTTTAGAATATTTTTTTATTTTTCACGAAAACAAATAAACAATAAAAAAGAAACAAGCAAATAAAACACTTAACTACAAGATAAACTAGTTTAATTCGTATCCACAAGTTAAAATTGTCTCTTTTGCTCTTAGGTAATCTCTTACTTTTTTAGAAATTAAATCAATAGCAATATTCAAAATAGCTGTGAAAAATAGTAAAATAACCACTTTATCTATTCTAATCTCTGATATTGCTGAATCTATATAAAAACCTAAAGTAGTAATACCTAGTATACCTAAGATAGCCGACTCTCTCATAATAACTTCCCACCTATAAAATAAAAAAGCTAAAAATGAATTATATAACTTTGGTAACACTTCATAAAAATATAGATTTAGATGCTTTGATTTATCAAGTACATAATCTATCTCATTTGATTGCTTACCTATTATAAAACCTATAATTGCTCCATTGTGTAACATCAAGGCAAGTACTGCTGGAAGCATTGAAACACCAAAAACCATAAGAAATAAAAATGCCAAGATGTATTCAGGAGTTGATCTTAAAATCACTAAAAAAATATGTGAAAAAAACCTAAAAAATTTGTTTGTAAATCTATATGAAATCAATGGAAATAATACAAGTGCTAAAATCGCTGTTGCTACCAATGAGATTTGAGTCAATACAATAGTATTTATAACCCCTGGTAACACCTCATTTGACAAAATATCAAAAAACCAAATCATCCCCTCTTTTAAGGTATAATCATTTTTTATGGGACTTGGAATAATATCTTCTATAAAAAATCTTACAAAGTTATTCATAGAAAAAGAAGCAAGTGAAAATGACATATTTACAAATGATACTATAAATAAAATAGCTACTGTAAACTTATTAAACCAAAACCTTATAGTTGCTATTAAAATATAAAACATAATAAGCATTAGCCAAACTTCACTGTAGTAACCTTGATTAAAAGATGAAGATAGATAATACCCAAGAGTAGTAATACCTACAAATCCTAAGATTGCAGAGGATTTCATAGCACACTCAAACCTATAAAGTGTGTATGAGACTAAATGTGGTAAGGCATTTGGTAACTTTGTATAAAAAAACAAAACTACTTTTGAGCTTCTTTTAGGAACAGTTCTTAAATCAAAGGTATCATACTCTTCTAAAATTTCATAATATACTTTTGCTAAAATTGCACTATATGGTAGTACAATAGCTAGTATAGCTGTAATAGTATTTAGTCCAAAAATCTGTAAGAAAATAAGTGCCCAAAATATTTCATGAATAGCTCTAATGTATGCAAGAGTAACTCTAACAACTGTTATTTTAAATAAAAATGAGAATAAAAACCCAAATAAACTTGAAAAAACAATAGACAAAGTAGCAATATATATAGTTTGTAAGGTTGCATCTAATAACAAATCAAAAGAGTCAAAACTAATATCTTTAATAGCAAAAACAAACTTCTTCAACTCCAAAAATGGATCAATTGAGTAGATTCCTAAATCTGAAAAATATAAACATATAAAAAATATAATCAAAAAAGCTAAACTTACTTTTAGCTCTTTTGATACTTTATGAAGTAACATAGTAAAGCCTGTTTGTATCCTCTTTTGATATATTTTTCGTATCTTTATCTAGTAAAATCTCACCCTCTTTTATTCCTATAACCCTATCAAAATTTTCTATTGCTAACTGTACATTATGCATCGCACAAATTATTGTTTCAAAATAGTTATTTATAAAATCTAAACTCTTTTGACAAATATACTCATCAAGTGCAGAGATAGGCTCATCTGCTAATAAAATAGGCTTACTAGAGTAGATTGATTTAGCTATTGCTACTCTTTGTTTTTGTCCACCTGAAAGATTAAAAGATTTTTTTAAAAGCTCCTCTTCTATTTCAAGCTCTTTTAAAATCTTTTTTATCTCTTCTACATCTTTTTTAAATGGTCTTAAAAGATTTATTAAGTTATAAAGCATTGGTTTTTTATCTAATCTTGCAGTATAAATATTGTGATATGCTGTAACATTATTTACTAATCCTAAATCCTGTGGTAAATATGCACTTTCATCACTTTTTATTTCATATAATCTTTTTAGCAAAGTCGATTTTCCACTTCCACTTTTACCTAAAAGGGCGATTTTTTCGCCTTTTTTTACTTTTAGGTTGATATTTTTTAAAACTTTTTTATCTTTGTAAGATAGTGTTTCGTTTTTTAAATCAAATGGCATTAGTCAATTAAACCTATTTTTCTAGCTGTATCTAAGATTGGCTCAAAGTCTTCACTTTTTGCTTTAATAAACTTAGTTCTTGGAAATGCATTTAAAATCTCTTTGTTGTCTAAGTTGATTAATGCTGTTTGAACTTTTTGTACAAAACCTTCACCAAAAGTTTTATTTACATCATTTCTAATTGTAAAATTATAGTCTGGATATGCAGGAGTTTTATAGATAACTTTTACTTTTGAAGTATCAATATTACCAGCTTTTAACTCTCTATCCCAAACTTTAAAGTTTACTGCACCAACTTCATATACACCATTTTGTACTAATGCAATTGTTTTAGAGTGATTTCCTGAGAAACCTACTTTTTCAAATACATCATTTGGAGCTTTTTCAAAAGTTTTTCTTACAAAATACTCAGGCATTAATCTACCTGAAGTAGAACCTTTTGAACCAAAAGTAAATGTTTTACCTTCAATATTTTTGTTTAAATCCTCTGACTTTTCTAAACCTGTACTACTGTGTGCAATAAAATAAGAGTGAAAGTTTGGATCCTCAGCACCTTGTGCAATTGCTTGTGAGTTTTTAACTAACTGTCTTGCTTTAACTCCTGATAAACCACCAAACCAAGCTAACTGTACTTGATTGTTTCTAAATGCTGCAATAGATGCTGCGTAAGATTTAACAGGAACAAACTCAACTTTTACACCTAACTCATTTGTTAGATATGTAGCTAGCTTAGAGAACCTCTGCTTTAACTTTGTCTCATCTTGATCTGGAATTGCCGTAAACTTAAATGTCTGTGAGAAAAGTACTGATGATAGTACTACTAATGTAAAAAGAATTTTTTTCATAAAAACCTCAAATATTTTTTTGAAGCACGAATGAAGAAATAAAGTAATAAATTAACTTTATGTCTAGCCTAAACCTTAGGCCTATATGCTAATTATTTTAAAATGGTATTATAAATTTATTAAACATAAACTTAAAAAAGGTAAAATATTTTTTACTCTTAACTCTATTTAAATACAAAAGTAGTAAAATAAACAAAAATATTAATAAGGAACTTCATGGGTGATGAATACAAACTTACTAAGTTTGTTCAAGCTGCTGGGTGAGCTGCAAAGATGGGTCCGGGGGACCTAAAACAAACAATTTGCAACTTAAAACCAGATGATGACAAAATTTTAGTGGGATTTGATACAAGCGAAGATGCTAGCGTATATAAAATAAATGATGAACAAGCTATAGTGCAGACTTTAGATTTCATTACTCCTGTAATTGATGATCCATATTTATATGGTCAAATTGCAGCTGCAAACTCTTTGTCTGATGTATTTGCTATGGGAGCTGAAGTTAAAACTGCACTTAATATAGTAGGATTTGATAAAAAAAATTTATCGTATGAAGCATTAGGTGAGATTTTAAATGGTGGAAATGATAAAATCAAAGAGTGTGGTGGAGTACTTCTTGGAGGACACACTATAGAATCACCTGAGATGTATTATGGATTATCAGTAACTGGAATGATTCATCCAAATGAAGTAATAAAAAATAATACTTCAAAAATAGGACATAGTTTAGTTTTAACAAAACCAATTGGAATGGGTATACTATCAACAGCAATAAAAAGAGATTTATTACCTAAAGAAGTGATAAAACACTGTGCAGATATTATGGCTAGTTTAAACTACTTACCATCAAAAATTATGAGAAACTATGAAATTAGTTCTTGTACTGATATTACAGGCTTTGGACTTTTAGGTCATGCTTTAGAATCAGTAAATGATACCACTTCATTTATGATAGAGTGCTCAAATGTACCAATAGTTAAAGAATCAATTGCTTTAGCAAATGATAATGTAGTACCGGGAGGAACAAAAAGAAATATGAAATATCTTGAAGATAAAGTTTCTTATATGAGTGGATTATCAGAACACTGTAAAACACTACTTTGTGATGCACAAACATCAGGTGGACTACTTATAGCTATGAAAGACGAACATGCTAAAGAGTTTGTAAAAGAGATAAATGAGATAAGTTTTGGATATGCTTCAATAATTGGTGAGGTGATTCCTAAAGCTTCAAAAGATATTATAGTTTATTAAATGAAAAAGCAACCTTATGATCTTATTGTAATTGGTTCTGGTGCTGCTGGAATGATGTCTGCAATTACTGCAAAAAACAGATGTGAAAATATACTTTTAATAGAACAGTTACCTACTTTAGGCTCTAAGCTTAAGGCTACAGGTGGAGGAAGATGTAATCTATCTAATACATTGGATGATTTGACCTTTATGAATTCATTTGGTAAAAATGGAAGATTTATGAGAGATGCATTAAATCTTTTTAATCATAACTCTTTGATAGATTTTCTAAGTAGTATTGGTGTTGAGACTCACATACCTGATGGTTTTCGTATCTTTCCTGTGACTCATAACTCATCAACTATAATCAATGCACTAAAAGATGAACTTAATAGATTAAATATACAAGTTATGTGTTCTACTAAAGTAGAAGAGTTGGTTTATGACGAAAATGAGATTATAGGTGTAAAAATATCAAATGAAACTATAAATACTCAAAATGTAATTGTAGCTACAGGTGGACTTGGATACCCAATGCTTGGAGCAAATGGTGATGGATATGACTTTGCTTCAAAATTAGGACATAAAATAACTCCACTATATCCTGCTATGTTACCTTTAAAGACAAAAGAGACATGGGTAGCTTCTTGTAGAGCAGATACTATTGCTAAGGCTTGTATAAAAATTGATTTACCAAAAGCAAAAAAGTTAAAAGCTACTGGAGATTTGATATTTACTTCTAAAGGAATTAGAGGTCCTGTGGTACTTGACTTTGCTAGAGAGATAACACCCTTTTTAGAAAAATATGGTGAAGTTCCTATTTTGGTAAACCTAGTAAAAGGTATGAATGAAAATGATATTTTTGCATATCTAAAAAAAGAGATTCAAAAAAATCCTGATAAAAATGTGGTTGAAACCATATCATCACTTTTACCAAATAGTGTAGCTAAAGAATTAGCACTATTAGCAGGTGCAAATATAGAAGAGAAATTTAATAAACAAAGCGGTGAAGTAAGAAACCAAATAGTAAAAATCTTAGCATGGACACCTCTTACTGTAATTGGGCATGATGGATTTAAGAAAGCTATGATAACTAGAGGTGGAGTATCCTTAAAAGATATAAACCCAAAAACTATGCAAAGCAAACATATAAAAGGTCTTTATTTTTGTGGAGAAGTTGTAGACTTAGATGGTCCTTGTGGAGGGTATAACTTACAATGGTCATTTTCTAGTGGGTATTTAGCGGGGCATCTTAAAAGTGAGTAATTTAAGATATAAATAAAAGCTCAAAAGACTATATAAAAATAGTCTTGCTTTGAACTTTTAAGTATTAGTTTTAGATAGTTTCTACACTTTGAGCAAAATCACCCTTTTCATTTGTACCAACTAAAAAACTTACTTTTTGGTTCTCTTCTAATGAAACTCTTCCATAACCACTATGATTAACTTCTCTATAGTGTACAAATACATCTTTTGCACCATCTTCTAATTGGATAAATCCAAAACCTTTTTCATCATTGAACCATTTTACAGTTCCGTTATATCTATTTGACATAGAAATCCTTTTTTGTATATTACTTCTGATATGAAGTTTTAGTAAAGCTAACCAGGTTTTAAATTTTGAGAGTTAAGTGTAAACATAGATGTTGCATTAAATCAAACAAAGAAATAAGTACTAATTTTCTTTAAGTAGTGACATCATAACTGAATAAAACATAAATAGCAAGCTTTTTCAGTAATTAAGAGTTAGAATTGCTGAAGCTTTTTATCATATATTGACATATTTATATTTATACTATACAATACTATTAAAAGTACGATTAAGGATACTGTAATGAATATTAATGCAAATGAAGTTAAAACAAAAGGTGTATCACTTTTTGGACAACTTTTAGAAAAATTTGATGAATTAGTTATAAGTGTTCGAGGAAAAGAGAAGTTTGTAGTTTTAGATATAGAAAGATACAAAGAGTTTAGAGCAAACGAATTGGACCTTGCTCATATGAAAGCAATGCAGGATATAAAAGACGGGAACTACAAAAAACAATCAGCTAAAGAACATTTACAAGAATTAAAAGATGAACTATAAGATAGTTATAACTGAATACTATTTTAAAAAGTTAAAGAAGTTTATCAAAAAACATCCAAATATACTTGATAAATATGAAAAAACTATGGAGCTTTTAGAATTAGACCCATATCATCCTTCTCTAAGACTTCACAAACTTCAAGGTAAATTAAAAGAATACTACAGTATTTCAATAAATATGCAATATCGTATTGTAATAGAGTTTATTATCAAAGATGATGAAATAATTCCTATAGATATTGGAACACATGACGATGTGTATTAAGAGTTTTTAAGTATATAAGGTAAATTATTTTTTACCTTTTGTTAAGTTAGTATGAATATATTATTAGATAAAATC
>JBNJFB010000032.1:0-27313 GCA_051746405.1 Campylobacterota bacterium
TTGATTATTGTAAACAAAAAGGTTTTACTGTAAGGTTTATTGAGTTTATGGAAAATCACCATGCTAAAGATGGTGCAAAGGGATTAAACTCTGATGAAATAAAAGCAATAATCTCTAAGAAGTATCCAAATTTTGAGAAGATACCTAGGGATACAAGCTCTCCAGCACAATATTATAAGTTAGAAAATGGCTTTGAATTTGGTATAATAGAGCCTCACAAAGATGACTTTTGTGAAGCATGTAATAGAATCAGACTTACAGCTGAGGGATATTTGATACCTTGTTTATATTTTGAAGATGCTATGAGCATAAAAGATGCAGTAAGAGATAATAGAATTGATGAAGCAGCGGATATTTTAAAAAAGGTATTAGAGAATAAACCTGAGAAAAACAAGTGGTCTGCACAAGATGATAATGAAATCTCAACAAGAGCATTTTATGAAACAGGGGGATAAAAAAAGATATAAGAATAGTTTTGATACAATATGTAATACTTATAAAAATTCAGGAAATTTACTAATATGAATATTGACCTTATTGTTCAAAATATATTAAATCCCCCAATTTTGTTTTTTTTCTTGGGGATGTTAGCAGTCTTTTTTAAATCTCAGTTGAGTATTCCTCAACCACTACCAAAGTTTTTCTCCCTATACTTATTAATTGCAATAGGGCTTCATGGTGGTTATGAACTATCTAAAAGTGGTTTAGACTTATATGTTTTTAAAGCACTTGGTTTAGCTATTTTTATGGCTATTTTAATACCTATAATTAGTTACTTTATCTTAAAAATCAAGCTTGATACTTATAACGCAGTGGCTATTTCTGCAACTTATGGTTCAATTAGTGCTGTTACATTTATCACAGGTATTACTTATTTACAGACAATTGGTATTGATTATGGTGGTTATATGGTTGCTGCTATGACACTTATGGAATCACCTGCAATTGTAATAGGGCTTGTATTTGCAGCTATTTTTGCAAAAAGTGAAGATAATGATGACAAAGAGTCGCAAGGTACAAACTTCAAAGAGATTTTAAGAGAAGCTTTTTTAAATCCATCTGTGTTTTTATTAATAGGTGCTTTGATTATTGGAATATTAACAGGTAAGCAAGGATGGGACTCTATGGAGCCACTATTTGGAGCACTGTTTAAAGGTTTCTTAGCCTTTTTCTTACTTGATATGGGACTTGTTGCAGCAAAGAAAATACATGAGTTGAAAAAAGTTGGGATATTTCTGATAGTATTTGCCCTAGCTATGCCAATGTTTAGTGCATCTATTGCTACAGGTTTAGCATTTATGTTTGATTTGTCAAAAGGGGATGCTTTTTTATTGGCACTTCTTAGTGCAAGTGCTTCATATATAGCAGTTCCTGCTGCTATGAGACTATCTGTGCCACAGGCTAATCCAGGCATTTATTTGCCACTTAGTTTAGCAGTAACATTTCCTTTTAATATTTCACTTGGAATACCGCTTTACTACTATTTTATAAATATCATTTGGGGTTAAAAATGAAAGAGATGAAAAAAATAGAGCTTATAATAGAGTCTGTTTATACAAATAGGTTAATTGAATTATTTCAAGAAAAAGAAATAACAGGTTATACACTTATCAAGGATATTGAGGGAAATGGTGGACATGGATTAAGAACAGCTGATGATGTTACAGATGTTTTTAGTAATAACTATATATTTACTGTATGTGAAGAGTCTAAATTTTTAGAAATAAAAGAGAGTATTAGAAGTTTCACTAAAAGATATGGTGGAAAGTGTATAGTATCAGATGCAATGATGCTACTATAATATTAACTTAAATGGAGAAAAAACAATAATGAACAAAAACTTTAACTATTCTAGCTTAAAATTAGGAATTATAGGTGGTGGCCAGCTTGGTAAAATTATGGCTGTAAAAGCTAAAAAAATGGGTTTTCAGGTAACTATTTTAGATCCAACCCAAAACTGTCCAGCAGGTCAAGTCTCAGATAAACAGATTGTTGGTGGTTTTTTTGATAAAGAGAAGCTAGAGCAGATTGTAAGTGAAAATGATGTTACTACTTTTGAGCTTGAGCATGTTGATACAGAGATTTTAAAAGAACTATATGACAAAGACCATAATATTTTTCCATCACCTTATTTAATGGAATTAATTCAAGATAAATATAAGCAAAAAGAGTTTTTAGATAAAAAAGGAGTTCCTGTACCTAAGTATAAAAATATACAAACTCCTAATGACTTAGAAAGCTTTGGACTTCCTGTGATTCAAAAAGCCAGAAAAGGTGGCTATGATGGTAAAGGCGTTGCACTTCTAAAAGATAAAGAGGACTTAAAGAATGCTTTAAAAGGTGAAACTTTTATAGAAGAGCTTGTGGATATCAAAAAAGAGTTAGCTGTAATGGTTTCTAGAAATGTTGAGGGAGAAATAGCTTGTTATCCAGTTGTAGAGATGCTTTTTGATGATAGAGTTAATATTTGTGATATTGTTATTGCACCTGCAAAAATTGATGAGAGTATAGAGCAAGAAGCAAAGCAAATGGCAATAAAATGTATTGAAGCTTTAGATGGTGTGGGTATCTTTGGAGTTGAACTGTTTTTAACAAACAGTAATGAAATTTTAGTAAATGAGATTGCTCCAAGACCTCATAACTCAGGACACTATACAGTTGAGGCTTGTGAAACATCACAGTTTGAGCAAGTAATTAGAGCTGTAACAAATCTACCTTTGGGTTCAACAAAGCTTATTTCATCTGCTGCAATGGTTAATTTACTAGGTGATGAGCAGTTTATGGGAGAGCCTGTAATTGAAGGTATTCATGATGCATTAGAGATAAAAGGGTTGTCATTTCACTTCTATTCAAAAAAAGAGACAAAACCATTTAGAAAAATGGGACATATAACTGTATTAGATGCAGATGTTGATATAGCACTACAAAAAGCAAAAAAAGCAAAAGATATATTAAAAGTGAAAGGAACTAAAAAAGTATGAAAAATAAACCATTAGTTGGAATTATTATGGGAAGTGACTCAGACTTGCCTGTGATGCAAAATGCAGCAAAAATGTTAGAGTATTTTGGAATAGAGTATGAACTTACAATAGTTTCAGCGCATAGAACTCCACAAAAACTATTTGAATATTCAAAGAAAGCCGAAAAAAGAGGATTAAGAGCAATTATTGCAGGAGCTGGAGGGGCTGCACATCTACCTGGAATGGTTGCATCACTAACTGCTTTACCTGTAATAGGTGTTCCTGTAAAGACATCTTCACTAAGTGGGTTGGATTCACTTTTATCTATTGTTCAAATGCCAGGGGGTGTTCCTGTATCAACAGTTGCAATAAATAACTCTAAAAATGCAGGTATTTTAGCAGCACAAACAATAGGTGTAAAATCAAAAGAAGTTAGAAAAAAAATAACACAGTATAAAAAGCAAATGATGCAAGAGGTTGAACAAAAGGCTTTAAAATTAGAAGATTTGCAGTATGAAGAGTATTTAAAACAGATGTGAAATTAATCTTATTTTAATAATAATTAAGTATAATTCGCGACCACTTTAAAAAGTGAAATAAAATATACCTATTAGGAGGTCATGATGGCTTTAGATCAGGACGTAAAAGCAAGTATTGTAGCAAAATATGGAAAAAAAGATGGTGATACAGGTTCTCCACAAGTGCAAATCGCACTTTTAACAGAGCAAGTTAGAATATTAACAGAGCATTTAAAAACTAATAAGCAAGATCACTCTTCAAGATTAGGTCTTTTAAAAATGGTTGGTAAAAGAAAAAGACTTTTAAAATATTTAAAAAATAAAAACTATACAGAGTTTACTGAACTTGCAGCTTCATTAGGAATTAGAGCTAAATAGTTCTAATTTACACTAAATTATAAAAAGGGAATTATAGCAATGCTATGGTTCCCTTTTTTTTTGCATAAATAAATTTAAATAAATATTAATTATCATTTTTAAAACTCTGTAATAACTAATCTTAATAAAATTTCTTGTAGAATAGGGTAATTAATAAAAAATATCGGGATAAAAATGTTATTAACTAAAAAAAGTGAATATGCATTACTTTCTTTGATTTCCATAGCAAAAAATGAGAAACCAAAGAATGTGGATGTTTTATCAAAAGAATTAGACATATCAAAATCATTTTTAGCAAAAATAATGCAAAATTTAGCAAAATATGAAATAGTAGTATCCCATAGGGGTGTTAATGGTGGTTTTGCTTTAAATAAAAGTTGGGACAAAATTACTATACTTGAGATTACAACTGCAGCAGAAGAGAAGACTCCTTCTGTGTTTGAGTGTGCACCCTCAATAGATAGTTGTCCTAGTGATAAAGCAATGTTATGTACAATATGGCCACTATTAAATAACTTGCAATCAAAAGTAAATGGATTTTTAGAGGATTTAACATTGAAAGATATAGCATCATGAAACTATTTCATATTTCACATACAGATTTAGATGGATATGGTTGTCAATTAATCACAAAAGAGTATTTTAAACAAGGTAGCTTTTATAATGCAAACTATGGCTTGGAAGTAAAGTTAACAATAAAAAAAGTATTAGATGAGATACAAAATCATAAAGAAGATGAGATACTATTTTTTATAACAGATTTAAATTTAACTTTTCAAGAATCAAAAGATTTAGATAAAAGTATAAATAGATTATTAAAAGAAGGCTTTAATATTAAGCTTCAACTTTTAGATCATCACGCAACTGGACAAAAAAGTGCAGATGAGTTTTCTTGGTACTATTTAGATACCTCAAGGTGTGCCACAAAAATAGTATATGACTATATATTTGAAGAGTATGAAGGCTTTGTTTGTGATACAAGTGCTTGGTTAAAACCACTGGTTGATGCTATAAATGCAATAGATATTTGGCTAGAAAATGAGCATAAAAACTTTGAGTATGGTAAAGTTTTAATGTCAATGGTTACAAAAGCAAGGGAGGTAAATAATGTCCTTTTTGCAGATTTAAATAGAGATTATAGAGTATATTTATTAAAAAGTGCTGTTGAGTTTATTAATGAACCAAACGGAAATATAAAGCTAGATAATAAGGTTCATACTTATAAAAAGCAGTTTTTAAAACAGAATAAAGAAGATGATACTATTGATAATTTAAGTGCTAGTTATCTTGTAAAATCTTTGGCTGAAATTAAAGACAATTTAACAGTAAACTACAATGGACACAAAGGTTTATTAACTTACTGTTTAGGTTCAATTTCAATTCCTGCAAATGCTTTTTTAAAAGCAAATGAAGATTATGACTTTTTTATTGATGTGGGAAGAAAGGGAAATGCTTCTTTTAGAGCCAATGGAAAAGTAGATGTGTCATATATGGCACAAAAGTTAGCAAATGGTGGTGGCCATGTAAATGCCAGTGGGTGTAAGTTTGAAGACTTTAAAGAGACAATTGATTATGAACAAGTGAAAAAATATATTCAAGAAAAATTGAATTTGCTAGATTAAAAAATCATATATAAATAAACTAAATTTTTTTAATATATTATTAAGTTTAATATTAATAGAATCTTCTTAGGAAAATTTTTTTCCACTAAAAGGAGCATTCTATGAAAAAAACTATAACAACAACAGCAGGAAATCCTGTAGCAGATAATCAAAACTCACTAACTGCAGGAGAACGTGGACCTGTACTTATGCAGGATTATCAACTAATTGAAAAATTAGCTCATCAAAACAGAGAAAGAATTCCTGAAAGAGTTGTTCATGCAAATGGTAGTGCAGCTTATGGAAAACTTGTTATTACTGAAGATATATCAAAATATACAAAAGCCAAAGTTTTACAAAAAGGCCAAGAGACAAAACTACTACTTAGATTCTCAACTGTTGCAGGTGAAAGAGGTGCTGCAGATGCAGAAAGAGATGTAAGAGGTTTTGCACTTAAATTTTATACAAAAGAAGGTAATTGGGATTTAGTAGGAAATAACACACCTGTATTTTTTGTAAGAGATGCATATAAGTTTCCTGATTTTATTCATACACAAAAAAGACATCCTCAAACAAATATGAGAAGTAATACAGCAGCATGGGATTTTTGGTCACTAAGTCCAGAGAGTTTGCATCAAGTAACTATATTGATGTCTGATAGAGGTTTACCTAAATCTTATAGACATATAAACGGATATGGTTCTCATACATATAGCTTAATAAATGAGCAAAATGAGAGATTTTGGGTTAAGTTTCATTTTAAAACTATGCAAGGAATAGAAAATCTAACAGACCAAGAGGCTGAAGATGTTGTAGCAAAAGATAGGGAGTCAAACCAAAAAGATTTATTTGAGAATATTCAAGATAAAAACTTTCCAAAGTGGAGTTTTGAAATTCAAATTATGACAGAACAAGAGGCTTTAGATTGTCCTTTTAATCCTTTTGATTTAACAAAAGTTTGGCCACATGGTGATTATCCAATGATAAAAGTAGGTGAGCTTACTTTAAATGAAAACCCTAAAAACTATTTTAATGAAGTTGAACAAGCATCTTTTTCTCCATCAAATGTAGTACCTGGTATAAGCTTCTCACCTGATAAAATGCTACAAGCTAGAATATTCTCATATCCTGATGCACATAGATATAGAGTAGGTACACACTATGAAATGTTACCTGTAAATAGACCTATAGTGGATGTTAATACATATCATGCAGATGGTGCAATGAACTATGAACAAAAAGAGGTAATACAAGCAAATTATGAACCAAATAGTTTCAATGAACCTGTTGAAGATAAAAGTTTTGAAGAGCCAGCTTTAAAAATTGATGCAACTTATGCAACTCGATATGACCATAGGGAAGGAAATGATGACTTTTCTCAACCAAGAGCACTATTTAAGCTAATGAGTGAAAATCAAAAAGAACAACTTTTTGGTAATATTTCAAGGGCTATGGATGGAGTGCCTATGGAGATAATAAATAGACAATTAGAACTATTTGAAAAGGTTGATAAAGAGTATAAAGCAGGAGTGAAAAAAGCACTAGGACTATAAAATGGAAGTTTCACCTGATGAATTAAAGCGATATGAACAGCTTCAAGTAATTGCATTAGATTATGCAAGATATGGTAATGCACAAGAGTTAAGAGCCATGCTTGAAGCTGGTATGCCTGTGAATTTATCAGATACTAAAGGTAATAGTTTATTGATGCTAGCTTCATATAATGGAAACTATGAAACAACAAAAATGATTCTTGACTTTAATCCACAAATTGATAAAAAAAATGACAGAGGGCAGACTCCTTTAGCAGGAGTTTGCTTCAAGGGATATCTTGATATTGTAAAGATTTTAGTACAATCAGGTGCTAATATTTATGAAGATAATGGCATGAAAACAACACCACTTATGTTTGCTTCAATATTTGGAAATTATGAAATTGTAGATTATCTAAACTCAAAAAGTGAAAATAGACTAAAAAATAGATTATATTTAAGGCTTTCTAAACTATTTGGGTTATTTAAAAGAAAAAAATAGTAACATAAAACAGTATAAAGATTAGAATTAAAAGGAGAGACTAATGGAGTGCGAATTTCCAGATATAAATTCAAATAATGAAGAGATAATAGATATCTTTAATAATACAAAAACAATAGCAATAGCAGGTTTATCACCAAATGAGCAAAAAGCTTCAAATATGGTTGCAAAGTATTTACAAAAATCTGGCTTTAAAATAGTACCTATTTATCCAAAAGAGGATGAAATTTTAGGTGAAAAAGTATATAGAAGTTTAGAAGAGATACCTTTCAAGGTTGATATGGTTGATATTTTTAGAAAGCCAGATGCAATAGCAGCTGTTGTAGATGCGTGTATTAAAAGAGGTGATATTGATACTGTATGGACTCAACTTGGGCTTGTAAATAATCAAGCAGCAAAAAAAGCTAGTGATGCAGGTATGAAAGTAGTGCAAAATAAGTGTACTAAAATAGAACACGCAAATAATTTCTAATCAAAAGGTAACTTTTGATTAGATAAATATTGTTAAAATCCTTTTAAAAACCATTGTATATTAAGTTATATAACGATAAGATTTTATTTGTTTTTATTAAGACCTTTTAGTAGTCGTTATATAACTATATATATAAAGAAAATGTTTAAAATAAGTACTACTAATAATTAAAGTAAATAAAAAATAGGAAGAATAAATGTTTAAAAAACTGGTATTAACTACACTTTTTATTGTAAGTAGTGTTTATGCCCAAAGTATTAATATAGCAGTTGCAGCAAATGTAAGTTATGCCATTGAAGATATTAAAAAAGAGTTTAACAAACTATATCCAAATACTCAAGTGAAAGTAACTTTAGGTAGTAGTGGGAAGTTAACAGCTCAGATTAAAAATGGAGCTCCTTATGAGCTGTTTATGTCAGCAAATATGAAATATCCAAAAGCACTCTATAGTGATAAAATTGCAGTTACAAGGCCGCTTGTTTATGCTCAAGGTGGCTTAGCTATGCTAAGTGATAACCAAAAAGATTTTTCTAAAGGAATTGATTTAGTAAAAGACTCTTCAATAGGAAAAATTGCTGTTGCAAATCCTAAAACAGCACCTTATGGAATAGCATCAATAGAAGCTATGAAAAATGCAGGCGTATTAGCAGAAGCAAAAAAGAAGTTTGTTTACGCAGAATCAATCTCTCAAACAGTTTCTTATGCTGTAATGGCTACGGATATGGGGTTTATTGCCAAATCATCACTTTATAGTCCTACAATGAGTAAATATAAAAAAGGTGTTCATTGGACCCAAGTTGATTCAAAGCTTTACACTCCTATAAATCAAGGAATTGTAATGCTAAAAAATGGTGAAAAAAATAGTGAAGTAGCAGCATTTTATGCTTTTATGTTAAGCCCCAAAGCTAAAGAAATTATGGAAAAGTTTGGATATCTTGTACCATGATAGAAGCTGTTGTAAAAGATATACAAAACTGTGATAATTTACACATAGTTAAGTTTGACTTTCAAGGTCAAACTTTATCTATGATGAGTTTGGAGCTTGATGAGTCTGTAAAAATTGGAACAAAAGTGCTTTTGCAAACAAAATCTTCACATGTTGCTTTAGGTAAAAATATTAGTGGTGAGTTAAGTTATAGCAATCAACTAAAATCTCAAATTTTATCTATAGATACAGGAAAACTTTTGTGTAGTATAAAAGTTAGAATTGCTAAAGATAGTGTTATTGAGTCTATTATTACTAAAAACTCTTTAAGTCGTATGAACCTCAAAGAAAATGATACTGTTATTGCTTTTATAAAAGCTAGTGAACTCTCTATTGCAAAGGTTTTATGATGTTAGATATAGTTTCACAACTAGAGTTTGAACCTTTTTGGCTTTCATTTAAATTAGCAGGAATTACCACTTTTATACTTTTTGTTTTAAGTGTACCACTTGCTTGGTGGCTTAGTCAAACAAAATCAAAAAGTAAGCCAGTAATTGAAGCAATAACTGCTTTGCCAATAGTACTTCCACCTTCTGTTTTAGGGTTTTATATTCTTGTAGCCTTATCTCATAACTCTCCTATTGGAACTTTCTTTGATGAAACATTTGGAATAAAATTAGTTTTTAATTTTACAGGACTTGTAGTAGCTTCTTGTTTTTACTCTTTACCTTTTATGGTACAACCACTTCAAAGTGGTTTTGAATCAATAAATAAAAATATGCTAGAAGCTAGCTATATAAGTGGGAAAAGTAAGATTGAGACTATCATTAAAGTAGCATTACCAAATATAAAGCCAGCATTAATGACTGCTATTATCGTGACTTTTGCTCATACAGTAGGAGAGTTTGGAGTAGTTTTAATGGTAGGTGGAAGTATTCCAGGAGAGACCAAAGTAGCATCAGTTGCTATATATGAATTTGTTGAAATAATGGACTATAAATCAGCTCATATATATAGTGCGATTATGTTGATTATTAGCTTTTTTGTACTTTTAGGGGTTTATATTTTCAATGGTAAGATAAAAAAAGTAGGAGTTTAGTTTAAATTAAAATTAAATCAAATGACATTATAATATTTGACATATATACAAACAAAGGAAAATTATGAGTGCAACTTATGGAACTAGAGAAATAGTAAGAAATCCGTCACTGTTACGAATAAAACCAAATGAAAGCTTTGTAATAGAAGATAAAAAATCCCATAAACAATTAGGAATGTATATAGGTGTTGATCTGGCAAAAGAGTTCTTAGAGTATGAAAAGAAGAAAAAGCTTTTACAAAGTGCAAAAAAAATAAGAGAACACTCTTTGAAAGAAGCATTACTTTGGGAAGATACTTTAAATGATGGGTTAGAAAATGTATAAAAAAGGAGATATTGTCCTAGTCAATTTCAACCCTCAAAAAAGAGTTCAGGAGATAGGAAAAACAAGACCTGCAATAGTAGTCTCTCATAGTGAGCTAAACAAAGTACTTGATATGGTTAGCGTTGTAGCCCTTACAACAAATCTTATAGATGATAGTGAACCATTAAGAATACGCATCAATAAGCGAGAAAAGTTGCTTCAAAATAGTGATGCTATGATAGAACAACTAAGAGCAATAGCTAAAAGTAGGATAGGTGAAAAAATAGCAACTTTAAACAAAGAAGAGTTGGGTAAAGTTAATTATGGGATTAAAGAGATGTTAGCTTTGTAAGGTATCGATGTAAGTTATTATTATGAGGGATATATACTTTATATTACAAAAGAGATTGGGGAACGAAAATTGTGAGACAATTGAGTTATAGTTATATGAGAAGTTGTTAAAAAGTAACTAAAAAATTTAATATTTATTAGAAATATTGTTACTTTAGAGTAAAATAATCTCAAAACAAAATAAAGAAATATAATGAACATAATACAAATAGAAGAGACCGTAAAAGATTTAATATCAGAGTTAGACAAAGAGAATTTTATATTTGATTTTCTACTTATTTTTGATGAACCAAAATTAGATAATTAAATAAGGAAGTAAGCTTATGAAGGCAAGTGAAATTAAACTTGAAGAGTTTCTATCTCAGCCTAAAACAAATTTTATAATACCAGTGTACCAGAGAAATTATGATTGGAAAAAAGAACAGTGTAATGATTTTATAACAGATGTAGAAGCATTAGTAAAAAGGGAAAGAGAAACACACTTTTTAGGTACGATTGTTTACATAAAAGGTGATGATTTAGAATCTATTGAAAGTGGTTTAAAAGAGTATATAATAATTGATGGTCAACAAAGAATAACAACAACAATGTTGTTCTTAAAAGCAATTTATGATTTAAGTGATGATATTGATGATAAAGAAGAGATAAGAGATGATTTTTTGATTATTAAAAGAAGTAATAAACTAAAACTAAAACCTATTAAAGATGATAACTTTATATTTGAGAAATTACTAAATAATGAAATAATTGACGAAAATAATACTTCTAGAATATACAAGAACTATCAATATTTCAAAGAATATCTTATACGTTCTACAATTGATATAGAAAAGTACTTTAAAACATTTAGGCGAATTTGGGTTGTATATATTGAACTAGATAGAACAAAAGATGATCCACAACTTATTTTTGAGAGTATCAATTCAACAGGACTTAGTTTAAGTGAAGCAGATTTAATACGTAATTTTATATTAATGGATAAAAAACATGATGAACAGAATTATCTTTTTGAAGAGTATTGGTCTAAAATTGAAAAATTACTTTTAAGTGAAAATATCTCAGCATATATTAGAGATTATTTAACTATGAAAGAGAATAAAATACCTAATCAAAAGGATGTTTATAACTCTTTTAAAAACTATGTAAGTAGTTCTAATTTAAATTCAGAAGAGTTATTAACTGATTTATTGTATCATGCAAAAAATTATTCTAGATTTTTATTTTTAAATTTTGAAATTAAAGAAATTGAGCAATTATTAAAAGAGATAAAAGACTTAAAAGTTACTGTTTCATATCCGTTTTTATTGAGAATATTTGAAGATTTTGATAAAGGTATAATCTCTTCTGAAATTTTAGTAAACTGTATTCAATTAATTAGAAATTATATTTTTAGAAGACTTATTTGTGAATATAATACAAATGCATTAAATAAAATATTTATGATTTTATATAAAGAACTTACAGAAGTTGAGAATTTTACTGAAAACTATTATGAATGCTTAGCAAGTGTTCTTTTGGATAAAAGGTCGAGTGGAATGTATCCAAGAGATGAAGAGTTTAAGGATTATTTTACCACTAAAGATATTTATAAGTTTAAAAATAAGAATTACTTACTTTATAAACTTGAGTGTTTTGAAAACAAAGAAGTAGTTCCTATGGCAGATTTAACAATAGAGCATATTATGCCACAAACACTTACAGCTAAATGGAATGTTGAATTAGGTGATAAATTTTCACAAGTACATGAACAACTTTTACACAATATTGGTAATCTTACTTTTAGCGGTTATAACGCTAATTTGTCTAATAAAAGTTTTAGTGAAAAAAAAGTGATATTAAAAGAAAGTAATGTTGGCTTAAATAAATATTTTAATGAAATTAAATATTGGACAAAAGAGGAGATTGAAAAAAGAGCAGATTATCTTTTTGAAAAAATAGCTTTGAATATTTGGAAGTTTCCAGGTATAGATGAAAATAAATTTATTAATAAAGATGAACAAGAATATTATAATCTTAATGAAAGTTTTGATGTTACGGGTAAAAAAATAAAAAAGATAAATATTTTAGGTGATAATATAGCTGTGAGTAGTTGGATACAATGCTTCGCAGAGTTCTCTAACACAATGTATAATATTGATAATTCTGTCTTTAGTCAATTAGCTTATGATGATGACTTTAAAGGAAGAGAAAAAAGAATTATTAGTGACAATATTGATGAACTTAGAAAACCTCATAAATTTAATGATAATGTACATATTTATATAGAGAGCAATTTAAGCGCAAACTCAATATTAAATTACATAAAAATTTTAGCTGAAAAATATGAACTCTATGGTGATGATGTTGTTTTTTATATTGCTTAAAAAATTAAGTTATGGTGATTTGATAAATCTTGTATTTAATATTCTAGATGAAAGAGAATATAACCATCCAAAAACACTAGCCCAGCTTTACGACCCAGATAAGATGCCAAGTGAACTAAAAGTACCCATAAATGCAAATACAGTTTGGCTTAGACAAAATCAAATATCTGAAATATTTCAAAAAGATAGAAGTGTTATTACAAAACATATAAATAATATTTTTAAAGATAATGAGGTAGATGAAAAAAGCAATGTGCAAAAAATGCACATTGCAAATTCTGATAAGCCTGTCAATTTTTATAGTTTAGATATTGTACTAGCTGTAGGGTATAGGACAAATTCATCAAAAGCTATAAAATTTAGACAATGGGCTACATCTATTCTTAAAAACTATATCATAAATGGTTATTCTATCAATGGTGAAAAGATTACCAACGAAAGATTTATATCTTTAGAAAATGATGTAAACTTTTTAAAAGAAAAAGTAAATCTAATCTCAACTCACATAGAAGATAAATCTATCAAACCAAAACAAGGTATCTTTTACGATGGACAAGTATATGATGCTTATATCTTTATAAATGACTTAATAAAAAGTGCAAAAAGTAGTATAACTATTATAGATAACTATTGTGATGAGAGTGTTTTAACACTACTTTCAAAAAGAGATAAAGATGTACCATGTACAATCTATACAAAAAACATCACCAAACAACTCAAGCTAGACCTTGAAAAGTATAACGAACAATATCCAAAAATAGATATAGTAAAGTTTGAGAATTCACACGATAGATTTTTAATCCTTGATGATAAAGAAGTTTATCATATCGGAGCTAGTTTAAAAGACTTGGGTAAAAAATGGTTTGGATTTTCAAAGTTTGATATAAAAGCTTTTGATTTGTTATTAAGGTTAAAGGATATAAAAAATGGCTAAAACAAATATTCAAAATAGATTAAGTGAAGATAAACTATATCAAAATGCCATAGCTATTATAGATAGTGGTAGAGATAAAATTGCCCAAGCTTTATATAACGAAACTACAAAAAGCTACTATTTGCTAGGTAAACTTATAGTAGAAGATGAACAACAAGGAAATAAAAAAGCTCAGTATGGAAAAAAAGTGATTGAAACTTTATCTAAAAAACTAACTATACGCTACGGTAGAGGCTTTTCTCTATCTACTTTAAAAGATTGTAGACAGTTTTATCAAAAAAGACAGTCGCTGACTGGCGAATTGGATCTTAAGCTTTTATTTACTCATTATACTTATCTAATAAGACTAGATGAAAAAGAGATGAAACCTAAAGATATAATAAAAGACCCATATATTTTAGATTTTTTAGGACTGGACAAAGTAAATCTAGCAATAAGTACGGTATGAAGCAGATGCAAGAAAAAGCTTAAGAAGTTTTAGGAGATTAAAATGAACATAAAAGATTTTAAATCAGGAACATTAAGACAAGAGTATCAATACAAAAGTTTTTTACCAGAAAAAATCAATCATACATTTACATGGGATGACCCACAAATAAATACAATGCTTGAAGATGCCACTAGAGCATTAGGAGAGTTAAATGCTTTTACGATGATAGTGCCAAATGTAGATATGTTTATACAGATGCACATCACCAAAGAAGCAAACACCTCAAGTAAGATAGAGGGTACAAAAACTGAGATGGATGAAGTGCTTGTCGCAAAAGAGCAGATAGACCCAGAAAAAAGAGATGACTGGCAAGAGGTACGAAACTACATAGATGCTATGAATAGTGCTATAAAAGAGCTTGAAAGTTTGCCTATATCAAATCGTCTTATTAAAAATATCCATGCCATACTACTCAACAGTGTAAGAGGCGAAACAAAACAACCAGGAGAGTTTAGAAAGTCTCAAAACTGGATAGGCGGTACTAGTTTGGCTACAGCTTATTTTATACCTCCACATCATAAAGAAGTAGATGAATTGATGAGCGATCTGGAAAAGTTTTTGCACGATGAAGAGATTTTTGTACCACATCTTATAAAAATAGCTATCGCACATTATCAGTTTGAAACGATTCATCCATTTTTAGATGGAAATGGTCGTATTGGACGGCTTATGATTACACTTTATTTAGTAAGTAACGGATTACTTAAAAAACCATCTCTGTATCTCTCTGATTTTATAGAAAAAAATAAATCAGCTTATTATGAAGCCCTTACAAGAGTACGAACTAATAATGATTTGACACATTGGATCAAGTTTTTTCTTGAAGCGGTTATAGTTACAGCAAACAGTGGAGTAAAAACATTTCAAGATATTTTGAGTCTAAAGCAAGAGATGGACAGCTTGGTAGTTGGGTTTGGGAAAAAAGCCCATAATGCTACTAGGTTAGTGGAAATGTTATATCAAAAACCTATCGTCAACATGACCGATGTTGGTCGTGAACTAAATCTTGCTAAGGCAACAGTGAGTTCTTTGATAAAGGATTTTGAAGAAAAAGGTATTTTAAAAGAGACTACAGGATATGAGCGAAATAAATATTATGCTTTTACAAGATATTTAGATGCTTATAGTCAAAGTTAACACTCCAACTTGAACTAAATTTTTTTATAGTTCAAGTTAAGGCTCTAAATTGAACTAAGGAATTTTATAGTTCAAGTTAGAAGAGATTTTTAAACTAAAGAAGAGGAAAAAATGACAAACATCATAGAAGTAAACTACGACCAAACAGGACAAAGTAAATCTACCAATAAGTACGGTATGAGGCAGATGCAAGAAAAAGCTTATGAAAATAAAGATGCTCAGTATCTACTCCTAAAAGCACCACCTGCTAGTGGTAAGTCACGAGCTTTGATGTTTATAGCACTTGATAAGCTTATAAATCAAGGACTAAAAAAAGTTATCGTGGCGGTTCCCGAAAAGTCTATTGGGTCTTCTTTTGGTACTACTGATTTAAAATCATATGGCTTTTATGCAGATTGGGAGCCAAACGAAGAGTACAATCTATGTACAAACTCTAGTGAAAAAAGTAAAGTGGAAGCTTTTAAACGGTTTTTAAAAAGTGAAGAGAAGATACTTATATGTACACATTCTACTTTAAGAAATGCTTTTGCAGGTTTAAAGGATGAAAACTTTGATAATGTTCTCTTAGCTATAGATGAGTTTCACCATGTATCAGCAGATGGTGAAAATCGTTTAGGTGAACTTATACGAACTATTATGGAAAACTCATCGGCTCATATAGTAGCTATGACGGGATCATATTTTAGAGGAGACAGTGTACCTGTACTTGAAGCAAAAGATGAAATAAGCTTTGAAAAAGTTACTTACAACTACTATGAGCAGTTAAACGGCTATGAATACTTAAAATCTTTGGGTATTGGGTATCACTTTTATCAAGGGAAATATCTCAGTGCTATAGATGAAGTTCTCGATACAGATAAAAAAACAATCATACACATACCAAATGTAAATTCAAGCGAATCAACAAAAGACAAGTACAAAGAGGTAGGTCAGATAATAGATCTTGTAGGTAAGGTAGTAGATGTAACAGATGATGGAGTTCATATTGTAAAAAGAGATAGTGATGGTAAGATACTTAAAATAGCCGATCTTGTAGAAGATGATGAAAAATCAAGGACAAAAATAGATAACTATCTAAATACCCATAAAAATATAGATGATATGGACATCATCATAGCACTTGGAAAAGCTAAAGAGGGGTTTGACTGGACTTGGTGCGAACACGCTTTGACCGTAGGATATAGAAGCTCACTAACAGAGATTATCCAGATAATAGGTCGTGCCACAAGAGATAGTGATAATAAAACCCATGCACAGTTTACAAACCTTATAGCCCAGCCAAATGCGGAAGATAGTGAAGTAACATACGCAGTAAATGACCTACTAAAAGCGATAACCGCATCACTACTTATGGAGCAAGTTTTAGCACCAAATTTTAAATTTAAACCACGATTTAAAGATGATGAAGAGCCTAGCAAAAAAGGGGAACTCAAGATAAGAGGATTTAAAAAACCATCTAAAGAAGTAGAAAATATCATAGAATCAGACCTAAATGAACTAAAAGCAAAAATTCTCCAAGATAAAACTTTAAGACAAATTATCCCAATGGATGAAAACCCAGAGGTTATAAATCAGTTTTATATACCAAAAATCATAAGAAAAGAGTACCCACACTTGGATGATACTCAAATAGAAGAGTTAAGAGAGTATGTAGTAGTCGATAGTGTGGTAAAAGGTGCAACTATAGAAAAAGAGGGAAGTAAAGAGTTTTTAAAAATGGGAAATAAGTTTCTTGAACTTGATAAATTATCTATTGATATGATAGATAAAATAAATCCTTTCCAAAAAGCTTTTGAAGTGATCTCAAAAGAGTTAAATAAAAACACTTTTAAACTTGTAAAAGAAGCTATTGACAGTACAAAAATAGAGATGAGTGAAGAAGAAGCGGTTGAGCGATACAATAGAGCTATAAAGTTTAAAGAAAACTTTGGACGATTGCCTGATATAAACTCACATGACTTTGAAGAAAGACGAATGGCAGAGGCTATTGTGTTTATAAAAAGTTTAGCAAGAAAGAGACTAAATGGATAGGCTAACACTAGAAGAAATTTTACAAAGTGATCCTTTAGAAGTTTTAAAAGATATAAAACCAAAAGCTAAAGTGTCTAGTGATGAGCAAAGGCTTATAGATGGATTTGAATCTATAAATAAATTTTATGAAGTAAATGGATTTGAACCCAAAAAAAACACAAATATTAGTCAAAGACAATTAGCATCAAAACTAGAGGGATATAGAAGAGACAATGAAAAGATAAAACTGCTTAAACCTCATGATAAATTTAATTTACTTCAAGAAAAAAAGCAAATAAAAGCTTCATCACTTGATGATATTTTAGACAATGACATTTTAGGTGTCTTAGATGAAAGTGAAAATGATATATTTACACTAAAGCATATCCCAAAAGAAAAAGAAACAACTATGCCTGAGTATGTAGCTAAAAGGAAACCTTGTAAGGATTTTGCAAAATATGAAAATATCTTAAAAACTTGTCAAGAAGATTTAAAAATAGGAAAAAGAAAAATAGTCAAATTTCAAAACGAACAACAAATAAGAGAGGGATATTTTTTTATTTTAAAAGGGGTATTGCTTTATGTTGCAAAAGTTGGTAAAACTATAAAACAAAGTGGCAAAACAAATGCAAGACTTAAACTAATATTTGAAAATGGTACGGAATCTGATATGTTACTGCGTTCATTATCTGCTGAACTTTATAAGCATGGAAAAAGAGTAACTGAATATGATGAAAGTAAAATGGATGGACTTTACAACAAAATAGATAAAGATGATATACCCACTGGGTACATCTATATACTTAAATCGTTAAGTCAAGATGAAAGGATATCAACCATAAAAGACCTTTATAAAATAGGATATAGCACTACTAGCGTTGAAAAAAGAATAAAAAACGCAAAAAACGAAGCCACTTATCTAATGGCAGATGTAGAGATAGTAGCTGTTTATGAGACATATAATCTAAATACACAAAAATTTGAAAACCTTGTTCATAGATTTTTTTCTAAAGTGAGACTTGATTTAAAAATAAATGATAGCAAAAAAGATTTAATTTCTGCAAATGAGTGGTTTGTAGTACCCTTTAATGTTATAAATGAAGCAATTGAACTTTTAGAAAGTGGAGAAATTTTAGACTATATTTATGACAAGAAAAATGAAAGAATAATAAAAAATGATACAAATAGATATAACTAAAAAACTTCACGGTAGTAATGGGCAAATGGATTTAAAAGTTGATTTACAAATCAATCAAGGGGATTTTGTTGCACTTGCAGGTCAAAGTGGAAGTGGTAAAACTACACTTCTTAGAATCCTAGCAGGGCTTGAAGAGACAGCTGGTATTATAAAAGTAGGTGATGAGGTATGGCAAGATGAAAATAGTTATTTAAAACCTCAAAAAAGAAAAATAGGTTTTGTATTTCAAGATTATGCACTGTTTGCTAATATGAGCGTAGAGGATAATCTACTTTATGTACAAAAAGATCAAAAACTTTGTGAGTATTTACTTGAGATTACAGGCTTAAATAAGCTTAAAAATCGTCTTCCAAATACTCTAAGTGGTGGACAAAAACAGCGTGTAAGTCTATGCCGTGCTATGATGAATAGACCAAAACTACTACTTATGGATGAGCCCCTTTCAGCCCTTGACCCAAGTCTTAGAACAAAACTACAAAATGAGATTTTGATGTTGCACAAAGAGTTTGGTACCACTACAATAATGGTAAGCCATGATCCAAGTGAAATATATAGGCTTTCTAATAGAGTAGTTGTATTGCATTTAGGCTTAATTACACAAGATGGGAGTGCAAAAGATGTACTTTTACAAACAAGTGGTTCTCAAAAATTCTCTTTTGAGGGAGAGCTTTTAGATATAGTAAAGGTAGATGTTATTTATGTAGCAATTGTATCAATAGGTCAGCAAATAGTTGAAATAGTAGTAAGCCAATCGGAAAAAGAAAATCTAAAAATAGGTCAAGTTGTACGAGTGGGAACTAAAGCCTTTAGTCCTATTATAAGAGCTTAGTTTAAAGCTACTTTTTAATCAAATATTTCAAATTTTGAGGTGTTGTTAAGTACTAGTTTAGCGACACATCCAGTTTTGCCATCTTTTCTATTTTTTAGGCTTATTTTGGCTCTTAATGCATCAGCTGCATTTTTTGCTAAAAATAGTCCAAGTCCTGCACCGCTTTCATTTCCAAATCTTTTAAATGGTGCAAATAGATTTATATTTTCATCAATCCCTAAGCCCTCATCAACTACAGTTATTACAACTCTTTTTTTAGTTTTTTTAAGTCTTATTGCTATTGATTTATCAGGGGGAGTAAACTTTATAGCATTTTGAACAAAATTTTGAAGTATTTGGTTTAGTAGGGTTACTTGTATTGATGTTTTGTAGTAGTTTACATTTGAAAAAAATGTAATTATAATATTTTTTTGAGCACTTAGCATTCTGTAGTCATTTGATTTCTTTTTCATATATTCAACTAAGTCTAACTCCTCTGTTTGTTCAAACTGAGCACCCTCGGCTCTTCCTATATCTAGTATTGAAGATATCATTTTATTCATTTCATCTATTTGTTTAACTGATAGTTTTAAGGTCTCTTCATAATCTTGGGGATTTCTTTTTTTTCTAAGGGTTACTTCATTTTTTAGTTTCATAACAGCAAGTGGTGTTTTAAGCTCATGGGCTGCACCTATAAATAGCTCTTTTTTAAACTTTACATTAGTCTCTATCCTATTTGTTAGGGAGTTTATAGAATCAGATAGTGAGTGAAACTCTATTGGTAAATCTTTTTTATCAATTTGAGTTAGTGAGTTTTCATCCATATTTGATAGTTTATTGTTGATTTGTAAAATAGGCTTAAGTAGTGATTTTGAAACTACTAATGAGTAAATAAGCATAAGTAAAAAACCAGGTATTGCTAAAATAAAAAGATTTCTAAATATAATAGAGTATAGAATCTCTCTTTCATAGTTTATATTTCTAGTTATTTGTATAAATTTTCTATTTTTTAAATCAAAAGGGTATAGCAACTTTATATAGTAGTTTTCATTATTGCTATATGTGAAAAATTTGTAGTTTTTAAGTTTTGGATTATTTACTAAGTCTATTGATATTTCATCATTTTGAAAAAGTTTAAATGCTTCAAAATCTATATTATTATCATGGGATAATTTGAATATCTTTTGTGCATCTTTAAGCATGTTTTTTTTGATGTTTTCATAGGTGGTACTTTTAGAGTACTCATAAAAAATAGAAGATAGAGCTATAATAAAAAGCGAAGTAGCTATAATAAGTTTGGTATAAAACTGTTTATAAATACTTCTTGCTTCCATTAAACTCTACTTAAGTTTTAGTGTTATTATGCTATCTCATCTGCTGGTGTAGCTTCAGGATAACAAAATCTATAACCTCTTCTTCTAATAGTTTCAATAGTTGAGATATTTAATGGCTTATCCATTTTTTGTCTAATTTGATTTATAGCAACTTCAATTACATTTGGGGTTACAAGCTCAGGCTCTTCCCAAATAGCATCTAGTAATTGCTCTTTTGATACAATTTGATCTCTATGTCTAGCTAAGTGAGTTAGTACTTCAAAAGGTTTACCTTTTAGTTCTATCTCTTCACCTTGGTATTCAATCTTCTCTTCATCTGGATTTATTGCTAATCCTTCGATTTCGATTATGTTTGTACCACCAAATCTAAGTCTTGCTTCAATTCTAGCTAACAAGATATCAAAATCAAAAGGTTTTTTAATAAAATCATCAGCACCTGACTTTAAAGCTTCAATTTCTGATTCTTTGTCATCTCTTGCAGATATTATTACAACAGCAGTTCTTGAACTTCTTGTTTTTACAATTTTACATAACTCAATACCATCCCCATCAGGTAGCATCCAGTCTGTTAAAACTAAATCATAATTTCTAATATCTATAAAATATTCTGCATCTTTGTAATTTTCAGCTGCATCAACCTGATAACCAAAATCAGTTAATCCTTCTTGTAAAGTTCTGTTTAAAGTTATTTCATCTTCAATAATTAATATTCTCATAAAGTTTTTCCTTAAATTTAAGTTAAGTTTAAATTTGAGCCGAATTGTACCATATTTTTTTTTAAATTTAAAGGCTTTTTAAGGAAAATTTCAAAATTTTTAAAGAATTCGCTATTTTTTAGTCATTTATTTTGACATTAATTTTTGATTAATCAAGAAAAGTTAAAATATATGAAATTTTTAAAACAAAAAGGAAAAATATGAAAAAAGTAATTACAAGTGTCGTAGCAACACTTATGTTAAGTACAACACTATCTGCAGCTGATTATTACGCTAAAGTAAATGGTGATGAGATTACAAAGCAAGAGGTTGAGCAAATTATAAAAAACCCAAGGGTACAGTTTGAGACTCTACCAAAAGATACACAAACTAAAATATTAGACCAAATTATAAACAAAAAACTTTTAGCTCAAGAAGCTATTAAAAATGGGATTACAAAAGATGAGTCTTATAAAGAGGCTTTAGAAACTATAAAAGAGGACTTAGCATTTCAAGTGTGGCAACAAAAAGAGTTAAAATCTATTGATATTACTGATAGTCAGTTAAAAGATTTTTATGAAAAAAACAGATCAAAATTTAAAATGCCTGCTAAATTAAATGCTAGACATATTTTAGTAAAAACACAAGATGAAGCGGAAGCTATAATCAAAGAGTTAAATAGTGCTTCAAAAAAAGAGCAAAAGTTTATTGAGTTAGCAAAGGCTAAATCAGTTGGGCCAAGTGGTAAAAAAGGTGGAAATTTAGGTGAATTTCAATCTGACCAAATGGTACCAGAGTTTGCAAATGCAGCACAAGATTTAGATAAAAAATCATACTCTAAAAAACCTGTTAAAACACAGTTTGGTTATCATGTGATTTATTTAAATGATAAAAAACCAGCTAAATCATTATCTTTTAATGAAGTAAAAGATAAAATATCTCAAATGCTTATGAGTGAAATGTATAATCAAAAAGTTGAAAAAATTGCTGGTAAGTTAAGAGAAGAAGCGAATATCGTTATAAAATAATCATATAAACATAAGGAGATAAACTTGGGTGTATTAGATGTTGTAAAGCCAGGTGTTTTAACAGGAAGTGAAGCTAAAAAGTTGTTTAAGTATGCAAAAGAGAATAGCTTTGCTATTCCTGCTGTTAATGTAGTAAGTACTGATTCTGCAAATGCAGTTTTAGAAACTGCATCAAAGGTTAAATCACCTGTAATAATTCAGTTCTCAAATGGCGGAGCAAGCTATTTTGCAGGAAAAGGTTTGAAAACCAGTGATGCAGCTATATTAGGTGGAATAAGTGGTGCTATGCATATTCATACAATGGCAAAAGCTTATAATGTTCCTGTTGTATTGCATACAGACCATGCAGCAAAAAAGTTATTGCCTTGGATTGATGGATTAATAAGTGCAGGTAAACAACATTATAAGAATACTGGAAGACCTTTGTACACATCTCATATGCTTGATTTAAGTGAAGAGCCACTAGAAGAGAATATCTCAACTTGCGTTGATTACTTCAAGGTTATGAATGAGCTTGATATGATGATAGAGATTGAGCTTGGAATAACAGGTGGAGAAGAAGATGGCGTTGATAATACAGATGTTGATAATGCATTATTGTACACTCAGCCTGAAGAGGTTTGTTATGCTTATGAAAAGTTAGGTGAAGTTAGTGAAAACTTCACTATAGCAGCTTCATTTGGTAATGTTCATGGGGTTTACAAACCAGGTAATGTAGTACTAAGACCTGACATATTAGATAACTCACAAAAATATATACAAGAAAAACATAATACTTCTAATAAGCCTGTTGATTTTGTTTTCCATGGTGGTTCTGGCTCTGCTTTAGAAGATATCAAAAACTCAATTGAGTATGGAGTTATTAAAATGAATATTGACACCGACACTCAATGGGCATTTTGGAATGGGGTTAGAAAATATGAAGCCAATAAAAAAGAGTATTTACAAACTCAAATAGGTAATCCAGATGGGGAAGATAAGCCTAATAAATCTTATTATGACCCTAGAAAATGGCTAAGAGCAGCCCAAGAATCTATGATTGAAAGATTAGAGTCTGCATTTAAAGATTTAAACGCACTTGAAAAAAATTAGTTTTTATAGATATATTTAAAAAATAAAATGGGAATTTAATCCCATTTTATTTTTGTTTTTTTACTCTTGTTTTAGAGACTCTTCTTGAATTGATTTTAAAACTATATTGTAAATATTTTTTAGTTATAAACTCTGAATTATTATACATACTATCTAGTAAAGTTTTTATTCTCCAAAAACTCACATCCTCTTTATTTGCTACAGTTTTTTTTAATTCTATATTGTTTTTATTATATATTTCAATAACTTTTTCTATTGGAAAATCTTGAAAGAAAGGATAGGCGTACAAAGACTTTCCATGCTCTTTTTTATAGTAGTATAGTAAGCTAAAAGCAAATAACTCAGGAATCCATAAAGACCCAGCTTGAAGCTTTGTAGAAAAAAGGTTTATAAGATATTTGTAATAAGCTCTAGTTGGCTCTAAACTTGAGGCAAGTTTACTCATAAAAGCAGATTTTTTAGAGTTTGTAAATATACTATTTAAAGTATCAACAGTAATTATGTTTTTTTCTAAATATCTTAGGAGAGAAGCGATATTATACTCTACAAACTCTAAGTCATCTTGTTTTATATTGATAATACTTTCTGAATTGTTTGCATTTTTTGTTTTTAGACTATTATAATCTTTTAATAAATAGTGTATTATCATCAAAAATGTATCCTCTTTTACTCTTTTAAGATTTATTGTTTCACACTTTTGGAGTGCAAGATTAAACTGACTATTATTATTCATAACCTTCCTCAATATCTAAATATAATTTTAAATTCGAATGTATTTTAGTTAATTTAAAAAAAAAATTCTTCTTTTTTTGTGCTTAGAAAATTGTTTTATTGTGCTAATTTTATAGTTTAAAAATGCTACAATAAAGTATGAAAAGAGAAACCCTACAAAAAAGAACAAAAATAGCAAATAATATTATGTTTTATATCTATACTCATATTGATACAACTATTGATATTGAAGAGTTAAGTATAGATTTAAATGTGAGTAAATTTCATATGCACAGAATCTTTAAAGAGACTTTTGGAAGAAACATCTATGAAAGCATCAAGCTTATTAGACTTCAAAAAGCATCAAATCTTATTTTAACAAATAAATACTCAACAATATCAAATATAGCAAATTTATGTGGCTACTCATCCCAATCATCTTTTATAAAAAGCTTTAAAAAAAGATTTGATATGACACCAAAACAGTGGAAAAATGGAGGATATAAAGAGTATTCAAATAAGATTTTACAACAATCCACAAGAGCTATGCAGTCAAAAGCAAGCTTTAGTATGAAGTCTCCACAAATAGTAAAAATGCCAGCTATGAAAGGCTATTATATTAGAAATAGGGGATATAATGAAAATATAAAACAGACCTGGCAAAAGCTACAAGTATGGACTTTATCAAATAATATCCAAAACTATAAACAAATAGCACTTTTTCATGATAATCCTACTATTACACCACTAAATGATTGCCAATATATCGCATCTATAGTTCCCAATGAAGATATTGAGATAGAAAATAATAGGTTGCCAGATTTTTATATAGCAAGTGGAATTTATGCTAAATTTGATTTAAAGGGTAAGCAAGGTGATGTTTTGAAGTTTATTCACTGGGTTTATCATGAATGGCTTTTAAAATCAGAGTTTGAAACGACTACAAAACCATCATATGCCCACTATAAAAGGAATAATTTTCTAAATGAAGATAATGAGTTTGAGATTAGTTTTTATGTCTCTATAAAGTTTTAACACCCCAAAAAATTCCATAAGATTTAGATAAAAAGTCGATGATAACTAAAATAGTTAAAAATGTAAATTTGCGACAATCAAAATTGTGTATTTAAAAGTAAAATTATGCTATCTTCAGAATAGGATTTTTTTAAATGGATTCGATTAGATGAATAAAATAAAAGATAATGAAAATTCTTCACTATGGACACCAAATATTAAAAACTGGCTTGAAAAAAGAGAGTATAAAAAAATCTTTTACAACAAAGGGGATTTGTTTTTTTTATACGGTGATGAAAAGTACAGTTTTTCTGATGTCATGTTTTTCAATGCGTTTTTTGAGTATATCACAAGCTATCTTGTTAAAGAAGATGAAGGTGTTTATCTCTACATACAGACAAAACAAAGGGTGATAACCTGCTATAAGAGCAGAATGAATGATAAAGATTACACCGATGCTTCCGAATTAGCTGAAGCACTAAGTTCTTTTAGAAATAAAAAGTTGAGGCAAAAGTACCAAAACAATAAAAAAATAAAACTCTCCTGCACAGATGATAATAGGTGCCAAATAGAGCTAATACCGGGAAATACAATGCATTTAATCGATGCAAAAAATGAGCAAAATTTCCAGATATTGGCAATAAAAGAAAAGCAGGATGTTGTTGCATTTGCTACAAACGGTGGGGAGTTTCAGTTTGCTTATGAGTATATAAGTGATTATTTCTACTTAGCACAAACAAAAGAGTATCAAAAGCTTACAAAAAAATATAATACAAAAATGTTTTGGTTGCACACTATAAAAGTAGTAGTGCTTTATGGCATACTACTCTCTCAAATACTTAATCTCTATACCCCTGATAATGACATAGTAGAAGTTGCACTTGTCTTACTTTCGTTGTGGGGGATTTTTCTTTTTTATTCCCATGTTGTATCCTATATTTTAGCACCAATTGCAAGGTATTTTTATGATTAAACAAACAGATTTACCTTTTAAATTCTCTTTAGTTTTTATTTGCTACACTCATTATAAGTACATAACTTTGGTTAGGAGTAAGGATGCGAATTGTCTTTTAAATCATTTATACTGAAGTATCTTTTTTTAATGACAATTATTGCAGTTGTTTGTGCTATTTTCGGTTTTATGGTTAGTCCTGATGAGATATCTATAAATCAAATGAGTGCTTTGTTTTTAATTTTTATAGGTGTAACTGGTTATATTGCCGATGATTACAGGGAGGGAGAGTATTATAAAAACCTAGGTATGATGTATACGATGTTTATTATAATGGTGTTGATATATCTTATTGTAAATCTTTCACTTTTTGTACTAAATAGGATTTTTTTTCAGTTTTCACATTAATGTCTCTTAGTTTGACTAATCCCTATCAACCCATATCCATGTGTAGCTATCATCAAGCTTATCGGGATCGTTATATCTTTTTTGGTATTTTTCTTTAGATATATTATCAAATGAAAAAGCCGATTTTTTGATGCTGATGTATTTTTGCCCGCCATGGGATGTGTTAAAGACTCCCGATGGCTTCATATCCACCCACTCCCCGTCTTCAAACGATGCGCGCGTAAAGGCAAGTTTTATATCATTTTTTGCAAAGCCCTCATACACTGAGACCGTTCCCGTACCAAGCACAAACAAAAACTTACCGTTTGGACTCAGCATCGCTTGTTGTACATAGCCGTAGGGATAGTGGACCTTTGTATGAAGCTTTTGCTTTTGCATATCGTATACAACTACATCTTCGTTATCAGGATAGATCAGATAGCGGCTGTTTGGTCCTATATGAATACGCTCACTCCAAGCCGGTGTTGTTTTGAGGCAACCGGTGCGCTTTTTGGTGG
>JBNJFB010000033.1:0-26762 GCA_051746405.1 Campylobacterota bacterium
GGTTTCACTTGTGGAAACGTAGGCCGCTGCCAGCTTCTGAGTATTTTATTAAGCCAAACCTTAGTCAACGAAGTGTTGATTCAGGTTTGGCTTTTTTTTAGTCTAGTTTATATATTAGCCCGCATAGCTCCAATGGTAGAGCAATTGCATGGTAAGCAAGAGGTTGCAGGTTCAAATCCCGCTGTGGGCACCACTTATAAATACCACAAAATAGATGTTTGTAGACAATTTATAAAATTTAATCTACTTTAAGATTTTATTGGGTGACACTCTAGGTGACACTTTCTTTCACAACTATTATCATAAATCAAAAATATAATATTCTTTTAACTAGGCATTCCTAAAATTAAAATACACTCAAAGTCTCTCATACTACTTTATAAACTGTACCACTTATTTTATGCTCTTGGAAAGTCAGGATTAAATAAAAAAAGTTTGCTGAGATAATAGGGATGTAATACAATACTGTAAACGCTTGGGGTTCAAACAATTCAATACCATCGTGGGTTGAGTTGTGGTTTGAGCTATATATTGAGAATAAAGAGTGTAAAGAGTTAAAAGAGGTACTTAAAAACGCTCTTGAAAAGTAAGGCTATGGGGGGGAGTTTTGAAAATCCAATCTAGGGGAATGCCCCTTAGAAAATTTATACTATTTTAAAGTAAAAAGTCTTTTTTATTTTACTAATAAATTTTAGAGTTAAATTTTACTTTGGTTTGATATTAACTTGTATTTTTTATTTATAACTGTTTCACAAAAATCTATTAAGTATAGCTCTGTATCAGTTATATCATCATTTTTATTGTCTTCATCTATATATTTCATAACTTCTTTATGTATTCTTGTATCCATTTTCATAAAAGAACTGCTTAACAGCCAATATAGCCTATTATCTATCATATCATTTTCTATTAGTTCATCAATAGTTAATCCTGTTATGTAAAAAGCAAGAAGAAATTGATTAGGCATTGGGTCAATATTCTTTTTTTCAGTTATTAATCTTTCAATTGCAAAGTCATAAAATGCATTTAATTGTGATTTATTTATTTTATTTTGTCCAAAAAACAAATTCTGGGTATAATAATTATCTAATATCATTAATACATCTGCTCGATACTTGCTCTTTTTACCAATTTCAAAAAGTTTACTAAAAAATCCCATTTTATCTTCCTATATATTATTCTTCTAAGTTTTCGTTTCGTAAAAGTTTATATAGTCTCATTCCAATTTCTGTGTTATCTGCATCATCTTTAAATATATCCTGATAAGCCTGTACTCCATAAATTTGTATTTGCATATATTTATCTTGGTTAGCTATTGATAAATACAAATTGGCTAACTCTTCATATCTGTTTTCTTTAAAATCAAATATTACAGCTAAACAGTAAGTTATAAATGTTATAGCATTTTTATCATTTAAATTTAAATTTTGAGACATATAGTCAGCAACACCACCAAAAAAAGCAACTATTATTTTAAACTTATCATTTTCACTAAATAAATTTTTATTTATACTTAATAATTGTATTTCTGCAAAAAGTATTATAGACTCTAACTCATTTGTATATTTTGCGTTTTTGTTCACACTATTAATAAGTTCTTTATTGGAAATTCCACTTTGTTTCTTTTCTTGGTGATTTTTTATAATATCTTCAACTTGGCTACCTATAGTGAGGATATTATTCATTTCATTACCTTTTTCGTGAGCTATAGCATACCTCATCATATGATAGTTTCTGGCTTCTACTAATTCTTGACCCCTTAATAAACTCATATTAACATTTAGTTTTTGGGATAAATAATAATCAAGTTCATTCATATAATCTATTAATGCTTTATTAAATCCTACTTCATCAATATAATTTAGTCTACCAGTATAGACATCAGATTTTTGATATTCAGGGTCATCTAACTTTTGATTTAGTAACTCTAAAATATTTTTATATTGACTTTTTTTTCTACCAACCCAGAAAAAACTAAACATAAACCAAACTATTACTATCAATACAACAATACCTAAAATTTCCACTTTACTTTCCTTTTATTTTATTTGTTTAGCTACAAAATAACCTAAAGCCATTTCACCTAAACTTGTTAGTCCCCATATTGGAGCATAAGCAATACCCCAAATAACAGCTACTGCAATTATTATAGTAAATGCTTGGCTTTCATTGTTTTGGTTTATTTTACCTATAGTAAAACCTACTATTGTAAATATTATAAAATATATAAGCATTACTAATCTGTAGTTTTAATATGAAGATTTGCTTGTCTTTTTGATTTCTCAAGTACTTCATCTTTATCTATTTGAGATTTAAGTACTTCTTCATCTTTATCTATTTGAGATTCAAGTACTTCATCATTTTTATTATACTTTTTATTATTTCTTAAGTTAAATATTTCTTGGATTATTAAATAAATAGGGACAAATATCATTACCAGTAACGACCAAATAACCATTAAAGCAGCAATAGGCCAAATAATACCCATCATAATTGAAGTACCAATTCGTAAAAAAGAAACAGAAAATGGTAAAATAAAATACAATCCAGCGACTACAGCACCAACAGTTATATATACTTCGAAACTCATAATTTATCTTCTCCTGATATATCTTTTTTAAGATATTGTTATATACTTTTTGATAAATACATTATCTAATTAATTATTAAATGGAAATTAAACCATAGGAAGTGTTAAGTGTTTATAAGTAATGCAACAGAAGAAGAGATACTACAACTTCATCAATTAGTATCTAAAAAAGTAAAAGAGTTAAGACTATAAAATAAAATAAGCCAACTTGAATTGGCTCTTGCTATTGGTTTAAAATCTAAAGCTTTTTTTGGTAATGCTTAAAACAATACAAACGGTAAACACTTCAACATTGAACATATCTATAAAATATCTAAAGCTTTAAATGTACCTATGAGTATCTTTTGTGAAAATCTTGAAGAATTAGAAGAATAGTTGTATATTATATTTGTTGTTTATATTATGGGGCTGAGTGGATGTTCAAAGTGAATTATAATATATTTGTAGTATACTAGTAACAATGAAAAATTAATTTTATTTTGGAGTTGATATATGACAATTAAAGGTATTTTGAATAAAGAACCCAAATATATGTTTAAAATGGCTGTAATATATGCTGTTATAGCTTTAATATGGTTTGCGATTTTTGGGATTTTAGTTAATAATACAGATATAAGTGAAAGTGAAGTTTTCCCTATCTTTTTACCTATTTATATACTTTTCTGGACTATATCAGGGAGTTATCTTGTATTATTTTTTGTTAATAAATTTTTCGCAAGAAAATTAATTTATAAACTTGATATATCATCATTAGACAAAAAAAAGAAACTAATGGATTTAGGTGTTATTTCAGTTCAAGAATATACTGATGAAGTAGAGAGCTTTAAAAAAAAGTATACTGACTTTACTAATTAATCAATAAAACTCATATTTGTATTTCCTTGGTTGGTGGGGTATAAAAACTAACAAACATTAAAAACTATACAAACCTCTTAATTACTTGGTTTGTGGACTTTGTATAGTTTGTTAGGTTTTTTACTTTTTAGAGGGGGGTATCAGTTTTTAAGCTGATACTCCTTTGCATTGTTCTTAGATGGATTACTTTTTGCAATCCATCTAGTACCGTTAAATGCTTCAAGGCATTTTCTTATCTCGTTATCTGAGCCCATGAAATTATTGTCATCTTTTGCATATTGCCTTATTTGCGACTGACTTAGATTTTTATGTTCTTGTAGTAGGGTAACTATAAAATCTATACTCTGCTGGTATTTATCTTCAAGAATTTTTATACTAGCTTTTTCTTTGATTACTTCTGCTTTATCATCTGCTATCTTTTCAACTGTATCCATTCTAAGTTCAAATGATGATAGGTCTTTACCTGCATAATATTTATATGAGATAGCTTGAGGAACTACACCTCTACTCTTTTGGTTCTCAAAAAACACTACTTTTTCACTTATAGATTCATCAAGCTCAAAATCTAAACTGTAAGCACAATCCATATCAGATAACCAATCTCCAACACCTTCAAATTGTAACTTCTCATTATTATCTCGATGCTTGTTTGTATGACCTAAAAGTAATACTGTTCCACCTGAAAGGGTAATTTTTCTCATTAACTGTAAGAATAAAGCAGTGTCAGTTTTATCCAGTGGATTTACAAACTTCTTTACAGTATCAAAAATAACTATCTTATCTTTGTAAAAGGTATTATCATTTTTCAATTGTTGGTTCATAGAAGATAAAATACTCTTTGGGTCATTACTATCATCAGTTCCACACAATATCATCATATAGCCATTATCTTTGGCTATTTTGACCTTATCAGTTCCACCATTAATACCATCATCTGCATTGAGATAGATGATATCTTCAGTGACATCTTTTAATAGTGCCATTACAAGAAGTGTCTTACCACAATTTGGTGGACCATATATAAAACTTATTTGACCTTTCAGTATAAAGTCACCTAATATTGGGTTACTATTTACAATCATCTTATTTAGCTCCTCTGGACTTTTATATGCTTTTGTAAAAATATCTGTATTATCAAGGCTCATAATAGAGCCTTTTTGATAAGTTGGTAAGTTTGCTTATAGTGGCATTTATTTACCTCTGTAAGCTCTTGTATTTGTTTTGCTACACTATACTCAAGTTCTTCAAGTTTAAATAACATTCTTGGTCCTAGTGCATCTTTGGGGATTCCTTCGATATCTAATACTTTTGAAATAAGTTGAGTATAGTTTATAACTCTATTGCCTACAAACCTATCTGATGCTTTACCCTCAGCAATTCTTTGAGGTAGTTCATATGTTTGGATTGCATCTGTAAGTGCTTCTCTTGCCTTTTTGGTTTCACCTCTTATCTCTTGCCACATATCAGAACCACTATTTCTAGCTATTTGTTTTTGATGTTCAGTAATAATAGAAGCTTTTCTATGAAATTCACCTATGAACCAATATTTATATCTTCTAGCTTTATCACCTGTAAAGCTTAAAACAATAGCATCAAAACCTTTTCTTGTGAGGTTGTATCTTTTATACTCTTTACCTCTTGAATTGATATAGCTTGTATCTTGGAAGTATGATTTCACTACGATATTTTCCGCAGTGAGATATTCTATCTCATTACGAATCTTTGATAATACATCACTATGTCTTTTATCAAATACTTCAGCTATAAAATCTGAACTTACAAATACATCATTTTTAGATATGTTCACTGCTTTAGTTATGTTAGTTTTTATTATCTCTTCTTTCATAATTATGCTCCTTGTACCTGATGAGTTTCAAGCCATTTATCTATCTCTAGCCTGTCATATCTAATATACTTGCCACCTATCTTACTAAATGGTATTGTTGAGCTATTACTAGCCATTCTCATTTTACTCTGACTGGATTTTGAAAATCCATACTCTAATTCTAGGTCATCTGGGGACAACCATCTTTTTTGTATTGTGTTTACAGATGCTTCCATCTTAGTCTCCTTAGTGCTATAGGAGAATCGATTCTCTTTTATAGATAAACAAGTATTTGAGCTCTTCTTGTTTCCTATGTTGTAAGTATCACATAAAATAGAATTTTACTTAAGGACAAAAAGTTATATCTTTTGTCCCTAAATTTTAATGCAAGTATATTGGTATTTTATTTTAATAGTTTTTTTATTGAGGCGAGTTTTCTTGTTATTTGAGTTTTATCATATGATGAACCATTCGTTGCGTATGCTACAAATTCTTCAGCTATTTGGTATGCTGTTTTGCTATAAACTGTATGTTGTATCCATATATCAAATAGCTCTTGTAAATATTCTGTAGAGTTTTCTAAGGGTATTTGTAACTTGTCAATAGGTGACTGATTATATATCTCTTTTAATTTATTTTCATAATGCTTTTTAGGAATAAATGTATTAATAAATAAGTTTTTTGTTTCAACAATTATATTGTCTTCAAATGCACACTCCAAAATCCTATAATAGTTGTATTTATAAAGCTTATAGCCTTTGTATTCATCTTCATACATATCATTTAAATCTAACCATTTTAAATTAATAAGATTAGTAAAAACCCCAACTTGTCTTTGAAGTGGCATTAAATCAGAACTAATTGGCTTTAATAATTGTTTACACATTTCAAGCTCATCATCTAATGTAGAATTATATAATGCATTTGAATTATCAATTCTATCGGGTATCTGATATGAGGCAACCACTAATTTGCATTTTTTATCAAACTCAAATTCTTCTACATTTTCATCATTAACATATTCTTCAATTATTTGTTTTTCATACTCTTCTATAAGAGCATCATCTGCTATACTATCCCAATCAGCCATTTGTAATCCCTGCTATAGCTTTATTTGCTTCACTAGATGCTTTAGTATGATTTGCACTTAAATAGAATTGATTAACTGTATCAAGGTTTGTATGTCCAAGAGAAGCTGATAGTATTGTATTTGCTGTACCCATCTCACCCATAGCTGAAACTAATATATGTCTAAAATAGTGCATTGTAAGTTCTTCTATTTCACTTGCTTTTCTTAATCTTGCAAGTTGAACTTTTGGAGTGTGCAGTTCCTCACCTGTAACAGGTGATTTAAATACTATTCCTGTATGTGTATCTTTTATTCCTTGTAATGCTTCAGCTATTGGTGGTGCTAAATCATATGTTTGATTTTCTGCAATCTTATTATTTTCTGCTCTAATAGTATATTGATTATTTAAAAAATCTATATCTTTCCATTCAAGAGTTCTTATCTCATTCCATCTACGACCAAATAGTGCAAATAAAAATAGAGCTTTGTAAAAATGATTATGCTCATATAAAGAGTTTATAGTTTTAAATAGTGTAGCAAGTTTTATTCTTGCATCAGTAACTTTTTTCTTTTGTTTCTTTTGTTTTGGTAACTTAAAAGATGGTAAAGTATCAAGTACCTTATGTTCAACTGAATATTCAAGAATAGGCTTTAAGGATTGAATTAAAACTAACTTGATAGTTCTATGGCTACAGCCTTTTGAAGTCTGCTTTGATTGTCCTTCATTTTGCATGGTTCTTATAAGTGCATCAATATGAATAGTTTTAATATCTTTAATTTTCTTGTTACCTATACTGTTTTCACAATATAGTTCATAAGACCTTTTAAGAGTGTCTGTCCATGTAGAATCTGCTCTTGCATTTTTGAAATATATTTTTGCAACCTTATTTAATGATGTATTTTCATTAAATTCAAGGTCTGTATCTAAGCCTTTGTTTTTGATTCTTTGCATTTCTGCAATAGCTTCTGATTTCCTTGTTCTTTTATCCCAACTTTTATTTGAATAATCAATGATACCTCTTTTAGTTTTACCTTCAATTTTAAATCTATAATAGAACTTTGTGTGTTCTTTATTAGCCTTTAATCCAACAACAATGGTATTTGGAAAATCTTTAGTGTTAATTGCCATTTCGATTACCTCTTTTTTTGTTGGGTGACACTTGAGGTGACACCTTATATAGATATATTATACACTAAAAAGAATTAAAAAGAATATAGAAGTCCGATTTAATAGGCATTATAGACTAAAAAGAAATTTAAGAAAACCAAGTCATATTGCATGGTAAGCAAGAGGTTGCAGGTTCAAATCCCGCTGTGGGCACCATCTTTTAAAATCACAACAACTTACAAACTTTAAAACCTCTAAAAAAGAAAATTCTATACTAGTCTATTAGAAAACTTTAAATTAAGTCTATGACATATTTTTATTCCATAAAGGTAAATAATCCATGAGATATATATCCAAAAGAAAGTGAAAAGTAGAGTTGCTAGTGAGCCGTAAATGGTTGTATATGTTTTATTGTATATTACATAGTATACAAAAAGGTTTTTACTAATTGAGAGTGTTATTAAAGTTATCAAAGAAGATATTATTACGGCTTTTTCATTTAGTTTTCTATTTACTGTGTATTTAAACAGTGTATAAAATATCATCCATGAAAAAAGATATGAGAATATATTTGTCAATAGTGTATTCTCATATAAAGCTGTTATTACATTTAATGCAGTAAAAATTATTGGCAAAAGCATAATATAGATAGAGTAGAATATAAATGAAAAATGTATCGATTTTCTTTTAGATTTATGTATTTTATTTACTATATATTCATAATCTTTAAAAAACATTATAAATACAAATAACATATAAAATATCCCTAACCAGCCAAGTTTATCAGAGTTTGATATATAGTTTTTTAAATTTTGAATTAAATATTCTGAGTGTGTTGGATTGATTATATTTAGTATGTATTCTGTAAATATATTAATATAAATATCAAACTCTTTAAAAGTTGATACTAGGGCTATAAAAAGTGCAATAATAGGTAATATGGAAAATATTGTAAAAAAGCTAAGTGATGCTGCATAATATGTTGTATCATCGTTAAAAAATGACTCAAGTGCATCTATAAAGGTTTTAGCTAATGTTTTTTTATTTTCCATATTTTATTTATTATAATCCCATTTTAAATGGATTTAATATATTGTTTGGGTCAAAAGCACTCTTTATACTTTTAAAGAGTTCTATTTCTGCTTTGTTAAATGCAATATCCATAAATGGTGCTTTTGATAAACCTATTCCATGTTCACCACTTAATGTTCCACCCATATCAACAACTAATTGAAATATCTCTTCAATGGCTTTGTGTCCATCTTCCATCTCTTTTTCATTGTTTTTGTCTTTTACCATAACATTAACATGAATATTACCATCACCTGCATGTCCAAAACATGGAACATTAAAACCATATTTCTCACCAATTTTATAGATTTCATCTAATGCAACAGGAAGTTTACTTCTAGGCACTGATATATCTTCATTTAATTTTTTAGTACCATATATAGCTGTTGCTGGACTTGCATTTCTTCTTGCAAACCATAACTCTTCCCCATGTTTTTTATCCTTTGCTACAATAAAATCAGTTGAGCCAAATTTTGCAAAGGACTCTTTTAATGTTTCTAGTTGTGAATCAACTTCTGCTTGGGAGCTTCCATCAACATCACCAACTAAAATTCCCCCTGCATTTTGGGGTAATTCTATATTTGGAAATTTCTGTTTTAAAGCTTTGATAACTAAAGCATCTAAAAACTCCATAGCTACAGGATTAGCCCCTTGAGCTAAAGACTTAAATACTGCATTCATAGCTTTATTTACATCAGGAAAAACTCCCATATAAGTTTGTGAAAATTTTGGTTTAGGGATTAATTTAAGTGTGATTTCTGTAATAACTGCTAATGTTCCTTCACTTGCAATTAAAATACCTGCTGTATTATAACCCGCAACATCTTTAATTGTTTTTTTTCCTGCTGTTATAATCTCTCCATTTGGCAAAACAGCCCTAAGTGCTACTACATAATCCTTTGTAATTCCATATTTTGCAGCTCTCATACCACCTGCATTTTCGCTTACATTGCCACCTAAAGTTGAGTAGTTTTCACTTGCTGGGTCAGGTGGATAAAATAGTCCAACTTCTTCTACTGCTTTTTGAAAATCCATATTTATAAGGCCTGGTTGAACAACTCCAACCATATTCTCCATATCTATTTCAAGCAGTCTATTCATGTAACGCTCTAAACTTAAAACTATTCCACCCCTTGATGGCAATGAACCACCTGTAAAACCTGAACCTGCTCCTCTTGGAACAATTATGATTTTATTTTCATTACAATGCTTCATGATTTTTGATACATCTTGCTCATTTTTTGGAAAAACAACTGCATCTGGTTCAAACCTATCTCTTGTAGCATCATAACAGTATGCTATTAAGTGGGCTTTATCTGCTTTTACATTCTCTTCACCAACAACTGACTTAAAAAAGTCTATATGTTTTTGTTCAATCATTTTATATCCCTATTAAAGCTCTATAGTAATCATAATAATTACTTTTATCTGGTTTTGTAGTTTCTGTTTTTGAATTCTCTTCTTTATCAAATAAGAAGTCAAATGCTGATAAATACTCTTTAAAGTTATCTAAACTTAGATCAAAATCAAAACTACTACCTTTTATATCTTCTACTCTTGTATAAAATGGCATTTGAGAGTTTGAGTAGTTGAAGTCTATATTGTAGCTTGTTAATACATTTAAGTTTTTTGCATCTAAGACATAAACTTTATTTTTAAGTACTACAAAAACAGTTCTTATGTTCTGTTTTTTTGTAAAAGTTTGTATCGATTCTTTAGTTGGTAAAGCTTTTGAATTGATTTTTAATTGTGCAGCGAATAGATCAGAGTGTAAAAAGTTATTGTATTTAAATACATTTCTTACTATTTTAAATGCTTCTTGATTTGGAGCAATTAATAAAGATGATTTATACATATAGTTTAGTGCTATAATATCACCTTTTTCAACTTTTCTATTTGATGTTGGAATAGCATCTTGTCCTAAATCACCAAAATCTGAAAACTTGATAATAGATTTTTCACTATTTGAACTAACTACTTGGGCATTGGCTACAATTAATCTTTTATTTTTATCAATAATGTGTATTACTACACCTGTTTGCCCTACAATTAAGTTTCCAACGTCTAGTTGTGTTTTATTACCATTTAAATTATCAATTTTAAATCCTAATGCTTTAAATGATAACTCTTTTGTATTTGTAGATTTATTAACTTTTTTCATTTCTTGTTTTATGTCTTCATTTGTTAATAAATATCTATAGCTAAAAGAATTTTGGTTTGTATCAATTTTTATATCAACTACTCTCCAACCTTTTTCTCTCATATCTTTTATAGAGTACTCACCTGCACACAGTCCACCATCTAGCTTTGTAGTTTCAATTGTAGATGGTGTGTTCCATTTATCTTTAACACATATTGTTGTTTGTGCGTTTGCAAAAAGCATTGACAAAGACACAACAGTTGCTGCTATTTTCATTTTTTTTAAAAGTCTATTCATAAATTTATCCTAGTTTGAGTTAGCTTGTAACTCTTCTAATTTTTTCTTAACCTCTTCAACGTGAACTATTTCAAACTTTTCGCCTTTTATAGTCTTTTTCTTTCGTACATTCACTTTTTCCCATTTAGCGGCAATATTCCATTGAGGGTCAATTATAAAAGTACTTCTTACTACTCCCATATTCTCTTTACCCATAAATTTTTTAAGTTGCCAAACTCCATAATCTTCACACATTTTTTTATCAGGGTCTGCTAAAAGTGTGATTGAAAGCTCTTTTTTCTCAATAAATTTTCTGTGTTTACTTGTGTCATCAGGGCTAACTCCTAAAATAACTGCATCTAAATCATCAAACTTTGGCTGATGTTGTGTAAAGTCACAAGCTTGTGTTGTACAACCTGGAGTCATATCTCTTGGATAAAAATATAAAACTATCCATTTTCCTTTTAAATCCCTTGAACAAATCTCTATATCATCTTGATTTAATGCACAAAATTCAGGTGCTTTATTTCCTACTTCTAACATAATAATCCTTTCTATTTTATTGCTATAAATGTGGCAAAATTTACCCATTTAAAAACTGTTTCACAGTGGGTAAAACCTGCATCTTTTATCATCTGTTTATTTTCATCTTCTGTGTATGGTATTAAGACATTTTCTAATGCTTCTCTTTTTTGAGCTATTTCAAACTCTGAATAACCTTGAGATTTTTTGAACTCATAATATTCATCTATAAACTGTTTATTTAGTTTTGCATCTTTTGAAATAACTTTTTCACTAAAAATAAAAATACCCTCTTTATCTAATGAATCAAAAATTTTTTTTACAAGTTTCTCCCTTTGTAAGGGTCTTATAAATTGTAATGTATAGTTTGAAAATATTAGTTTGGCATTTTTATAAGAAATATCATGCAAGTCAGCATTTTTTAAATCAATATTTACACCAAAAGCTTTTGCTTTTTTACTAGCTCTATCTATCATGGCTTTTGAATTGTCTATACCTACTAAATTTAGGTTTTGTGAAAATGTTTTTGATAGTTCAATTAAAGTTGAACCAGTGGAGCAACCTAAATCATAAACAGTATCATCCTCTTTTAGATAATTACAAGCAAAGTTTATTGAAAGTCTTTGCATTTGTCTATAAAATGGAACTGACCTATTTAGCATATCATCAAATACTGAGGCAACATCTTCATCAAATTCAAACTGTTTTGTTATTGATTTTTCAAATACTTTATCTTCCATAAAGATATTTTATCGAAATTATTATTAATATAGATAAAATGTAATTTTATTTAACTAAAATAGTTTTGCTGTTTTTTATATCGAAATTTATCTGTTGTTTTAATTCTTCAAAACTCTCAAACTTTTTATTATCTCTTATTTTTTCATAAAACTTAATCTGTATAGTTGAGTCTTTTATATCTATTTGTTGATCTATTATGTGAGTTTCAACTGCAAAGTTTCCATCTGTTGTAACCCTATGCCCTAAAAAAGTTACAGATAAAAACTCTTGATTATCTACTATGGTTTTTGTGGCATAAACTCCTTGCTTAGGAAGTAAAAAATCTTTTACTTCAAGGTTTAGTGTTGCAACAAATTTTTTACTGCCTAATCCTTGACCCTTTATATGTTTTCCAAATATTTTATACTCTTTTGCAAGTAGTCTATTTGCGGTTTTTATATCACCTTTTTTTAAATACTGTCTAATAACTCTTGAGTGAACAGGTATATCATCAAGTTTAATCTCATCTAAAATTATAACTTCACCATTAAAAATCTCTTTTAGTTGCGAAACACAATATTTTCTATTTTTTCCAAAACAAAAGTCAAAACCTACAACTACTCTTTTTAGTTTTGGAAACTCATATTTAATTAACTCAATAAACTCTAAGCCATCTAAATGCTTTATTTCATCTAATTCATAGTAGAAAATAGGATATTTACAGTACTCCTGTCTGTATTTTTTGGGTGTTAAATTCGCATAACCCGACTCAATTGATAAAATTGCACCGTTTTTATCTAGGTTTTTAAATAGTTCTTGGTGTGCGTAGTGCATACCATCGAAGCCACCAACTGCAATTGATGTTATTGTGTCTTTATTTACTAAAATAGAAGAGCTCTTCTTCATTTCCATCTTTTCCTTGTATTTTACTTTTTGAGTTATATATTATTTTCCAATTTAAACTCTTTGTATTATCAATAAAATCTTCTCTAGCCTTTGCTATTGCATTTTTATCTTTAACAACACCTTTTTTATCTCTTTTTATTTTTGTACCAACTTCAAATTGAGGTTTAAATAGAATAATTATTTTATCTTTTGATAATCTATCAATATCATTTAGAATATTTAAAATAGAGATAAAAGATACATCACATGTAACTATTTCAAAGGTTTTATTAGTTTGAAACTCTCTAATGTCTGTATTTTCATAAAACTCTATTTTTTCATTATTTTTTATTTTTTCATGTAACTGATTAGAACCTACATCTACGCAAGTTACACTTAGAATATCATTTTCTAATAGTATTTGTGTAAAGCCACCTGTACTACTACCTATGTCTAAAGCATTTTTATTTTTTAAATTAATAGTATCTATCTCTTCAATAAAATATTTTAGTTTATAAGCAGCTCTACTTACAAAAAAGTTATCTTCTAAAATCTCTATTTTAGATAAGTTATCAACCTCATATGATGGTTTTATAACTATTTTATTATTAACTCTTATTTTTTTTGCTTTTATAAGTTCACTTGCTTTGTTTCTACTTTGAATTTGAAAGCTCTCTTTTAAGTATTGATCTAATCTCATTATGGAATTATAGTTAAATTTATATCAAAGACTACTTTATATATACTATTTAGCTATTTAAAAAAAATCAGGAGTATTATGAAGTTTGTAAAAGATGAATTTAGTGAAGTTTTTGAAGAGAAGAAGTCTAAATTTATTGCACATATAGTTCCTTTTGAACAGTTTGATGATTTAATGAAAGCTTTAAAAAGTAAACATACAAAAGCTAGACATTTTGTATATGCTTATAGATTTTTAAATGAGAAAGGACAGATTGTTGAAAATAGTAGTGATGATGGTGAACCTAAAGGTACATCTGGAAAACCTTGTTTAAATGTATTAGCAGGAGCAAATATAATAAATAGTGCAGTTATTGTAGTGCGTTATTTTGGTGGAATTAAATTAGGAACGGGTGGTTTAGTAAGGTCATATGGTGCTAGTGTTAATAGTGTATTAAAAAAGTGTGATTTTTTTGAATATAAAGATAATATTACTTCATATATAAACTGTGATTATAGTATATTTTCAAAAATTGAGTATATATTAAATCAAGAAAACATACAAATTGTCTCAAAAGATTTTACAACATCTGTAAAAATAAAAATTAAATTAACAAAACAAGAGTTTGAAAATTTAAAAGAAAAGCTTCCCTTGGAGTCTAAATTATATAAAGTATAAGATTATTTATAATATAATAATTTAAAAATATTTAAGAAGGCTATTATGAAAGTTTTTTTTATACTTATCTCCTTGTTTTTACTCACTTCCTTTGCTAAAAAGATTGATATAAATTTGAAAGATTTAAATATCAATGAGTTGATAGAAGTTACCTCTGAAGTTACAGGTTTTTCAATAATGAATACATTTGAATTAAATCAAAAAGTAGATTTTTACTCTAAAAGTAAAATAGATGAGTCAAAACTTATTGATATTTTAGCAATTTCACTAGATGTGAATGGTTATAAACTAAAGAAAAAAAATCAGATATATTTTGTGACATTAAAAAGTGGTAAATCAAAAAAAACAGATATTAAAACTAAAAAAATAGAGACTAAAGAAATAAAAAATCCTCTTGAAACTAAAATAATAGAAATAAAAAACTTTGATGTTAAAAAGATGAAAGCTATTTTAAAAGGGAATATGCTAAGTTATGATAAAAATTTTAAAATAGAAGTTAGTGAAAAATTAAATCTATTAATCATAACAACAAATGTAAAGCTAATGAAAAAAGTTAGCACTTTAATAAATAGTTTAGATAAAGAGAAAGTACAAGTTTTTGTAAAAGCAAGTTTTATTGAACTAAATAATAAGTTAGTTAATGAGTTTGGATTTAAATATGGTCTGTTTGGGATTAGTAATAGTTCAGATTTTATTAGTCTATTTTCAACAAAACTAAATAATGGACAAAACATAAACCAAATGGCAAGTAGTTTAAGTCTTAATATCGATAATCTAAGTTCAAATATTGCACTTGGTGCAACTATAACTCTACTAAATAAAACAGGTGTTGCAAGTATAATATCACAGCCTTCAATACTTGCTTTAAATAATCAAACCTCATCAATTTATGTTGGAGAAACTATTTCAATTAAGACATCTTCAAAGTTAAGTGATGGAGGGGCTAAAAGTGAAAACTTTAAAAGAGAAGATGTGGGACTTAGCTTAAAAGTTAAGCCAAGGGTGATTAGCGAAAATAGGGTGATTTTAGATATAAAAGCTATTTCGGAAGATTTGAAAAATCTAGATAATATTACAAATAGTGCAAGAACAACAAAAAAAGAAGTAAAAACAGTCTCTATTGTAAGTAACGGAGAGCCTATAATATTAGGAGGACTTATACAAAATAAGAAAGAGAGTGTAAATGATAAGGTTCCAGGACTTGGTGATATTCCTATGCTAGGTGAGTTATTTAAAAACAGGTATAGTTTAAGTAATGGAAAAAGTCTGATCTTGGTTGTGACACCTTATATTATACCTAAAAATAAAGATGTAACTTTTATTAGGGAAGAGTTATCAAAACTTGATTTATTAAAAAATAGTTATATTAAAAATATTTCTGATAATAAGAGAAAAATAAATAAAAATGAAAATAGACTACAAATAGAACATAAAAAAAGAGTAAATGAGATATTAGGAATATAAGTTAAGACTGAACATAAAACATAAGTCTGTCTTGAACTTCTAGACTTGAGGGCTTGATGTCTTCAATGTTTATTACTTTGTTGCAATCTGAACATAAAACTAATAAATTTTCCACATTATATCCTCCACCATCTTCTATATTTTTCACAAAATTAATATTTGAATCATTTAATTCAATTGTCTGGCCACATCTATTACATCTTTTTTCATCTCTATTCCAAGCTAATTCTCTTCTAGCTTTCCAATCTCCTGGCTTTTGAGTTGAAGATACAGAATTCTTTTCATAACCACTCCATAATTTATCTTTTGAAACGGTTCCTTGTGTCATCTTCTCATAATCATAGTTTATAAATTGAGTTATAATATTCTCAACAATTATTGTTTGCCTAACTTTGATATCTTTTTCATTTTCACTCTTTTTTATAATGGCATAATTTATGGGTATAAAAGGATGATATTTATTCATATGAAGTTTTATATCATTTATAAACTCTTTTATACTACCTTTTGTATAAACAATTGAGATTATCTTTTCTCTGTATATATAAAGTGGTATTATACTACTTAATAAAATAAGAGATGCTACTATAAACTTTATATCTAAATTCATCTATTACCTTGCAGTACCATTTAGATTATTTCTGGATTTACTACATGTTTATCTAATGTTTGCTTAACTTCTTTATGGTTTCCTATTGCTAGTTTTTGTACTTCATTTATATGTAGTATTGGTAGAACTATGTCTCTACCACACTGTTTTTCTAAAAGTTTTCTATTATAATCAAATATATAAAAATCTTGCTCGTTATCAACTATTAGAAAATCAGCTGCACTATCAAATGCATCTAACACTATTTTTGAAGCTAAAAAGTAAGTTAATTTGGGATTTACATGAAAACTGTTTTTTGCTAAATCCATATTTTTTGTATCCAAATTTAAGAGTTTTCCTTCTAGTTTATCTAAAAAAAGCAAATACTCTTTGTTTATAGTATTTGAGCTATTATAATAAGCATAATTAAAATCTTTAAAATCATGCTTGATTTCATACTCTTTTTCAAAATTAGCAAAATCTATAATTAAAGTATTTTTAACTCTAAAATTCTGTTTTGATTCTTCTTCATAACAGTTTAAAGCCTTTTGTAGATCTTTGATTCTATTTTCATACTCATTATTAAAGTTTAGAAACTTCTTTTTTGAACTGCTGTAATACAAAGCTCCTTCTTCATAAGAGGATAAAGCTAGAAGTATTTCATTTTTTGTGTTCTCATCTGAGCTATCCATGATTTTTGAAGCTAAAATAAGTACTGCATCACCTATGTAGTCTCTATTATATTCTAAAGAGTCTGATGCGTAATAATAGGGTTTTAGTTCCTCATACTCTTGTTTTAACTCATCAGTTAAAAAATCTTTTAATAATTCAAGTTTTTCGTAAAAATCATTTTCATTTATTAGCAAGTCGTTTGAAGCTCTTACTATAGATATTGGCTCTATTTTTAAATCTGTTTGTTTGTTTGTTAGAATATCACTTAATTTATCTGAAGTTTTTACATATATATCATTTGCTACGATATTGAAGTTTTCATTTTTTTCGTATCCAAAACTCTCTTTTTTATCTAAACTATTTAAAAGCTCTAAAAAAGTTGTATCTTTATTGATATCTAAAAAATGTTTTGTGTAATATGGTAAATAATCAGAGTTTTTGTCAAATCTAAATAACGAAATTTCTAGTTTCATAATAGTCTTATCACCTTTTTTGTAGTTGGACTTATTTTATTTGATTTTAACTTAAAAAAATGATAAGAGTATCTACATTTAGTCTAATATTATTAAAAGTGTCCTATTCTGTAAACCTTTTAACATTTACACCTATTTTTTTAAGCTTAACTTCAAGATTTTCATATCCCCTATCAAGATGATAGATTCTATGTATATCAGTTTCACCTTTTGCAACTAATGCAGCTAAAACTAAAGCCGATGAAGCTCTTAAGTCTGTTGCCATAACATCTGTACCATTTAAAGTTTGGCTATTTCCATTAATAGTAGCGATATTTCCATTTAAGTGTATATCTGCTCCAAGTCTTAAAAGTTCACTTACATGCATAAATCTATTTTCAAATAGTCTTTCATCAATTGTACTTACGCCATTTGCCTGTGTTGAAAGCGCCATAAACTGAGCTTGCATATCAGTTGGAAACCCTGGATATTCACTTGTTACAATATTTACAGGTCTTATTTCATTTGTTGGGAGTATAGTCACACTTGTGTTGTCTTGAATTATTTCAAAATTCATCTCTTCTAGTTTTGAAGTAATAGCTTCAAGGTGTAAAGGAATTACATTAGTTAGTTTTAGTTTTCCATTTGTAATAGCAGCTGCACAAAGATAAGTACCTGCTTCAATTCTATCAGGAATTATACTAAAGTTTTTAAAGTTAAGTAGCTCTTTATTTGTTCCTTGTATTTCAAGTTTTGATGTACTAATACCTTTGATTTCAACTCCTGCGTTTATAAGTACTTCACACAACTGCTCTATCTCTGGCTCTTTAGCTGCATTTATTATAGTAGTTTTACCATTTGCAAGTGCTGCTGCCATTAGTATATTTTCAGTTCCACCAACTGTAACTTTATCAAAAACAATTTTTGCACCTTTTAAACCTTTTGGTGCTGAAGCTTGAATGTAACCATGCTTAATATCTATTGTTGCACCCATTTGCTCTAAGGCTTTTAAGTGTAAATCAACAGGTCTTTGTCCAATAGCACAGCCACCAGGAAGTGAAACTTCACACTGGCCAAATCTAGCTAAAAGTGGTCCAAGTACCAAAATCGATGCTCTCATAGTCTTCACAATATCGTATGTTGCTGTTGTTTTATCAATAGTTGAGGTATTGATTTTGACGCAAGATGACTCTTTTTGAAAGGTACCACCTAATTTTTTAATAAGCTTTAAAAAAGTATTTATATCTACTACATCTGGCATATTAGAGATTGAAATCTCATTTTTGGCTAATATTGTAGCTGCAATTAAAGGAAGTGCTGCATTTTTTGCACCTGATATTTGCACTTCTCCATCTATTTTACTATTACCTTCTATTTTTAAATATTCCATATTTTTCCTACATTTTAAATAACAATTTAAAAATAATAATATCTAAAAATAGTTTAAACCTTGGAGTTTAATAAACATCTTTTAATAATAATAGCAATACAATTGCGATTTTAAAAGGTATAAAATGGAGTATAGTGTAAAAACAGGTGTTAAATATATGTTGTTCGCATCACTTCTGTTTGCTTTGATGGGTGCTAGTGCAAAGCAGTTAAGTGATTCTATGAGTTCAATTGAGATAGTTTTTTTTAGAAATGTTTTTGGAGTAGTTTTAATTTTATTTTCAATATATAGAAGTCCACTAAATCAAATAGGTGGAAAAGCTTGGCTTCTTATTTTTAGAGGTATGGCTGGTTTTATTGCATTGCTTTTCTTCTTTTATAATATTTCAGAAATTTCACTGGCAGAAGCAATGACATTTTCAAAAACATCTGCAATATTTACAGCGATATTTGCTTATATATTTGTAAAAGAGAAATTGGGATTTAAAGGTTGGATGGGTGTATTTGTAGGATTCATTGGTATCTTATTTATTACAAAGTTTGATGGTTCTAATTTGGATAAAACTGACTATTTAGGGGTATTGTGTGGTGTAGGTGCTGGTTTGGCATATACATCTATTAGAGAGCTTAGAAAATATTATGACAATAGGGCTATAGTGCTTTCTTTTATGACAATAGGTACAATAGGTCCTTTGATACTTTTAATAATTGGTGAATTCTATACAAATGAAAGTTTAGACTTTCTTTTTGCACCATTTATTATGCCTAAAGGTGATGATTGGTTATTTATTATTTTATTGGGAATTTTTGCAACATTTGCACAGATTTTTATGACAAAAGCCTACTCAAGCGCAAAAGCAGGGATTATAGGTACTATTGGATATAGTAATATTGCATTTTCAATTCTATTAGGAATTTTATTAGGTGATAGTTTCCCTGATATTTGGATATCTTTTGGTATAGTTCTTATAATAGTAAGTGGAATTTTAGTTTCATCTAAAAAGGATTAGTTTATATGGATACATTTTTATTATATATAGAGGTTTTTTTACTTATATTTTTTATAATAATAACAGCTTGGTATGTACATGACAAATATGTACAAAGGGAACATCAACTATTGGTAAATTACCCAATAATTGGAAGGTTGAGATATGTACTAGAAGAGGCAAGAGAACCTTTTAGGCAATACTTTGGTGATGAACAGTTTTATGAATCAAAAGATAAATTAGATTGGGTATATAAAGCATCAAGTGATAAACCAAATTACGCTTCTTTTTCTCCATCACAGCCTTTACCAAAACCAAAGTTTATGATAAGGCATGCAAATATCGTTTTAAATGATGATGAGATTGATAAAGATTTTGAAGTTATATTTGGTGTGAATAGAAAATATCCATATAAAGCAAAAACAATATTATCAAGAAGTGCTATGAGTGATGGTTCTATTTCACCTGAGGGAACAAGAGCATTTGTAAGGGGTGCTCAAATGGGAGGATTTCCTATAAACTCAGGTGAGGGTGGAGTTACTTCAAACTTTTTTGTTACTCATAAAGATTATAAGCCAGGTTATATGAATATTGTTCATGGTACAAATGCTGCAAAAAAGATTAAAGATATTGTTGAGTTCTTTTTTAATGGCTCAATGGCTGCAGATGTTTATAGAAAGCTTGTCTTTAAATCAAATCCAGAAGCTGAGACGTATGTTTTTGATTTAAAATCTCAACTTTTTCATAGAATCAATTGGGATGCACCTTTAAAAGAGTTTCCAACTGAAGTACCCAAAGATATGCCAGATATTATTTTACAGTTAAGTTCAGGTTTGTATGGGGCAAGAGATAAAGATGGAAATTTTGACCCAGATAGATATCAAAAAACAATGAGATTTTGTAGAATGACTGAAATAAAAATTGCTCAAGGTGCAAAACAAACAGGTGGAAAGTTAGCAGCACACAAAGTAACACCTGCAATTGCATATTATAGAAATGTAAAGCCATATAAAGATGTTTTCTCTCCCAATAGATTTCCTTATGCAAAGACTATTGAAGAGTTATTTGATTTTATTGGAAAATTACAAGAGTTATCAGATAAACCTGTTGGAGTAAAAATAGTTATTTCAGATATTGAAAATATTGAACCATATGCAAAAGAGATAAAAAGAAGAATTGATGCAGGTGATAGTAGATACCCTGATTTTATATCTATTGATGGGGGCTCAGGTGGTAGTGCAACTGCTCCAATTGAGATGATGGAAAGAGTAGGATTAAATATTAGAGACTCTATTTATTTAGCAAATAAAGTTTTAGAGGAGTTTGAAATAAGAGATAAGGTAAAATTAGTAGCAAGTGGTAAAGTTCTTACCCCTGATGATATAATTATTATACTATCATTAGGAGCTGATTTTATTCAAATAGCAAGAGGATTTATGATGAGTGCAGGCTGTATTAGAGCTAGGTATTGTTCAGGTACTACAGGTCATGATTGTCCTGTTGGTTTGGCTACTCAAAATAAAGATAAAAGAAAGAAATATTTTGTTTATAAGCAGTCAAAGAAAGTAAGAAACTATCATAATAATTTATTAAAAGGAGTTAGGGGTATGCTTGCTATAATGGGACTTAAAAATATTAATCAACTAAATAAACATAGAATTCTATTTTTAGATAAAGACTCTAGGGTTCATGATAATATTGATTATGTATTTAAAAGAAGATTAGATATTGGAAAAGATTTACAGGATGAGTACCATGAATCTAGATAAGGTAATTTCAGGTTTTTTTATAATTTTGGCTATGACGCTAAACTTTGGATTTTTCTATGGAGATATGAACTCTATAGAACACCATAGTAAGTATGAACTTTTTGCAGCAATAGTAATTAATATTATTGCAACGACTCTAAAATTGGGTGATAAAACACAGTTGGGTTCTGTTTTGCTTGCAACCTCATTAGTTGCAGACATTCAGTTAATAACTGCTGCTATTGTTTGGGTAGTTGCAGCTTATGTATATACCCTTGATGCTGAGATTGTTGGTCTTATTGTATCCTTATCAGGTGGTGCACTATTAGCAAATATTACATCAGTTGCATTATATGTAGGTGACACTTTAAAATCAAAGAGATAAGTTTTGAAAAATAACTCTTTATTTATGATGTTACTAAAAATGCGAGTTCCATTTTTGGTAATTATTATAACTTATACTATTGCAATAGTTGGATTACTTTTAATTGATGGAGTTGACAATAAAGGTAATCCTTACTCAATGAGTATATTTGATGCTTTTTATTTTATAAGTTATACTGCAACAACTATTGGATTTGGCGAAACTCCCTATGATTTCACATACGCTCAAAGAATATGGGTAAATTTTTGTATATATCTTACTGTTATTGGGTGGCTTTATGGAATTGGTTCTTTAATTAGCTTATTACAAGATAAACTTTTTATTGAGGAGTTAGAAAAAGCAAAATTCTTACGTAAAGTAAAAAACTTAAATGGTAGCTTTATAATTATATTAGGTTATAATGATATTACAAAAAGAGTTATAAAAAAAGCTATGGAAAATGATGTAAGAGCAGTAGTCATAGAAAAAGATGAAGCAAAGATAAATAGCTTGATTTTAGAAAATTTCACTCCAACTGTACCTGTTTTATCTGCAAAAAAATATACTTTAAATGTATTGCAAGCAGCTGGGATTGAAAAAGCAAACTGTAGGGCAATTGTCTCTTTACTTGAAGATGATGCTTCAAATTTAAGAATTACACTTATCTCTAAGTTATTAAATAAGTATGTAAAAGTTGCTGTTAAATCTACCTCTTCAAATAATACTGAAAACCTAAAAGATTTGGATGCTAAAATAGTAGTAAATCCATTTTCAATTATCTCTTCTGAAATAAATATGGCACTAGTAGCTCCAAATATATTTAAGCTTGAAAAGTGGCTATATAAAGTTGATACATTAACTGCAATCTCTCCATCATTTCCAAAAGGAACTTATGTTATTTGTGGATATGGAAGAATGGGAAAAGCTATTTATGAAAAATTAAATGCAAATAATATTGATGCAAGATTAATTGAAATTGATACAAATAAAAAAACTATTTTAAGTAAGAATGAAATCTCAAATATAGTATTTGCAGACGCAGATAATAAAGAGCTTTTAACAGAAGTTGGTATAAAAAAAGCTAGTGCAATAATTGCAGCAACAAATAATGATACAACAAATTTATCTATTTTAGCAACTGCAAAAAAGTTAAATCCTGATATTGTTACAATAACAAGACAAAATGAACTAGAAGATGATACTATTTTTAAAGAATCAAAAATAAATCATATTTTTATACCTTCAAAAATTTTAGTTAATAAAATAACAAATGCTCTAGTTAGTCCATTATGTGATAGATTTATAAAACTAGCAATAAAAAAAGATGATGTTTGGGCAGGTGATTTAATATCTAAATTAATAAAACAAATAGGTGAAAACCCTATTTTAACTGAGTTTAAAATCAATGAAAGATTTGCTCCTATGTTGCAAAATTATTTAAATGAAAATAAGAGTTTAAAGTTAAGTATTTTAGGAGTATCTTTACATAATGCCAATCAACGAAATAATATAATGCCTTTATTACTTCAACGAGAAGATGATATAATTTTGCTACCATCATGGGAAGATGATATTAAAATAGGGGATAAACTACTGTTTGCATGTGATGAAAATGCAAAAAATGATATGGAGTATATTTGTCAAAACTCATATGAGTTTTATTATGCATTAAATGGTAAAGAGAAATTAACAATTTTTAAAGGAATCAAATGAAAATATTAACAGGACCATGTGTTTTAGAAGATAGAGATACAGTGATGAGAATTGCAGAAAAGTTAAAACCTTTAAGTGAAGATAAAAGAGTGGAGTTCTATTTTAAAGCTTCATTTGATAAAGCAAATAGAACAAGCTTAGATTCATATAGAGGACCTGGACTAGATGAGGGGTTGAAGCTATTTCAAGAAATAAAAGAGCAGTTTGGTTATAAGTTAGTAACTGATATTCATGAGTCCCACCAAGCTAAGCCAGCAGGTGAGGTTTTGGATATATTACAAATTCCGGCATTTGTATGTAGACAAACTGATCTGTTAGTAGCTGCTGCACAAACGCAGTGTAAAGTAAATATTAAAAAAGGTCAATTTTTAGCAGCAGGTGCAATGAAGCACCCAGTTGAAAAGGTACTAAAAACTAGAGGTATTGATGAAGTAAGTTATGAAAATTCAAATAAAAAAGGTGTTTGGCTTTGTGAAAGAGGAAATACTTTTGGTTATGGTGCTTTAGTTGTTGATATGAAGAACTTAATTGCTATGAGAGAGTATGCACCTGTAATTTTTGATGCAACACACTCAGCACAAGTACCAAGTACTGGCGGAACTACAGGTGGAAATAGTGCAATTGTTCCAAGCTTAGCAAAAGCAGCAGCTGCAGTTGGTGTAGATGGATTTTTCTTTGAAACACATACTAATCCAAGTGCTGCTTTAAGTGATGGACCAAATATGGTTCAAGTTGATGAGTTATATAAACTACTTGAAGAGATATTTGCTATAAAAGAGGTTTTAGGAAATTAATCCTAAGCTTAAAATATATTAGATATAATCACAAAATTAATAAAAATTTGGAGAAATTATGAAAATTATTGAAGGTAAGTTAAGATTAAATGGTGATGAAAAAGTTGCTATTATAAACGGTAGATTTAATCATATTATTACAGATAGATTAGTTGAAGGTGCAAAGGATGCTTTTGTAAGGCATGGTGGGAGTGAAGAGAATTTAGAGTTAATGTTGGTACCTGGCGCTTTTGAAATACCTTTTGCACTAGAAAAGGCACTGGCTAGTGGAAAGTATGATGCTGTGTGTTGTGTGGGTGCTATTATTAGAGGTTCAACTCCACATTTTGACTACATTTCAGCTGAAGCTACAAAAGGAATAGCAACTGTAACATTAAAATATAATAAGCCTGTTTCAAATGGTGTTCTTACAACAGATACACTTGAACAAGCAATTGAAAGAGCAGGTTCTAAAGCAGGTAATAAAGGTGCAGAAGCAATGGCAACTATTATTGAAATGCTTGACCTTTATAAAGAAATGGAGAAATAAAATTGGCAACAAGAACACAAGCAAGAGAGTCAGTAATTGGTTTACTTTATGCATATGATTTAGGAAATGAAGGAATTGCAAAGTTTATTGATGAAATTTTGGAGGATAAAAAGATTAGAAACAAACAAAAAGAGTTTGCATTAAAACTCTTTAATGGAACTATTGATAATCTTGAGACTATAGATGAACAAATAAGCTCTTTTTTGAAACAACGAACAATAGATGATATAGGTTCAGTTGAGAAATCTATTTTAAGACTTGCAGTATTTGAGATAGTAGTTGAAAAATTAGATAAAGCAATAGTTATTAATGAAGCTATAGAGTTATCAAAAAGATTAGCTAGTGATGGTGCTCCTAAATTTATAAATGGGCTTTTAGATAAAATAAAAAGAGCTTAAAATGTTGAAAAATATGGAACTTTGTATATCCCTTGATTTGCCAACAGCAAAGGAAAACCTAGAGTTAGTTAAGCAAATAAAAGATTATGATGTATGGTTAAAAGTTGGTTTTAGGACATATATTAGAGATGGAAAACCTTTTTTAGAAGAGTTAAAATCAATAAATAAAAATTTTAAAATATTTTTAGATTTAAAGCTATATGATATTCCAAATACTATGGCAGATGCAGCATATGAAATAGCAAGTTTAGGACTTGTTGATATGTTTAATGTTCATGCAAGTGCAGGAAAAGAAGCTATGAATACAGTTATGGAAAGATTAGAAGATATTACAAATAGACCTTTAGTCTTAGCAGTTACTGCATTAACATCTTTTGATAATGAATCATTTAAGCACATATATAATGAAAATATCAATACTAAAGCTGTAAAGCTTGCATATGATGCGTTTAACTCTAAAATAGATGGGGTGGTATGCTCTGCCTTTGAAAGCTTAGATATCAAAAGTAAGACCTCAAATGAGTTCATTACTTTATGTCCAGGAATAAGACCTTTTGGTGAAGATGCTCAAGACCAAAAAAGAGTAGCAACAATAGAAGTTGCTAAAGAAAATAGTGTTGACTTTATTGTAGTTGGAAGACCAATATATAAAGCAAATGAACCTAAAAAAGTAGTAGAAAAAATACTGAAAGGTTTATAATAGTTATTTAAACATTATAAAAATATAGTAAGTAAATATTTTTTGTTAAAAAAATCAATAAAATTGACAAAATTAAGTGTTTTTTAAGTGGTATGCTATTATAATTCTCCTCCAAATTTGTTACGGCAAATTTAAGAGAATATGGAGAAATGGGTGAGTGGCTGAAACCACATCCCTGCTAAGGATGCGTACTGGCAACGGTACCGAGGGTTCGAATCCCTCTTTCTCCGCCACTATGTGGGTCCATAGCTCAGCTGGTTAGAGCACTCGGCTCATAACCGAGTGGCCGAAGGTTCGAGTCCTTCTGGACCCACCATTAATTGCGGGAGTAGCTCAGTTGGCTAGAGCTTCTGCCTTCCAAGCAGATTGTCGCGAGTTCGAGTCTCGTCTCCCGCTCCATTATTTATCTTATCGCGGAATAGAGCAGTCAGGTAGCTCGTCGGGCTCATAACCCGAAGGTCGATGGTTCAAATCCATCTTCCGCAACCAATTTCATGTGTCAAGGTAGCTCAGCTGGCTAGAGCGCTGGTCTCATAAGCCGGA
>JBNJFB010000034.1:0-26223 GCA_051746405.1 Campylobacterota bacterium
CTATCTTTTGTATATCCAAGCTTTGAGTATGTGTTTGAATAAAAATCAAATGATATTTGACCTAAACTTGATGTCTCATTGCAAGATATCTCCACATCTTTTATATTAAAGTTTTTTGATAAAAGTGTATATTTAGAGTCTTTACTATTTTCAGTACAGTAATTGTTTGCATAAATGTATTTATTTGTTAATGGGTCTTTTAAAGTTTCAGCTCTGTTAATATGTCCTTTTGAATTCTTATCACTATAGATTGCATAATAAACTCCACCTACACTTTTTCTACATCTTTGAAATTTTATTGTCCAGAGCTTTTTAAACCAACTGTTTTCATATTTTGAATTAAAAGATTCGGTTAATGCTTTATATCTAAGAAATTTCAATTGTAATACTATATTATTCTTTAATTCAAATAGTTTACTATCATTTTTTTTAGGAATAAATGTATTATATAATATTGATAAAAGTACTATTACTATTAATAGCTCTAATATAATAAAACTATTTTGATAGTTTTTACTCTTTTTCATATAGATAGTACTTTTTTACATTTATACCATGGTAGTTTATATTTATTACTCTATAATTATCTTTTGTGAGTTTATAATCAGTCAATAAATATTTATTTCCTTCTTTTATCTCATAAAACCTTAATCTTAACTGCAATCTGTCATCATATGTATCTATATTTTCTATTTGTAATGATTTTAATACTTGTGATAACTCTTTTACAATATGATATTTGTAAGCAAAATGTTTTGTTGGGTCAGATAAAAAGAAGTATAAAGGTTTATTTACTACTGTTAAGGTTGCATTTAATACTAGCATAAATAGTACTAATATAGCTATTATCTTGTGTTTAGTTCTAAATCTACTAAGACGAACTCTATATGAATGAAAGAAATGTTTAAGCATAAAAGGAAGAGATATAACAACATATGGTGCAAAATCTTCTATATATATCTTCTGCCTAAAAGATAATATTAAAGATAATAATAAAGCTGTTGTTGATATATACCAAATTAGTGTTTTTTCACCCTTTAATCCAACTTTATAAACTGCATAAATAAAATAGATAAATAGTAAAGGTGAAAATACTGTTGCATATATAGCAAAAGTATCTAGAAAATACCCTTTTGGTTTACCAATAGTCTCAAAACCATACAAAATTAATGAAAAAATGAAAAAAGATGATGAAAAGATAAGAGTTTTCTTGTCATTATTATTCAATGAGTAAAATGCCATTGCTAAGTATAAAATAGCAAATGAATTATCTACAAATAAAAGAATTATCATTAGTAAATAAGAGTAATCTTTTTTATATCTAAATAAGTATATATATAAAAGAGTAAAGAAAATTACAATTATTGAACTATTAACAAGAATAGAAGCACTTAAAACTCCAGGAAGTATCATAAATAAACTAATTGTAATTAACCTATCTTTTTTGTACTTAAAGTAGTTTTGCGTTAGTTTATACATTAATATTATGGACATTGCATAAAATATTATAAAGGGTAACCTAAGTGCTATATCATTTTGTCCAAATATATATAATGAAGCTTTTGTAATATAAGTTAATAAAGAGTTATTTTCAAATACATTTAATGCCTCTTTATAAGAGATACTTAAAGTATTTGCTACATAAATAAGTATAAAAACTATAATAAATAGAAGTGAATAAAATATTATATTTTGTTTATTCTCTTCTTTTATCATTTTATAACCTTAAAAAATTGTTTAAAATCTCATGGCCATGCTCACTCATTATTGACTCAGGATGAAACTGCACTCCGTAAATATCTTTATTCTCTATTTCTAAAGACATAATTTCATCATCATCTAAACTGTAGGATGTAACTATTATGTTTTTAGGAAGATTCTCTTTTTTTACAGTTAGAGAGTGATAACGAGTTTGAGTAAACTGTTGTGGCAAATCTTTAAAAATTTTTGTATCTTTTATCACCTTTATTTTAGATGTTTTACCATGCATCATATTTTTTGCTTTTATAACTTCTGCTTTAAAAACTTGTGCAATTGCTTGGTGTCCTAAACATATACCTAAAATCGGCACCTTATCTTGAAAAGAGCTTATAACATCTAAACAAATCCCAGCTTCATTTGGAGTAGCAGGTCCTGGAGAGATAATAATTTTCTCAGGATTCAAATTTTTAATCTCCTCTATGGTCATTTCATCATTTCTTATAATCTTCAAGTTTGCATTTAACTCTTTACAATACTGAACAATATTGTAAGTAAAACTATCATAATTATCAATCATTAAAATCATATCTATTCTTATCCTTAATATAAATAGTTTATTATATCTTAGTTTCACTATTATTTGTATAAATGTAATTATAAGATTTCTTTTTTTATTAAATATAAATTTGATAATCATTCTTACTATTAAGTGTAATTAAAGTTTAAAGTCATTATAATTTCGATAACTATTATCAATACAATAAAAGGAAAAAATTATGCTTAAAAAAATCGCCTTAGGAACTTTAGTATTTGCAAGCTCTGTTTTCGCAGCTAGTGAAGTTAATGTTTACTCACATAGACACTATGACACAGACAAAGAGCTGTTTAAGATGTTTGAAGAAAAAACAGGAGTAAAAGTTAATGTAGTAAAAGCTAAAGCTTCTGCACTTATTAAAAGAATTGAGAGCGAGGGGACTAAATCACCTGCAGATGTTTTAATTACAGTTGATGCAGGAAGATTATACCAAGCAAAACAGAAAGATATTTTGCAACCAATTAAATCAAATTATCTTTTAGAGACAATACCAAAAAATCTAAGAGATAAAGATAATCAATGGTTTGCATTAACTAAAAGAGCTAGAGTTGCTGTAGTTAGAAAAGATTCTAATATAGATGAAAAGTTATCAACATATGAAGAGTTAGCTGATCCTAAATTTAAGGGTCAAATCATGGTTAGATCATCAAACAATATTTATAATCAATCACTAATGGCTGCAATGATTGCTCATCATGGAGAAGAGTACGCTTTAAAATGGGCTAAGGGTGTTGTTGCAAATATGACAACTAGTCCAAAAGGAAACGATAGGTACCAGGTTAAAGCTGTAGCTAACAAAATAGGTTCTATTGCTATAGCAAACACATATTATGTTGGAAAAATGGTTCATAATAAAGATGCATCTCAAAGAGAGTCTGTAAAAAAAGTAAAAATTGTTTTTCCAGAGTTTAAAAATGGTGGAACACACATAAATGTATCAGGAGCAGGTGTAGCAAAATATGCACCAAATAAAGATAATGCAATAAAATTTATAGAGTTTCTAGCATCAAAAGATGCACAAAAACTGTTTGCAAAAGGAAATTATGAGTACCCAGTTCTTGATAGTGTAGAGCCATCAAAACTTGTTTCATCTTGGGGTCAGTTTAAAGATGATAATATTTCAATTAATATTTTAGGACAAAATAACGAAGCTGCTGTTAAGGTATTTGACAAAGCGGGTTGGAAGTAAGGCTAATTGATTAAACATTTATCAAAGTTAAAAATAAGTAGTGTTTTTTTGACACTACTTATTAGTGCACCAGCATTAATAATATTTCTTTATCTATTTTCTGATTCTAGTTCAAACTGGGAGCATTTAAAAAACACTTTACTTTATGATTATATATTTAATTCCCTCTACATAATGTTTGGAGTTGGTATATTAACGGGTATCATTGGATTTACAACTGCATACTTAACCTCTTTATATAGTTTTAGTTTCTCAAGATTTTTTCACTATGGTTTAATTTTACCATTTGCAATTCCCACTTATATAATGGCTTTTATTTATGGTGGAATGTTTAATATTACAGGAACAGTAACTACATTTATACTTGATATACTAGACAAAGACTTAAGTGAAGTTGTTTTCTTTGATATTATGTCAATTGAAGGTGCTATAATAGTAATGTCTTTAGTACTTTACCCTTATGTATACTTACTTTGTAAAACTTATATATCTTTTGAGTCTTCTTCAATAGTAGATGCAGCAAAAACTTTCAACTTATCATCATGGCAAATTTTAAGAAAAGTAATTATTCCTATATCAAGACCTGCTTTAGTTGCAGGAATCACCTTAGCTGTAATGGAAGCTGTATCTGATTTTGGTGTTGTTGATTATTTTGGAATAAGCACTTTTGTAACAGGTATTTTTAGAACATGGTTTGGAATGGGAAGTGTTGAAGATGCTGCAAAATTAGCAAGTTTACTTATGACTTTTATTTTTATTATTATTATACTAGAAAGACTTCAAAGAAGAAATAGAGTCTATAAAAGCTCTGGTAAGGATTTTAAACCTATAGAAAAAATTGAACTTAAAGGCATGAAAAACTTTTTAGCATCTTTTACTTGCTTTATTCCTTTTTTCTTTGGGTTTATTTTGCCATTTGTACAATTAGTTTATTGGTTTTATTTATCATATGAGGATACATTAGATGAATCTTTTATAGAACTTTTATATCAAACTGTAAGTTTGGCTTTAGTTTCAGCTACTATTATAACCACTCTTGCATTAGTTTTTGTATACAATTCAAGGGTAAATAAAGACAAAACATCTTCTACTCTTAATCAGATTGCAAAGATGGGATACTCTATACCTGGAGCTGTTGTAGCTGTAGGGATATTATCATTTTTCTCTATTTTAGATAAGTATGTAATTGATTTAGTAACCTCTGATATGATAATATCAGGTTCAATTATTGCTGTTGTTTTTGGTTATTGTGTTAGATTTCTTGCTATTTCTATTAATAACTTTGAATCAGGTTTTTCAAGGATACCATCATCTTATGATGATGCTGCTAAGATTTTTAATATAGGTGATGTTAAGACATTTTTTAAAATCTATCTACCACTTATAAAAAACTCGGCTTTTTCTGCTTTTATTGTTATATTTATTGAAGTTGTAAAAGAGCTACCATTGACAATGATTTTAAGACCATTTAATTTTGATACTTTAGCAGTAAGGGCTTTGGAGCTTACCAATCAAGCTCAAATTATAGAGTCTTCAGTACCCTCTATGTTTATAATCTTATTAGGATTAGTATCTGTTATTTTACTTGCAAAAAATATGAATAAGGCATAAAATGATTAGTATAAATAATTTTTCAATTTCATTTTCTAAAACATTAATTTTAGAAGATATCTCTTTTGATGTTCAAAAAGGCGAGATAGTAACACTTCTTGGGAAAAGTGGTTGTGGTAAAACTACTGTATTAAGAGCAATTGCAGGCTTACAAAGACATCATGAAGGAAATATATGTATAGGACAGGAGTGTGTCTCTTCAGATAATGTTTTTAAACAAAATAGAGAGGTTGGATATATTTTCCAAGATTATGCACTATTTCCTCACTTAAATGTTCAAGAAAATATTGGTTTTCCACTTGATAACTTAACTAAAAAAGATAAAGAAAATAGAGTTGATGAACTTCTAATACAGTTTGATATCAAAGAACATTCAAAAAAACAGATTCATCAATTATCAGGTGGGCAACAACAAAGAGTAGCAATAGCAAGAGCAATGGCAAATAAACCAAAAATTTTACTGCTAGATGAGCCTTTTGCAAATCTTGATACACATTTAAGAAATAAGACTAAAACATGGTTAAAAAAACTTATAAAAGATAATGATTTAAGTGCTATTTTAGTTACCCATGATAAGAAAGAAGCTTTAAATATTTCTGATAAAATAGGAATTATAAATAATAAAAAACTACTTCAATTTGATAATACTCATGAAGTTTTTAATAATCCTAAGAACTTCTATGTAGCAAATTTTCTATCAGATATTAATATTTTACCAAAAGAGATTTCCAATGAACTGGGCATAAAATATAATGAAGAGTACATTGCTATTTTTAAAACAAAAGATTGTTTAATAACTCAAGAAAAAAAGCCTCATATTTTCGAAATAGATGTTGTTGATAAATCTTACTGTGGTGACTATTATGAAGTTTTATTTAAATTTAAGAACCTACAGAACAATAATCAAGAACTTATTCAACTTGATTGTGTAAATATAGATTTTATTGATAATGAGCATAAACTATATTTGGACATTAACGCACAACATGTAAAAACTGTAAAAAAATAGAGTAGTTTTACAAAGAGACAAGCTCTTTGTATCTATATTTGATATTTTTTTATAAACTCTTCATCTACATCTATCAGTTTTCTTTGTTTTAAATCTTCAATAACCTCTTTATTACAATTCACATCATCTGGCCATCTTCTTTTAAAGTTATCAAGACTGTTTTTATTTGTACCATCTAAACAAGCAATATTATCTTTTAGATATAAATCCCTATTTGAGTCTATATTATTAACTACTCTCCAAATCAACATATATGGATTATCCACATCATTTTGATTCCCATGATCAATTATAATTAGAAGTTTCATATGCTTATAGACAGGTTGTAATATTTCAAATAACTCTTTTTGATTTCTAATTTTACTTACACTTATTACTGTTACAGGATTTTTTGTATCTTTATAGTATTGTTTTAAATCTTTAACTTCATCAGTGATTTTTCTAATTTTTGATAGTAACTCTTCATCACTAATTAATTGAGCATTTAAAGACTCAATTTCATCACCTGTGCAATCAAGTCCTAACTTTCCACCAACTGCAAACTTTGGTGAAGAGTGATCAAGTGCATCAACTACACCCTTTGAAATCATTAAATCCTCAATATCAATTCTATTTAAAATATATTTAGTAAGCTTATCATAATCTTCTAAATCAGGTGCATCTTCATTTACAAAAATTGCATGTTTTACAAAACTCATTTGCCCTACTCCCCAAAATGCATGCATCATTTGTTGAGCATGACCTGGATATAGTGTTTTGATTTTTGCAATAATCAAGTTGTGAAATACTCCATTTTCAGGCATATAATAATCTATCAAATCAGGTGCAGTTGTTTTTAGTAGAGGTAAAAAAATTCGCTCTGTTGCATATCCCATATATTTATCTTCAAGTGGTGGTTTTCCAACAACTGTTGCTAAATATGTAGGTTTTTTCTTATGGGTTATTGCAGTTACCTCCATAAAAGGATACTCCTCTTCTAAAGTATAATATCCTGTATGATCACCAAAAGGACCTTCTATTTTCATCTTTGAAGTGTCCACAAAACCTTCAATAACAAAATCATTATCCCTAGGTGTATAAATATCATTTGTTATAGACTTTACTAACTGTGCATTTTTGTTTTTAACAAAACCATATAACATTAACTCAAATATTCCAATAGGCAATGGTGCTTGCCCACACCAAATATACATAGGATCTCCACCTATACCAATAGAAACCGGCATTTTCTTTCCTGCTTTTTTATACTCATGGAAAAAGTGATTTGAGTCTTTATGTATTTGCCAGTGTAAGCCTAAGGTATGATCATCAAAAACTTGTAATCTATACATACCTAAGTTTTTCATCTCTCCATTAAGTGAAGTTGTATAAACTTGCCCCATTGTAATAAAAGGACCCCCATCTTGCTCCCATGTTGTAAGGACAGGGAGTTCTGAAAGTTTTGCATCTGCTCCTAATTTTACAACCTCTTGACACTCACCTTTTTTATTTATCTTTTTAGGAATAGTATTTTTTAAAGCAAAAAGCTTTCCAAATGTTGATAGCTTTTCACTAAATGATGTTGGTGGCTTCATTTTTAGTAGTGACTCTATTTCATTAGCTATTTTATTAGCATCTCCAATAAAAAGCTTTACAGCCTCATCATTACAAAATACATTCATTAAAATAGGTACATCAAACTTTTTATTATTTCTTTTATCTACAGGGTTTGTAAAAAGTATTGCTTTAGAGTTCTCTTTTTTTATTTCCACATATGCTATGTGGGGTATTTCCAAGTAAATATCTAACTCTTCATCAATCTGTTTTAATAATCCATTCTCTTTTAATATCTTTATTGCTTTTTCCATTTTGAATAACCTTATAATTAGTATAAATCTTATATCATTTTATCAATAAAATATAGTTTATAATAGAGGTTTTATATATGATTTATAATTTTGATGAGAAAATAGATAGAAAAAATACAAATTGTGAAAAACATGATGCTTTAAAAAAAGTATTTGGTTATGAAGATTTACAAGGTATGTGGGTTGCAGATATGGACTTTAAAACACCAAAGTTTATAAATGAAGAGATAATAAAAGCAAGCCAGCACTCAATATATGGCTACTCATTTCAAAGTGATGCTTTAATAAACTCAATAATTAACTGGCAAAAAAACAGACATAATTTTGATATAAAAAAAGAAGAGCTTTTTTTAACCAATGGAGTTGTTCCCTCATATTCTGCTTGTATTGAAGCACTATGTCAAGATGATGACGATGAGATAATTGTGCAAACTCCTGTTTATCCACCACTTTTAAAGTTTGTAGAACTAAACAATAAAAAATTAGTTTTAAATGAGTTAATAAATGATAATGGTTATTTCAAAATTGATTATGAAGACTTAGAGAATAAAATCACAAATAAAACAAAAGCTTTATGTCTTTGTTCACCTCATAACCCTGTGGGTAGAGTTTGGAGCAAAGATGAGCTAAAAAAGCTTGGTGATATCAGTTTAAAGCATAATATAAAAATAATATCTGATGAGATTCACTCTGATATAACTTTTAAAAAATTTATCCCAATGGCAACGGTAAGTGAAGATATAGCAGATATAACAATCACCTTAAACTCTGCAGGGAAAAGTTTCAATATTGCAGGACTAAATAGCTCATATGTAATCTCTAAAAACAGAGATTTATTAAATAAGTTTAAAAAAGTTGCTAAAAAAAGACAAATAAACTCAATAAACTACTTTGGGCTTGTAGCTACAAAAGCTGCATACGAACAAGGGGATAGCTTTATTGACCAATTAAATAGCTATTTAAAAGCAAATATAGAGTTTACAAAAGAGTATATTCAAAAAAATAATTCAAAAATTAAATTTTATATGCCTGATGCTACATATCTATTATGGTTAGATTTCAATGAAACAAATCTAACTCATAAGCAAATAAGGCAAAAACTTTTAAAAGATGCAAAGGTTGGCTTAAATGATGGCGTTTCTTTTAGTAACACAGCAAAAGGCTTTTTCAGACTAAATGTGGCACTAGACAGGGATAGTCTTAAAAAAGGCTTAGAAAAAATATGTTACGCTTTTTAACAATGTTATAAAATTAAAGTATTACCTTTTTTCTCACTGTACTAATTAAAAAAAATTAAAAAGGTAAAAAACTTCAATACTATTTCAAATTTGTGTACAATTTGAAAATATATTAAATATAGGATGTAAAATGTCAACTCAATTAGTTCTAGCATCTGTTATTTTTGTTACTATAGGTGTAATTTTAGTTGGTGTATTTTTAGCCACTAAGTTTTTGGGACCTCAAAATAAAAATGCAGTAATGAAAAACACAGTATATGAAAGCGGAGTATCTAATCCTATTGGAAGTACCAATATTAGATTCTCAGTTAAATTTTACTTAGTTGCAATATCATTTTTACTTTTTGATGTTGAAATTATTTTTATGTTTCCTTGGGCTGTAAATGTAGCTGAACTAGGTGTTACAGGTCTTATTAAAATGTTTATTTTTATAGGACTTTTATTTTTTGGACTTGTATATATGTATAAGAAAAAGGCTTTATCATGGGATTAGGAGCAGAATCAAAACTAGGTGATTCAATAGTAACAACAAAGCTAAATGAAGCTGTAAACTGGGGTAGATCGTACTCACTTTGGCCTATGGCATTTGGTACAGCTTGTTGTGGTATTGAGTTCATGTCAGTAGCTGGTGCGAAATATGATATATCAAGATTTGGTGCTGAAGTTGTTAGATTTTCACCAAGACAGGCTGATTTAGTAATTGTTGCAGGAACAATTTCATATAAGCAAGCTCCTATTTTAAAGAAAATTTATGAGCAAATGTGTGAACCAAAATGGGTAATATCAATGGGAGCTTGTGCATGTTCTGGTGGATTTTATGATAACTACACAACTGTACAGGGAATTGATGAAATAATACCTGTTGATGAGTATGTTGCTGGATGTCCACCAAGACCTGAAGCTGTACTTGATGCAATCATTCGAATACAAGAAAAAGCTAAAGATGAATCAATTATTAAAGATAGAGTCAAAGAGTATAAAGGATTTTTAGATGCATAAATGCGATATGTTAATTGATTCAAGTCAAATAAGAAGTACTATAAAAAACCTAAAAGAAGAAGAGAATTATCATATACTTTTAGATATTACTGCTGTTGATTACTTAAAGTATAAAGAATCAACATTTAGTAGATTTGCTGTGATATATATATTAAGAAGTGAAAACTTTAAAAAAACTATTACAGTAAAAGCTTTTGTTAGTGATGAAACCTTGGAAGTTGATTCTATTCATGATTTCTATGAGAGTGCTAACTGGGCTGAAAGAGAGACATATGACCAATATGGCATTAAATTTAAAAATCATCCCAATTTAAAAAGAGTTTTAAACCATCATCAATTTGTTGGGCACCCTTTACGAAAAGATTATCCTACCACAAAAGGTCAAATCTGTACAGAAACAGAGAGTTTAATGGATGAGATGACACCTTTGCTTAAAAGTAAGGGTTATAATGATGAACAGATAAATGATCTAATGTTATTAAATATAGGACCTTCTCACCCTGCAAGTCATGGTACTATTAGAAATTTTGTTGCGATGGAAGGTGAGACAATAAAAGCATGTGTTACTGAAATTGGATATCTTCATAGAGGTTTTGAAAAATCTTGTGAAAATCACAACTATTCTCAAATAATTCCTTATACAGATAGATTAAACTACTGTTCTGCAATACTTAATAACATAGGATTCTCAAAAGCAGTTGAAGATATGCTTAATATTGATATTACTCCTAGAGCAAAAGCTATAAGAGTAATAATAGGTGAACTAAGTAGAGTTATTGATCACTTAGTTTGTAACGGTGCAAACATGGTAGATTTAGGTGGACTTACTAACTTTTGGTATCTATTTGCACCAAGAGATAATACTTATGATTTATTATCAAAACTAACAGGAGCTAGACTTACAAACTCATATACTAGAATTGGTGGCTTACAATATGACTTATATGATGGTTTTGAACAAGACTTAGAAGATGTTTTAAAAAATGTTGAAAAAGGTGTTAGTGACTCTTTAAGTTTAATAGAAAAAAATAGAATATTTCATGATAGAACACAAGATGTTGGAGTAGTTAAACCTGACTTTGCATTAAGTGCAGGTATATCTGGACCAAACTTAAGAGCTAGTGGAGTTGCACATGATTTAAGAAAAGACAAGCCTTATTATGGTTATGAAAACTATGATTTTGATATGGTTATTGGGTCACATGGTGACGTTTATGACAGAATGATGTGTAGATTTGAAGAGATTGTACAAAGTATTAAAATCATAAGACAAGCCATGAAAGAGCTTCCTAGTGGTCCTATTAACATAGACTCACCTGATATAGTTTTACCTACTAAGAGAGATGTTTATGGAAATATTGAGGGGTTAATGAATCAATTTAAACTAACCTTTGAAGGAATAAAAGTACCTCAAGGAGAGTTTTATAGTTCAACAGAGGCAGGTAATGGTGAACTTGGATTTTTTATTGTAAGTGATGATTCAGGAACTCCATACAAGGTAAAGTGCAGACCTCCATGTTACTATTCATTGGCTGCATATTCAAAAGTCGTAGAGAATGGCATGTTAGCTGATGCAATTGTTACAATGGCTAGTATGAACTTTATTGCAGGGGAGTTTGATAGATAATGAGTACTTTTACCTTTAATAAACAAAATGAAGAGAAATTCCAAAAATATTTGACTAGATATCCAAATAGTGACTCTTGTATTTTACCCGCACTGTGGTTAGTACAAGAACAAAATGGATGGGTTAGTCAAGAAGCTATGGTATATGTGGGACAAAGACTTAATAAAACTCCTATACAAATCTATGAGATTGCAACTTTTTATACTATGTTTAATTTAGAACCCATAGGTAAAAATCATATAGAACTTTGTAAAACCCTATCTTGTATGTTATGTGGAAGCAAAGAGATTAAGCAATATATTAAAGACAAAATTGGAATTGAACCTGGACAAACTAGCCAAGATGGAGTCTTTCACCTAAGTGAAGTTGAGTGTTTAGGTGCTTGTGGTGGTGCACCAATGTTTGCTTTAAATGGTGAATATCATGAAAAACTTACAACACAAAAAGTTGATGAGTTAATAAAGGAGTGTAAAAATGATAACAAAAATAGTTAGTAAAAACTTTGACATTCCAAACTCACATAAACTTGAAGTTGCAAAACAAAATGGTAGATATAACTCTATCAAAAAACTTTTCACAATGAGTCCAGATGAAGTTACAAAAGAGGTAATAGACTCAGGACTAAGAGGAAAAGGTGGAGGTGGTGCACCTTGTGGACCAAAATGGTTACTAATGCCACCTGTGGATGAAAGACCTAGATACTTAATAGTAAATGGGGATGAGAGTGAACCAGGAACTTTTAAAGATAGACAGATTTTTGACCACGATCCCCACCTTTTAATTGAAGGTATTATATGCTCATGCTATGCAATAAGTGCAAACCATGCTTATATCTATATAAGAGGTGAGTATAAATTTTTCTCTGATAGAATGCAAGAAGCTATTGATGAAGCTTATGAAGCTGGAATAATAGGTGATAAAGTAATGAATCATGACTTTAAACTTGACATAACAGTTCACAGGGGTGCAGGTGCATATATATGTGGTGAAAAATCTGCACTTATAGAGTCACTAGAAGGAAAAAGAGGACATCCAAGATTAAAACCACGTCAAAAAGAGAGTGAGTGGTTTTTTGGTAATCCTGCAACTGTAAACAATGTAGAAACAATCGCATCTGTTCCAAATATAATTGAGTTTGGACATGAAGAGGGTTATACAAAATATGGCACAAAAAGCTCACCTGGTACAATGCTTTTTGCAATGAGTGGACCTATAAATAATCCAGGTGTATATGAAATGCAGTATGGGAACAAAATGATTGATTTCATCAATGAAATTGGTGGAGGAATGAGAGATGGTAAAAAACTAAAAGCAGTAATCCCAGGTGGTTCATCTTGTCCTATTTTAACTGCAAAAGAGGTGCAAGAAGCTGTTTTAGATTATGACTCTATGTGGGGCATTGGGTCCACACTTGGAACAGGTGGAATGATAATCATTGATGAAGAAACTTCAATGATCGATGTGGCAAAAAACCTAATCGAGTTTTACCACCATGAATCATGTGGGCAATGTACACCTTGTAGAGAAGGGTGTGGCTGGATTGATAAAATTTTAGAAAAGGTTTTAAACGGTGATGGAACAAGAGAAGACTTAGATACTATTTTAGATATTTGTCAAACTATGAATGGAAAAACTATTTGTGTTTTTGCACCTGCGGTTAAAGACATAATAAAAAGTATACTGGAAAAATTTCCAGAAGAATTTGAAAAAAAATTAAATTAAATTAACTAAGGAGAACTTAAATGGCAAAGAATACTATGACATTTACTGATAACAGAAATGGAAATACTTATGAGTATAACATCGTTGATGGAACTAGAGGACCAAGTGTAATTGATATAAGCACTTTTTATAAAGACTCAGGAATGTTTACATATGACCCAGGTTATACATCAACTGCATCTTGTGAATCAAAAATCACGTTTATTGATGGTGAGAATTCAGAGCTTAGGTATAGAGGCTATGATATAAGAGACTTAGCAGGTAAAAAGTCGTACTTAGATGTTTGTCATTTATTAATGATGGGAAGATTACCATCAGATGCTGAGTCTAAAGATTTTGATTTGGAAATTAGACATAGATCATTTTTAAATGAAGGTATTATTAGACTTTTTGATGCACTACCTGATGGGGCACACCCAATGGCTACAATGGGTGCAGCTACTATGGCATTATCTGCTTTTTATAAAGACCACTTACATTTAGAAGATGAAGAAGAGTTTAAAACAATGAGAAGAAGAATCTTAGCTAAAATGCCAACAATTGCAGCAATGGCTTATAGAAACTCAATTGGTACTCCACTAATCTACCCAGATGTAAATAAATATTTCACTGAAAATTTCTTATATATGTTAAGAGCTTATCCAGGTGGAAAAATGAGATATTTAGGTGATGGTTTAAATGATGAAATCAAACAAGTAGAAGTTAATGCTCTTGATGCTATTTTAACTCTACATGCAGACCATGAGCAAAACGCTTCTACTACAACTGTTAGAAATGTTGGTTCAACAGAAGCACATCCATATGTATCAATTGCATCTGGTATCTCTGCACTATGGGGTTCAGCACATGGTGGAGCAAATGAAAAAGTAATGGATCAATTAAGATTAATTGGTGATGTTAAAAATGTACCTACATACATAGCAAAAGCAAAAGATAGAAATGATCCATTTAGATTAATGGGATTCGGGCACAGAGTATATAAAAACAGAGACCCAAGAGCTGAAACACTTAAAAAACTTCAGGACCAATTAAGAGTAGAGTTAAATTTAGACTCAAGGTTATTAGATGTGGCACAAGCTGTTGAAGAAGCTGCATTAAGTGATGATTACTTTAAAGATAGAGGACTTTATCCAAATATTGATTTCTATTCAGGTGTGATTTTAACAGCACTTAAGATTCCAGTTGAAATGTTTACACCTATATTTGTTATTGGAAGAATTCCAGGATGGATTTCACAATGGTCAGAATTAAAGCAAGATCCAAAGCATAAAATTGCTAGACCAAGACAGCTTTACACAGGAAAATAGTAGTTAAAAAAAAGTCTAAGGGGATAATGAATTATGAGCGAAATTGTAGAAATTACAGTCAATGGTACACAAATGCAAGCTGCAAAAGGTAGCTTGCTGATTGATAAATTATTGGATGAGAATATTCACATACCTCATTTTTGTTATCACCAAGCACTGGGTAAAGATGGTAACTGTAGAATGTGTATGGTAGAGATTGAGGGTCAAAAAAGACCTCAGATTGCTTGTGATACTCCTGTAAAAGAAGATATGGTTGTAAGAACAAAGGGTGAAAATATTGAGAATGTTAGAAAGAAAATCCTTGAGTTAGAACTTATTAACCATCCTATTGATTGTCCCACATGTGACCAAGCAGGAGAGTGTAAACTTCAAGACTACTATATGGAGTCTGGCTTTTATGAATCTAGAGTAAATGTAGAAGATAAAAATAAGCATAGAAAAAGAATCGATTTAGGTTCAAATGTAATGCTTGATAGAGAAAGATGTGTACTTTGTACAAGGTGTGTAAGGTTTTGTGATGAGATTTCAAAAACATCTGAACTTGGGGTAATAAATAGAACTGACCATTCATATATTGGTACATTTCCTGGTAAACCTTTAGATAATCCTTATGCTATGAATGTTGTTGATATTTGTCCAGTTGGTGCATTAACATCAAAAGATTTTAGATTTCAACAAAGAGTTTGGTTTTTAGAGACTTTTAATGCAATATGTAATGGCTGTGCAAAAGGTTGTAATATCTATGTGGACCATAGGAAAGAGAAATATAAAGATGATCAGATATTTAGATTTAGACCAAGAGTTAATAAACAAATTAATGGCTGGTTTATGTGTGATGAGGGTAGACTTTCATATCATAATGAGGATGAAAATAGATTTACAACGCCACTTCTAAATCAATCTGAAACTAATTTGAGTAATGCAATAACAAATATATTTAAAGAGTTATCAACTAGTAAATCAACACTTTTTTTATTAAGTCCAAATCTTTCTTACGAAGAGATGAAAAATATAAAAAATCTTAGTATCTCACTAAATGCAAAAATATCAGGGTACTCTCCTGATACATATGATAATAATTTTGAAGATGACTACTTAAGAAATAGAGACAAAAGTTGTAATAGAGCTTCATTTGAAAAACTAGAAATAGATGAGTCTAAAGAGAGTTTTGAAAAAGAGTTTAAAGAGTCTGAATTGATTATAATTTTAGGAAATACATACTTTGAAAACTGTTTAGATAAATTAAAAAACAAAAGAGTTATTTCAATGTTTTCGCACAACTATTTAACACTTAGTTCATCAAATATAGCTATCCCTATAGCTTCATTTTATGAAAAGAGTGGGACATATATAAATGTAGATAAAATAGAACAAAAAGTAGTATCTCAAATGAATAAAGATAATCCAATGAGAACAATAACATCAATCATTGAAAATTTAAAAGAGATGATTAGTAAAGGAACCATATGAATTCATTACCAATTTTAATGATTAACATCTCTCTTGCTTCCCTTCTTGCAGTTGGACTAACTCCGCTTTTTGTATGGTGGGAGAGAAGAATATCAGGTTTTATGCAAGGTAGATCAGGTCCAAATAGAGCAAGTATTGGACCAATAAGACTAGGTGGATTAATACAAGGTTTAGCAGATATGTTAAAACTTCTATTTAAAGAGGATTTTACTCCAAAATATATTAAGTATAAATTCTTTTTTACAATTGCACCTGCTATAGTCTTTTTTTGTTCATTTCTAACTTTTGCAACAATTCCTTTTGCAGATAACTTAGTAATAAATGGTACTTCACATATCATGTCAGCAATTCCTAATGAGTTAGGAATTATGTGGTTTTTGGCTTTTGCAGGACTTTCTGTATATGGTATTATTTTAGGTGGGTATGCTTCACAAAATAAGTATGGACTTTTAGGTTCTGTTAGAGCAACTGCTCAAGTAATATCTTATGAGGTTGCTTTAACACTAGCAGTTATTTCAATGATTATTTCATATGGTTCTATTCATTTAACTGATATAGTAAATGCCCAATCTGGAACTATTTTGGGAGTTTTACCTGCATGGGGTGTATTTATGCAACCATTAGCTGCAATTATTTTTATTGTATGTGCTTTTGCAGAGACAAATAGAGCACCTTTTGATATAGCAGAGGGTGAGTCTGAAATTGTTGCTGGGTATCACACAGAATACAGTGCAATGAGATTTGGACTTTTTCAAGTTGGTGAATATGCAGCAATGTCAGCATCATCTGCTATTATTGTTACCCTATTCTTCGGGGGTTATCACATCCCATGGATTGATACACAGACTATTCAAAGTAATATAAACTATGTAATTATTGCAATAATGGTTTTACTACCACTTAAAATTTTCTTTTTCACTAAGTGGATGAATAAAAACAATAAAGCAATTGGTGCAGATAAATCAAGACAAAAAGAGACAAAAATACTTAGTATCATATTCTGGGGCTTAGGAGTTATAGTAGTTGGATTACTAGCTATATTTTTAGCAACTGGACTTGGAGCAAATGGTACAAATATTTTAACAGCGGTACTTCAAGTTGGAACTTTTTTAGTTAAATTCTTTGTTATGGTTTTTGTTTATATTTGGATTAGATGGACAGTACTTAGATTTAGATATGACCAATTACAAATGTTGGGATGGAAAGTGCTAATTCCGTTAGCACTTTTAAATATAGCTATAACTGCAACTTATGTAGTTGTTTGGGGAAGTTAATTATGGGAATAAAAGTAGTTAAAAGAAGAGGTGGTTCATTTAAAGATAGACTCTTTTTACCTGCAATTGCAGGTGGAATGAAAACAACTCTAAAACATTTTATGAATAATCTAAAAGATAATGACAAGTTAAAAACACTTCAATATCCTGAAGAACAACCTGATGATATCACAGATAGATTCAGAGGTGTTCATAGACTTACAAAGTGGGATGATGGAAGTGAAAAGTGTGTTGCTTGTTATATGTGTGCAACAGCTTGTCCAGCAGAGTGTATTTTCATTGAGTCTCAAGAAAGATATGATGATAAAGCTGAAAAACGACCAAAAGAGTTTAAGATAGACTTACTTGAGTGTGTTTTCTGTGGTTATTGTGTTGAGGCTTGTCCTTGTGATGCTATTAGAATGGATACGGGAATATTTTCATTTACAGGAAGTAAAAGAGAAGATTTTGTAGTTAATAAAGAAGCACTTATGAAAAATGAGAGATCAAAGGATTTTAGTGATGATTGATGTGATATTTATAGCATTATCTATATTTGCAATAGCAGGAGCAGTTGCTATGATAGTATTTGCAAACCCTATGTATAGTGCACTTGGTGTTTTAATCTCGATGTTAAGTGTAGCTGGTATGTTTGCTTTATTAAATGCAACTTTTCTTTTTCTTGTACAAATTATTGTATATGCAGGTGCAATTATGACCCTTATACTGTTTATTTTAATGTTTTTAAACATAAATGATGAGGATTTGCCAAAAGAACCAAGAAAATATAAGTTAATTGGATTTGGTGTAGTTTTAATGATTCCTTTTAATTATATGGTAATAAGTGCAGTTTCAAAACTTCCAAGCAAAGACTTATCTATTTTAGAGACTAATTTTGGTGATATAAAACCTATAGGTATTGTACTATTTGATAATTGGTTAATAGCATTTGAACTTATCTCTATTTTACTACTAATTGCTCTTTTAGGTTCTGTTGTATTAGCAAAAAAAAGAGACACAAAAACCAACAATAATATTGGAGATGACTTATGATTTCTCTAACTTCCTATGCATTTGTATCAATGGTTATTTTCTCACTAGGTGTAATTGGAGTGATTGCAAGAAGAAATGTTTTTGTAATTTATATGTCAATAGAGATGATGCTAAATGGTATAAATCTTTTTTTAGTAACATTTGCAAGATACCACTTTGATATGGACCCACAAGTTATAACTGTTATGGTTATAGCTATAGCTGCTGCTGAAGCTGCAGTCTTTTTATCTGTAATCATTTTACTATATAGATCAAGAAAATCACTTGATGCAGATATCTTTAGCACTTTAAAACAAGGAGGTAAATAGTAATGAATACTTCTTTATTAGTATGGATAATTTTAGCTCCTTTAATTGGTGCTTTATTAAATACTGGGTTCTATTTTTATCATATTAAAAAATCTAAAATATCCCAAACAGTTTTTGCACTAATTGGTACAATCACACCGCTAATAGCATTTTTGATTACTTTAACACTTTTTTTGCAAATGCAAAAAGATAATATTGTTTTTGAACAAACACTTTTCACTTGGCTTAATATTGAGAACTTAAATATAAGTATGTCTTTATTGGGTGATAATCTATCTATATTTATGGCAATGTTTGTAACCTTTGTTGGTTGGCTTATTCATATCTATGCAATTGGGTATATGAAAGGTGATGATGGCTTTGGTAAGTTTTTTGCATATTTCAATCTATTCTTAGCATCTATGTTAATACTTGTTTTAGCCAATAATCCAATTATATTATTTATTGGATGGGAAGGTGTTGGAGTTTGTTCTTACTTATTAATTAAATTTTACTATGGAAAAAAAGAGAATATTGTAGCTGCAAACAAAGCTTTTATAGCAAATAGAGTTGGTGACTTTGGTTTCTTATTAGGTGTAGTTACTCTATTTTTTGCATTAGGAGAAGTTGATTTATCATTTAGTTCACTTGAAGCTAATATATCAAATGCTTCACCATCTCTTTTAGCACTTAGTGGTTTTTTACTATTTGTAGGAGCTATGGGTAAATCAGCACAAATTCCACTTTATGTATGGCTTCCTGATGCAATGGCAGGGCCAACACCTATATCTGCACTTATTCACGCTGCTACTATGGTAACAGCAGGTGTATATATGGTTGCAAGATTTCATTTTTTATATACTGATATTGAAAATATCGGTATCTTTATAGCATATATTGGTGCATTTTCAGCACTTTTTGCTGCTATTATTGCCACAAGACAGACAGATATTAAGAAAATACTAGCATACTCAACAATGAGTCAGTTAGGTTATATGTTTATAGCTGTTGGATTAGGCTTCTATTCAGCTGGACTATTTCATGTTTTCACACATGCATTTTTTAAAGCAATGTTGTTTATGGGTGCAGGTGGAATTATATTAGCAATACATCATGAACAAAATATCTTCAAGCTTGGTCAAAAAAGAGCATCACTACCAATTATTAAAGCAACCTTTTTAGTTGGTGTAATAGCCATATCAGGGGTTCCTTTATTTTCAGGTTTCTTTTCAAAAGATGCAATATTAGCAGGTGCTTTTCAAGAGGGTCACTACTTTATATGGTTGATTGCTTTAGGAACAGCTTTTTTAACTGCTTTTTATATGTTTAGACTCTATTTTATAGTTTTTGTTGCACCAAATAAAAATAGACAACAAAAATATGTCTATACTTCCAAAACTATTACCATACCACTTCTAATATTAGCAATTGGTGCAATTGGTGCTGGATACCTAAATCTTCCAACTGTTTTAGGTGGTGAGCATCAAGTGGATACTTGGCTTGCTCAGTTAAACTCAAAAAGTTTACATATGAGCCATTTAACAGAGTGGATTCTTATGATTTTATCTGTACTAGTTGCATTCACAGGTATATTTACAGCATATAAAAAATATGCAAAGTTTGATTTATCAAAGCCTGAAGAAGAGATTGGTTTAATAGGAAATAAATTCTATATTGATGAGATTTACCATGTTTTATTTGTAAAATCAACAAAGAAACTATCAGTATTTATAGATAAGATTTTAGATGATAAAATCATAGATGGATTTATAATGAATGCATCTAAAGATTTTATTAACCTAGGAAAAAAAGTTGCAATGATTCAAAATGCAAATGTACGATTTTATGCAATATTCATGCTTGTGGGTATGACTTGTATATTTATCTATTTAATAAATACTTTAGGATTGTAGTATGAGTTCAGAAATTCTTTCATTTATAATTTTTTTACCAGCTGTTGTAGCTTTTGGACTAATGATTACAACAAAAGACGTTAATACAATAAGAAATATTGCCTTTTTAACTACTACTGTAATTTTAGCATTAGTATTAAAAATATACGTTGAGTTTGAACCAAGTGCAGGTATGCAGTTTGTTACAAATGTGCCATGGATTGAAACATATGGGATAAACTATTACATAGGGTTAGATGGCTTTTCATTAACTATTTTAATGATGATTGCGATACTAATTCCAAGTGCTTTTTTACTTTTATGGGAAGGAAAAACAAAAGGCTACTGGATAAATATGCTTCTTGTTCAAGCAGGGGTAACAGGTACACTTCTATCACTTGATGTTGTTTTATTCTATTTCTTTTGGGAAGTTATGCTTTTACCTGTATTTTTATTAATAGGTCAATATGGTTTTGGCAATAAAGTATTTACAACAATTAAAGTAACTGTATATACAATGGCAGGTTCGCTTCTAATGTTTATTTCAATACTTTATCTTGGTGTAACTTATAATAATGAGTTTGGAACATGGTCATTTGCTTATGATGAACTAACTAAAATAACAACATTAGATTATAGTACAAAGGTTTGGCTATTTTTAGGATTTCTTGCTGCTTTTGCAATCAAAATTCCAATATTTCCACTTCACACATGGATTATGGAAACTTATAAAAATGCTCCTACAGGAGCTGTTTTTTTACTATCGTCAATAATGGCTAAACTTGGTATATATGCAATAGTTAGATTTATGATTCCCCTTTTCCCTGATATATATGTTGAGTTTTCAGCTTGGTTTGTAGCTATTGGACTTTTTGGACTTGTTTATTTTGGTATTGCAGCATTAATGCAAGATGATATAAAAAGACTATTTGCATACTCTTCAGCTTCACACTTGAGTTTTATAGCAGCTGGAATTTTTTCACTTAATGAGTATGGTATTAATGGTGCTTTATATCTTATAATAGCCCATGCAATTGCAACAGGTGCACTGTTTTTACTTGTTGGACTACTTCATGAACAAACAGGTTTTAAAACTATTAAAGATTTAGGAGGTATTGCTAAACAAGCCCCTATATTTACTTTTGTTTTTGCTGTTATGCTTTTTGCAAATGTAGGTTTACCTGGAACTAATGGATTTGTATCTGAACTACTTATCATATTTGGTATTTATGAGTTTAATCATATATTAGGTTACATATCTGCACTTACAGTTATTATTGGTGCATCTTATATGTTATGGATGTTTCAACGTGCGATTTTACAAGATAGAGATGAGAGTAGCCCCATTATAAAAATGAGAGATTTAAAAATAAAAGAGATTGTCGGTATGGCTCCTTGGGTAATTTTAGTTTTTTTAATGGGTATATACCCTGAAATTTTTATAAACAAATTTGAACCTACTGTAACACACTATTTAAATGATATTCTAAAAATCGGAGCAGTAAAATGAGTCAATTTATCCACTTAATCCCAGCATTAACTGTACTATTAGGTGCATTGACACTTATGTTTATGAGTATGTATGAAAAGTTTTCAGCAAAAAATCATATTGTTGTATCATCTATATTTCTTTTTATTGCTTTAGGTTTTTCCCTTGCAAAAGTTGGTGATTTATATAGTATTCAACCATATGCTAGCTTGTTTAATGACGTATTAATTTTTGATTCATTTTCGAACTTTTTTAATATTTTATTAATATCAGGGACAATATTAACCTTATTAATAGGTGAGCACTACTTTAGACATAGAACATATTTCAAAGGTGAATTCTTCTCTATCTTACTTTTTTCACTTTTTGGAATGATGCTTATTGCATGTTCAAATGAACTAATTACAGCTTATGTTGCATTAGAAATTGCATCATTTGCTGTATATATTATGGTTGGATACAATACGCAAGACTCTAAAAGAGTTGAAGCTATTTTTAAATATCTAGTTTTAGGTTCATTTATTGGAGCGTTTTTCTTATTAGGTGTTGTTTTAGTTTATGGGGCAACTGCAACTACAAACTTAACAGAAATTGGAACAATAATTGCAACAGCAAATATTGAAAATATGAACCTTGTCTATATTGGACTAACTCTTATACTATTTACCTTTTTATTTAAAATTGCAGCATTCCCATTCCAATCATGGGTTTTAGATGTATATAGAGGTGCTCCAATGGTAATTACAGCATTTATGGCATCTACTTTTAAAATTGCTATTTTCTCATTCTTTTTAAGAGCATTCTTGCAAGACTTAGGAATGACTATTGACTTTTGGGATAGTATTATATCTGTAATTATTATTTTAACATTAGTATTTGGTACTTGGTTAGCAATCACTCAAAACATTATTAAAAGAATGCTAGCTGCATCATCTATTGTTCATACAGGATATTTACTATTGGCATTTATTGCATTAAGTTATAAAGATGGTGAGATTATAAATATCGATTCTGCTTATGCAATTATGTTTTATTTAATAGCTTACTTACTATCTGCATTAGGTGCTTTTGGTTTAGCTTCTCATATTATTTCAGAAACAAATGTAAGAGTTACATATGATGATTTCAAAGGGTTAGCAAAGGAAAGACCATTTTTAGCTGCAATGATGACTATATTTCTATTTTCACTTGCAGGAATCCCATCAACTATAGGTTTTATTGGTAAACTTTATGTATTTACAGAGGCTATTAATGCAGGATATACTCTTTTAACTATACTAGCTGTAATCGCAACAATTGTTTCAGTTTATTACTATTTTAAATTGATTGCAATGATGTATTTTTATCCAACAAAACAAGAGTGTAAATCTGAGGGGTTCAATGATAAAAGAGTATCAACGTATGCTATTGCATTTGTTGCAATATTAACTATCTTAGGTGGAATTGGTTCTGCAATTGTATTTTTCATACCAGCACTTAATATTGATGAAATAATTTCATTATCAAAGATGGCAGTTCAATCACTATTTATCATTAATTAGTGTATCAATAAGTAACATGAATAAATTAAATGAAAATTATAAGTAAATTTTAATATAACCTAAATAAAGCCCATAAAATGGGCTTTAAACTCCAAACTTTAAAGAAAATTCTAAATATCATACAGATATCATATGTTGCATTTCTAATCAAATATCAAGTAGAATTTGGCTATAGTATTGCTATTATTCATATAATCTAAATCACAAGAAAGGATAGGAAATGAGTAACCTAATTGAAGGTTATATAGGCAAAACAGTTGAAGGAAGAAAAAGTAGACTACCTGCAAAACTTGATTATCTTCAAAGTGCTACGGGTCTGTTCTTAGCACTATTCATGTGGGCACACATGTTACTAGTATCTTCGATATTAATATCAGAAGAGTTAATGTACAAAATTACTAAGCTTTTAGAGGCTAGTTTTATTTTTGAGGGAGGTAACCCTTTATTGGTTACTATTGCAGCTGCTGTTGTATTTATTATATTTATAGCACACGCTGGTTTAGGTATGAGAAAACTACCAGGTAACTTTAAGCAGTACCAAGTAATGAAAGCTCATGCTAAATACTTGAAACATGATGACACTAAGTTATGGTTTACACAAGCAGGAACTGGGTTTGCGATGTTCTTCTTGGGTTCTGTTCACTTATATATCATGATGACAAACTCTGCAGAGATTGGTCCTTATGCAAGTGCAGATAGAGTTTGGTCTGAGTGGATGTGGCCTTTATATATCTTATTATTATTAGCAGTTGAATTACACGGAACTATTGGTTTATATAGATTAAGTGTAAAATGGGGATGGTTTGATGGAAATAACCCAGCTGAAAATAGAAAAAGATTAAAAAAAGTAAAATGGGGATTAACTGTATTCTTCTTAGTATTAGGTTTCGCTTCATTAGCTGCATATATGAAAATTGGTATGGCAAATGTTGAAGCTGGAAAAGTTGGAGAGAGATATACTCCATCGGCAAAAATTATGGAATACAAAATGACAAAAGATAATTTTGAAAGGATTGCTTAATGAAAATTAATTACTGTGATGCGTTAGTTATTGGTGGAGGATTAGCAGGTTTAAGAGCTGCAGTTGCTGCACAAAAAAAAGGTTTAAACGCTGTAGTTCTTTCACTGGTTCCTGTTAAAAGATCACATAGTGCTGCTGCACAAGGTGGTATGCAAGCTTCATTAGGTAACTCTAAAATGTCCGATGGTGATAATGAAGATTTACACTTTGCAGATACTGTAAAAGGAAGCGATTGGGGATGTGATCAAGATGTGGCGAGAATGTTTGTTACTACTGCACCTAAAGCTATTAGAGAATTAGCATCTTGGGGTGTTCCTTGGTCAAGAGTTAAAGCAGGTACTAGAGAAGCAGTTATTAATGCTAAAAAAACTTCAATTACTGAAGATGAAGATAGACATGGATTAATTACATCAAGAGATTTTGGTGGTACTAAAAAATGGAGAACATGTTATACAGCTGATGCAACAGGTCATACAATGTTATTTGGTGTTGCAAATGAAGCTTTAAAAAACAATGTTGATATTAGAGATAGAAAAGAAGCAATTTCAATAATCCATGAAGATGGTAGATGTTACGGTGCTGTTGTAAGAGATTTAATTACAGGTGATTTAGAAGCATATGTTGCAAAAGGTACATGTATAGCAACAGGTGGATATGGAAGAGTATTTAAACAAACTACAAATGCTGTAATTTGTGAAGGTATTGGTGCAGGTATTGCTTTAGAAACAGGTGTTGCAACACTTTCAAATATGGAAGCTGTACAGTTCCACCCTACTCCAATTGTTCCATCTGGGATTCTTTTAACAGAGGGTTGTAGAGGTGATGGTGGCATCTTAAGAGATGTTGACGGTCATAGATTTATGCCTGATTATGAGCCTGAGAAAAAAGAGCTTGCATCAAGAGACGTTGTTTCAAGAAGAATGATTGAGCATATTAGAAATGGTAAAGGTGTTCCATCACCTTATGGTGAGCACGTATGGTTAGATATTTCTATTTTAGGTAGAGAGCATATTGAAAAGAACCTAAGAGATGTTCAAGAAATTTGTCAAGTATTTAATGGAATTGACCCAGCTGATGAGGGTAAAAAAGGTTGGGCTCCTGTTCTTCCAATGCAACACTACTCTATGGGTGGTATTAGAACTAAACCAACAGGTGAATCAACAAGATTAAAAGGTCTATTTGCTTGTGGTGAAGCTGCTTGTTGGGATATGCATGGATTCAACAGACTTGGAGGAAACTCTGTATCTGAAACAGTAGTTGCAGGTATGATTATTGGTAACTATTTTGCTGATTTTTGTTTAGAAAATGATGTTAGTATTCCTACTGCAACTGTAAATAAATTTATAGAAAAACAAGATAAGTATTTAGATGA
>JBNJFB010000035.1:0-24498 GCA_051746405.1 Campylobacterota bacterium
CTCATAACCCGAAGGTCGATGGTTCAAATCCATCTTCCGCAACCAATTTCATGTGTCAAGGTAGCTCAGCTGGCTAGAGCGCTGGTCTCATAAGCCGGAGGTCGGGAGTTCAAGTCTCCCTCTTGACACCAAGAGTTTTATAACTCAATACTATATTTTTGGAAGCTGGTGTAGCTCAGTTGGCTAGAGCAGCTGATTTGTAATCAGCAGGTCGGGGGTTCAAGTCCCTTCACCAGCTCCATTTCTTTATCTTTTATTTTATTGTTGGGGTATCGCCAAGTGGTAAGGCAACGGTTTTTGGTATCGTTATTCGGGGGTTCGAATCCCTCTACCCCATCCACCAAAGTTTTAAAATTGTTAACTATTTTACTTTAGATAAAATAAACAAAAGAGTTTTGTTTATACATTTTTTCTATCTAGGATTTTCTTAAATGCTTTATGTTTTAGTAAGTCCTCAAACTCTTCTTCATTTTCAATTTCATAGATATACTCTTCATTTAAATCAATTGCTTTATGTAAATCTACAATTGCATGATCCTCTTGTCCTAATACTGCAAATACTTTTGATCTTTGATAGAATGCATTTGGGTAGTTGCTATCTATACTTAATGCTTGGTTTGTAAGGCTTAATGCCCAGTTTGCTTCGCCCATATCAAGTACAGCATCTGATTTGTATGTTAAAGCTTCAACTTCATCTGGTCTTATTTTTAAGATTTCATCATATATCTCTATTTTACCACTTGGAGTTGTCTCTTGGGATGCTCTAAGCCATAGTGAATGAATAGCATTTGTTCTTTCAATAGCTGCTTCGTTTCGTTTAACTTGCTTTGTTCTTGTCTCTAAGTCTTTTTCAAAAATAGACATTCTTTGCTCATACTCTTGAATAGTTTTTGAGGTTTTTTCATCAATCATATGTTTCACTTTTTCATTAATATCTTTTATTGAACTCCATCCAATTACAACCAAAATTGAACTGGCTGCTGCTATTATATAAAACATATTATTAATAGTTGAGGTAGCATAGTTGATTACATTATTTGAAATATCAACCTCTTTTTTTGCTAGTGTTTTATGTAAATCAATCTTTAAATCCCTATTTTCCTCTCTTAGTTGCTTAAGCTCATTTAAGATATAATTTTCCACAAAGGGATTATAAAGTGGTTTTTCTAAAGAATTAACTTTTTCTTTTACAGCCTTTTGTTCTTTTTGTGTTAGTTCTTTAGCAAATAATGATGAGCAAATAAGTAAGAAAATAAATAAAAAACGCATTGTACATTCCTTAGAATTAATTTTTGAGTATTATATACTTTTAACTTGAAATACTACCATAAAATTTAAATAATAATTAGAAAAGTGGTAGTATAATTTTAAAATTTTAAAACTATAAAGGATTATTTTGGCCCTATTAAATAATGATAAAGATATATTACCTTTAAGCAGTATTGCAGAAGTACTAACTGCAAAAGTTAGAACACTGAAAATGTATGAAGACAAGGGATTACTTCCAAGAAAAAATGAAACTAAAAAGTTATATTCAATAAACGATGTTAAGATGATAGCTTTTGTTCACTACCTAGCAAGTGTAAAAAAGATAAATGCAAATGGAATAAAATACGTTACAGAAATGTTAGAAAAAAATATGGATGAAAAAAATAAAGCAGATTTCTTAGATTTTGTTGAAGATAAAATGGAGAAACTTTCAGGTATTGATGTTAAGGATGTTGATATTATTTAATACAATCAAAACTAAGCTTTAAAAAAGGCTTAGCTTATTTGATAATTCTTCCATCATCTAGTTTTATTTGATTTCTTCCATTCTCTTTAGCATCATATAAAAGCATATCAGACTTTTGAATAGTGTTTTCATAAGAAGAGTGATTACTTCTAATTGCAACACCTGCTGAAAATGTTATTTTTAGTTTAGTATTTTTATAAATAAAATTATTTGAAGTTACTATTTGTTTTACTCTTTTTAGATATAAAAGCAGTTCTCTAGTTAGATTAAAGTTTATTATTGCCACAAACTCTTCACCACCATATCTTCCAACAATATCTTCATCTCTTGTGCTTTTATCTAAAATTTTTGCAAAAGTTTTAAGTACCACATCACCACAATCATGACCATAAGTATCATTTAACTTTTTGAAATGGTCTAAATCAAAAAACACTATTGCATAGTGTGAGTTGTTTCTTGTATAGTCACTTTCAATTCTTTTAACCTCTTCATCATAGGCTCTTCTAGTAAGTAACCCTGTTAAGTGGTCTTTCATACTTTCTTGTTTAGATTTTTCTAACTCTTCTTCTAAAGTTTTAACTTTCTCTTCTAACTCTTGAACTTGTGTTTTACCAGTTTTTAGCTTATCACTTACACTATTCATTTCATTTTCAATTGAGCTTGCAGCATTTACTAGCTTCTCTTGAATTCCATTTAACTCTTCAACATTTGCTTTTGAAAAATCAATAGACTCTATTTGCTCTTTAATATTTACTACATTTTTAGAACCATTTCCACTACTACTTATGGCATCATTTAGATACTCTCCCATTAGTGATACGACTTTTGATATATCTGATGTTTTTTGGGCTACTAGCTTTTTATCTCTATCAAATCTTTTAAATATAAAATCTTCAATCTTATTTTGAACGCTTTTTTCAAAAAGTAACTCAGGCTCTTGATCTATTTTTATAAATAACTCTTCAATATCATCATCAACTTCAACTGAAATTGATGGTAAAACTGATTGTTTTAATAAAGAAGCAAGTGGTGCTACATTCTCTTTTGATACTCTTTTTAGTAGTATTGGAATAATTTTTTCAACTGAGTCTAACTTATTTAGTTTGACTTCATTTTGTTCTCTTTCAGTTAATTTATCAATTACCTTATTAAAATTCATAACTAGTCCTGTACTTTGTTTTATGATAAAAGTTTTTTAGCAACTTCGTTTATTCTTTTACCATCTGCAATTCCTGCTAATTTTTTAGTTGCTTGTCCCATAACTTTACCAATATCTTTCATAGTCTTAGCTTCAACTTGAGCAATAATCTCTTTGATTTTATCTGTTAATTCTTGATCATTTAGTTGTTTAGGTAGATACTGTTTAAATATATCGATTTGCTCCTGTTCTTTTTGAACTAAATCATCTCTTGAAGCTTCTTGATATTGAGTAACTGCCTCTTCTCTTTGTTTTATACCTTTTTGAATAAGTTTTAATATCTCATCATCACTTAATTCTTTTCTTTCATCAACTTCGATTTGTTTTATCATTGTATTTATTGACCTAATAGAGTCCCTTTTTACAATATTTTTTTCTCTCATTGCTGCTTTTAAATCATCTTTAAGTTGTTGTTTTAAGCTCATTTGTATCCTTTTTAGTATTTTTATAGTACTTTTGAGTTATTTTAGTGTTTTATTGATTAAAACTTTCAATTAACTCTTCAAGTTCTAAGAATTTTTCCACTTTTTTTTCGTATATCTCTTCTGTCTCTTCAAGTTTTTTTGAAACAGCTACAATACCTTCTTTCTCATAACACTCTGGGGTCTGAAGACATTTGTTTATCTCTTCTATTTGTTTTTCTAGATTTTCAATTTCATCTGGTAGGGCATCATAATCTCTTTGGTCTTTATATGATAGTTTTTTCTGTTTTTTATCTTTTGGTTTATTTTTTGATTCACTTGTTTTTGGTGATTGGTTGTGCATTTTTGTTAGTTCTTTAATCTCTTTTTCAAACTCTAGGTATTGTGTATATGGCTGAAAACTCTCTTCAACTATAGCATTACCTTTAAAAACAAAAAGTTTTTTTGCTATTTTATCAACAAAGTATCTATCATGGGATACAAAGATTAAAGCACCTTGAAAGTTTTGAAGATACTCTTCTAAAATATTAATTGTGGGAATATCTAAATCATTGGTAGGTTCATCTAAGATTAAACAATCAATTTTTTTTGTAAATAACAGTGCAAGTGCAACTCTGTTTTTTTCACCACCACTTAACACACCAATTTTTTTATCAAGATACTCTCTTGGAAATAAGAAGTTTTTTAAATATCCATAAACATGCATATTTCTGCCATCATTTAATTCAATTCTATCTCCACCATTTGGACAAAAAGTTTCTATTAGATTTTTATCATCACTAAGCATTTCCCTTTGTTGATCAAAATATCCTATATTAAAGTCACCTTTTTTAAATTTACCTGAATCAATTTGAAGTTTCTCCATAAATATTTTAAGCAAAGTCGATTTTCCACTACCATTTGGTCCAACAATAGCAATTGTATCTTTTTGTAAGATTCTTGTGGAAAAATTCGCAATAAGCTCTTTGTTGCCAAGTGATTTTGAAATATCTTTTAATTCATAAAGCATCTTCTTTTTATTTTTTTGTTTCTGCTCACTATTAAAGGATTTTTGTTCCCTTTCTAACTCTAAAGACATTTTTTTGATTAGTGATGGATTTGTTTTTGCTTCTTCTTTTAAGCTTAAATATTCAGCTTTTCTTCTTTCATTTCTTTTTCGTCTAGCTGTAACGCCCCTTTGCATCCAGTGTGCTTCTCTTTTTACAAGACGTATTAGATTTTCATGGTCTTTTTGTAGATTCTCTAACATCTTTTGTTTTTGCTCTAAATATGAGGAGTATCCTCCATTAAATCTCTTTAATCCTCCATTTTCAATCTCTATAATAGATGTGGCAATATTATCAATAAAGTATCTATCGTGGGAAATAAATAGAAGTGTAAATTGGTGACTTAAAAGTAGGCTTTCTAAAAATTCAACCATATAAACATCTAAATGGTTTGTGGGCTCATCTAAAAGCAGTACATCAGGTTTTTTAAGCAAAAGACCCGCTAAGCTTACCCTTCTTTGTTCACCTCCACTTAAAAGAGTCACATCTTTATTTTCATACTGTTTTAGATTAAACTCTTTTAGTACTCGTTCAATCATATTTTCTAAATCCCAAGCATTATGAAACTCTATATATGTGGCAAGTTTACTTTGCTTGTTTAACAATTCATCGTTGTTATAATCTGTTGCAAGTTGCAAAGATATCTCATCATATTCATTTTTTGCTTGTTTTATTTCTACTAACTGCTCTTCAACAGCTTGCTTAACTGTTATTCCTGATTTAAATTTTGGTTGTTGAGCTAGCATCTCTATTTTTATTGATTTATCAATAGATATTTCACCACTATCGGGTTCAACTTCATTCATAATAACTTTAAATAGTGTAGATTTACCCTGACCATTTTGACCTATGACAGCTACTCTTTGAGCTTTTGTTAAAGTAAAATCAACATCTTTTAAAATAGTTTTTATATCATATTGCTTATTTATGTTTTGTAAGTCGATTAATGCCATTTTGCTCCTAAAAATTATATAAATTTAAATATATAATATCTAAAAATTGGTTATATAATGCTTCTGTAAATTTAGTTGTAGCTTAACAATTTATTAAGTTAAATTGTGACATTCTTAAGTATTATCTAAAAAAGGGTTAAAATGTTAAAGAAGAGTCTTTGTTTTGTATTGCTTTTATTTTTCTCCACTTTAGTAGCAAGTGAGAATCAACCATCTACTTTATTAAAAACTTCTAAAGCTCATTTTTCTATTGAGAGTTCTAATGATTATATTGTTGCTTTAGCACAATATAGGTCAGGAGACTTTAAACAGTCTTATGAAATGTTTAATAAGCTTTTTTCAAAATATAGTGATCATGTACAGATAAACTACTATCTTGCTATGAGTGCTGTGAATCTAAAACTTTATGATGAAGCATCAGCTGCATTTCAAAGAGTTTTGATAAAAAAACCAGAGTTTCATCGTGCAAGACTTGAGTACGCACGTGTAATGTTTATTTTAGGTTTTAAGCAAGAAGCTAAACAAGAGTTTTTAAAGGTAGCATCTTATCCAATTCCCAAAAATGTTCGTAAAAATATTGAACGATTTTTAAAGAAAATAAAAAACTCTAATCAAAGTAATTCTACCATGATAGCTTTAAGCTTAGGGTATATGTATGATGACAATATAAATAGTGGTATTGAATATGACTCTTTTACCCTCCCAGGATTTTCAAACTTAGAAGTTGATGGTGAGAAACCAATATCAAGTACATCTTATTTCTCTTTAATGCAGGTTAACCATTTCCATGGTTTAAGTGAAAACTATCCTATTTCAGTTAAGCATACAGGTACAATATTTTATAAAAACCAAACAAAAGATGATGATTATAATATGAATTTTTATTCATATAAGCCAACTTTTTATTATAATAATGCCAAAAATAAAGAGGAGTATTCACTTCAGATTGGTGTGGATTCTATCTTACCTGGAGATGAAAATGACTTTACAGCTTATACGCTTGTACCTAAATATAAAAAACTTATAAATAAAGATACTGTTTTTTCAATTTATGGTCAGTATAAAGAGATTCATTATAAAAAAAGTTCCAATGAGACAAAAGATTATATGAAAAAAGGCTTAGGCACTTCACTAAGCTATAAGAAGTTTAGATATAAATTAAGCTTTGAAAAAGATGAAAAAGTAAGAGGGGAAAGAGTGGATTTAGATAAAGATATTATTACTAATAGTTTCTATTACAACTATGATATTCAAAGTGATTTATTTCTAAATTTACAATACCAATACAAGCAGATTGATTATAAAGATAGGAATAACCTTTTTGGAAATATTAGAGAGGATATAAACAGAAATATAGGTGTTGGATTAACTAAAATATTTAATAAAAAAGATTTTTTATCACTATCTTATAATAATATCAACAACAGTTCAAATCAAGAAGCATTTGATTATAAAAAAGAGAGTGTAATGCTTCAATATACATGGAGATTTAAATTATGAAAAAAATAGTTCTACTTCTACTTTTTTTGCAGGTTTTTTTATTTGCAAATGTTGCAAAAATAGTTGCATTTAATGGTGATGCTCTTATAATAAGAGAAGATGAAAATATAAAAGTTACAAATGGTGCAGAACTTTTAAAAGATGATGTTATTAAAACTCAAGATAATACAAAGTTACAATTGATTTTTAAAGATAAAACTGTTGTAACTATTGGTAAAAATTCAGAGTTTAAAATAAATGATTATATCTATGATGAAAAGCAAGAAAACTATAATGCCAACTTGGGATTAGTGAAAGGAACATTTAGGACTATTACTGGAAAAATTGGAAAAGTAGCTCCAAGTAAGTTTAAACTTAAATCAAAATCTGCATCAATTGGAATTCGTGGAACTCAGATATTAAGTAATGTTGAATTTAATGGTGATACTATTTATTGTACTGAGGGTGCTATTGAAATTACATCGGAGTTTACAAATGAAACTATTTTAATTCAAGCAGGTGAGTTTGCTAAAATAAGAGAAGATGAACCCATTGTAGTGCAAGAGTTTAATCAAGAAGATATAAATATTGTTGAAACTCAAACAAAGTTTTCAAGTGATGAGAATGAAGAGGAAGTAATAGAAAGCTTTGATAATGAGATAGAACAAACTGAACCTACTACACAAGTGACAAAAGAGGTACAAGAAGATACACAAGTTCAAGTAAATGAAGCGAATGAAAATAGTAACTCAATTAATCAAAGTGATAGATCTGATGATATTGCAGAGGCTGTAAAAAATAATAGTAAAAGTGCAGAAAAAGTTAGAGCTACTTTTGGGTCAATATTTAAGAATTATTTAGTTTCTGATTATATAAGTACAAACATGCTAAGTTCACAAAAAGATAATGAAATGCTCTTTGATGACAATGACAGGAATATTAATCTTAAGTTAGATAATCTTGCTACAAATTATTCTAATGACGACTCTTATGAAGGTGATTTATCTGCAGATGGTATACAAAACATTTCTGGTAATTCAAGTAGTAGTTTCACTTTTATTAAGGGTTCTTATACATCAAAAAAAGATTCATATATTAATTCTAGCTTAGAGTTTGATAAAGATGATGATATTCAATGGGGAGAATGGGATGCAGAGTTTGAAGATGAATACTCAAACTCTATTTCAATATCAAATGGTTATTGGCTTACAGGTTTACAAACAGCTGTTTCAGAAGTTCAAGCGTTAATGAATGATAATATAACTGCAACATATAAGGGATATGCTTTAGGAAAATCTACTATTAGTTCAATGGTATTTAATGCCACAAATTCAGAAGTTAACTTCAATATTGACTTTGGAGAACAAACGCTTAATGGAACTTTTACTCTACCTGGTGACTCTGATGGATTATTTGATAAAACCTTAAATGTTTCAGGAACACTTGATAGAGATGGATTTACTTTTGATGGTACAACAAATTCAGGAAGTACAGGTGGTAGTTTACTTGTTGATTCAAGAAGTGAGACTACAGGAAATGGAAGTGGGAAGTTTTATGGTTCTAATGCAAGTTCTATTGGTGGTAATTTTAACTTAGGTGATGGGAATAATAGTTATACGGGAGTATTTAAGGCTAAAAAACAGTAGCTATCTTAGCCTTTTGTAGTGTGTTCAAATACCCCATCAAAATTTTCAGGTGGGGTTTGGATATATAGTTCACATCGTTGTTGATACATTTTATAAATATTTTCATTGGTTTTATTAGGATTTTTATCAAGCTTTTTAAATATTTCTAGAGCTTGTTTAAACTGTGAAGTTTTATACAGTTCAATTGCATGATGGTAGGTTTCTAACTCCTGCTTTAGTTCACCCTTAGCTTGCCCAAAATCTAAAACCTGCCATATCTCTACTGGTTTACTTTTGCCTTTGACTTTAACTAAATCTAAAAATCTAAAAACATACTCTTGTGTTAAACTCTCTTTGATGAAATTAGAGATATTAAGTTTTGAGTTATAGAATTTACATAGTGATTCTAATCTTGCACCTAGATTAATCGGGTCACCAATTGCAGTATAATCACTTCTACCGCTACTTCCCATCTCTCCCACAACAGATATACCACAGTTTAGACCAATACCTATATCAATAGGTGGTTTGTTCTGTTTTTGAAGTTTATCGTTTAAAATATCTAAGTATTTAATCTGCTGTAGTGATGCTTTTACAGCTTTGTCTTGATGGTTTTTCACATCACTTGGGGCATTCCAATAAGCCATGATAGCATCACCTATAAACTTATCAATTGTACCTTCATTTTCCATAATAATATTACTCATGGGTTCCATGTATTCATTTAAATAATCAATTAAAGCCTTAGCATTTGGCATAGCTTCAGAGATATTAGTAAAGCCACGAATATCAGAGAAGAATACAGTTACTTCCTTAGATTGTCCGTGAAGTTTATTATCTTCATTTTTTAGTAAATCCTCCATAACTCTAGGAGAGACTTTAGATGCAAATTTAGTTTTGATTAGCTTACTTTGTCTAATTTCAAAGAAATAGTTTACTAAAACTGCCACAATACTACTTAGAATAATGGTTGAAAGGGGAAATAGAATATTTAAAATAATCCCATTGTTAAAAAGCATATAGTATAAAAAGTAACTGTCAATAGCAAGAGCTATAAGAACTATAAAAACAATAGCATAAATATTGGAGTTAATAATAATCACAAACATTAACACTGTTAGTAATAATATGTGTAAAATATCAGCCCCCGTTGCCCATGAGGGCATTTGTAAGAAATCTCCTTGTAAGATATTATCAATTACATTAGCATGGACTTCAACCCCTGGAAAGATTGATTCTAAAGGGGTGGCTCTTAAGTCAAATAGACCAGCTGCACTTGTACCTATTAAAACTACCTTACCCTCAATCTCTTTGGGGCTAAAGTTATTATTTAAAATATCAATAGCAGATATGTACTTAAATGTTTTATCTTTTCCACGATAGTTTACTATTATTCGTCCATAACGATCTGTTGGAATGGCTAGTTCTCCTAAAGTGACGTTACTAACTCCTAGTTCATTATAGTTTACTACAACCTTTTTTATTCCATAAGCTGCTCTAATCATTTCTAAAGCTAGTGAGGGATAGAGTTGATTATCATATCTAATTAGTAAAGGTACTGATCTAATAATACCTGAGGGGTCAGGTACATTATTAAAAAAGCCACTTGAGTAGGCATTATCTTGTAAAATAGGAATGTTTAAAATAGTTCCCTTTGCATTGATAACAAAGTCTTGATTTAGATTTCTATTTCGTTCAATAAATATAGCTGGAATATTTGGAGCTTTTTTTTCAATATATTTAGTATCATTTAGTTCAAACTGATATCCTAAAATTGTGGGTGTATTAGCAACTGTTTGCGCAAAAATTTTATCATAATTTGGTAGATTTTTAATATCTAGATTATGTTTTTTTGCAATTTTATGGGGAGAGGTTCTATCTTTTTCTGCAAATACAATATCTATTCCAATCACCCCAGCACCAGCTTGTGAAAGGTTTTGTAATATATCTGATAATACTTTTCTACTCCAGGGCCATTGACCAATCTGTTTTAAGGAGCTTTCATCTATATCTATTATGACTATATCTTTTGTTTGGGGAATCTCTTCTCTTAAAACAAACATATAATCCCGCAAACGATTATCAAATGTTTGTAGCGTTTGGGGAAAGTATATGTATAAAATACATAGGGAAGATGCTGTAACTAAAATTGAAAGTAAATATAGAAAATACTTTTTCATTTTAAATATCTAAGCTACTTTTATCAAGTTGATAATCGTGTAGATTCTCTTTGCTATACTCATTTAATACTTCATTTTCATGAAAGAATTTAAGAAGTTCAGAATCAATCTCATAATCTTTTGCCATAAAAGAGAGTATCTTAAATACCTCAGATAGTTTTTTTGCTTTTTTATATGGTCTATCACTTGAAGTTAAAGCTTCAAAAATATCTGCTAGTATCATTATCCTATCTTCTAAGCTTAAGTCCTTATCCCCTAAACCTCTTGGGTAGCCTTTTCCATTTAATTTTTCATGGTGATTTGCTGCTATATTTAGTACATCTTTATATTTTTTAGGAAATGGAAGTTTTGATAGCATTTCTAAAGATAGCTTTGCATGGTTATTCATGATATCTTTTTCTTCTTTTGTTAAGGTTCCTTTTCTAATTGACAAGTTATATTTCTCATCATCACTTAGAAGCTTTTGCTCTTTATTATCCGCAAAGTAGGTATATTCACCTATTTTTTCAATTCTATTGATATGCTCATCACTCATAAACTCACCACCAACATTTGATTTTTCTATAAAGTTTTTATCTTCTTGCAGCAATAAAAGTCTATTTTCATAATCTTGCTTTGAAATTTTATTTTTTAAATAATCAATCTCTAAATCTCTTTTTAATATTTCAAATCTTTCACTAACTAATTCAATCCTATCAATATTTGCTTGTAGTTTTGTTGCTTTTTCTATTATAGACTCAGGCATAGATATCTTTCCAATATCATGCATCCATGCAGCTATTCTTATTTGATTAAAGTCATTTTTATTGTAGTTTACATCTTTATATATTGTATTGTCTTTATGTATTGCTTTTGCAATGAGTAGTGCAATTTTTTCCACATTTGCAACATGGTTCATTGTGTGAGGTGATTTTGCATCAATAGCATGACCAATAGTTGTAATAAAGCTATTTAAAAAATCTTCTAGACTATTTATAAGCCAAGTGTTAGTCAAAGCCATTGCAGCTTGTGAAGCTAGACTCTTTACAACTTTTTCATCAGTTTTAGTAAACTCTATTTTTTCTTCAAAATTTATAGTTTTATTGATTAGTTGTAGTACTCCTATCACATCTCTTTCATGATTTACCAAAGGGATTACAAGCATTGATTTTGATCTATATCCTGTACTATTATCAAACTTTTTAGTTCCCTCAAAGTTATAGTTTTTTTCAAAATATACATCAGGTATATTAATGACTTTGTTTTCAAGTGCACATGTTGTTGCTACCATATTTAAGTTTTTTGAGCCATCTTCTAAATAAAGTGGCAAGCTATCCCACTCAATTTTATTTTTTGTACCACCCATAAAAATATCTAGGGGGTCGTTTTGTATTACTTTAAAGTCAAGTGCTTTTTTATCTTTTGAGAGAATATATAAAGTCCCTGCTTCACAGTGGGTTAGTTCTCTTATTAGTGTAAGAATCATCTCAAAAAGTTTATCTTTATCAAGTTGGCTTGATAGTTCAAGATTAACTTCCATTATTCTTTCAAATTTATATTGGTCAATTAAATCAGCTTCAACATTTCCTGTATTCATATGAATAGTATCACCTTGGGCTAAAACTTTTCCCCCATTTTTAAAAATCTCATAGCTGTTAATCTCTTTTTTGATTTTTTCATCGTATAGAGGCTTTAAGTGATAGAGAAATACTTGTAAATCATCTCTATTTATTCCATCTAAAGTCTGTTTTACTAGTTTTGGTGTTAAGTGTTTGCTATCTTTAGCTAGTTTACTTAAGTTGTCAGGAAAAGAACACTCAATTATTAGTGAGTTTACTCTTTTATTTTTAGCTTTTTGTATTAAGGTATCACTTAAATATGTATCACCACTTATTAAGTATGAGTAGTTATTGTTTTTTATTACTTCAAATCCAAATGCACCTTTTACATGGGAAGCATCAAAAGCTACAATCTCATACTCTTGTATTTTAGTAGGTATATTTGCTTCAATCTCTTTAAATTGTAAAGCTTTTTTATTACTATGTAATAAATCTATTTTTGTGAAATCTGGCCATACTTTGTTATTGAAGGTGTGTTGTTTTATTGATTCAATAGTCTCTTTAGAGCCATAAACAGTAAGTGTTTCCTCTCTTTTTTCATAAAAACTCTCAATTACAAATGGTAAATCAATTATATGGTCACTATGTGAGTGGGTTATAAATATATGATTTATTTTGGTACAACTATCTCCTAGTGTGGATATTATATTTCCTGCATCAATTAATATATTATTGCTAACTTGAAAACATGTTGTACCTGTATCTTTTGTCTTACTTCCACTTGCTCCTAATATTTTTATGAAGTTCATTTTTATACCTTTTATTTTTCATCATTTATCTCAGAGTCATCGTAAGGGTCCATATGAATATTTATGACCCAATCTCTTTTGTTGTCAAGTTTTTTTATGGCTTCTTCTATTCTATCACTTTCTCTATGTGCTTCAATTAAAGTAATTATACAATCAAATACTAAGTGAACATCAACAAAAGTTTTACTACCTGCTTCTCTTGTTTTTAATAAATGGTGAGTATTAACTCTTTTATTGCTTCTTATTATTTTTTCTATACCTAAAACTATTTCATCATCAACTGCTCTATCTAAAAGTACTAAAACTCCATCTCTTATTAGCTCATAAGCTGAGTAGATTATATATAAAGCAATACCTCCACCTACAACAATATCTATGATTTCATATCCTGTAAGACTTACTAAAACCAAAGAAGACAAAACAGCTACATTTGAAAACACATCTGTTTTATAGTGTAAAGCATCTGCTTTAATAACCATTGAGTTGGTTTTTTTTGCAACTTTATTTAAAAATATAACAAGGCTTACTGTTATAATCATTGAAATTATCATAACTATAATTGAGATATCTAAGTACTTAGATACACTATCTGACAAGGCTTTATTAAAAGCTTGGTAGAGTAAAAAAAGTCCAGATATTGTAATAATTGTACCCTCAATTACAGAAGCTAAGGCTTCTATCTTACCTCTACCATAATTAAAAGTATCATCAGCAGGTTTTTCAGAGTTTGATATAGCAAAATAGTTAAAAACAGATACGAACATATCTAAAATAGAATCAACAGCAGATGCTAAAACAGCAACAGAGCCACTAAGGACTCCGATTACTAGTTTCATTAATGTAAGAACTCCAGCAACACTACTTGAGATAACAGTTGCTTTTTTTTGAAGTGTCATTATTCTCTTTCTTCTACAAAATCTTTTATTCTTTGAATACCAGCTTGAATTGTTTTTAAATCAGTTGCAAATGAAAATCTAAAGTAACCCTCAGTTCCAAATGCAAGTCCAGGAACAACAGCTACACCTTTAGTTGCTAATAACTCTTCACAAAACTTCATAGAGTCATTTGAAAGCTTTTTAATATTTACAAAAAGATAAAATGCACCGTGCGGTTCAATACAACTAATTCCATCTATTGCATTAAACTCTTTTATAGCCACATCTCTTCTTTTTTCAAACTCTTTTCTCATCATCTCAATATCATCATTAGCTTCACCTTCAAGTGCAGTTATTGCTGCATACTGAGTAATAGAGTTTACATTTGATGTAACTTGACCTTGAAGTTTTATCATTGCTTTTACAATCTCTTTTTTTGGAGTTGCCATATATCCAAATCTCCAACCTGTCATTGCTACAGATTTACTTAAACCATTTATAGTAATAGTTCTTTGAAACATATCATCGCTAGCTTGTGCAGTGGCTGTAAATTTAAGCCCATCATACATGATTTTTTCATACATCTCATCTGATAAAACTAAAATATCAGTACCCTCAAGTACTTTTCCAATATCTTCAAGCTCTTGTTTTGAATAAACAGCACCTGTTGGGTTTGAAGGAGAGTTTAGAATCAAGACTTTAGTTTTGTTAGTTATTGCTTCTTTTATTTGATTAGCAGTCACTTTAAAATTAGTAGAGTCATCTGTTTGGATAAAAACAGGTACACCATTTGAAAACTTAACTTGTTCTGGATAAGTTACCCAATATGGAGCTGGAATAATAACTTCATCACCATCTTCAATTAGAAGTTGAAAAAGATTAAAAAGTGAGTGTTTAGCTCCGTTGCTTATTACAACGTTATCTAAACTATAATCTAAGCCATGATCTCTTTTTAACTTATCAATAATTGCTTGTTTTGTTTGAGGAATTCCCTCAACAGCAGTGTATTTTGTGTGTCCATCTTCAATAGCTTTTATAGCTGATTGTTTAATAACATCAGGTGTATTAAAATCAGGTTCACCTGCACTAAAGCTCAAAATATCTTTACCTTGAGCTTTTAAATCTCTAGCTAAGGCTGTAATTGCCATAGTAACTGATGGAGATAGGTTCTGCATTCTGTTTGCAATTTTCATAAATGTTATCCTCACATATAAGTTCATCATAGTAAATATGATATAATGGTTTTATTATACAAAAACAATACTTAAGGAAGAGTTTGATTTTTTATTTAGATTTGAACAATAAAGAGTTTAAAGTAGAGCTTCAACAAAAGAGAAGTATGAAAAACTGTTATTTAAGAGTAATAGAAGATGATTTTATACAATTAAAAGCAAGTAAGTATTTCACAAAAAAAGATGCTTTAGAGCTTATCTTAAAGAAACAACAGTGGATTTTAAAAAATTCGCAAAGATTAGAAAATAGCAAAATAAAAGATGATGAGTTTCTATTTTTTGGCAAAGTTCAAAAGCTTGATTCTTATAACCTCTCAAAGCAAAAGCTTGATAAATTTTATAAAGAACAAACAAGCTCATACGTAGAGTTTTTAGTACAAAAGCACTCAGATATTATGAAACTATATCCAACGTTTATTAAATATAGAAAAAATAAAAATACATGGGGCTCTTGCAACTATAAAAATGGTCTAAATTTTAATATATATTTATCAAAATTTCCCCTTGAAGTTATTGAGTATGTGGTGATTCATGAACTAGCACATATAAAACATAAAAATCACTCAAAAGAGTTTTGGGATTTAGTTTATAAGTTTTGTAAAGATTATAAGCAAAGAGAAAGACTACTTAAGAGTCTTTTATGATTTTTCTTATTTGCTCAAATTTATTGTGTAGTTTTTCATCTTTTGATAAGTTTGTGAAGATACCAAAAGAACGCTCTTCATATTTTGGAGTTGTTGTCTGTTTGTTTTGTTTTTTTTCTAGTTTGTTTGTTACAAAAAATTTTATATCATAAACTTCTTCTAATCTAGATTTTTTTAATAATGATTTTATATCGGCTTTGTTATACTCAAACTCCATTTTATAAACAGGATGTTTCAATACAAAGTATAAGGTTTGATTTTTAACATAAGCAAACTTTACTCCCTTTTTTAGCTTCAAAGGCAGAATATTTATAAACTGCTCTATGATTGTTGAGGTATTGACTCTTCTGAATTCAGGATTATTTTTAATATGACTAAGTATTTCATTCAATTTTTTCATGCTGTTATTATAGCAGGTTTTGTTTTATCTTTTGTTGGGTGTGGCTATAAAGCTCCTCCTGTTTTTGAACATGAACAACAAAAAGAGATAAAAAAGTAAAGATATGGTTTATGATTATATAATTATAGGAACAGGTGTTGCAGGATTAAATGCAGCTAGATTAATTCCTAAAAATAAAAAAGTTTTGGTGTTGTGTAAACAAACACCAAAAGATTGTAATACCTATTGGGCACAAGGTGGAGTAGCTAGTGCAGTTGATCAAAGTGATATCCCCTCCCATATACAAGATACACTAACTGCAGGAGTAAATCACAACAATAAAAAAGCAGTTGAACTTCTAAGTGAAAAATCCCAAGAAGCCATAAAAAATCTTATTGATGCTGGTTTAGAGTTTGATTTAGATGAAAATAATAAGCTAGCATTTACAAAAGAAGCAGCACATAGTAGAAGTAGAATACTACATGCAGATGGTGATGCTACGGGAAGAATGATTCATGAGTTTTTGCTAAAACAGTGTCATCATAAAATCCTATCAGATGTTGTTGTAAATGATTTATTAATAGAAGATGACATCTGTTATGGAGTTCAGTTTTTTACAAGTGAAACAAAGCAAGAGATTGCATACTCAAATAATACTATTATAGCAAGTGGTGGAGTTGGTTCTATTTATAAATACCATACAAATTCAACAGCAGTTGCAGGAGAAATCCAGGGTATAATGATTGAAAAGGGTATAAACCTAAAAGATATGGAGATGATGCAGTTTCACCCAACTGTAGTAAAAGGTACGCACTTTGCTAGAAAGCCTTTGCTAAGTGAAGCATTAAGAGGTGAGGGTGCACATATTGAAGATGAGCAAGGAAATAGATTTCTATTTGCTTATCATAAAGATGGGGAGCTAGCCCCAAGAGATGTAGTAAGTAGGTCTATTTTTGATTATCATAAAAAAACAGGCTCTAAAATATATTTATCATTTAAAAGTTTTAAGAAAAGTTTTTTTAAGAAAAGATTTCCAAATATCTATGCAAATTTAAAAGATTTGGGGTATGAATTACCTTTTGAAAAAGTACCAATATCACCTGCTTTTCATTATAGTATGGGAGGAATTCCAACAAACCTAGATGCAAAAGTAGAAAAGATGAAAAATCTTTATGCTGTGGGTGAGGTTGCATGTACAGGTGTTCATGGGGCAAATAGATTAGCTTCAAATTCACTTTTAGAGGGGATTGTTTTTTCCCAAATAGCTGTTGAGGTTTCATTAAAAGATGATTTTAAAATAGTAGTTGAAAACTATACAAAAAAACCAATTAAGTATGTAAGAAATAAAAAAGCTGATAAAGAGATAAAAACTTCATTGCGTATGTTGATGTGGGATAGTGCTTCAATACTTAGAAACCCAAAAAAGTTACAAAACTCATTGCAGCTTGTTGAAAAATATCTAAATGAAGATATTGGAAGACTACTTTATTTAAGACTTCTTACTGCAAAATCAATATTAATAGCAGCTTTAAGTAGAAAAGAGTCTTTAGGTGCGCATTTTATTAAATATGATTAATAAAAAACTTCATAAAATATAGAATTTGGTCACTTAACTAACTTTTTACTACTTTTTAGATAGAATCAATATTTATTTACGATTGATAAATCACAATTCATTAGAGGATTTTAAAATATGAAACATGTACCAATAGTAGTGTTAGATTTTGGTAGTCAATATACACAGATTATAGCTAGAAAGCTAAGAGAAGCAGGAGTTTACTCTGAGATTGTTCCTTTTTCTGAAAGTATAGAAGATATTATGGCAAGAGCTCCAAGGGGAATTATTCTTTCAGGTGGTCCTGCTTCTGTTTATGCAAAGGATGCTTATCATCCAGATGCTACAATTTTTGAGCTGGGACTTCCTATTTTAGGAATTTGTTATGGAATGCAACTTATATCTCAGCATTTTGGTGGAAGTGTAATTCCAGCTGATCACCATGAGTATGGAAAAGCACAGTTAAATTTTGTCAAAGAGTCTGATATATTTGCAGATACTACAGATGGACAAACAGTATGGATGAGTCATGGAGATAGAGTAGAAAAAATCCCTAATGGATTTAAAAAAATAGCAATAAGTGAAAATTCACCTTATGCAGCTATTGCAAATATGGATAGACTTATTTATGCATTACAGTTTCATCCAGAGGTTTATCACACAAAAGAGGGTGCAAAACTTCTTAAAAACTTCGCAAAACATATATGTGGATGTGATTCAACATGGAATATGGGCTCATTTGCAAAAGAGCAGATGAAAAATATCCAAGAAAAAGTAGGAAGCAAAAAAGTATTGTGTGGGGTTTCAGGTGGAGTTGATTCATCTGTTGTTGCTACACTTTTAGCTGAAGCTATTGGAGAGCAACTTATTCCTGTATTTGTTGATAATGGACTATTAAGAGCAAATGAGAGAGAACAAGTTGAAGCTATGTTTAAAACAAGAGGGATTGACTTAATCACTATTGATGCAACTGAAATATTTCTAGGAAGATTAGAAGGTGTAACTGACCCTGAAAAAAAGAGAAAAATTATTGGTGAGACATTTATTGAAGTGTTTGATGAAGAGGCTAAAAAACACGAAGGTATTGAGTTTTTAGCACAGGGTACTTTATATACAGATGTTATTGAGTCTGTATCTGTAAAAGGACCTTCAAAAACTATCAAATCTCACCATAACGTGGGTGGATTACCTGATTGGATGAGTTTTGAGCTTATTGAGCCTTTAAGAGAGATATTTAAAGATGAGGTTAGACTTTTAGGTTTAGAGCTTGGACTTCCAAAAGATATGATTGGAAGACATCCTTTCCCTGGACCTGGACTTGCTATTAGAGTAATGGGTGATGTTAATAAACCTGATTTAGAACTTTTAAGAAAAGCTGATACTATCATGCTTGATGTACTACACGCAGCTGGATATTATGAAAAAACATGGCAAGCATTTACAGTACTACTAAATGTAAAATCAGTAGGTGTAATGGGTGATAATAGAACTTACGATAACACAGTTTGTGTAAGAATCGTAGAAGCAACAGATGGTATGACAGCAACTTTTGCATACTTACCACATGATGTATTAGAAACAATCTCAAGAAGAATCATCAACGAAGTTGATGGGATTAATAGAGTTGTTTATGATATTTCTTCAAAACCACCAGCAACTATCGAGTGGGAATAAAAGCGAATAGCTTTTATTCATCTTGCACTGGATTTAGATTTGAGGTACTTTTAACCACTCATATTTAATATAATACTTTTTACTTCATCAATTGTTAGGACTACTGGAATATGTTTTCTCTCTTGTGCTCTTAATGCTTGTATATTCTCATTTTTTAAAGATATATTTAATACTTGCTCATAGAGAAATAATATTGCATTAAATGCTTGGTTCTGTGTAGTTGGACTTACATTTAGTTTTGTTGCAAGATGGGTAAGAAACTGTTCGATTTCAATTTTTTCCATATCTTTAGGATGTCTTTTATTATGGAAAAGTATATATTTTTTAGCCCAGTAAATATAAACCCTCTCGGTGCTCATACTATAATGCTTAAATCGTATCTTATCTCTCATAATATCAAGTAGTTTTTTACCCACAATACACCTCCCAATAAATTTAATAAAATGCAGATTTCTCAAAGAGAGTGCAAGCACAAGATCACGATTTATTCTAAATAACATGCAAAATGTATATTTATTACTGTTATTCAGATAAAAACCATACATTGAAATTATAATATAAAATTAAAATTTATTTAAAAAATATTGCATTTTCAAGGAAAGTTTGCTAAAGCAACCGCTATTCGCTACTTTTGCAATATTTTTATAATAAGATGTGAAAGAATGCTTTATTTAAAGTGTTTGTTGCTATTTTAATATACGACATATTTTGTGTATGTTATTTGTTTATTTTCAGGGTGTTTTATATATAATGTATGTTCAATAAATAGTTATGCAGGAGCAACGTAGATGGATTTTTACACTAAGTCAGACATTCAAAGCTCGATACGCAGAGTAGATGAGTTGTTGGGCTGTGGCATATTCGACCAAGAGAACGCCCAAAATCCACTGGTGCAGTCAGCACTAACTGAGCTACTGATATTGGTGCGCGATCTGATGGCCAAATCTAGAATCTACGCTGAGCCCGTTGAGTTCACTGATGACGTTACCGTCACTGAGAAAGTGAAGAACGTCTCTGATGCCATAAAATTCGTCCGAGATGCTATCTGTCACGTTGACTCCGACAATAGAAATCACGACGAGTGCAGTGCTCGGTTGAGTTATAACATTGCATATGGTCAGTGTAATTTCGCCAAAATTGGTGACGTGGAGATTAAGTCTGATTATCCAGATGACGTTTGTTTTTTCTTCGGAAATCAAAAGCTGTATTTGAAACGTCACATCGTTCGAGCCTTCTATGAGGCTAAACGAAACTTGGAACCTTTGATCAAGAATGCATAACCAGACCAGGCACGGCGACGCCTTTTTCGTTGCGGCTTCGCCTCCACTACATAGTCGCGCATGCTGGCAGCGTTATGATAAGGAAAAATATAATGTCAAATATCACAATTGAAGAAAGACTGAAAATATTTGATGAACACTATACAATATTATTTAGTAGCCTTGATAGTCAAGATAAAATATATATTGGAAAAGAAGACAATCTAACTTGTAGATTTTGTGGAAAAAACAAAGATGAAGTGACTTTTAATGATATTGCACATGCTATCCCTGAAGCAATAGGGAATAAAAAAATTATTTTAAATGAAGAATGCGATGAATGTAATAAGTTATTTTCTGAAAATATAGAAGTACATTTTGACAAAGTCACTAAACCGTGGAGAAACATTGGACAAATTAAGGGTAAAAAAAAGATACCTAGCTATAAAACAAAAGATAAAAAATCTAGAATAGATGTAAAGGATGGCTTCAAAATAACTGAACGATTAGATAGCCGAATTACTGCATTTGACGAAATTGAAAAACAACTATCTGTAACATATGAACTAGAACCTTATATTCCTCAAGCAGTGTATAAAACATTTGTTAAAATGGCTCTATCAGTTATGCCACATGAAGAGCTAAAAAACTTCAAAGAAGCATTACAATGGATACAAGAGTCAGACCATTCAAAAACATTTATGAATCCATTAAAAGTTTTAACAACTTTCATTCCTGGTCCAAGACCTAATATTGAGCCAATTACATTACTTTTAAAAAGAAAAACAGACACAAGTCAATATCCATATTCTATATTCGTTTTAGCATTTGGAAATATGATATATCAGATTGTAGTTCCATCTTTATTTGGAATTGATAAAAGTAAAAAAACTGAAACAACAATTCCAAAATTTCCTTCGCCTTTTGAAATTGATTATAAATATGGAGATATTAAGCACAATATAATTGATTGGAGTAGTTATGAAATTGTTAAAGATGAAGTGTTACCAATTCATTTATCCTATGAGACTAAAGAAGAAGTGGATATTGGATCATAACAAAACCTTGGAGAGAAATAGTTTACCCTAGCGGGCAAAACTATTTCTCAAGTCAAACGTTATATATAAAGGAAATAAATGGCAGATAATTTTGAAGAAAGCTTAGATAAAATATCAAATTTAAATTTAGATGACTTCCAAAAAAAAGTTGATTCCGTAAGAAAAATAGATGTAAAAGCAATTCTTAAAAAATTAGAGGATGCAGGGAGAACGGATAATGAAATTTATAAAAATTTATCAGCAGTAAAAGATATAGATTTTAATGAATATCAAAAAGCTCTTGATTCAGTTAAAAAAATGGGAATAGGTTTAAAAAAAGACAATTTAATAGTTAATAAACAAAAGAACATAAATAGTAGTAAAGCAATATTTATAAGTTATTCTCATGAAGATTCCAAATACTTAAAACGATTAAATGTTCATTTAAAACCTCTTGAAAGACAAGGACTTGTTGAATTATGGGATGATACAAAAATTAAGGTAGGCGATAAATGGGAAGAAGAAATATTAAAAGCATTGAATCGTTCAGCAATTGCAATATTAATTATAAGTGCAGATTTTCTTGCCTCAGATTTTATCATTGAAAATGAGTTACCACCTTTATTAGAAAAAGCAAGTTCCAATGGAACACAAATTTTACCTATTATTCTGAAAAAATCAAGATTTGAACGGGAAAAAACTTTATCACAATTTCAAGCACTTAATAGTCCAAATGCACCTATTTTAAGTATGACTGAACATGAGCAAGAAGTATTATGGGATAAATTGGCTGAGAGAATCGAAGAATTAGTAGCTAACTAATATATATAACAAAACATTGGAGAGAAATATTTGACCCTGCGGCTCAAATATTTCTCAACTCAAACGTTATAGGTCTATACTTATAAATCTTAAATTTAAACAAACTCTTAGAATATTATAGTATGATAAAAGTATGAATTAAATATTACTATAGTAAAAGGCTTAATAATGGTAAGAAAAACAGTAGCAATTAAAGATGATTTATTTCATAATTTAGAACTAAATCATCTTACTGACAAGTATCAATCATTTTCTGAATTGGTATCAAATGCTTTACAACTTTTGATAGAAAAACAAAAAAAAGAGCAATATAAAAAAGCTATGATAGAAGCTTCAAAAGATAAATTATATATTCAAGATATGAAAAGTATTGAAAATGAATTTCAATATGCTGATTTCGAGAATATCAGATGAATCAATACGATGTATATCTAGCTGATTTAAATCCAACTGTTGGCAGAGAACAATTTGGGAAAAGACCTGTTTTAATAATCTCGAACAATTATGAGAATTTACTTGATGTAGTAACAATCATTCCAATAACTTCATTAAAGGATGGAAGAAAAATATATCCAAATGAATTATTGTTGCAAAATGAATTGGAAAAGCCATCAATATTATTGTGCCAACAAATTAGAACTATTTCAAAAAACAGATTAATTAAAAAGTTAACTTCTATTGATAATTTTATTACTAGAAAAAAAATAGTAGATGTACTTTGTCTAAGATTTGATGATATAGATTAACTACCTATAACAAATCCTAGCACTAAACAGCAAAGCTGTCGGTGAAGTCAGTTTTATATCTAAAGTTGAGCACTATCCTCAATTTTAAATATGCCTATTTATGAAAGTAAATTGGTAAATATTTAATTAGGAGGATTTGATGTTTAAATTCAAAAAGATCAAATTTGTAAGTTTTTCTCTTGAATTAAGAACATGTGAAAGATGTGAAGAAAGAGTTCGTGAAACTGAAATTTGTGATACTTGTTATTGTTGTACAGCTTGTTGTGCTTGTTAATTGTAAGTTGAGGAATTTGTATGGAATTTTTCAATGTTGTAAAAAAAGTTACAAAAGGTGCTATAGATATTCTCAGTTCAGTAGCAGATAAAGCTGCTGAACAGGAAGCAAAAGCAGAAAAAAGACAAAGAGAAGTGATGATTCATAAAAGTGACAGTGAGTTAAAAGACCTTGCAAGTCAGAGTGGCATCAATGGTATGTCAGCAAGAATGGAATTGAAAAAAAGAGGAGTATAAAATGCCAGAAAGAAGGACAAAGGATGAAATTAGAAAAGGCTTAATTGAAATAGGTGAAAAACCTGGTTCAAAAGAGCTTGAAGAGCAAGTAGAGATGGTTTACAAATACGAAGAATCACAACAAAAACGAATAGAAGAAGAGCAAAGAAGAAAAGCAGGTTTATAAAATAAAATATAAACTCAAGTGATATTCACTTGAGTTTTGCTACAATTACTTTAAATGAACTTAAAGGATGAGTTATGCAAACTTTATCGGTGCAGATACAAGATGATTACATGCAACAGTTTATGAATTTTGTAAAAAATAGTCATTCAAATATAACTATTTCAAAAGACAAAAATTTAGAATTTGATCCGTATTTTTATGAGAGAAAAAAAGATTTAGAACAAATTATTGAAGACTCTGAAAATGGTACAATAGAGATGCTGTCTCAAGAACAGTACGATCATGAAATGGAAATATTTTTCAAAGATTTAAAAGCTAATGCAAATCTTTAGAACCAGATTATATAAGACGCAACTATTAAGAATTTTAAAACACATTGCAAAAGATAAAATCAGCGCAAGTGAAAAATTTCATACTGACCTAGAAAAACAAATAAACAATCTTACACACTCTCCATATAAATGCAGACAATCTTTTTACTCTGATGATGAAAATGTAAGAGATATGGTTTTTATGAAATATACCATCCAGTATAAAATCTATGAAAACAAAATTAGCATTTTAAAAATCTTCAATAAAAACAAACCAAAAGAAGATAGATATAACAAAACATA
>JBNJFB010000036.1:0-24090 GCA_051746405.1 Campylobacterota bacterium
TAGGTTTTGCATTGAACTTTTCATTGATAGGGCATTTTGTTCTAATGTTTGTCCATTTTTTAAGTTTGTTTTTGCATTTGTTGCTAGGCTTTGTCCTAAAATATTAATACTTTTCATAACTGATAACATCTCATCTTTTATATCAGTTGAAATATTAATTTTTTCTTTATAATCATCTTTTGCATATGCATTTGTAATAACTTTTATATCGTGCATTTGTACTTCTAAAACATCAAGCATTTGATTTAAAGATTTTCTTAAAGCATTAATCATAAAGTTAGTAGATTTAGATTTTACTCTACATTTAAATATCCCTTGCTCTACTTTATTAAGTGTTAATATGATTTCACCTAAAACTTTCATATCCTCTTGTCTCATCGATGTAAATTTTTCATAATACTCATTCATCTCTTTTAAAATCATACCTATTTCATCATTTTTTATATGATTTGCTTTTTCAACTTTATTTGTACGCATAAAAGTAAAATCTATAATCTCTTCTAAATACTTTTTAAATCTAAAAATACCACCAACAATTCTGTTTTTTGCTGCATAGGTAGTGTATGCAGTTATTAATATGAAAATTAAGTTAATTGCTACAATTGCTATTAAATCACTTGCAGTTAATATTGCAACTATACTTATTGCACCAAATCCAACTTGTGTAATAAGCATATTTATTAAAAGTTTTTTGTCTGTATTGATATTTTCAAACATTAGCTTAGCCCTTTTTTAGTCATTAAATATAATTATAGTTAAGTTTTGATAAAATGACAAAATGAAAATGAGAATAATATGTCAAAAGTGTGTTTACTATTATGTTACATGGGAGAAGCAAAACCCTCATGGGTGTAAAGCTTATGGCTTTAAATCAAAGCTTATACCCTCAAGAGTTGTGAAAAACTCAAGTGGACATGATTGTAATTTTTATGTACAAAAAAATATGAAATAATTGTTTATAACTTAAAAAGTATATATTAACCCCTGTAAAACGATAAAACAGATATTCATCATTTTTTTGATAAAATAAAACCATATTGTAAATACAGGAGAAAAGTATTGTTATATAAAGACTTTAAAGATAGCATAAAATCATTAGGTTTTAGTTCTATTGAAGATTTTGTGCACTATGTTGGTGTAACTTCATCAGATGTACTAGTGTGGGAAGAAAAAGATGAAGTACCTTATACAGTGTCACTTATTATACATTTATTAAAAGGTGAACAGCAACTTCCAAATAATAAAACATTAGATAACTTAGTTGAAGAGTGTTTACCCCTTGCGCAACTATTAGAAGAGGCCTCTTCTTTTCCACATAAATTAGAAGAGATGTTTATCTTACAAAAACAGTTAAATGACTCAACTAATGGTAAAAACTGGGAACTTGGTATAAATAAATTTAAAAAAGAGATAAACTGGCTTAGATGTATTCACATGGAAGTTGCTGAGTTAATAGACTCAACTCCGTGGAAACATTGGAAAAATATTAATTCAAAGCCTGATATGAATAACTTACATGTGGAGTTAGTGGATATTTGGCATTTTTTAATGTCATATATACTTCAAGAAACAAATATACCAAAAGCAGTATCACTTGTAAATACCCACTGTATTTATGAATCTTCAGAGGATATTGATATAAAATCAGTTGTAAAAGAGGCTGAAAAGCTATCTTATATAGCCTTAGCAATAGAAACAAACAATATGCCATCATTTAGTGGTGTTGAAAGATTTATTGATCAGTTTTTTAGATGTTGTAAAGTATCTGGATTATCTTTTACTTGGCTACAAAAACTATATATAGGTAAAAACTGTTTAAATAAATTTAGACAAGATAATGGCTATAAGGAAGGACACTATATAAAACAATGGAATGGTAAAGAGGATAATGTAATGATGATAGCTTTACTAGAACAAATAGATGATGTTAATTTTGATGATTTATATAGTAAACTTAAAAATGAATACTCAAAAGTAAATAGCTAAAAGAAAATCTTTTAGCTATACTCATTTTTATAATCCACATAATGACCTGCATGTTTTATTAAACCATCAACATCTTCTTGTGTTAGCTCTTTTACAACTTTTGCAGGACTTCCCATAATCAAACTTCTAGGGGGAAACTTTTTACCTGAGGTTACTAATGAATTTGCTCCAACGATTGAACCCTCACCAATAACAGCATCATCTAAAATAGTTGCACTCATTCCAATTAAACAGTTATCTTCAATTTTGCAACCATGTAGCATTACTTTGTGACCAATTGTAACGTTATCACCAATAATTGTTTGTGTATGAACATCTGTATGAATCATTGATAAGTCTTGAATATTAGAGTTTTTACCAATTCTTACTTTGTTTACATCTGATCGTATAACACATTGAAACCAAACTGAAGAGTTTTCACCAATTACAACATCACCTATAATATCTGCAGTGGGTGCAACCCACGCAGTTGAATCTATTTTTGGATAATACTCTTTAAATTTTAAAATCATCTATGTATCTCCTATTTTTTTCGAGTTTGACCTGCAATCATAAGTCTTAAAGCATTTAATCTAATAAACCCTTGGGCATCTTTTTGATTATAAACTTCATCTTCTTCAAACGTTGAGTGAGCTTCTGAGAATAGAGATTTTTCAGACTCTCTTCCCACTACTATTACATTACCTTTATAAAGTTTTAATTTAACACTACCGCAAACATCTTTTTGAGTTGCATCAATAGCAGCTTGCATCATCTCTCTTTCAGGAGAGTACCAGTAGCCATTGTAGATAAGTTTTGCATATTTAGGCATTAATTCATCTTTTAAGTGAGCTGCTTCTCTATCTAATGTTATTGATTCAATAGCTCTATGAGCTTTTAGCATAATAGTTCCACCTGGAGTTTCATAACAACCTCTTGCTTTCATACCCACATATCTATTCTCAACAATATCTATTCTTCCAATACCGTGCTTCTTACCATATGTATTTAGTGTTTCTAAGATAGTTGCAGGTGACATTTTCTCATCATTTATTGAAACTGGATCACCATTTTCATACCCAATAGTAATATACTCAGGCTCATCAGGTGCATTTTCAGGTGATACAGACCATAACCACATAGACTCCTCAGGCTCTGTTGCTGGGTTTTCTAACGCTAAACCTTCATATGATATATGTAATAGATTTGCATCCATAGAGTATGGACTCACAGCTGGATTTCCATCCTTATCAACATGTTTTTTATCTATATTTATTCCATGCTCTTTAGCATAAGCTAGAAGTTTCTCCCTTGAGTTTAAGTCCCACTCTCTCCATGGTGCAATTACAGTAATATCTGGATTTAAACTTAAATAACCAAGTTCAAATCTAACTTGATCATTACCTTTTCCTGTTGCCCCATGGGAAACTGCATCTGCACCACATTTGTTAGCTATTTCAATCTGTTTTTTTGAGATTAACGGTCTTGCAATTGAAGTACCAAGTAAATACTCACCCTCATAGATTGCATTTGCTCTAAACATTGGGAAAACATAATCTTTTACAAACTCTTCTTTAATATCTAAGATAAAAACATTTTCAGGTTTAATTCCCATATCTAAAGCTTTTTGTCTTGCAGGTTCAACCTCTTCACCTTGACCCACATCAGCTGTGAATGTTATAACCTCTGCATTATATTCATCTTGTAGCCACTTTAAAATAATAGAAGTATCTAAACCTCCACTATAAGCTAATACTACTTTCTTTACATTTTTTTTACTCATATAGTTTATCCTATGGTTATTAGAATTTTAAAGTAATATAATATCAAAATTAATACTATAAACAGGTTAAACAAATTTATTTTTATAAAACTTTAGATATAATCAATACTATGAGATGTGATAAATTTTTAAATGCAGTTAATATAACAAAAAGAAGAGCAGTTGCTGAAGATATGTGTGACCATAAAGTAGTACATATCAATGGTCAAGTAGCAAAAAAATCAAAAGAAGTTAAAATTGGTGACACAATAGAGATAAGGTATTTGCAAAAAAGTGACTTTTTTAAAATCTTACAAATACCAACAACTAAATCAACACCAAAATCCAAAATGTCAGAGTATGTTAAAAAAGTTGAGGAATAAATAGATGTTTAATACAGCAAAACTAAAATTTGATGATATTTTTGAAAATAGGCTACCCCATGAAGAGGTTAGAGACTATTTAATAGAGATATATGAAAGAGGTGAAACAGCACAAGAAATAGCAAGTGCAGCTAGTGCTATGAGAGAGCATTTAATACCTCTTCCATTACCTTATGATATAAAATCAAAAGCAATTGATGTAGTAGGAACAGGCGGTGATAAATCTAATTCTTTTAATATCTCATCTACTGTTTCAATAATACTTGCAGCTTGTGATAGTATCGTAGCAAAACATGGCAATAAAAGTATTACTAGCAAAAGTGGCAGTGCTGATATGTTAGAAGCTTTGGGAATAAATCTAAATCTATCCATTGAAAATTCAGCCAAAATGTTAGAAGATACAAATTTTTGCTTTATGTTTGCACAAAACCATCACCCAGCAATGAAGCATATAATGCCTATTAGAAAATCAATACCCCATAGAACTATTTTTAATATTTTAGGTCCATTATCAAATCCAGCAACAGTATCAAAACAGTTAATCGGTGTATTTGATAAAACATTTTTAAATAAAATCGCATCAGCACTTGAGTTATTAGAAACAAAAAGATCAATTGTAATGTCTTCAAGAGATGGTATGGATGAAGTATCTATTTCTGATATTACCTATGCTACTTCACTTATAAATGGTAAAATTGAAGATTTTGAAATTAATCCTGAACATTATGGGTTTAAATTAAGTCCAAAAGAGTCAATTGTAGGCGGTGTTGCTAAAGAGAATGCACAAATTACATATGATATTTTAGATAATAAAACAAAAGATGCTAAGTTAGATATTGTACTTTTAAATACTGCACTTGCTTTAATAGTTGACAAGAAAGCAAGGGATATGCAAGATGGTATTGAAATTGCCAAAGAGGCCATCAAAACAAATAAAGCAAAAGAGAAACTAAAACAGATTATTGAAGTATCAAATAGGCTAAAATAGGTAGTGGTATGTTAAAAAAAGAGTATGAACTAAACTTACAAAACTTAGATACAATTGTAAATGATTTAATTGAATTTACAAAAGATAAAGAGTGTATAGTTATTTTAAGAGGTGATTTAGCAAGTGGTAAAACTACACTTGTAAAAAAGTTTGTAAAAAATATAGGTTTTGATGATAAAGTAACTTCTCCAACATTCTCTTTACAATCAATCTATAGTGACAAAATATATCACTATGACGTTTATAATAAAACTTTAGAAGAGTTTATTTCATTGGGAATGTTAGAAGAGTTTGAAAATGAAGGGATTCACTTTATAGAGTGGGGTGATAATAAACTTCAGAAGATTTTGGAAGATTATGGGTATGAGGTTATAGTAATAAATATTGAAAAACTAGAAGATAAAAGGGTTTACAAGATTGAATCATAAACTACAAATCAAAGATATTAAAAAAAGAATAAAAAAAACAGAGATTTTACATGGTATCTCTTTAGAGGTTAAATCAGGAGAAATTATAGGATTATTAGGTCCAAATGGTGCGGGTAAAACTACAACTTTTTATACTGTTTGTGGTTTAGTAAAACCATCCCATGGAAATGTATATTTTGATGATAAAGAGATTACAAATCTTCCTTTACACAAAAGAGCTTTAAAAGGAATAGGTTACTTACCCCAGGAATCATCTATTTTCAAAGACTTATCTGTTGAAGATAATCTCATGCTTGCAGCCCAAATTGTAACTAATGATAAAGAAGAACAGCATAAAAGAGTTGAAGAGTTATTAGAGATTTTTAATATTGAACCAATTAGACAAAGAAAAGGTGTATCCCTTTCAGGTGGTGAGAGAAGAAGAACAGAAATTGCAAGGGCTTTAGTCTCACATCCTAAATTTCTTTTATTAGATGAACCTTTTGCAGGAGTTGACCCAATAGCAGTTAAAGATATTCAAGATATTATAAAACAGTTAACAAAAATAAATATAGGTGTTTTAATAACAGATCATAATGTAAGAGAAACTTTACAAATATGCCATAGAGCCTATGTGATGAAAGCAGGATCACTACTAGCAAGTGGAACAAGTGCCCAAATAAAAAATAGCAGTGAAGTTAGGGAACACTACTTAGGTGAAGGCTTTAACTTTTAATAAGTAGGTTTTTAATTAAACCTACTTATAACTACTAAAATTTATAATTAAACCCTAAGAATGCACCTTTAAACTCTAACTCACCATCAAAGTCATCCACATCCACATCTAGTTTTTTAGCTTTATAACCTAATCTCCATTTTGCATTATCTAGAAGTAAACATTGAATGTTTAGCCCTGCGTATGCTTCTGTATAGCTACCTTCACTTCCTACACTAATTCCTGCAAATTTTGCTTCAACTCCAACTTTTTCATTAAACGCATAGTTTCCATCTAATACTAATGTTGGTAATGGAATAACTTCATCAAAATAGCTTGAGGTATTACCAGCTGTTTCTTCTAAGCCAATATTTGTATCAAGTATATTTAAATCTAAACCAGCATTTAAATATGTATTACCATTATTTATAACACTATATCTATATCCTAATCTATACCAGTCAATCTCCATTGTACTTTTTATATTTGTAGTTGCAGTATATGTTTCATCATCAAACTCGATATCTTGTGTTAATGTATTTGCACCACTAAAATCCAATGACTCATAATCAAAATCAAAGGTATGATTTCCCGAGTTAAAATAAACTCTTGGCTTTATAGTTGTTATTTTATCATCTAAACCTAAGATATTCTCATCTACTTTAGTAGCAGTTGCGTTAGAACCATATTGGAAATCTGCTTTTAAGTTTGACTGACTAGCACCTACTTCAACCCCAAAGTTTGATGCAGATAAAACTGATGCTGTAAAAATTGATAGTAATATAGTTTTTTTCATAAATTCTCTCCTGTTTTATTTTTTTATTATTATAGTATAATTTAAATTAAAGAGCTACAACTTTATTTCTTCCTTGGTTTTTTGCTTGATACAAGGCTTTATCTGCTCTTCTTAGAAGTCTATTTTGGTCATCATCTAACTTAAGAGTTGAAACTCCAAAACTAGAAGTTATTTGTACATCTTTTGAACTAACTTTTTTGTTCTCTATAGCTTTTCTAACTTTATTTGCTACTTTTTGAGCTCCCATTGAGTCAGTTTCAGGAAGAAGTATCAAAAACTCTTCTCCTCCCCATCTAACAACAAAATCATGCTCTCTAACACTAGCTAATACTATTTGAGTAATATCTTTTAGAACCTCATCTCCTACTTGATGCCCGTATTCATCATTTACATCTTTAAATCTATCTAAGTCAAAGATTATCAAAGATAAATCATTATCATATCTAAAACCTCTTCTTATCTCTTTTTCAAATATCTCATTGAATTTATTTCTGTTATTTAACCCTGTTAATGAATCATGTGTAGCTTGATACTCTAAAAGATTTGATTTCTCTTTTAGTTCTGTTATATCTGTCAATGATATTACAAAATAGTTATCTTTTAAATCATAGTTATCAACATTTACAGTAAATACTCTCTCTTGCTCTTTTGAGTTAGGCTTTATTTTAACAACTCTATCTATTTCAGGTAGATTTTTTATATACTCAATCCAACACTTTTGTTTACTTAATAGACTTTTTGTAATAAACCCATACTCCTCTTTAAAAAGTTCATAAATATTATCAATCTTATTTGAAAACTCCTCTAGAGTATTAACTTCAAAAAACTCCAAAAACCTTTTATTTACATTTGTAATAGTCTCTTTATTTGTTAAAATTACAATATTATCTTGAGCATCTAGTATAGATTTTACTTTTTTTATCTCTTGCTCAACTCTTGTCTCTAAAGAGATATTTAGTTGTTCTAACTCTTTCTTTAATAAAATAGGTTCAATAGCTTTTATCATACTCTCAACTAATTGATATAAATCTATAGGTTTCATAGCATAAGTATTAACACCCACATCTATTGCTCTTTTTAAGAAGTTTGGATCATTATGAGCACTTGTGATAACTATTGGTATGTCTTTATTATGTTCTCTTATTTTTGAACACATTTCAAGTCCATCCATCTTTGGCATGTTTATATCTGTTACTACTAAGTCGATTTTGTCTTGATGCTCTTCAAATATATTTAAACCCTCTAAACCATTTTGTGCATCATATACATTTTTCACAAGTGAACCTAGAAGTTTTGCTGTAAATTGTCTTACATCATTTTCATCTTCAACATACAAAACAGAGATGTTTCTTAAAATTTCTTTATTCATTGTCATCCCCTGTAAATTTATATAAATTTGGATTAGCTATAGGAGGTGAGAAGTAGTACCCTTGTGAGAAGTCAACTCCAAGCTCCTTTGAAATATTAAAAATCTTTTTATTTTCAACAAACTCAGCTATTGTTTTAAGATTTAAATTTTTAGCAAACTCAACTATTGTTTTTGTTATTTTATATGAGTTTTCATCTGTTGCAATATTTTTAATTAGTGAAGCATCAATTTTTAGATAATCCACATTCATTTTTAAAAGATGCTCAAAGTTTGAGTATCCTGAGCCAAAATCATCAATGGCTACTTTACAACCTAATTTTTTAACCTCTTCAATAAAAGAGATTAGATGTTGGTAGTTTTTAACATTTTCATCCTCTAAAATTTCAAAAACGACTCTATTTGTAATAGAATACTTTTCAACCATACTTTTTATAAAATCTAAAAACTGTGGATCTTCAATATCTTCATATGAGATATTAACAGAGAACTCAAAAGGTAAATTCTCAAACTTTTTAAAAGACTTCTCTATAACTATTTTAGTAATTTTTGTATATTGATTTGATTTTTTAGATATATCTAAAAAGAAAAAAGGTGATATTACTTTGTCATTTTCATCAATTAACCTTACTAAACACTCATATTTATCAACATTTAATGTTTTATTATTTATTAAAGGCTGAAAAAATACTTCTATTTTATCATTTGAAAATGCATTTTTAAGCTTCTTTGTCCAAAGCATATTGTTTTCATACTCTTGAAATTTATCAAGCTCATCATAGAATACTAAATAGTCTTTGTGATCTTTTTTTGCACCTTGAAGTGCAATATCAGCTGTAATTAATTTATTGTTTTTATTTGAAAAAGATACTCCAGCTGTAACTCTCACATCTATCTCATACTGCTCAAAATGAAACACTTTTTTATAGACTTCATCAACTATATTTTTTATAATTTCTATAAATTTATCTTGCTCTAGAAGTTTATTTGTAATACAGTATGTATCAGCAGGAAACTTATAAAGACTTAAATCTTTATAATCCACTATACACTCATTGATTAGTTCACTAACACCTTTTAAAATAGAGTCACCTATTTTATGACCAAAAAAATCATTTATCTCCTTAAAAGAGTTAATATCAATAATACAAATTGCATCTAATTTTATATTTTTATCATTTTGTAAGCTATCAATTAGTTTAGCTCTATTTGGTAGGGATGTTAAATTGTCTGTATAGAGCAGTTTATACAAATCATTTTTATGTTCAATTTCATGGCTAATATCGTTTAACAGTATGATATTAGTATTATTATGAGCTAAATATATTTTTTGTATTGTAAAGTATTTCTTTTTATTCTCTTGATTCAAAACACAGATTTTATTATCTTCATTTTCAGATTTTTTCAACCAATCACTATCACCTCTTTGAATACAGTTATCCTCATTTTCAAATAGATTAGAGATATTATTGTATTTTCTATTTATCTGCTCTTCATTTTCGCAATTAGTAAGAGTGTTGAAATATTGATTGGAAAAAATTACTTTTTTGCCATCTGTTAAAAAAAGAGGGTTATTTATATTGTTTATTATAGAACTAGATAATTCCTGTTCTTTTTTTAGTAGTTCATCTTTGTTAAATATTTTACTATAGTGTTCCACTTTATAAAAAAGTTCATTAAAATTTGCACTACTACTTAATATATCTGTACTGTTTAACTTAAGCTCTTTTACTCTATTTTCATCATCTGAAATAAAAACTAGATAGATTCCTAAGTCTGAACATGCATTTATTATTTCACTACAGTTTTCAAGTTCTAAATTTAAAATAATCAAATTTGAATTTTCAGCATTTAATAAAACTTCTTTACTATTTGAAGAGAAGTTAATATTTATATTATCAAGTTTACTTTTTACAAACTGATTAAATCCAACAAATTTATCTACTTTGTTGTCAGCTATTAAAACATTAAAACGCATCATATACCTTGTAAATTAGTAATAAACAGTGTTGCATAATTTTGCTTTAATTCTACTGTTTAAAGATTCTCAAGGCATTGTTTAAATCCTCTTGAGTATCAATTCCAAATGATTTTGATTCAACTTGTACCATAGCAATATTTTTACCATTGTCAATGGCTCTTAACTGCTCTAACTTTTCTAAAGACTCAAGCTTTGAAGGTTTTAAGTTACAAAACTCATTTAAAGTTTTTCTTGTGAAGCCATAAATACCTAAGTGACCATAATAGTAAGAGGAGCTGTAATGGTCTCTGTGATAGGGTACTTTTGCCCTTGAAAAGTATATGGCATTTTCTAACTCATCTAATACAACTTTAACATGATTTGGGTCATCTGCTAATTCTGAAGTGATTTTTTTATAACATGAAGTAATCATAACATCTTCACTGTTTTGTATTGATTTTTCAACTCTATGTTTAACAGCTTGAACAACCTGTGTCTCAATAAAAGGCTCATCAGCTTGTACATTAATAATGATGTCATCATCTTTCAAATTAAGTTTATTTACAGCTTCATTTATTCTATCAGTGCCACTTTTATGGTCACTAGATGTTAAAACTGCATCAAAACCATACTCTTTTGCTAAATCAACTACTTCTTGTGAATCTGTAGCAATAACAACATCATCAAGTTGGCTTACTTGTTGAGCAGTTTTAATAACCATAGGTAACCCTAATATATCAACTAATATTTTGTTTTCAAATCTGCTTGAGTTTAATCTTGCAGGAATTACAATCATTTAATTTCCTTTTTTACATAAAACCTTATTTTCAGTAGATATATTATATTATAAAATAATTAAAACGACTATGAAAGAGATGATTAATGAAAAAAACTATAACAATTATTGATACTTTTGGATTCTTATTTAGATCATATTATGCACTTCCTCCACTTAAATCAAGTACAGGATTTCCAACTGGACTACTAACAGGTTTTATGAACCTGATTTCAAATATAGGTAAAGATTTTCAAACAGACTATTTAGTATTTGCCTTAGACTCAAAAGGTAACACCTTTAGAAATGAAATTTATGAAGAGTATAAATCACATAGACCTGATGTACCTGAAGATTTACTAGCACAACTTCCTGTTGCAATTGACTGGATAAGTAAGATGGGGTTTGAAATAGCTATAAAAGACGGTTTTGAGGCTGATGACTTAATAGCCTCAATAGCACATGATGCAAAACAAAAAGATTTAGAAGTTAGAATTGTATCCCATGATAAGGATTTATACCAATTAATCGAAGATGATAGGGTTTACTTATTTGACCCTATAAAAAAAACTGTTATAAATGAAAAGCACTGTTTTGAAAAATATGGAATACATCCCCACCAGTTTACAGATTATCAATCCTTATTAGGTGATAGTGCTGATAATGTTCCAGGTGTAAAGGGAGTGGGTGCAAAAACAGCACAAGCTTTAATACAAGAGTATGGAACTTTAGAGAATATTTATGAAAACTTAGAATCAATAGAAAAAACAAGATGGAAAAACCTTCTAACTCAAGGAAAAGAGATGGCTTTTACTTCTAAAAAGCTAGTAACCTTAAGCCATGATTGTCACTGTATTGATGATATAGAAACTTATATTTTGCCACTAGAGAATCCTATTTTAAAAATTGAAGATATTTTAATTGAGTATGATATGAATGCAATAGTTCAAAGAGTTCATAAAAATGGATTAAACTATAAAACAGAAATACCAAAAAAAAGTGAAAAAAAAGAACCGACCAATAATAACTACAACTATATACTTTTAAATAGTAAAGATGAGTTATTTAAAATCATAAATAGTATTCCAAAAGATAGTATTGTTGCATTTGATACAGAAACAACAAGTATTGATTCAAAAAGTGCAAAAATTATTGGCTTTTCCTTTGCTTTTGAAGAAAACAGAGCTTACTACGCTCCAGTTGGCCACTTCTATTTAGGCGTTTTAGAACAGATTGATATACAAACTTGTAAAGAGGCAATAGCTAAATTAAATAATTTTAAGCTTGTTGCACAAAACTTTAAATACGATTATGAAATTATAAGAAGAAATTTAAATATAGAGTTAAAACTCTATGCAGATACAATGATTTTAGCTTGGATGCTAGATACAGCACAAAAAGTAGGGCTTGATGCACAAGCAAAGAGATATTTTAATCATGAAATGATAGCTTTTAAAGATATTGTAAAAAAAGGTGAAGACTTTTCAAATGTAGAAATCCAAAAAGCTTGTGATTATGCTGCTGAAGATGCACTAATAACACTAAAACTCTACCATAAATTAATAGAAGAGTTTAAAAGTAGTAAAAATGAAAAATTACTACAAATAGCTTTTGATTATGAGTTTGATTTTATATATGTTTTAGCAAATATGGAACAGCATGGAATAAAAATAGATACAAAGCAGCTTGAAGTCTTAAAAGAGAAAAATAGTAAACATATTAAATCACTTGAAGACAAAATCTACGAACAAGCAGGCGAAAAGTTTAATATAAACTCCACAAAGCAATTGGGAGTAATTCTTTTTGAAAAGCTAAACCTACCTGTAATCAAAAAAACAAAAACGGGTTATAGTACAAATGAAGTAGTTTTGCATAAATTGAAGAATGAACATGAAATAATAAAGCTACTTTTAGATTATAGAGAGGCTTTTAAATTAGAATCAACATATGTAGAGCCATTATTAAAACTTGCTATATCAGATAAAGAAAACAAAGTCTATACTACTTTTTTACATAATGGAACTGCTACAGGAAGATTAAGTTCAAAAAACCCAAATTTACAAAACATACCTGTAAGAAGTGAAGCTGGACAGTTAATAAGAAAAGCATTTATTCCTCAAGATGGATATAAATTAGTTGGTATAGACTATTCACAAATTGAGCTTAGATTACTTGCTCACTTTAGTGAAGATGAAGCTTTGATTGATGGATTTAAACATGATTTAGATATTCACAGACAAACAGCTGTGAAAATATTTGGAGAAGATAAAGCAGATAAGAATAGGGCAATAGCAAAATCTATAAACTTTGGATTACTATATGGAATGGGAAGTAGAAAACTTGCTGATACATTAGGTATTAAACCAAAAGAAGCAAAACAGTATATAGATACATATTTTGAAGTATTTAAAAGTGTAAAAAATTATTTAAAAGAAGTAGAAGAGAAAGCTTATGAAAATGGATATGTAAAAACGCTTATTGAAAGAAAGAGATTTTTTGATTTTAACTCAGCAAATGGAATGCAAAGAGCAGCATATTTAAGAGAGTCTGTTAATACACTATTTCAAGGTAGTGCAGCTGATTTAATAAAACTTTCTATGATAGAAATATATAAAAAATACAATACTAATAAAAACATAAATACTCTTTTACAAATTCATGATGAACTTATTTTTGAAATAAAAGAAGAAAAAATTGAAGAGATTAGTAAAGATTTAAAAGAAATCATGGAAAATATCTATAAACTAAAAGTTCCATTAAAAGTTTCTGTTTCGCAAGCAAACTCTTGGCAAGGGCTAAAATAGAGCCCTTTTTGCTTAAATATGACTTAAAACAATAATTTTTATCCTAAAACTTTGACAAATAAAGAAGTATTTGTTATTATTATGCTAAAAATATCATAAAAAGAGTAACACAATGATAAAAACCGTAAGAAACATAAGAAAACTATACAATGCAAAACTACTTTTTGTCACTGCAGATAAAACAGTTCAAAAAACTATCGAAAATGAGTTTGATGACTACTTCAAAGAGTTAAAAATAGCAACTAATTTACAAGAGGCTAAAAAATTAGCCAAGTTATGTAATTTTGACATGGCTGTTATTGATACTGATATTGAAGACTCTAAATTTTGGGAATTATGTGAAGGTATTACTAAAATAGCACCAACCTTACCAAAAATCATAATAACTAACTCCGATGACAATGAAAATATTGTAACGGCTATAAATAATAATGCTTATACTATAATATCAAAACCATTAAGAGCAAAAGATATTAAGCTTGCAGTTATAATGTGTTTAAACCAAACAAAAAGAGGTGATAAAATAGAGTTTCAAAACGGCATCTATTTTGATGAGTACAGAGACCAGTTTTTTAAAGCAGGTGGCGTTTTAATAGAGTTTACTAGACTTGAAAAAGCATTTTTAAAACTATTGATTTCAAAGAAAGATGAAATTGTAGATTATAAAACTATTCGAGATGTTGTGTGGAAAGGTAAAGATATGTCTATTTATACTATGAGAAATATAGTTAATAAAGTTAGACAAAAGACATATTACGAAATAATAAAGAATCATTCCAATAAAGGTTATACTATAGATGGTCATAAAAAATAAGATATCTATTTACAAATTCCAATAAAAAAGTTATAATATGCACGAAGAACTAATAGTGTCAAAAGAGGAGTTAGTAGACCTTTTTTATGATGGCACTATAAAAGACACTGGTAAAGGTTGGTATATGGATGGCGATGAAGTGCAAATAGTAGCTTTACATGATATTGACCCTAAATTCCTACAGGATGTTACCAATGCAAAATTCTACAAACTAATAATAATAAAAAGGTATCAATAATGTCGCATTGTCCATATTGCAAGAAAAAAATTGCTATGAGCAAAGCTTTTTGTTCAAGAGGCTGTAAAGAGAACTACTTTCAATTAATAGCTATACAAATTCCTAAACCATTTCTAAAAAGAATTTTTGTTTTTTGTACCCCTGAGCAAAGAGAAGCTGAAATAGAAAGTTTTGCTAATAGGCATGGATGGAGATTAGACTTATTAAAGAAAAAAATAGATGAGCAAGCTACACAAAATGGCTATACATTAGAAGAAGAGACTAGTTAAACTACTAACTAGTTAAACTCTCTTTGTTTTTTTTAATAAATAAATATATATAACAATACAAATAGATGCAAAAAAAGTAGATATTAGCATTCCCATCGTTAGCCAGTTACTATATATAAAACCTAATTGAATATCAGGTTGTCTAAATATCTCTGCTACTATTCTCATAATTGAGTAAAGTATTCCATATATCAGTGCTAATTGACCATCAAATGTTTTTCTTTTTCTTATGTAAACTAATATTGCAAATACAACTATACCTTCTAAAAATGCTTCATAAAGCTGTGAAGGGTGCCTTAGTGTTTCACCCACATAAATCCCCCATGGAACATCTGTAACTCTTCCTACAAGCTCTTGATTGAAAAAGTTTCCAACTCTTCCAAATACATAAGCAGCTGATATACCAAGTACTGAAATATCTGCTAGAAACCAAAAAGAGACTCTATTTTTTCTACAAAAGAGATAAGAAGCTAAAATAAATCCAATAAATGCACCATGGTAACTCATTCCTGCAATACCTGTATACTCACCATTTACAAATGGATTAAAAATTTGCCAAGGGTTTGTCAAATAATACATAGTATTAGGGTCATAAAATAGTATATAACCTAATCTTGCACCTAAAATAACTCCAATTTCAACCCACCAAATATAAGAATCAAATAAATCATTTGAAATGGGTAACTTATCATGTTTTATAAACCATTTTGCAATAAATATTGCAGAAATCAATGCAAGGGCATACATTATTCCATACCAATGTACAGGAATTCCTGCAATATTAAATGCTACTGGGTCAAAGTGAGTATAAATATTTTGCCAAAACTCTATCATTAGTCTAAAGCCTGTGCAATTAGCTCAATAGGGTTTTTAAACTCCACATCAACATTTGATTGATATAAAGAGTTAGTTATTTGCATTCTACACGCACTACATTCAGCACTTACAATTTGTGCATTTGTCTCTTTAATCATTGCAGCTTTAGGAGCACCTGCTGCTTTTGCTAAGTGATACTTCTCTGTTTGCATTGTAACCCCACCAAAGCCACAACATCTATTTGAATCACTCATCTCTTTTAATTTATAATTTTGCTTCAAAAGATTTCTTGGTTCTTGCCATACGTTTTGCATTTTTTTAGCATGACATGGGTCATGATATGTCACTAACTTATCTATTTGTTTATTTGATTTTGCCAGTAAGTTTTTAAGTTCTGTATTATTCTCTAACCATTTTGTAGCCATAAAAATTTTACTTGATAATCTCTTTGCCCTTTGTCTCCATTGAGGTTGGTCATGCAAGTAGTGCTCCCAATCTTGATTAATCATAGCACTACATGTAGCTTCTGGAATAACTACAGCATCAACTTCATCAATCCAGCTTTCAAAATACTCAATATTATGTTTTATTAGATAATCAACTGTATCAAATGCACCTGTAAAATATGCAGGAGCTCCACAACATAACTGTTTTTTTGGAATCATAATATCAAGTTCTAGTTTTTTTAAGATTTTAACTAAAGCATCACCAGTTGCAGTATAAGTATAATTGCTCATACAACCAATAAAAATTGCTACTTTATTCTTTCTATTTTCTTGAATATTTTTACTATTTGCAAAAATATTCTCTGGATATTTTTTAAGAAAACTTCTCATATCTGCAAACGGTAAAGCCCTATCTTTTTTAACAATTGGTAGAGAAAATCTTGGAAGACCTGATTGCTTTTTTTTATCCAACTTTAAAGCACATGTTTGAAACATCCAACCAAATGATGATAATAAATCCATTGTCTTTCTATGTCTTAATAAGTAAAAGAATAGTCTTTTATACCAAGCAATACCAAACTTTTTAGCAATATCACTTCTAACTTGTTCTATTACCATATCTGTTGGCAAGTCGTTTGGACATACCTCAACACAGTTTGTACACAAAAAACATGTTTCAAATATATTTTTAGCATTTTCATCAAGCTCTAACTCATCATTTTGATATGCACCTAATAAATCAATAAATCCCCTTGGAGATGTTGCTTCATCTTGATTTATATTAAATATTGTACAAACGGGTTTACATTTACCACATTTTACACAATCATCTGCAATTGCATTATAATTAAATTTGTTTATTGACACGATTTAACCTTTGGTTTATATAATTAATAATATCTTTAAGAAAAAGTAATATACTATAAAAAGTGTTAAGAGTTTATGAAGTAAATTAGGAAAAAAAAGAGCCTAAAACTCTTTTTTAAATAGTTTTAGAGAATCTTCTTTTATGTTCTGGGATTTTATTTAAATATGCATCAAATGGCATACATATATTTCTAATAAGCATAGTTCCTGTTTGGGACACTTGAATCTTATCATTTGTAATCTCTACAAGTTGTGCATCAACAAACTCTTGCAGTGCTTCAATCGCATCTGCAAAATAGTCATTAAAATCTATATTGAAATTCTGCTCAACTCTTGTTATATTTAAAGAGAAGTTACTCATAAGCTCCATTATTACAAACTGTCTTAGTTGATCATCATCTGAAAGTTTATAGCCTTTGAAGGTAGGTAAGTCACCATTATCAATAGCCTCCTCATAAGATTTTAAATCTTTATAATTTTGGGCATAATAATCAACTCCATTTCCAATAGAAGTAAGTCCAATTCCTATTAAATCAGCACCACCTTTTGTAGTATATCCTTGGAAGTTTCTATGAAGTTCACCTTTTTGTATAGCTTTAAATAGTTCATCTTCTGGTTTTGCAAAGTGATCCATTCCAACCATTTTATAACCATTTGATGTAAAGAAATCAATTGTATCTTTTAAAATCTCAAGTTTTTCTTCTGGCTTAGGAAAGGTTGTCTCATCAAACTTTCTCATTGTTTTCATAAGCCACGGAACATGGGCATAATTGAACACTGCAAATCTATCAACATCTAAAGTTATCATTTTCTCTAAAGTCTTTTTGAAACTTTTTTTTGTCTGATGTGGCAATCCATAAATCAAGTCTGTATTTATAGATTTAATACCTGCATTTCTTGCTATTTTTATAACATTTTGTGTTAATTCAAATGGCTGTACTCTATGAATAGTCTTTTGAACCTGCTCATTTAAATCTTGAACTCCAAAACTAAGTCTATTTACTCCACCTTTTTTTAGTACATCCATATGCTCTTGAGTAAAAAATCTTGGATCTACTTCGCATGAAATTTCAGCATCATCACTAAAATTTGGGAAAACCTCTTTTATAGATTCAATTACCCCATCTAATTGCTGTGGTGAGAAAAATGTTGGAGTACCTCCACCAAAGTGCATTTGAGTAACAACTCTATTTGTATCTAAATACTGTTTTAATATTTGTAACTCTTTTTTTAAGTAGTCCAAATATCTAGATTTTTTATCCTCTTTAGATGTAAAAATTGTATTACAACCACAAAAATAACATGCACTTCTACAAAAAGGCATATGTACATATAAAGATAGTGCTCTACTGCTATCTTGATTTTTATAAAAATTTATTAAATCTTCTTGTGTAAAATCTTGGGTAAACTCAGGTGCTGTTGGATATGAAGTATATCTAGGACCTGGTTTTGAATACTTTTTAAATTTACTAAAATCAATCATTATGCATTTCTTTTTTTATCAAGCCAAACCATCACACCTTTTTGGGCATGAAGTCTATTCTCTGCTTCTTCAAATATTAAGCTTTGCTTACCTTCAAAAACTTCTTCACTAACTTCATATCCTCTATACGCAGGTAAACAGTGTAAGAAAATAGCATTTTTATTTGCTAAACTCATCATTGCCTCATTTACAATATACCCATCAAAATCTTTAACTCTTTTCTCTTTTTGTTCTTCTTGTCCCATTGATACCCAAGTATCAGTTGTAACAACTGTGGAGTTTCTTACTGCTTCTTTTGGATCATTTCCAATAATAATCTTAGCCCCTGACTCTTTTGCCATTTTTAAAGCTTTTTCTAAAATCTCTTGATCAACTTCATAGCCTTTTGGGGTAGCAACTCTAAGCTCAAAACCTAACTTTGCTGCCATATTTAACCATGAGTGAGCCATATTATTACCATCACCCACGTATGCAACAACTAAATCTTTATCTAGGTTAGCTTCTTGAATAGTCATATAATCAGCCATCAACTGAACAGGATGATACTCATTTGTTAATCCATTTATTACAGGGACTTTAGAGTATTTCGCAAACTCTTCTAATTTACTTTGTTCAAAAGTTCTAATCATAACCATATCAACCATTCTAGAAATAACTCTAGATGTATCGCTCATAGGCTCACCTCTACCTAATTGAATATCATTAGCAGAAAGAAATAACCCCACACCACCTAGTTGGTAGATACCTGTTTCAAAAGATACTCTTGTTCTTGTTGAACTTTTCTCAAAAAGCATACCTAAAGTTTGTTTTGGCATATAGTCTTTAAAATCTTTATTTTTAGTTTCAGCTTTTATATTCTTAGCCAACTCAAGAATTTCTAGAATCTCTTCTTTACTATAATCGATTAATGTTAAGAAATGTCTCATAATTAATTCCTCTGTAAATTTATAAAAAGGAACATTCTATTTAATTGTATATTATTTTTAACTTAAATTAAGACAGTGACACTTATATGTCTTTTTTGGTTATTACCTATTAAGAGTTTATCTTTTAAAATTCTATCTATAATCAAATCAAGGATACCAAATGATTAAACAGATATTTAAAAGAGATGGCTCTAAAAAAGCTTTTGAAAAATATAAAATTAAAGATGCAATAAAAAAAGCTTTTAAGAGTGTAAATGAAAAATATAATTCAAATATTCTTATTGCTGTACTTGATAAAATAGAGAAAGAGAACACATTTGCAGTAGAAGATATTCAAGATATTATAGAAAAACAGCTTTATAAAAATGGATACTTTAATGTAATGAAATCTTTTATGCTATATAGGCATTTGCATAAAATGCAAAGAGAACATATTTTAGCTTTGAATGAGGATACTACTTATATAAATTCAACACAAACAATACAAGAGTATATAGACAAACAAGATTGGAGAATTAAAGCAAACTCAAATACAGGCTACTCCCATGCAGGGCTTATTAATAATACTGCAGGAAAAGTTATAGCAAACTATTGGCTTGATAAGGTCTATTCAAAGCAAGAGGGGTATGCCCATAGAAATGGTGATTTGCATATTCATGATTTGGATTGTTTAAGTGGTTATTGTGCAGGCTGGAGTTTAAGAGTACTTCTTGATGAAGGATTTAATAAAGTTAGAGGTAGAGTTGAGAGTAAAGCTCCTAATCATTTTAAAGAAGCACTAGGACAAATGGCAAATTTTTTAGGTATCTTACAAAGTGAATGGGCTGGAGCTCAAGCGTTTTCTTCTTTTGATACATATCTAGCACCTTATGTTTACAAAGATAAGTTATCATTTAATGAAGTAAAAAAAAGTATTAGAAGTTTTATTTATAATCTAAATGTTCCAGCACGTTGGGGACAAAGTCCTTTTACAAATATTACTATTGATTGGACTGTTCCAGATGATTTAAAAAACCAAACTCCAACTAGAAATCAACAACATCTATTTAAAGGAGATAAACAGTTAGAAAAACTAACCTACAAAGATTTTCAAAAGCAGATGAATATGATTAATAAAGCTTTTTATGAGGTAATGACTCAAGGTGATAAAACAGGTCAACCTTTTACCTTCCCAATTCCTACAGTTAATATTACAGAAGATTTTGATTGGTTTGGAGAAAATACAGATATACTTTTTGAAAATAGTGCAAAAATCGGTTCATCATATTTTCAAAACTTTATAGGAAGTCAATACCTAAAAGATGAAAATGGAAAGCTAATACCCAATAAAAATGCATACAAACCAGGTCATGTAAGAAGTATGTGTTGTAGATTGCAACTTGATTTAACACAGTTACTTAAAAGAGGAGGGGGACTTTTTGGTAGTGCTGAGATGACTGGAAGTATTGGTGTTGTAACTATTAGTATGGCTAGACTTGGTTATTTATATAAAAATAATATAAACAGACTTCTTTCAAAACTTGAAGAGCTTATGGATATAGCAAAATCTACTTTAGAAAAAAAGAGGGTTTTTATTAAAAAATTATATGATAATGGTCTTTTCCCTTATACAAAAAGATATTTAAAAGATTTTAATAACCACTTTTCAACAATTGGTGTTAACGGAATGAATGAAATGATAAGAAACTATTTTGATGATAGTATTGATATCTCTACAAAGGTTGGAAATGACTTTTGTGTAGATATTTTAGATTTTATGAGAGAGAAGATAACTAATTACCAAGAACAGACAGGAAATTTATATAATCTAGAAGCAACACCAGCTGAGGGTACTACTTATAGATTTGCAAAAGAGGATAAGAAAAGATATGAAGATATAATACAAGCAGGTTTTGGTAAGAATATATACTACACAAACTCATCTCAATTACCAGTTGATTTTACGGATGACCCTTTTGAAGCTTTAGACTTACAAGATGAATTACAATGCAAATATACAGGTGGTACGGTATTGCACTTATATATGAGAGAAAGAGTTTCAAATATTGATGCTTGTAGAAACTTTATTAAAAAAGTCATTTCAAACTATAGATTACCATATGTCACACTAAGTCCTGTATTTTCAATATGTCCTAAACATGGATATTTAAATAAAGAGTATGAATACTGCCCTAAATGCGATGAAGAAATAATTTTAAAGGAGTTAACAAATGAACAGTAGAAAAGAGATTTTAGAAAAAAATAGAGATAAAAGAGAGAAGTGTATAACTTATACACGGGTTATGGGTTATCATAGACCTATTGAAAGTTTCAATTTAGGCAAAAGGGGTGAACATGAACAAAGAGTTAAATTCACTGAATCAAAAAATAGTATATGACTTTACTAGATTTACAACTATTGACTACACAGGGTATCTATCTTGTGTAGTTTGGTTAAATGGTTGTAACCTTAGATGTAAATACTGCTACAATAAAGAGTTAGTTTTTAATAAAGAAGCAAACTTTAGTTTAAATGATATTTTAATATTTTTAAAGAAAAGAGTAGGGCTTTTAGATGCAGTTGTTATCTCAGGTGGTGAAGCTTCCTTGCATAATATTATTAGTTTTTGTAAGAGAGTGAAACACTTAGGCTTTAAAATAAAACTTGATACAAACCTTACAAATATGAAGTTAATTCATAAGCTTCTTATACTGAACCTTATTGATTATATGGCTATTGATTTTAAAGCCACAAAATCTAAATTTAATTTAGTGACAAAAAAGAATTACTATAATATCTTTATAGAAAATTTGAAGTTTTTAATATCTATAAATTTTGATTTTGAGATAAGAACCACCCTGCACAAGGAGCTTTTAAATGAAAATGATATTAATAAAATGATTAAAACTCTTGAGTGTATAAATTATAAAGGTATTTATTATTTACAAAGGTTTGTTGATACAGATAATAATATTGGAAATTTAAGGGATTGTAAACCTTTTGATAAAAGCTTAATAAAACCTAAGCATCTAAAAATAGAGTGGAGAGACTAAATACCCTTGAGCTGATGAGTTTTGAACTAACTCTTTAGAAGTCTTTTTTCTCAATCTTTTAATAAAAGTTCTTAATCTCTCATCACTAACTTCTTCTTCACTCCAAAGATATTTTTTAATTTCACAGTTTTTAACAACACTATTTAAATTTCTAATTAATAGATAGAAAAACTCTTTTTCTCTTTTTGTTAACTTTATAAAAACACCATTTTTATATAAAGAGTTTGATTTAGTATCAAAAATATACTCTTGGCTTAATCTTATCTTTCTTTTTTTAGTAATTTCATTTGCTATACTTCTAATATACTCAATAACCTCACCTGGGTCAAAAGGTTTAATAAAATATTTGTTAATACCTAAATCAATTGCTTTTAAAAGCTTCTGTTTATCTGAATATGCACTAAGTACTATTATTAGAGTCTCTTTATTATATTTTTTGATATTTTGAGTCATACTTAAACCATCATTTTTTGGCATCATTATATCTGTAATAACAATATCAGGTTTAATTAATTTGTATTTTTCAAACCCTTCTATGCCATTACTAGCAATAGCAACAGATGCAAAATACTCTTTTAATGCATCTTGCAATAACTTAGCTATTGTACTCTCATCTTCAACAATTAATATCTTTAATGTTTTTAGTAATTTAAAATCCATAATTAATCCATAGGTATTAAAATAGTAAACTTTGAACCATCTTTATATTTACAATATTCAATTTGCCCATCTAAACTCTTTTCAATTATCATTTTAGACATAAAAAGTCCTAAACCTGTACCTTGAATTTCATGTTTTGTTGTAAAATAGGGTTCAAAAATCTTATCTTGATAGTCTTCATTTATTCCACCAGCATTATCCATAATATCCAAAAAACTGTAATTTTTACCTAAATAATTTTTTTTAGTAAGTAGTATTTTAATCTTTTTACTCTTAATATTATTTTGATTAAATGCATCTTTTGAGTTTTGTATTAGATTTATTATAGTTTGTGAAAGCTCATTTAAAATACCTAAAACCTCACATTTACAATCAGTTTTGATATCTATTTTTATTTCCTCTTTTTGAATAGTTTTTCTTAGTATATTTAGTGCTTCATCAATGGCATCTTTTACTTCAAATCTTATTTTTTGCTTTTTTGGATTAAAAAAGTTCATAAAGTCTTCAATAGTATTTGACATACTATTAATTATATCTTTACTTTGAGTATAGAGCTCATTTACCTTTTTTTCATCATTTTTCAAAGAAGCAGCTTTCATATTAAACATCACTAAAGT
>JBNJFB010000037.1:0-23413 GCA_051746405.1 Campylobacterota bacterium
CAAATAGGAGCGGGGTCTGCCTCATTTATTTCACAACTTGTTAAATTCTCAGCTAGAGATAGAAAAAAACTTGTAATATGCGGTATAAGTGCTGGCTTTGCTTCTGTATTTGGAACTCCTATTTCAGGAGCAATATTTGGAGTTGAAGTATTAATTGTGGGAATAATGATGTATGATGTACTGTTACCTTCATTTATTGCTGGTTTTGCAGCTTTTACCACTGCTAAACTTTTAGGAATAAACTATACATATTATCATATGCAGTTTTCAAATGCTGTTCCCTTTGATATAGTATTAATTTTACAAGTTATCTTAGCAGGACTGTTTTTTGGGTTAATCTCTTACTTTTTAATAGTAACACTAAAACATACAGAAATAAAGATTAAAGCAATTAAACTAAACATATACTTAAAAGCATTTATAGCAGGAAGTTTTTTAGTTGCCCTATCTTTTTTCATAGGAGATAGATATTTTGGACTTGGATTAGATACTATCTCCACACTATTTTATAGTGACCCTGCTATTTCAGAAGACGTCCCTTGGTACTCATTTATTGCAAAAACAATCTACACAGCCATTACATTAGGAGCAGGTGGAAGTGGAGGAGTTATCACCCCTATATTCTATGTTGGTGCCACAAGTGGAAATCTCTTTGGAACCTTAATAGGTGATAATATTGCACTATTTGCAGCACTTGGACTTACAAGTGTATTAGCAGGAACAACCAATGCACCAATTGCAGCTACTATTATGGCAGTTGAACTTTTTGGAATAGAAATAGCACACTATGCAGCTATTAGTGCAATTATTACTTTTTTAATCACGGGACATAGAAGTGTATTCCAATCACAAGTTTTAAAAATGAAAAAATCTGATATGCTTGATATTGATTATGGTGATAATATTGATAAAAGTAGCGTAGAGTTAACAGAAAAAAATAAAAAGAAAATGGATAAATTCTTAAAAAAAGTTAGATGGAGTACTAAAAAAGAACATGAGTAGTACCTCATCTATATGAAGACTTTGATTTTTTTAAGGGTACATTATAAAATCCATTATTTGCTAAAAAAATTTTAATCTCTTTATCAATAAACATATTTTTAGGTCCCTTAACTATCTCTACTATTGGCATAATATCACCTTCATACTTACTAAAATCTAACTCAAAGTATGGTATTAAATTTCCACATACAGCTCTAAACTTCATTTCAGATAGATTATTTCTAAAGATAATTTTTTCATTTACCTTATCATCAATTATAATAGGATTATGAATAAGTCTTACTTCTTGCTCTTCTTTAAATAGCTCATTTTTAGATTTTGCTGCAAGATTGTTTATTTTTGTTATTACCTCTTCACACATAAGCTTAAACTCTTTATCTTTTAAACTAACGTTATTTGAAAACTTTTCTAAAGGGCTAAATATCTCATCTATCTCCTCTTCTTGCTTTTTTTCATCATATAAAACCTCTGTTGCCATAACTATACTGTTTGTCTTAAAATAGTCTGTATTAAAACCAATTGCAACACCATGTCCATCATTTGCATAAGCTCTCCATTGACTTAATAAATCTCCACCTTGAGAAAATGAGGCAATATATACATTTGGTAACTGTTTTTTAAATAGACGTTCAAAAAGTTTGTATTTTGTAAAGTTGTTTTTATCTCTAATTTTTTCTAACTTTTTATTTACTTTATCATTTATCCAATGAATCTCTTTATAGTCATTAAGGTTATAAACAGAACTTAGCCATAGCTTTTTATTTTGAATAATAGCTCTAAATGCTTCCACATTACAGTAATGATAAATTATTTTACCCATTATAAACTCCTATTAATACATTATACACAAAAAATCTTATTAAATTTTTTCAAGACCTTTATTTGTTAATTTATATATTGTTGAAGCTAATTTATCAATAAAAGTTTTATGATGAGATACAATAACCATAGATTTTTTAATAGAGTTTAACAGCTCAATTATCTTTATTTGTGCTTCATCATCAAGTGCATTAGTTGGTTCATCAAGAAGCATTATCTTTGGTTTTGTTATTAAAATACCAGCAAGTGCAACTATTTTTTGTTCACCGCCACTTAACTCATTTATCACTCTATTTTCTAAATGTTCAATATTTAATTGCTTTAAGATTTTGATAGATTCTATATATGCCTCTTCTTTTTTAACCTTTCTTGCTCTTAAGTTAAACATCACATCCTCTATTACAGTAGGACATAAAAAGTAGTCACTAACATCTTGGGGTAAGTATCCTATTTCACTTCGAAACTGCTCATACTGTTTATTACTTTTTATTATTTGATGAAAAAGGTGTAACTCTCCTAAATAATCACTTTGTAAACCTGCAATAATCTTCAAAAGAGTACTTTTCCCCACTCCATTTGAACCAATTATAGCTATTTTCTCTTCATGTCCAACATCTAAATTTATATTTTCAAATACTGTTTTATCATCATTTTTAAAACTTATACATTTTAAATTAAAAGAACAACTCATCACAAACCTTTATTATTATCATTAAAAAAATCAAAACCACTAGGGTTAAATCTACTTTATTTACTCTAAAACTATCATTTAAGTAGATTTTACCCTTAAAACCTCTTGCTTTAAAAGTATCTTTTAATCTTTGAGATTTCATAATCACTTTAACAAATAACATACCAAAAATGTTACCAAACACTTCATAAGTAAATAAAGAAGTATTTGTTTTAAACCCTCTTGATTTTAAAATATTTCTAATATTTTTAATATCATCAACTAAATAGTCAATCATTTTTAGTGAAAAATATGTTGTAGCTATAAAACTACTAGGAAACTTTAATACTCTTAAACCCCTTACTATATCATACCCATAAGAGTTAAAAAAAAGTGCCAAATTAAAAAGTATTATACTGTTTGCTCTAATATAAATATTCAAGGCATCATCAAAGGTTGATTCTATTAATAAAACTAAAAAAAGTACAAAAATAAAAATATTTAAAAAAAGCAACTTCTTAAAAATAGTAATTAGTTTTTTTCTATTAAAAAAAAGTACAAATAAAAGAGGTAATAAAAAATAAAATTCAAAATATGAAAAACTAATAACCAAAGAGTACAAAAAAGATGATATTAATGCAATTGCAGGGTTAAATATCACTTCTTCACTCTTTTTAAAATTATAAAAATAGCTGCTATTATAAATAATGAAAATATAATTTTAATCAAATTCATAAATGACAACTGCTCTTGTAAACTCTCTATTTTAAGTTTTAACTTTTTATTCTCTTGTTTTAACTTTTCTAGCTTATCATTTTTAATCTCTTCAGTATTACTACTTTTTTTTATCTTTTTATCTTCTAATACAATATTCTTAATAACTTTATGACCCATACTAGCATCTACTACTACTTTTAGACTCTTTTTATCTATGGAAACATTTAGTTCACCTTTACTATTTGTTTTTAACTGTTTTAATAACTTCTCATCTGAGAATATTTTCACATCACAATTAACACATGGGTCACCATTTGGAAAGTAAGAGCTTAAATAAAGACTATCTTTTTCATAATCAGTAAAAACATTTACTCTATGGGCAAATAAAGATATGCTTAAAATAATTAAAAATAAGACTACTCTTTTCATACATTAACCTCTTTAAAAAGCTTGGGAATTGATTTTTTTACATAAATAAGTAAAAATAGTGTGATAAAGCCTTCTATAATCATAGTTGGTAAATTAGCAAGGAAAATAGTGTATGAAGCTATTTCGTACTTTTCATCTGAAAAATAGAGAATAAAAGATAATAAAATAACTGAAAAGAAAACACCTAAAAACCCATACAAGAAAAATCTAATCTTTTGGCTTATAATCTTAATAAAGGGTAGTTTATTAACTAAATATACAAGATATGCAGGTATTGCCATTATTATAATATTTGCACCCAGTGAACTAAGACCTCCATAGCCTAATAATATAGTTTGTAAAAACAGAGCTATAGAGATACTTAAAAAAACTAAATTACCTAAAAACAACCCTATGACTCCAATTAAAAGTAAATGAATTTGTGTAGGACCAAGGGGTATATGAATAAACGATGCAATAAAGAAAAGTGCACTCATAGAAGCCACCAATGTTATATCTTCATTTTTTAACTTTTTTATTGAATATATGCATAAACCAATACTAGCAACAGCCAATGTAGAGGCAACTTCTATATTCAGTACACCATCTGATATATGCATTTTTACTCCTAATCTAGTAGGCTTTAATCCAGATTAAAGCACCATTTTCAATGGGATACATCTTATCATTATAACTCTTTTGTCCCTCTTCAACCAATGCAGCAAATCCCCACCATCCTTTATGATTCAATACAAAAGAGAATACACCATTTTCATTAGTTTTTACAACTTGTGTAATATGTGAAGCAGTTGGAGCTTTTAATCCAAACTTATTATAAAGCTCCACTTCAACTTCAACATTTGAAGCTGGTTTACCATGAACTAAAACCTTTCCTTGAAATAAGTTACCTTTATATAGTGCAAAAGGTTTTACTAATGGAATAATTTCATAATCTAATCCCAAAGGCTCATCCCAACCATTTTCATATCCATAAGCACTAACTATAACCTTTGGCACATGGGAAATAAACTTTTGCTCTGATGATTCAAAATAAGGCTTAGGAATAGTAAAAAACTTATAAACACCTGGTCTTTTTATCTCATAATCTGTTGTCCATGCTTTTTTTTCAAATCTTTTTACCTCCTTTAAATCCAAACTTTTATTTTTACTATTTAAAAAAATCCCTTGAGGTTTTACCATCTGCATACCTGTTTGTTCAAAAGGATGAATAAACATAGACTCTATTTTTAAACTACTTTGCTTCTTACTAGATACATAATCAGTTGATGGAATCATTGTTAAAAAGTGTGCATTTAAAGACACTACTGCAAACACTAACAATAAAACTGTTTTTTTCATAAACTCTTCTCCTATTTATTTTAAATAATTATATTCACAGTGTTTTTATACTAATATAAAGATTCAAACTTCTTATTTAATATTGGAACTAAATGTTAAAATGTATTCACTGCAATTACAATAAAGTCTATACTCTTGCAAATGGTTACATAAAGTGTAGCAGTTGCAAAAGAAAATACTCTTTAAAAAAACAGAAAGCTCAAGAAGAGATATTAAAGCTTTTTTGCAAAAATATAAATGCACTAGAAGCTTCAAAAAAATTAAATAGAAACTATATAACCATATCAAATAGATATAAACTATACCGTAGTTTAATAGTAAACTACATAGAACAAAACTATGAAAATATAAAAACCTCAAATTATGAGTTTGATGAGTATATTTATATAAAAAACAAAGAACTAAAAAACTCACATAACTTTTTGACCTTTAATTATTCAAACTATATTTACAATATGATACTTCCACCACTAAATAGATATAATACTTCTAATAATAGTAATGAACTACGGAAGTTTTTAAGATACAATAAAATAGCCAAGCTTCAAAGTTTAAATAGTTATATAAATGATTTTTGGACTTTTTTTGAAGATTTTTTGAAAAAGTATAAGGGAGTAGATAGATATAATTTTAATATCTATTTAAAAGAAGCAGAGTTTAAATTTAATTACCCCGTTTGCAAACAAGAGAAGATTCTAAAAAAACAACTCAATAAACAGTAAAATCTATTGACATTAAATAATTCATATGTTAGTATATTCATATGAATAAAATATCATATGAAAGGTTTTAACTATGAAAAAAACATTTAAAGCAAACAATATCTCTTGTGGAAATTGTGCAAACTTAATCAAAGCATCACTTGAAGAGGATTTTGGTGAGATTGAAGTGAACTTAAACACTCAACCAAAAGAGGTAACTGTGGAAATTGAAGATGAATCAAAAGAGGCGAAGTTTAAAGAAGAGATGAGTGATTTAGGGTTTGAAGTAATACAGTAAGATGTTTAAAGAAGTAGAAAAAAAACTAATAAGATCTTGCTGTGAAGATATAAGTTATATATCTGATATCAAAAAAATTTTACCCAAAGATGAAGCTTTGGTTAGCATCTCAAATATATTTAAAGCATTAAGTGACCCCACAAGGGTTAAAATGCTTTATGCACTACAAGATTATGAAATCTGTGTAGGAGAGATGGCAAACCTTTTGGGTATCCCTCAATCACACGTATCACACCAACTAAGAATATTAAAAAAATATGGAATCGTTGATTTTGAAAAAGAGAAAAAAATGTCTTTTTATCATATCAAAGATGACTATATAAGAGAACTTCTTAAACTAATACTAAAAGAAAAAAAGGAGTAGTACAGTGTCAAAAGAACAAATAAACTTAAATATTTCAGGTATGACTTGTGTAAACTGCTCAAATGGAATAGAAAAATTTCTAAACAAACAAAAAGGTGTGCAAAAGACAAATGTAAGCTTTGCTTCCCATGAGGGTGAGTTTACAATAGACAATGAAATAATGCCTAAAGAAAAGCTTATAAAAAAGATTAAGCTTTTAGGATATGGAGTAGAAGAGGACTTCAAACATCTTGAAGAGGCTCAATTAAAAGAGTTTAATAAGCTAAAAAAACTATTTATGGTCTCTATGGGTCTTACAATAGCAATCTTTATCCTTGCCTTTTCAAATATAGTAGCAGATCCAACAAAAAAATATGTTATCTTTGCTATTGCTACAGTTGTGCAGTTTTACTGCGGTAGTAGATTTTATAAACTTTCATACAAAGCACTTAGCAATAAAAACTATGATATGAATGTTTTAGTTGCACTTGGAACTAGTGCTGCTTACTTTTACTCTACCTTTGTTGTATTTTTTCCTTCACTTTTCCCTGAACATCTAAGATTTGTGTACTTTGATGGAGCTGCTGTTATTATCTCTTTTGTTTTATTAGGAAGATATTTGGAGGAAAGATCAAAGCAAAAAGCTAGTGATTTTTTAAAAAAACTTATGCACTTAGCACCTCAAACAGCAAACCTTTTGGATGAAAATAGAAATATAAAAACAGTAAACGCAAATGAGTTAAAAGTATCTAATAAAGTACTAGTAAAAACAGGTGAAAAAATACCTGCTGATGGAAAGATAATAGATGGAAAATGTGATATTGACTCATCAATGATTACAGGTGAATCAATGCCTGTATATAAAGAAGCTGGTGATGAAGTACTATCAGGTACAGTAAATACAAATGGAGTAATTACAGTTGAGGTTACTAAAACTTCAGGTGATACAACCCTATCAAAAATCATAAATCTTCTTAAATCAGCACAAAGTAAACAAATACCAATAAGTAGATTTGCTGATAAAATAGCAAATATTTTTGTACCTGCTGTTATAGTTATCTCAATTGCTACTTTTATTATATGGGCACTTTTTGGACAGATGCAAAATGCCATACTAGCAAGTATTAGTGTTCTTATTATCTCTTGTCCTTGTGCTTTAGGACTTGCAACTCCTATTGCTATTGTAAGTGCTGTTAGTAAAGGTGCAAATGAAGGGATTCTTATAAAAAATCCTGAGGTCTTAGAGATAATCAAAGATATAAAATATGCAGTTTTTGATAAAACAGGTACCCTAACAAAAGGGGAAATTGTAGTTACAAAAACAGATATAGATGAAAGCTTTTTTACAAAAATTCTTGCTATTGAGAAGTTAAGTGAACACCCTATTTCTAAAGCTATTGTTAACTATCTTACTTTAAAAGATGTGCAAAATGTATCTTATGAGATAGAAAACTTAGAGGTTGTTCCAGGAAGAGGTATAAAAGCAACTATTGAAAACCAAGAAATACTTTTAGGAAACAAACAGTTTTTAGATGAACATAATATACAAATAGACTCAAATCATCTTGACTTTTATAACAAACGATTAGATATGGCAAATGGAGTAATCCTAGCTTCAATTGATGGTAAAAGTGTTGGCTCTTTTGCACTAGAAGATCAGCTAAAAGATAATGCAGATAAACTAATAAGCCAATTAAAACAGTTGGGTATAAAACCTATACTACTAACAGGTGACAACAGTATAACAGCTAAGAAAATTGCAGATAAACTAAATATAGATGAAGTTTATAGTGAAGTAATCCCTACACAAAAATTTGATGTAATAAAGCAGATACAAGAAAAAGGAAAAGTTATGTTTGTAGGTGATGGCATAAATGACGCCCCATCAATCAAACAAGCAAATATTGGCGTTACTTTAAACTCTGGTTCTGATATTAGTAAAGATGCAGGTGATATAATACTTGTAAACAATGAACTATTATCAGTTTTAAAAAGTATAAAACTCTCAACTCAAAGTATGAAAATAGTAAAACAAAATCTATTTTGGGCATTTATTTATAACGCACTAGGTATTCCACTAGCTGCAGGTGTTTTATATCCAATATACGGCGTTATGCTTTCACCTATGTACGCAGGAATTGCGATGAGCTTTAGCTCTGTTACTGTAGTGTTAAACTCACTTAGATTAAAGCTATTAAAGCTTTAATAAAAAAGAGAATTTTATTCTAATTTTTAAAGTGTGCACTTATAGTTTTTATAACTTTCTCTATTGAATTAAACTTATGATATTTCAAAATAAATATTTTTGCAATATCATAAACTCTTTTAAAATACTGAAACTCTAGCTCTTCTTTAGTATCTAAAATAGATGCTTGAATTGGAATCACTAGTGATATACTCATTGACAACATATGTATCCCTAGAAATCCAATACTCTGTTGTAAAACACTCTCTAAATATTTTTCTATATAGCCTATATCATGATACTTATTCTCCATTTTATAAAGTTCAATAAAGTTATATTTATACTTATTCCAAATTATCTCCATATTATCTAAAAGCCATTTTTTGTATAAATTATCAGTGTTAGTAATATCATAGTTTATTGCCATACAAACAAAAAGATGAAAGATGGAACCTACATCATATCCCATGGGACCAAAAGAAGAGAACTCAAAGTCAATAACAAATGTTTTATTTCTATTTACTAATAAAGCTCCACCTTTAAAATCTCCATGTATTAAAGATTCATTTTGTTTATGAAAAATCTCTTTTAACTCTTTAGTTTTTACCAATAACTCATTTTTATTATATATACTATCTTCAGATAGTGGACTTATTTTTATCGTATTTACTTGATGTGCTACAGTAAACATTTCTAAAAGTGTATCAAATATATATCCTGAACTTAGTTCTTTCATCTCATTTTTTTTATAGTATTCTATCAATTTTTGTCTTGATGAAAAACTTTTACAAAAAGAGGAAGTTAAAAATGCACTTGTACTTAAAAAATAAGCAATATCTTTTGCCAATTGGGGAAGATATTTCCCCTCTTGAATAGCTCTATTAAGAATCGTGCATTCCTGTAGATACTCCATCACAAAAAGAAAATTTTGCTCATCTTTAAAATATATTTTTGGAGTATATCCAGGGGTCAATTCTTCAAATAACTTTAAAGCATTAGATTCAAAAAGAATTCTTTGTTGGGACAATGGTTCTTGTGGTTCTTGTTTAAAGTACGGTAAAGCTTTTTTCAATATTGCTTTTTTTCCATTAGAAGGGGATTGCAAAAGATTGACTTCATTAATCCCGCTACTGATGCCTATACTCTCTATCTTTCTATTCTCAAAAAACTCTTTAATATTTTTATTATGATCGAGATAGGTGGCTATATCCATTTTTTCTTCTCACTTTTGATTAAGGAAGATAGAACAATAAATCAGTTCTTGCATCATAAAAAGGCTTAGTTCTCAACACCCCATCACCAAAAGCCCATCTACCTCTTTATCCCAAACTTTCTCATCCCAAGACTTGTCACTGCTTCTATCAAATACTATAAGCACACCCTCACTAGCATCTACTTTATCCATATACTCTTTGGTTTGAGTTATTCCCTGTTTTATTGTCTCATCTAAGTTTGAGTATAGTATTTTTGTCTCTATTACTATGTGTTGCATCTCTCCAAAGAAACCTTTAGAAGTAGTTGGCCACTCTATAAAAATATCAGTTCTACCTCTACCCAGTGCATACTCCCTGTGTATTCTTCCTCCACCATTTATAATACGCTGTAAAAAAGCTTGAAGTAGTAGCTGGGGTCCCGCTTCTTTGTACTGAAACTTCTCAAACCAGCTATCCGCATTTTTTCTAAAAAACTCCTGAAAGGATAGGAGGAGTTTTTTAGTATCTATTGTGTTATCTTCTTTTATGTACCACTCTTGTTCTTGGTTGACTATCGCCATTTGGCTTCCCCAATTAAGCTCCCTTGGGATAACCTCTTTATAAATATCATTGGCTATCTCTATTTTTTGATTAGAGTGTTTTTTAATAAGCCCTAAGTCCTCTACATAAAGTGTATCATTTGGATTAAACTGATGCTGCGGTTCACGGTTAGCTATTAGTGGTGCTATTATATTATAAACCCGATCTTCTCTTAGCTTATCAGTTAGTTGGTCAAGATGCGTTGCTCTACTTTGGATAAGTTCCTCTCTTGCAATCATGTAGTGTTCATAAGTGATATGGATAGTTCTATCTTTTCTTAGCTCTTTGTTTTCCCATGTAAGCTGATGGGCTAGTGCATTTACTAGCCATGGTTGACCTTTGGTGTCACTCCATAGCTTATCAAATATCTTTTTATCAAAGCTTTGTCCAGTTTCCCTTGTGTGTTGATTCCATAGCTCTACACACTCATCATAGCTAAAGTTACCCATCTTTATAGACTTTGCTTTGATATTAAAAGCACTTCCACCTGTGATTATTTCATGATCTTTTGTGTGGATTCGGTAATCTTTTATATCTCTTACTCCACAAAGAATCAAAGCATGTGGAAAAGCTTCTGGGCGTCCTGCGTATCCTGCACGGATCTGTCTTAGAAGTGAGATAAGTGTGTCACCTACTAGGGCGTCTACTTCATCTAGTAGTAGGACTGTTGGTTTAGCAGAGGTTTGTGCCCAAAACTTCAACATCTCTGTGAGCATATCTTTATGTGGAGTGGTTCTTCCATCACCTCTATGAAACCACTCTTTTAAAGTATTGTCTTTAAGATAAAACTCTATTTGGGAAGATATAGAACTACAAATAGTTTCTATACCACTTTTGACATCTCCCCTAGCAGCTTGCGCTGCTTCTATGTTGGCATATGCACATGCGTAAGTTTCACCAATATTAAGCTCCTCCATTATCCCAAGAAGAGTAGATGTTTTTCCAGTTTGTCTAGGGGCATGGAGGATAAAGTATCTTTGTTGATCTATCAAAGACTCTATTTCCTCCCAATCTACTCGTGAGAGAAGATCAATATGGTAGTTGATATCTTTTTTAGTAGGACCTGCTGTATTAAAAAACTTTTTCATATGAAGCCTTTGAGATATTGTATTGAGCAATTATATCTAAAAAGGGGTAAAAGGTGAAGAGATGTAGAAGATTATAATCTACACAAGCTGGCGACCTAGTACTCTTTTAGCTATTTTCATAAGTTGTTTATTTTTAAAGAAATTTTCTCTTAAATAGCCATTCATATAAACATCAAGTTTAGTGTCAGTTGTTTTATCATATATATGTGAATGCAAGAAACCCTCTTGGTGAAAGCCTACATGAAGTGTATTTTTTTGTGATTTTTGATTGCTAGAGTAAACATAGCTAACTAGTTTATCTAATTTTATTTCACAAAAAGCAAACTCTAAAACTAAAAGGCTTGCTTCAAGTCCATCTGTTGAAGATATTTCTTCTGGAATTCCAATTTGCATCTCTGCTCTACTGTTATACATATCAATATTTACAAGTCCTGCTACACCAATTGGTACATTGTTTTTTTCTATAACCCATTCAATCTTATTGAAGTCCAAAGGTGGTTTATTGGCATTAGAAATATCTCTATCCAGTGTCTCTTGGGAATCACTTTTCAAAATATTATAGTGACGCTGAAATTGTTTATTTTTTCTTATGTGTAGCAAAAACTCTCTATGTTGGGGATTGATTCTTTTAAGTGATACTTTTTTACCACTAGGACTACTCCACCAAAATGGAGAAAGCTTAATTTGCATAAATTGAGTTTGTTCTTTTAGATCAGTAAACTTTTCAGTTAGGTTTTCATTTGCTTTTTTTACTGCACTGTATGCAATATCATATTTTCTATTTGCTAATGCCGCATGCATTAAAGATAGTGCAGACATTGGATTGTCTGGCTCTAAAGAAGTTGATTGAATAGCAATATGCAAAGCTTCATCATTTTTTTTAGCTTTTAATAAGAGTTCTGAATATGTATTTAAAAACCTAGTCTCACTAGGTGAGAGTTCACAAGCTTTTTTTAGGTTATCTAAAGATGCTACTAGATTTCTATACTTATATATTTCTAGTAGCCCTCTTACCATAAACTCCAAAGATCGAAATTTGCTTTGAGGAATTGTTTTTAAATAAGATTCCAACTCTTGCCAATTGTGATTACTTATCCACCCATTCAAAACTTCCGAATTGTTATACTTTATAACTTGACTCATTCACATCGCTCCTTATTTTATGTAGTTTGCTTTACTTTTATTCATCTTAGCAATAAACTATTTTTTTTGTGTAAAAGAGATATTTTTCATAAAATCATACTCTTTTATAAGGTTTTCTATCCGCCTTTTAGAACTAGCTTTTTCTACAAAAAGTTGCATTAAAATATACAAATTAATAATTATTTTTTGTCCATAATTATTTTGAATTATTTTTGAAAGATAGGGTTTAAGAACTTTTGGCATATATACTTGTAAAAGCTCATCTTCAATACTTAAAAAAGTTTTTACACTTCCATTTTGTCCTTGTCTGCCTGTTCTTCCAAAAAGTTGTAAATCAACTCTTCTTGATTCATTTCTTTCAGTAACAATAACATGTAATCCACCAAGTTCATTACACTGCTTTGAAATATGAATATCTGTACCTCTACCAGCCATATTTGTTGCAATAGTTATAGTTCCTATTTCACCAGCTTTTTGAACTATTGAAGCTTCTTTTTCATGATTTAATGCATGCAATACATTACAATTTAAACCATACTTTAATAATTGAACTTCTAATTCATTAGCTTCTAAAATTGTTCTAACCCCAATTAATATAGGTCTTTTACTACTATGTACCTTAACAACTTCTTCACAAACTTTTTTCCATTTATTCTCTTTTGTATAAACAATCTCATCTTTTAATATATCTGTTTTCTTAGGAACTCTTTGAGGTATTTTAACAATATTTAAGTAATAGATTTGCCATAATTCTCTTGGGATATTTTGAAGAGTTCCACTCATACCACAAATATTATCATAAAGTCTAAAAAACCTTTGGAAACTCATTTTTATATTTGTTTTAGTAGGTTTTGTTAACTCTAATCCCTCCTTAGCTTCAACAGCTTGATGCAAACCTCCACTCCAAGAACGACTTTGCATCAATCTTCCAGTTTTCTCATCAACAATAACTATTTTTCCATCAATTATTACATACTGTTTATTTAAATGGTAAAACTCCTTTGCTAAAACTGCTTGCCTTACAATATATTTTAAACGATAATGAACTTTCCATGACAAAGGGAAAGTCTCTTTATAAATATCTATATACTTATAACCTTCATTTGTGATTTCTATGGTACGATATGTTTTATTTACACTGTAATGAATATCTTTTTTCATTTGTTGAACTATTTTATAAGCTTTAAGTGTAGCATTATTTAAGTCCTTATCTTCAATTTGCATAGATATTATCAAAGGAGTTATTGCATCATCTGCTAAAACGCTATCTGCTTCATCTACTATAACACTATGCAATTCAGGGACAACTCTTTGCTCTTTTCTATTTTTTAATTTATCTATTAAACCTTTTGTACTATTATCTTTATATTCAAATTTTAAATTATCTTTTAAGTAATCAGCTAATATATCATTGCTAGTAGCATAAACAATATCTTTTTTATAGTTTTCAACTCTTTGCTCAGTTTTCATATCATTTGTAATATAACCTACATTTACAAATGCTTTTTTATATAACTCTTCTAACAATAAAGCATCTCTTTTTGCTAAATAATCATTTGATGTAATTACATGACAAGGTTTGCCTCTCCAACTAAGCAAAATTCCAGTAATACATGCTGTTATCGTTTTACCCTCACCTGTTGACATCTCTATAATATTACCTTTAATCATAGCTAATGCACCCATAATCTGAACAATATATGGTCTTTTTTCTATAACTCTTATACAAAGTTCGCAAATTAATGCAAAAGATAATTTTACTTCATACTCACTCTCTTTTTTTCTTAAAAACTTATTTTTCTGATTTTTGATTTTAAAAAAAAGATTTTCATCATCTAAATCTTGAAAACTTAAAGACAATTCATATATCTCTTTTGCATCTTTTTTAAGTTTACTATAATTAAATAGCTTTTTTTTAAAATACCCTTTGATATTATGATTAAAAGAGTCGAAACTTTTATAAAGTACTTTTTCATTTTTCAAAGCTGATATCTCTTTTGTAAAAGTTGCCTTACAAACCTTATGGTTTGTTGTATAAGAGTTTTCTTTGTTGTTTCAATCCTCAATACACCTGTTCTATCTTCATATAATAAGGGATTATTATTACTGTTTTTTATAAGTGCTATTACCTTAAAAAAGGACTCTTTTGTATTTACCCCATGGGTATCATCTTCTTGAATAGCTATATCTCCACCACCTAACATACCCAATGCAGCTGATGGCAATTTATATTGCTCATGGGGAATTATATTTATATTTTCAACTTCAATTGTTTTAGATGCTATTCCATTAAGCTTTATTTGTGAATTAAATAATTTATCATTAAATAGCACTGATACTTTTTCTTGAGGTACTACAGCAACAAATTCAAAATATTCATCATCTATTATTTCACCTACTAACTCTCTTCTTTTTAAAAGTCTATTTTTTGTTTTTAAAATATCATTTGAGATAAATAAGCCATTATGGGAAGACTCCACCAAAAGTTTTTCCTTTTTATAATCTAAAAAATCTAATTTCTCTTCAAGAAGTTCAAGTCTTGCATTCAAGGGTTTTAGGTTTGCAATATTTTGTTGATTAGCTTTTAATCTCATAGCTTTTGTTTCTAAAATCATAGCTTTTGTCTGTTCTATCTCAAAATCTAACTCTCTATTTTCCAATAGTATTAATCTATCACCTTTTTTTACTCTTTGTACATCTTCAACAAAAACCTTATCTAAATACCCATCATTAAAAGAGTATACTTTAATTGAGTTTTTAGCCTGTACTATACCATTGGCTTTGATTGAATCATCAAAAGGTATAATTCCAAAAAGTAAAATTACAAAGAAAACAAAAAAACTACTTGTAATAATAGCTCTTGCTCTTTTAGTAATTAATTCATTATCATTTAAAAGATATTTAATAGCTGAATAAATAGGTTTTAAAACCCATATAAAAAGTGATATTAAAACTACAACAACACCCAACAAAAACCATTGGTCAGCTACAAAAACTGCAATAAGCAATGCAACTATAAATTTATAAATTGTACTCAATAAAGCATAAGTTGCCAACCAAAAGCTCTCACTAAAAGAGTCTGATACTTTTGACATATCTTTTAGTCCAAAAATATACTTTTTAATCCAAAAAAACCATTGCTCTCTTGATCTTTGATAAAGATTTGGTATTTCCAATAAATCTGAAAGTATATAATAAGAATCAAATTTTAAAAGAGGATTCCCATTAAAAAATATACTTGAAACAGAACCTATTATCATTATATTAAAAGCTATAGAGTTTATGGCTCCTTGTCCTGTATTTGCCCATATAATAACACAAATAAAGGCTATAAATAACTCCACAATCATACCAGCTGCACCTACAAGTGCTCTTTGATATTTATTTTTAAAAGCCCAGCTATTACTTGCATCCATGTATGGTAAAGGGGTAAAGACTATAAACATCACCCCCATTGTAGTGACATTACCCCCAAATTTTCGAACCATCATAGCATGGCCAAACTCATGAAATATTTTTAAAATAACTAAACCTATATATAAAAATACAATATTACTAGGTGCTAAAATTCCCTGTCCTTGAGTAGAAAACTTATCAAAGTTTTCTGCTATTAAAAACAATGCATATATAAAAAAAGCAAACCAAACAATTACAAACTTCTTACTTAAAAAAACATCAATAAATTTAGCTTTATCTTCAAGCCATTGCCTAGGATTCCACAAAGGAACTCTTATAAACAGAAAGCTTGCTATTTTACTTTTTATCTCTTTTTGTCTGTTTTTAGTGGCTCTTTTAAACATATTTTCACTGTCAGCTCTATTTTTAAAATAAAGCAAATTATTTCCATGCAACTGTGTTAAAATATTTACAATTTCATCTTGTGTTGGAGTTATATCTGGATACTTTTCTAAATACTCTAACCATATCTGTTCTACACTCTTTTTTATAGTCAAATGACTTAGAAACTTATATGCCTCAGGTGTAATTTTAAAAAATTTACTACTAAAACTATCATTTAATACATACCAAGTTTTACCTCTGTAATACTGCTTATGTACTTTTATACTACTTAATAAACTCACATGCAATTCTGAAACCACATGCCAAGACTGGCTAAAGACACTTTCACTCATAATCTACAACCAAAAAAACATTCTTAAAAAATCAATTGTTGAATGTGTTATTATCCATATTACTCTTCTTTTACCAACATTAATTTTAGCAACTCCACTCATTCCAGGTCTCCACCAAGACTCAACTCCATTTAATGCTTTAGCTTTTAAAACAAATATATTTCCATTGTTTTTATCAACCTGTGCTACAGGAACTATATTCATAACCTTAATAGGATAGTAGTTTTCAGGTTTACTTAAAAGTTTAAGTTCTCCCATATCCTCTAAGTTAATCTCATCAATATATTTTTCACTAATTTTAAATTTTATAAATATATCATTAGAGTTCGCTATTTTTAAGAGCATATCACCTTTACTTACAGGTGATGATAATAACTCTTTTTTATTTCCCTCAACAACTACACCATCAAAAGGTGATTTTACTTGTGAATAATTTAAATAGTATTCTACTTTCTTTAAAGATGCTTGAGCTTGTATAACTTTTGCAATTGCTATATTCATATCAGCTAATTTACCTCTAGCTCTTGCTTTTTCAGCTTCTCTTCTATATCTAACTACATCAGATTCCATTTCTAATTTTTTAAGTAGCAACTCTTCTTTATCAAGCTCTATAACTGTTTCATCTTTTTTTACAAATTCACCTGGGTAATAGTTGACATTTTTAATATAGCTATCATAAGGTGCTTGTATATATGCAATACTATCTGTATCTAGGGTTGCTGTAACTTCTATTTTATAATCCCACTTAAAAAATATAGAGTATAAAAATAGTATAGATACAACTATTCCAATAAGCTTTGCAAATGTATTATCACTTCCTAAAAATTTTGACAAGCCCTTTTTACTTTTGTCCAATATTTTTTTGCCTAACCATTTATCATCTTCATACAAATCAAATAACCAAACATTTAACTGTAAGAAAGATAAATTTAATAAAGTTATATCTCTTTGTTCAAACTCTGCTTTTTCATTTTCTAAAGTAACTACCCCATAAACTTCACTATTATAGATAATTGGTATAGACACTAAAGAGTTTAATGAGTTTTTATTTTGGTACTCTTCATGGGCTAAAGTCAAAATATTTTCATCTTCACTTGGTAAAACAATACTCTTTTCTTGATCTGCACACTCTTCATAAGCATCTTGAAGCTGCTTTATAACTTCACTTTTTTTATCAAACTTCTCTAAATGCGAAACTGCAATACAGTTTATATATTCATTGGTTTTCCAACCTAAAGTAACTCTAGAACAATCAAACTTTATGGCAAGCTCATTTACTAACTTCATACAAGCTAATAAAAACTTTCTTTCATCTTTTATTAAATTAATCAGTTCTAATATATTATATAATTCAGGATTTGATTCATTATTATTTACAACTGGTAGGTTTTGATTATAGTTATAATCTTTATAGTTTATATAAACATCATTTATCAATTGAGTTCTTAATACTATTTCATTAAAATACTGTATATTCACTCTATCGATAATTATAGTACAGACAATTATTTCATCATCGCCAGACTCTATTTCAAAAGATAAAAAGAAAGGTTTAGAAAGTCCATCTATTTTAAATCCTAAAGGTCCATAACTATAACCTTTTTGAATTGTTTTATTAATATTTTGACCAATTACATTTTCAACTTCTTGCAACTTACTATTTAAATCAATATCATCAATTAGTTCAATTAAGTTCAAATTTGATGAATCAATACTATCTTTTTTTAAAATAATGGCAAAAGAGCTTTTTAGAAGCTTTATAATAGTTTCACTATAGTATTTCCAAAACTCTTTTTCTTCACCGTTAAAACTTCTTAAATATTTTATATTGTTTAGTACATCAATTGCATCTGTACTATTTTGTATTATTTCTCTCATTTTGTCCATTAATTATATTATTTTCTAAAGGAATTAAATCTTGTTCTACTTTATTAGAATTCATATTATCATATTCAATAGAAACAAAAGCAGATAACCCTGGAGTTATTGCTAAATTACTGTTATTCAATTTTGTTTTTATTCTAACTAAACTACTTGAACTATCAGCAACAGGTGAGATAAAAACAATAGTACTATTTTTGTTTATATACTCTTCACCATTTTTAACTTTCACAGGTAACTTATTTCCAATTTCAAGCTTTGTTACATATTTTTGTTCAATATTAAACTCCACAAAACATTCTGAATAATCCACAATTTCAACTACACTATCACCACTTCTTATCCACTCTCCAACATCATACTCTATTTTTGTTATTATACCATTTATTGGTGAAGCCAAAGTATGATTTTTCAATAAATTTAAAGACATTTGATGTTCAATATTTTCTATACTTTTTTTATGTTTTGTGGATAAGTATTGTGCTAAATGTTCATAATATTTAATTTGTGAAGATATAACTTCATCTTGACTAATTGATTTAGTTCTTTCATAGAGTTGTTTATTTGATTTAACTATTTTAGAAATAAGTTTCTCATTTTTTTTCAAAGCATTTAAAAATGAACCATCTTCATAAATAATCTTTTTTCTCTTTGCATCTAATTTCTGCAAAGAGTCATCCAGCTTTAAAACTATCTGATCTTTTTTAACCCTATCGCCTTCTTTTAAAAATATATCTGAAACTTTTCCATCAATAGAAAAAGCTAACTCAAGCTGGTGCTTAGGAATAACTATACCTGTAACTTCAATAGCATTTAAAGAAGTAAATAAAACAATTACTCCTAAGATAGTACCTCTTAACCATTTCACAAACTATCCTTTATTTTAAATTAAAATTATTTGAAAAAGCATTAGTATTAACTTTCTTTTCAAGATTTTTGGGTTGTACCTCTATTTCATAAGTATCAAGTAGTTGCCCCATAACTTTTTGTAAAATAGCCTCAGCTGTTTTCCACTTTACTACCATTTCATATATCTTTTTTTTATGTTCTATATACTCAAACTCTTGCTTTAATACCTCTTTGATACTTACTTTACCTAATGAAAACTTTTCATTCTCAACTTCTAATAACTTATTTTTTAAATCCAAACTTTTAGTTAATAACTCAACTTGTCTTTTAGCTGCTTTTAATTTTTCTATTCTAGAGTGTAAACTATTTGCAAGATTTTTTTCTAAAGAGTTAATTTCAACTCTCTGTTTAAGTAGTTTTAATCTTGCATTTTTTTCAAGATATTTCATTTTTTTATTCCCAAAAATAGGCATAGAAAACTCTAAGCCTACATTCCAAGCTTGATAATCATCAGAATTAATACTTTTTAATGACTTACTGCTACTATGCTCTAAAGCTTGATTAGATATATCTGCTATAAGATTCAAAGTTGGTAAACTTTGATTGTCAATATACTTTTTTGATATTTTTTCAAGCTCTAAATTTTTCTTAGCTATATTATATTCAGGCCAATTTTTCAAAGACTTAGTAAAGCTCTCATCTAAACTTGGTATAATATTCTCATCTTCTATATTTTCAGTTAGTATAAACTTTATATTATCATTTTTGATTATATTTAAATTAAGTAAAGACAAAAGTTGATTTTTCTTTTCGTTTAATCTCTCTTGTGCCTCAATTTTACTTAGCTTCATTGTCAATAGTCTATTTTCTATATCATAAATCTCTGTTTGAGGTATTTTACCACTTAAAACAAGTTTTTTTAATGTCTCTATGTTTTCATTAGTAATCTCTATAAGCTTAGACCAACTATTTACTATCTCTATCTCTCCATAAAGTTGCCAGTATGTTTGAATTGTTACACCAACTAACTCAGTTAATAAATTCTCATATTCATAAACACTAATCTTGCTATTAACCCTTGCGATACTTTCTTGAATAGATGTTATTTGTGTACCTGCATTTTTAAGTAAAGGTTGTTGAAACTCTAGTTTTAAATAACTTCTAAACTCACTATCTTCATCCAATGGTGCTTGTTTCTCAATTACATTACTACTTAGCTTATTTTGTATAGCTTTAATTCCCCAAGTTCCACCTGTTGGCAAAAGTCCTGTAAAACCAACTTCATAATTTTGAGACTTAGACTCATATACATTTGTATTTTGACTATCTAAATAACTATAGTAAGAGTCTTCAGGACTTGTTTTTGACTCTTGCTTCGAAGATGATACACTTAAATTAAAAACAGGTTCATAAATACTTTTTTGTATACTTATCTCATTTTGTTTAGTTTTTACATTTATTAGTTCACTTAAACCTTTAGCATTTCTTTTTACTACATTTTGAACTAAACTATCTAAATCAAGCTTTATAACTTGCTGATTTGATAACTCTTGCGAGTTTAAAAAAGTAAAGCAAGCAATTGATACAACTAGAAGTCTAATTATTCTCATTTAGCTCCCTTAGAAACAGTAAACTCACCATTACAATCATTTACTGTATCACTCCATGTACCACTAATACTGTTGGATCCAATATCAGCAACTGACCATATTTTACTACTATCTTTTAAAGTAACTTTTGTACCACTTACACTAAGCTCAGTTCCATAAACCCTATTATCAGATTGTGCTTGCCATGAGGCACTATACTCACTTATAAAGCTTATTGTCATATCTCCATTATTCTGTATACAACTATCACTAAATGTCCCATTCCAGTTACCTACTAAACTTGCAGGATATAAAGCATCTTTTTTCACAGGTTCTATTTGTGTTGTCATTACTGTTTGATTTGTATCTAGGGTATTAAAAACTCCTTGATTAGTTTTAGCTACTGTTGCTTTTTGAGTTTTTACTTTCCCTTTGATATTTCCATACTCTAAACTATATAGATCAAAGTCCCCTTTTTCAAAAAGAAGTGAGAAATTATTATCAACACTCTTAATCGTAATTAACCCATCTAAGCTATTTTCTCCACTTTTACTATTTTCTTGGGTGTATTTTTGAGTGTATTTTGCATTTTTTAAACTCTTATCCTCTTTATCAAATATTACTGTTCCCTCGTACTTTGAGTTAGACTCTTGCGTATAACTATCTATATCTTCCTTAATATTTTTACTGATTTCAAATGATGCAGTTACGATACCACTATTCTCATTATACTTAATAGTTTTAATTATTCCATTTTCATTAGACTCTATATTTTCTTCATCATACTCATCTATAATATCAAATGCTATTTTACTATTAATCAAAGATGAAATACCAACTGTGTCTTCTGTGCTATCTCCTTTAACAAGAGTACCTTTTAAAGGTTCTTTTATTACAAATGTTTTTTCTATTTGTGAATCATCTAAAGTTATGTTGCCATCATCTGATGTATTAATTTCAACAGTTTTCGCCGCACTTCCATTATCATTACTCTCTTGATTAGTTTTACTAACAACTGATATATTAGAGACTGTATATCCATCTGGGATTGTTATATTTATATCATCACTATTTGAAGTTTTAATAATAGAATCAATAATAACCTCTTTACCACTACTATCTTTTGCTTTTATCACTACAGTATCATTATCGTTTGCAATATCTTTTATATCAATTATCTTAGAAGTAGTAGTTACTTCCTTTGCAATAACAAATGGTTTTAACTCTAAATCTGATTTATCATTAACTTTAGTCCAAGTATCACTGTTACTATTAAACTGATAAAAAGCTTGATTACTATTTAAGGTATAGTTACTTAATAGGTCTGTATCTGTGATAATATTATTATTACAATTACTATTTGTAGTAATATCAGCCCCATTTTCAAACTCTAACTTTTCATTTTTCAATAAAGACCCATTTGGCACTTCAATCAAATTATCATATCTAGTAACATGAACTTTACACTCACCAATAGTTTTAGCAGGAGATAAGTCCTTTGAGATAACCATATTACCAATTATAGCAGGCGAAGTTCTTGATTCTTGTAATAAAGTTGGCAATATTTTATTATCATCTATTACTATATTAATTTTACTAGTTGATGACAATCCCAAATCACTCTTTGTAGAATCTGTCTCTTTCTCTTTATTTTCAAACTCTATGATTTTTCCCACATTTACTATTGTTTCATTCATATCATCTTGATTATTTAGGATATAATCTTTAAAAATCTCTTTTCTATCAGTTTTAGCAGTATCTATTAAACCTTTTAATGGGTTATTTGTGTCATCTTTTATACTATTATTTAACCTCTTATCTAAAGATTTAATATGATTTTTGAAAGTAATTGGTGTTAAATCTTTTTTGTATGTTTTTCCTACGATATTAGTATCGGTTGTTTTCCCCTGTGATTCTACATTAAGAAACATTTTAAATTTTAAATTGTCTTCATTTGGGTTATCTTTAGGATCAACTGTTTTTAAAGTATTATCAAAGCCTCCCTCTGCGATCAAAAGATACTCTTTACCAGGATCAAGTACATATGAAATCTCATACTTACCATTATCATCTGTAATATTATAAGGTTCGCCACTATTGTAAGAACCATCATTATTAACATCTAAAAAAACTCTTGCATTTTTAATTGGTCCATCAGATACTACACCATTTATTTTACTTAAACTTGATGTATTTGCTAAAGTAGAGCTATCTCCTCCACCTCCTCCACAACCACTAAGTAAAAATATACTTCCCAATAAAATCTGTGCTGTAATTAAACTTTTTTTCATCTTCTTATTCCTTGTTATCATAATGCTAAATCTTCAATCCAATACTCATATAACTCACTATCAATACTATCACCTATTAAATCACTATCAAAACTATCTGCTATTGAATAGTTTAGTGATATATCCTCATCTATATAACTCTGT
>JBNJFB010000038.1:0-23363 GCA_051746405.1 Campylobacterota bacterium
TCTCTGTGAATTTGGACGGGAATTATAGACAAATTATTCATCTTTGTCAAGAGTATTTTCTAAATTAGAGCTTAAATTTTTTAATTTGTTGTTTTTTCTGGGGTTTACTTGTTTTTTATTGGGGTTTTATTTTATTTTTTGAGTTTTTATTAATTTTTCATTTACTATTCTATATTAATATATCAAATATCTTAGAGTACATCTATAAATAAAGATGTAATTAAGTCAAAGATAATAAAATTACACAACAAAAAAATATAAAGGATAAAAAAATGTATAATAGAGATTATCTATCTCAAGACTCATCTCAATATACACAGGATTCATCAAGAGCCGAATTAATGAGTTTCTTGAGAGCTACTTATCAGCTATTTGCAGGTTCATTGCTTGCTGCAACTGCAGGTGCATATATAGGATTAGAAATAGTGGGATTATTAGCAGGTCCTGTAAAGTGGGTATTATTTGCTATTGAATTAGCATTGATATTTTTTGTAATACCAAGAGTTAAGCATACACCTGGTGTAAACCTTGCAGTGCTTTTCTTATTTACGTTTATTTCAGGTTTAACAATTGCTCCATTATTAGCAGCAATTTTTGCTATGCCTAGTGGTGCATCTATTGTTGGTCAAGCATTCCTAATGACTTCTGTAGCATTTGGTGGTATCTCTATGTTTGCAATGACAACAAAAAGAGATTTTTCAAGTATGGGTAAGTTTCTATTTATTGCATTGATTATTATGATTGTAGGAGGTATTTCTAATATCTTTATTCAATCTTCAATGTTTCAATTAGTTATTGCTAGTGCTGGTGCTTTACTATTTTCTGCTTTCATTCTTTATGATACGCAGCAAATTATTAGAGGTGGATATGATTCACCTGTGGAAGCAGCTCTATCATTATACTTAGATTTCTTTAACTTATTTATCTCACTATTACAGATTCTTGGAATCATGAATAGCAATGATGAGTAAAACTAACCCTCTTGGGTTAGTTTACTATTTTTAGCAACCTAAAATGATTTCAAATAATTTAAGACTAATTGATGCAAATCTAAATAGACTTCGTGAGGGTATCCGCGTAGTTGAAGATATATTTAGATATGTATATAATGATAAAAAAACATCTTCACAACTAAAAGCATTAAGACATTTATGTAGAACTGATAACTATAGTGAACTTTTAAATACAAGAGATGTACAAAATGATGTATTAAGAGCTTCTATTAAAAGTGAACAAAATAGAGAAGATTTACATAGTATATTAATAGCTAACTTTAAAAGAGCACAAGAAAGTTCAAGAGTATTAGAAGAGTTTACCAAACTTACAAATATAAAAAATAGTGAAAACTTTAAATATATTAGATATGAACTTTACAATTTAGAAACTGTTTTAACAAAAATAACTTCAAACTCTAAGTAGTTTAGAGTATAGTTTTTATAGAGTTGTTTAGCTACCTTAAAATCTAAGCTAGCATCACTACCACTTACTCCTGATTTTTTTATATAATCAAATAGGTCTTTTTTATTATCAAACTCTAATTTATACATTATAGTCTCAAATTCACATTTGAAATATTTGCTAAAAGCTTTTTTTATAGAGTATTCATCTAATATGGGTGATTTTGTACCTGAAATAGATTGTATTGTTTTAAATGTATTTGAAGTAAATAAAACAGCATTTATCTCATTTGTTATATATGATAATTTTTTTACTATTTTTGATAAATTTTTTGACCATTGTAGAGCAGATGAAGATAAAACTATATCAAAGTTGTCATTTTTTATATTTTCAAAGAAAGCTTCACTATCAAAATCGAAACATTTTACATCAATATTTTCACTTCTTGGATGAAGTTTACACATTGAAGATGAAAAGTCTATTGCCTTATAATAATCTAAATCCCACGTTATTTGTGAATAGACTTGACCCGTACCACAGCCAAGTTCTAGCACTCTTTTAGGTTTTGACTTTAACTCTCTTATAAGTGATTTTGCACAAATTTGTTGAATTATGTTATGGGATTGATACTGCTTTGCATGCTTTGAAAACTGGTTTTTAACTGACATAGAGAGCATTTTAACTTTTTATTAATAAGTTTTAGATAAAATATACACCATTTTTTAAAAAGGAAATAGATAATGACATCTACACTGCTAATAGTTCAGTTTGTTTTAGCAATAATAATAACAATCGTAATCTTACTTCAAAAAAGTTCTAGTATAGGACTTGGTGCATATAGTGGAAGTAATGACTCAATGTTTGGAGCTAAAGGTCCTGGAAACTTCCTATCAAAAGCCACAATGGCACTTGGATTGGTATTTGTAATTAATACCATTACATTAGGATATATGTATAATGAAGAGAGAAATAAAAGTGCAATTGATAGTGTTCAAACAGACACATTAATCCCAACAATACCAAATCAAGAGACTGAACAATCAACAGCTCCAGATGCTCCTGGTTCTGCTCCTGTTGTTCCTACTGAAAACTAGTAGAGTATAAAGAAGAAATATGAAGTATATTTTACTTCTTTGTATCTCCTATTTGTACTTAAGTGCTAATGCACATATTTTTGTATATCATAGATTTGGTGATGAAACACATAAGAGTACAAATACTACTATACAGCAATTAAAGCAGCAGTTTGAATACTTAAAAAAAAATAACTATGAAGTTGTTGCAACAGCCAAGATTATAGATAGACTTAAAAATAATAAACCAATCCCTAGCAACTGGGTGGCTTTACATATTGATGATTCATACAAAAGTTTCTATGAAAATGGCTTACCTATATTTAAAGAGTATAACTATCCATTTTCACTGTATGTTTACGTTGAAGCCACAGAGAAAAACTATTCTGATTTTATGAGTTGGAATGAACTAAAAGATGCTTCAAAATATGGAGAGATATCACTTCATTCATACTCACATAAACACTTAACTAAACTTTCAAAAGATGAAGTTTATGAAGATACAAAAAAAGCTTATGATATTTTTGTTAAGAATTTAGGATTTAAACCAAAAGGATATGTTTACCCTTATGGGGAGTATAATCAAGAAGTTAAAGAGACAATTAAAAAGTTTAATTTTGATTATATTGCAAATCAGAGTTTAGGTAGTGTTAATAAACATAGCGATATTAATGATTTATATAGAATTGCAGTTGTTGGTGATGTAAATATAAAACAAAAACTTAGATATAAATCTTTAAGTGCAACTTGGGTTGAACCAAAGGTGTATCCTAAAGATGGAGTCTTAAAAAAAGTTCATGTAAAAGTTGACCCTAGCATAAAAGATGCAAAACTTTATATATCAGGTCATGGTTGGCAAAATATAAAAGTAAAAGATGGTATAATTAACATTAATGTAAATAAAAGACTAAAATTCTCTAGAAATAGAGTTGCAATTAGTCCTGACTACTACACAATTTCAAGTAAACTACTAATAAAATAAGGAGAAATAGATGTTAGAAGAGATTTATGCTGAAACTAAAGATCATATGGAAAAGTCAATTGAGGCTTTAAAAAGAGATTATAAAACACTAAGAACAGGAAAGGTTAATACTACAATTTTAGATGGTATTACTGTTGATTATTATGGAAATCCAACTCCACTTAACCAAGTTGGTTCAGTAACAGCTGCTGATGCAACTACTATTGTAATAAACCCATGGGAAAAAAGCTTACTAGGTGATGTTGAAAGAGCAATACAAAATGCAAACATTGGAGTTAACCCTAATAATGATGGAGATTTAATTAAACTATTCTTTCCACCTATGACAGTTGACCAAAGAAAAGAGAGTGCAAAACAAGCTAAAGGTATGACTGATGATGCTAAAGTTGCAATTAGAAATGTAAGAAAACACTCAAATGATAAAGTGAAGGTTTTACATAAAGAAAAAGATATTACTGACGATGAGAATAAAAAAGCTTTAGAAGAGATTCAAAAAATAACTGATTCTTTTGTTGCAAAGGCAGATGAGACTTTAAAAACAAAAGAAAAAGAAATTTTAACGGTATAATTTATGAATATAGAACAGATATATAAAGACTCACAAGCCCTACTAGAGGGACATTTTAAGTTAAGTAGTGGAAACCACTCTGCATTTTATTTACAATCTGCAAAGGTTTTAGAAGATCCACAAAATGCTAAAAAACTAGCAGAAGCTTTAGCAAAACAGATAAAAGATGCCAATATAAAAGTAGATGCTGTTTGTTCTCCTGCACTTGGTGGTCTTATTGCTGGGTTTGCACTTGCAACTGCACTTGATGTGAAGTTTATCTTTGCTGAAAGAGTTGATGGGCAAATGAGTATTAGAAGAGGTTTTGAAGTACAAGAAGGTGCAAACTATATTATTTGTGAAGATATTATCACAACTGGTGGAAGTGCACTTGAAGCTGCTAAACAAGTTGAAGCAAATGGTGGTAATATTACTGCATATGCTGCTTTAGCTAATAGAGGATTCTGTTCTAGAGTCAGTAGTAATAGTGAACCTAAAGACAACTGTAAACTGCCTTTTGATAAACCTTTATTTGCGTTAGATGATTTTACTTTTGAAATGTATGCCCCAGAAGATTGCCCTATGTGTAAAGAGGGTTCTAAAGCATATAAGCCAGGTAGTAGAGGAAACTAATATATGAGTAGATGGAGAGATGTAAAACAAAAAAGACAAACTAATAACAAAGTAGAAGATGCTACTTCTAAACCTATTAGTAACCCTTGTGCATCTTTAGCATCTAGATTTAAAGCTTTCTTAACAGACTCTTTTTTAGTAACTACACCTATTACTTATATAATAATATATATAATAATAGGTGGAGGTGAAGAGTTTGCTTCACAAAAGCTTTTTGGTTGGGGATTGATTCTTGGTATAAGTGGGCTTATAATATCACTATTTTGGTATATAAAGTTCCAAACACCTGGAATGAAAGCTTATGAGATAAAACTTGTCAACTTACAAAAGCAAAGAGTTAACTTCTTTCAAGCTATTGTAAGATTTATTGCTACACTTATTTCAATGATTACTATATTTCTACTTTTTATGCCCTACTTTCATAAAGAGAAAAAAACATTTCAGGATATTATTTCTAAAACTATTGTTATTAATGATTAATAGTTTCTATAAAAAACTACTCTAAATAGGTAAACTTATCTCAAAATTAACTCCCGTGTAGCTATTGTTTTCAAATTCAAAGTTTGTATTAAAACATCTAATTGTTCCATCAAAATGTTTTACTATAATCTCTTGACTCATATATAAACCTATTCCTGTACCTTGGGATTTATGCTTTGTTGTAAAATATGGTTCAAATACTCTATTTATAATATTCTCTTTTATTCCACCTGCATTATCTTTTATATTTATTGTTATATTTTTTTCATATTTTTTAGTTTCAATTATAATAACTTTAGTTTCTAAGCTCTTATTTTCAAGGGCATCTTTTGAGTTATTAAAAATATTTAAAAGTACTTGAATTAGTTCATTTTCAACTCCATATATCTCAATATAATCTACATCTAACACTGTTACTATACTTCTATTTTTAAACTTTGAACTTACTAATTTCAGAGTTTTCTCAACTGTTGTTTTTAAATCAAACTTTACTTTTGGTTTATTGGCTTTCAAGAAGTCTCTAAAGTCATTTATTGTTTCAGATAAGTATTGAGTTGATTCATTTATCTTTTTTAACTCTTCAATCTCCTCTTTCTCATCACATATATTCATCTCTTTTTTAAATACAATACCTGTAGCTATTGTAGATATTACTGATAGTGGTTGTCTCCATTGATGGGCAATATTTTCTAACATCTCACCCATAGCTGCCATCTTTGATTGTTGATGTATTAACTGCTCTTGCTCTTTTAGTTTTGCTTCTTGAATTTTTTGTGCAGTTGTATCTGAAAATATTCCTATATAGTTTTTTATTCTTTTATTTTCATCATATACAGCACTTATTGTTATATATTCATCATAAGAGTCTCCATTTTTCTTTTTATTTGTTAACTCTCCTTCCCATAAACCTTTTTTATCTATTTTATCCCACATATTTTTATAAAAACTCTCATCTTGAGCTCCTGATTTTAAAATATTTGGGGTTTTACCCTTAATCTCATTTAAACTATATAAAGTAGCATCAGCAAATGCTTTATTTATATTGATTATTTTTGTATCTTTATCAGTTATTACTATTCCATCATGTGTATTTTGAAATACAGTATAAGCTTGACGTAACTGCTCTTCATCACTTTTTTTATCTGTTACATCTAATCCTAATGCCACAAGCTCTACTTCATCATCAATTTCTAAAGGAAAAAGGGAAAACTCTATTATTTTTTGATTACCCTTTTTATCTCTTAGTTTTAACTCTTTATTTATTAGCTTCTCATACTTAAAGTTTTGAATTTTATCTTTTATATAAAGTTTTTCTTCTTCATCCCAACATGAAAGATTCCAAAACTTCATATTTATAACTTCCTTTGAAGACTCTTTTAGATACTTAAAACCTTTGTTATTAACTTCTGCTAAATTCCCAAACTTATCCATAACAGCTGCTAAAAAGATAGTTTGCTCAAATAAAACTTGAAACTTTTTTTGCTGTTTTAACTGTTTTCTTTGAAGTTTTAGCTCTTTTTCTTTTTCGATAAAGTATTTAAATAGAAGTGCTAAGACTAAAATTGAAGATATAATAACAAGCGAAATAATAAGTAGTGATATCTTTGAAGTTTTCTTTTCCCACTGCTTTAAACTCTTTTGCAAATCAATCCTAACAGCAATATTCAAAGGAAATATCTCAGCTAAATTATAAGAGGATACATACTGTCTATTATTGTGCTTTTCAATACCAAAGCTATGGTAAGCATCTTTTGCTTTTTCATATAGTTTACTTTTTGATGTTAAACTTCCAGGAGTATAACTCTCATCAGAGGAAAATAGCAAAAAATCATCCAACCTATAAAGATCAATATATGCAAATGTATTTTTTAGTTCATTTGCAAATCTATTTACAAAATATTCACTATTAATATTAATTAAAAGATGATAGTTTCCAGAAGACTTTTGAAACTGTTTTATTACAGGAATAAAAGTTATAGCATCTTTACTTATGTCATTTACATGAGTTATATTATACCCATCAATTAAATCTCTTCCAACCCATGGTATTCCAAATCTTAAAATAGATTTATCAAATAATGGTTTAGGGTAAAAGTCATTTATAGAGAAGTGTAATCCAATATTTTGTTTATTAGAACTATAAATAACCTCTTCATTTGTATTTAGAATATTTACAGATCTTATATAAGGGTTATTAAAAAGTACCTCTTTAAACTGTCTGTTTATATTTTCAAAATCACTCTCTTCATTTAATACTGAAATCAAGTTTGATGATAAAAGATTAATATTATTAAATGTTTGCGTAACTTGATTTGATAAGGTATTTGCATGGAGCTTGGCAATCTGCTTTTGTGTATTTATTATATCCTCTTTTAAAATTGATAGAGAAGATATAATAATTGTAACCACAATTGCCACTATGACTAAAGCAGCTAATAGGGTTTTTGTTAAACTTGATAAGTTATTCATTCAGATATTTTACTTTAATCTTACAATCGGCTCTAATCCATTTTTTTTAGCAAGTTTTAACAATCTTCCATCTGTTTTAATATCACTAATAAACTTCTCAACTCTATTATAAAACTTATCATCCCCATAATTCATAACCCATGCATATGGAGTTTTGTGATAAGTTGAAGAAGGGGTAATTAACTTAGCCCAGTTTGTATTTGCAATCATTCTTTTTCCAAAAGGATAATCCGTCATAAAAACATCAGCTCTTGATGCTTTTACCTCTTGCACTCTTGCTTTAAAACTATTCACCACTAACAACTGGGCATTTTTAAGTTTTTGCTTCATCACAGGTTCATGATATGTACCCTTAGCAACTGCTACAACTATCCCTTTTTTATCAATATCTTCCCAGGTATTGATTCTTTTATTTGATTTTGTAGTAATTGCGTAAATATCACTTGATAGGTGAGGTGTAGTGAATCTAAGCTTATCTTCTCTTGCTTTTGTATTTCCAATAGCAAACATTGCAATATGGCACTTATTAGAGTTTACATCTTCTATTAAAGTTGCAAACGAACTTGGTACAAACTTTAACTTTACATCTAAATCTTTTGCTAACTGCTTTGCTAAATCACTATCAATACCCACTAATTTTTGTGTTCGTGGATCTAAATAGGATATTCCATAGTATTCTGGCCAAATACATACTTTTATTTCATTTTCTTGTTTAATTACATCTAAACTACTTTTTTCATTTGCATACAATGATATAGCTGCAAATAGTACTAGAAAAAATATCTTTTTTATCATAAAAACCTCATATTTATATACAATTACAGGAATTATACTAATTTTAGCATTAAGTAACCATTATAGTTTTCCTGCAAGCTGTTTTTCTTTAAAATCAATAACATCTTTTAAGTCTTCAATATGCTTATTTTTTTGGCTTATTCTTCCTTCTAAATCTAAAATAGTTTTCTTTTTTAGTTTTATCTCTTCATCTATTGTTCTGTTTTCCTTTACTAATTTATCATTTTCTACTTTTAGATTTATTGCTATTCTTGATGCATTTTTTACTTTAGAATTTGCAGTGTTTGTAATGTTTGTATTTTTCTCTTTTAACTCTTTTATTTCATCTTCATAGTAATTAATCTGTTGCTTTCTTGAGTCACACTTCTGTCTTAATTCTATAATCTCTTTGTTTAATGAGTTTAAATCAAGGTTTGTATATTTTATCAGCTTCTCTTCAAGTAGTTTAATCTTTTTTTGACTATTTTGATGCTGTTTTTTGGTATCTTGTATATTTTGTAAAACTCTTTTTTTGAATTCACGTTTTTCTAACTCATCGTTTGTTGTTAAAAACCTTATTCCCACATACTCAATTACTTCATCTCCCATATCATCAAAAATTGGCATTATTGTGGCATTTACATAGTAAGCACTTCCATCTTTTGCTTGATTTTTGACTTTTCCTTGCCATGTGTCACCATTACTTATAGTTTCCCATAAATCTTTAAAAGCAGCCTTTGGCATATCTGGATGTCTTACAATATTATGAGGCTGTCCATATAGCTCTTGTCTTGAGTATTGAGCTATCTCACAAAAAATATCATTTGCAAAAGTTATAACCCCTTTAGTATCTGCTTTAGATACTATTGCAACATTATCTATTGCATTTAAGTATCTCTCTAGCTCTTCTTTTTGTTTTTTTATAGTGACTTCTTGGTAGTAGGTGTGACAAACCTTGTAAACTTTATCTATTAATTCTTGAGTATTAATAGGTTTTAGAATATATGCAGTTGCATTATATTTTATTGCTTGAAGTAAATACTTCTCTTCTGTATAAGCAGTAGTAAAAAGAAAAGGTATATTTTCGTCTTTATGCCTTATCTCTTTTAGAAGTTCTATACCATCTACTTTTGGCATATTAACATCACTTATAATTGCATCGACTATATGTTTTTGTTTTATTAACTTTTCATAAGTATCCAATGCCTCTTGTCCATCTTTGGCTATATGAAACTCTTTAAATAATTTCTCAATAGAGTTGCTAGTTTGTTCTCTTACAACCCTATCATCTTCAACATAAATCACTGTTAATTTTTTTAAAAATGCTAGACTCTCCATATCTTACTCCATGTTAGTAATCTATAATAATATAAAAGTATAGCATTAGAGTAACAAGTAATGGTAATTTATATACAATTGTAAAAATTAATAATTTTCAATTTCTAATATTAACTGTTTGATGTTTTTTTTCTCTTGTATCTCAATTAGTTTCAATCCATCTATGCTAGTATTCATAAAGTCTTTGATTGAAATAATATTTTTCTGTGACATTTGCTTTAGTACTTCACCTCTATAATGTTTAGCCCAATGACTTACAACTTTTCCATTTTTGATAAACTTAAATGTTAAAATATCTGCTTTAGAAGATTTATAAAATTTTTCATAATACCCTGCTCTTAAATCTATAATTTCACCCTCAACATACTCATCTAAATAGTTTGTAGTACTGTCTTTATAAAACTTTTCTATATTAAGATTTGGAAGTTTTGCACCTTGTTTATATTTATAATCAGGAATATTATCATCAGCTTTTAATGGCCCAAATAAGTTAGAAAAAATCACTACATTTTCATCTATATAGTTTTGCTCTTGCTTTTTTAAATCATCATAAGAGATTGCATCAAATGCAACTCCTGTATATCTTTGTATAGCTTTCATAGTTGGCTTATCTTTTAAGCTTTGCTTATATTTAACAACTTCACTATCTTTTTTTAAACCAAACCATTTAGAAAGCTCCTCTATAGATTGACTTTGTATAAACTGCTCATAGGCATTAAAAGCTTTATCTCTAATATCAGATAACTCATCAAATGCAAAATTCTCTTTGCAGTAAGGTTTTTTGTCTCCCCCTTGTCTTTTTGACTCTGCTGGGGCTAAAAGTATCTTCACAATCTCTCCTTTTTACTCTTTTATTTCACCATCTATATATAACCATCTATTATCTTCTTTTAAAAATCTACTTTTTTCTTGAAATGACGAATCTATTCCATTTTGAAATATAACTGCTTTAAATGTTACATATGACTCATTTGTATCATCTATAAAATCTATTATTTCTAGTTTTCTAAACTCTGTAGCTAGAGTAAAACTCTCAATTGATTTCTTCCATGATTTTGTATCTTGTGTAAAATCACTGTTACTTTTATGTGTAGTTTTTATAATATATTTACTATTATTTGTGGCAAATGCACTATATCTTGATTTCATTAGTGTTAATGCATCTTTTGGAAGTGTTCCATCGTGGTATATCTTACAACATTTTTTATACTTTTTTAGTGAACCACATGGACATGGATTATTTATAGAAAATTTCAAAATCTAACCTTTTATTAGTTTTGAAAATTTTATCATAAAAGAGTTAGTTGCCTCCTTAGCAACTAAGCTCTATGACTATTTACTAGCTTTTTTTATCTGCTCAACTAATTTAGGACCAAACCCTTTTATAGTTGTAAGCTCATCTAAATTTTCAATCTTGTTATTTTTTCTGTAGTTGATTAAAAGTTCTGCTTTTTTCTCACCAATACCTTTAATTTCCATCAATTGATTTTTACTTGCTTTATTTACATCTATAGCTGCAAATAAAAAACTTGCACTTAAAAAAAGTGCTATAAATACCTTTAGCATATAACTCCTTTGAAATGATTTTATTAATTATATACTAATTTAGTATAAAAGTAAAGAGTTACTTTACTTTTTTATTAAATTTTTATTATTTAAATAGAGATGTAACTTTTTAGTGCATCATGGTCAGTAATTTTTATATGCCCCTTATAACTTGTAACTATTTTCTCTTTTTTTAGTTTTGCTACTCTTCTTGAAAAAGTTTCTGGGGTTATATTAAGTATTTGTGCAATTTTGACTTGTTTTAGGTTGATTAATATATCTTCATTTTCAATTAAAAATTTTGCAATTTTTTCTATACTATTTGAACTAATATTATATGAAATAAAATTCTCTAAGGCTTTAATCTTCTTTGTAAGTGATTTTATAAAAAACATTGATGTTTCCGGCTTTAGTAAAAACTGTTTCTTAAACTTCTCATAATTAATTAATAAAATCTCTGAGTTTGTTTCAAAGGCACAGTTTGCTGGATATGGTACCTCTTCATAGTTTGCTATCTCTGCTATTAATGATTGTGATACTAAGTTATGTATTATTATTTCATTCTCTTTTGAGTCATGGGTATATAGTTTTACAATACCTTTTGATAAAAGATATAGATATTTAGGCTCATCACCCCTATAAAAAAGAATTTCATCTTTGTTAAAATATTTTTTTACACTTATTTTTTTTAATTTTTCCAAATCCTCTTTTTTTAAAAAGCTAAAGAGCTTTAAATCTTCATCATTTATATTTGTCATTATTTACCAATCTATCTGTTTTTTATTTAATCTTTTTAAAATCTCATTTGTTTTTGAAAAGTGTTTACAACCAAAAAATCCTCTATATGCAGACAATGGACTTGGATGAACACCTTTTAAAATAAAATGCTTTTGCTTATCAATTAACTTCTCTTTTTTTATAGCATTTGTACCCCATAAAATAAATACAACATTTTCTTTATAGTTTGAAATAAATCTAATCAAATTATCTGTGAAAATTTCCCACCCCATCTTATGATGTGATTTTGCTTTTGCTTCTTGCACTGTCAAAATAGCATTTATAAGTAAAACTCCATCTTTTGCCCATGGGGTTAAATCGCCATCTTCACACTTTGATTCTTTATTTAAATCACTATTTATCTCTTTTAACATATTCTTCATAGAAGGTGGGTTTTTAATATCACTTGGAGTAGAAAATGCTAAACCTTGAGCTTGATTAACACCGTGGTAAGGGTCTTGCCCTAAAAGTACAACTGTAGTATCTTCAAAAGGGGTTAATTCAAAAGCATTATATATTTTCTCTTTTGGAGGAAAAACTGTTGTTTTATCATAAGCTTCATTTACTTTTTGTTCTAATATTTTAAAGTACTCTTTATCTTTTTCCTGTTTAAAAAAATCATTCCAAGTCATTTATGTATAGCCTTAAATATGAAGTAACTAAGGCAGTTGCCTTAGTTTAATTTTTTATCTTATAATACAGGAGATTTAATTACCATTAATTTCTCATTGCTCATTTCATCCATTGAGTTTAAAATACCTCCAAGACCAAGTCCTGAAGCTTTTGCTCCACCAAATGGCATCCAGTCAACTCTAAATGCTGTATGGTCATTTACCATTACAGCTGTTCCATTTAATCTTTTAACTGCATAAAAAGCATTATCAATATTTTTTGTAAATATTGCAGCTTGGAAAGATACCTCTAAACCATTTGCTCTGTTGATTGCTTCATCTAAATCTTTATAAGAGTAGATACAAACAACTGGACCAAATACCTCTTTTGTTGATACTAAAGCATCATCAGATGGGTTTAAAATAACAGTTGGTTCAAAACAAGAATCAGAGATTCTAGCACCACCTGTTAAAACCTTACCACCTTTTAATACAGCCTCTTCTACCCAAGACTCTACTCTATCAACTTCATTGTTATTAATTAGTGGACCAACCTCTGTTTTTGAATCCATTTGATCTCCCACAACTAATTGTGAAGCTTTTTGTGATAGTTTTTGTGCAACCTCATCAACTATATCTTCATGTACATATACTCTTTGTACTGATACACAAACCTGCCCTGCGTGATAGAAACCGCCTTTTGTAATAGCAGGTATTAAATCCTCAATATCTGCATCTTTTTCAATAATCACAGGTGCAACACCACCATGCTCTAGTGCAACTCTAGTACCGTTTGCTACTTTTGAGTTTAAACTCCAACCAACATCTCCTGAACCAATAAATGTAAGGAAATTAATCTTAGGTGAAGTTGCTAATAGTTCAGCCCCTTTTCTATCACAAACAATTGCTTGAGCCCAACCTTGAGGTAATCCAGCCTCTTCTAAAATCTCAACTAATCTTATTGCACTCATTGGAGTTTGAGTAGCTGGTTTTATAATAACAGGACATCCAACTGCAATTGCAGGTATTACTTGATGAACAGCTAAGTTAAATGGGTGATTAAATGCAGAAATTGCTGCAACTACCCCAATTGGTTCTTTAAAAGTATATGCCATTCTATTTGCACTACTTGCAGTATGACCCATTGCTATCTCTTTTCCTTCAAAAGCTCCCATATGTTCAATAGCAAGTTTAACTCCATTTATTGCTCTATTTACTTCTACTTTAGAGTCAATATAAGGTTTTCCACCCTCACTTGCACAAAGATTAGTAAGCTCTTCAACTTGTGAGCTCATAATCTGCACTACTTTTTCTAAAATCTCAACTCTTTTAAACTTTGGAATTACATTTTCATAATCTAAAAAAGTAGCTTGTGCTATATCTAATGACTTTTGAACTTCGTCAACTGACTTTAACGGAACTTCTCCAACTTTACTTCCATCAAATGGTGATGTTACTTCTACTGTACCCATAATTTTCTCCTTTATATCAAACATTTTTTCTTAGCTAATAGTTCATTTAATATCTCATGATTTAGTGAATAATCAACAGCTAAATCAATCAAATGAACACCTTTTGAGTTTAAACTCTCATCTAATGTTTTTTCAAACTCCTCACAAGAAGTTGGTCTATGACCTATTGCACCATATGAGTTTGCATACTGTACAAAATCAGGATTACCTAAATCAAGTCCATAACTATCAAATCCCATACCTGTTTGTTTCCATTTAATCATACCATATGCATTATCATTTAGAATAATTACTACTAAATCAAGCTTTAATCTAACAGCTGTCTCTAACTCTTGCGAATTCATCATAAATCCACCATCACCACAAACAGTAACCACTTTCTTATTTGGATTTACAATCTTTGCAGCTATTGCTGAGGGAAGACCTGCTCCCATAGTTGCAAGTGCATTATCTAAAAGTAAAGTATTTGGAAATGAACATCTATAGTTTCTTGCAAACCAAATCTTATAAACACCATTATCTAAAGTTACAATATCTTCTTGATCTAAAGCTTTTCTTATAGTACGTACAGCTTTTTGTGGCAAAATTGGAAATCTTGAATCTCCAAAATATTTACTAAGATGAGTTCTTACTTCTTTAACCATCATTTTAAAGTATTCAAAATCCCAATGCTCTTGAGGAGATATTGCTCTTCTTAGATTATTTATATTTGAAGCAATCTCACCTAAAACATCAAGCTGTGGGAAATAGGCATCATCAACCTCTGATGGGAAGAAGTTTATATGAATTACTTTTTTTGCTCCTTTTTCATTTTCCATAAAAAATGGAGGCTTTTCAATTACATCATGACCCACATTTATTATTAAATCTGCCCTATCAATTGCACAATGTATAAAATCATCCTGTGATAGTGCAGCTGTACTTAGACATAGTTTATGGTTTTCATCAATTACACCTTTTCCCATTTGAGTTGAGAAAAATGGTATTCCTGTCTCATTTACAAAGTTTGTAAGCTCTGTTGAGATTTTACTTTTATTTGCTCCAGCTGCTATTAAAAGAAGTGGTCTTTTTGCTTTTTCTATCATCCTAACAGCTTCTAAAATAGTCTCTTCATCTGCTTTTGGATACCTATAATCTCTTACAGGATAGATATTTTCATCAACTTCTTCAGCTGCAATATCTTCTGGAAGTTCAATATGAACAGCCCCTGGTCTTTGTGTTGTAGCTAACTTAAATGCATCTCTTACAACCGAGGGGATATTATTTCCATTTACAAGCTGTTTTGCATATTTTGTCATAGGCTTCATCATATTTACAATATCAACTATTTGAAACCTACCTTGTTTTGATTTTTTGATTGGTTTTTGACCTGTTATCATAAGCATTGGCATTGCACCAAGCTGTGCATAAGCTGCACTTGTAGCAAAGTTTGTAGCTCCTGGTCCTAAAGTTGATAAACATACACCAACTTTTCCAGTAAGCCTTCCATAAGTTGCAGCCATAAACCCAGCTGCTTGCTCATGTCTAGTTAGAATAAGTTTAATTTTGGATTTCCTTAAAGACTCTAGTAAATCTAAGTTCTCTTCTCCTGGAATTCCAAAAATATATTCAACATTCTCATTTTCTAAAGCTTTTACGAATAAATCTGACGCTTTCATTTTTTTACCTTATTTAAATTATTATTGTTTTTATCTTTGATAATCATATTCAATATCTATTAAAATTAATCTTAAATCTGCACTATTAAAATTATAGCACTATTTTTACATTGTTTATATGAAATTAAACAATATTTATATACTATCAATCAAAATTTAATAAAAGGTTAATGTTGAAAGGAATTATATTTGATTTAGATGGTACATTGATTGATTCACTTGAAGATATCGCTGTATGCATGAATAAGGTATTAAAAAACAATGGTTTTGAAACTTATGATATTCCTAAATATAAAGATTTTGTAGGTGGAGGAGTTGAGTTTTTAGTAAAAAATGTTCTAAAAACAAAAGAACAAAAAATTATAAAAGATAAAATCACTAAAGAGTTTAAAGATATTTATGAACAACAGCTCCATTCAAAAACAAAAGCTTATGATGGAGTTTATGAATTACTTGATAGATTACAAAATGAAAACTATAAGATAGGGATTTTATCTAATAAACCCCATCAATTTACAATTGAGTATGCAAAACTACTTTTTAGTAAATATAACTTTTTAGAAGTTCATGGTCAAAAAGAGGATATACCAAAAAAACCTGACCCTAAAAGTGCCATATCTATTGCAAATCAATTTGGTATTTCATGTGAAGATATTTACTTTATAGGTGATACACAAGTGGATATGCAAACTGCAAAAAATGCTAATATGAAAGCAATTGGTGTACTTTGGGGTTTTAGAACAAAAGAAGAGCTTCAAGCTAGTGGTGCTGATTTTTTAGTAAATCATCCTTTAGATATTTTGGATATTATAAACTAATTATGAGAAAACCCTCAAATCATATCGCTTTAGTAGTCTTACTGGCTGTTTTATCTTCTGTTGCACCAATGGGAGTGGATACTTATTTACCATCTATTCCACAAATTGCAAAGGATTTTAACGTATCTATTGAAAAAATAGAGTTATCCCTAACAATTTTTTTAATAGGATTTACAATAGGTCAAATCTTTGGTGGTCCCATTTCAGATAGATTTGGTAGAAGAAACAGCTCTATTTTTGGATTATTAGGATTTTCACTTTTTAGTTTTATTATAATCTTTGCATCTAGTGTGTATGAACTTTGGATTTATAGATTTATAGAAGCATTCTTTGGTGGTATTGTTTTTGTTAATGCAGCTGCTTCAATTAGAGATAGATTTCATGGTAAAGAAGCTGCAAAGGTATATTCACTAATGGGAGTTGTAAGAAGTGCTGCACCTCTTGTAGCACCATTTATTGGTGCATTTATAATTCACTTTTTCGCTTGGCAAGCTGTATTTATATTTTTGACTATATACTCTTTGGTAGTTGCATTTTTTGTTTATGAAAAACTAGATGAGAGCTTTACATACGTAAAACAAAGTGTCTATAACTCTTTTAAGATTGTACTTTCAAACTTTGAAGCTGTGAAAATTATGCTTGTTTTAGGTTTCTCTTTTGGTGGTTTCTTTTTATTGATTTCAAAAAGCTCATTTATATATATAGAGTATTTTGATATTTCAACAGACTATTTTCCATTTTTCTTTGCAGTAAACTTTTTAGTTTTAATGTCACTTGCAAGACTAAATATAATGCTTGTAAAATATTTCAAAACAATAAATATTGTAAGATTTGCTTTAATAATACAAATAGTTGCAGGAGTATTATTTATAATAAATCATGAAAATATATCATTAATCACAACTGTAGTTTTAATAGCTGCTTACATGGGTTCTATGGCATTTATATTTGGTAACTGTGTTGCACTTGCCATTGAATATTTTCCAAACAATGCAGGAGTTGCATCTAGTGTAATTGGAGTATTACAGTTTGGTCTTGGTTCTTTAATCTCATCCCTTGCTTTAAATTATCATGGGGGAACATTTTTACCTATTGGGGTTAGTATTACTTTTGTTTCAGCAGTTGCATTTTTATTAATAGTAAAAAATAAATAGATGTATATATTTATACATCTATTTCAAAGAAACTCTCTTGAGTTTTTTGATATTTTGCTACAGAACATGATATTTTTTTTGCATTACTATAATCTTTAAACTCATCTAAAAAAAGCTTTTGAAGTTTTTTCTCATCTACTGTTCTAAAAATAAAATACCCTAAAATATCAGCATTTCTTGAACCTGGCTTTTCAATTCCAAAGCTATCAAACTTCCAATGAACTCCTTTAGAAAAGAAAAACACCTCTTTAATTCTTCTTTTTAAATCTGCTCTTACACTGTCATTAAACTCTTTTAAGTGTACATAAAAAGCAACATTTGTATTAAACTCTTCTTGCACTAATTTCTCTTGTTCTTTTGTAACTGGTTTTTGTGTTACTTCAATACTCATATTATTAACCTTTTTAAATTTTCCTAACTATACTCCATATTATAGTAAATAAACATAAGAATAAGGATAAGAAAAGGGTTTAGTTTGAAAATTAAGGGAAAAATTTACTACTTTTTTATTCCCAAATAATTGATATTTTTAAAAAGTTAAGAGCAGAATTTATATTATGGATTTATTTGGGTTTACTCATATTTTGAGATTTTACAAACAGTTATGATACAATAAAAGATAAAATGTAAGGAGATGTAATCCTATGACTATGAATGTAACTATAAAAGATGAGTATATAAAACAGTTTGAAGAGGCTATGAAAACTTTACCAAAAGATGCAGTTGAGATTAAAAAATCATTAGATGAAGAGATAAAAAAAAGATCACAAGAGTACAGAAGCGGAAATATGAAAACAGAACCTTTTGGAACAGGACTTGATAGAATTAGGGAGAAATTAGTATCTCAACTTTAATTCTAGAACAGTCACCAAGGTTTGAATTTGAAATGGAAGAAATTGTAGACTTTATAGCAATTGATAGTATTGAACAAGCACTAAAATTTTATGATGAACTGTACCAAAAAATAAAAAAGATACCTCTTCAACCATATATTTATAGAAAAAAAGATGATGATGAAAACTTACGTGAACTTATTTATAAAGGATACACAATACCTTTTGTGATAGACAAAGAAAATTATAAAATTATTATTTTAGGAATTTTTAATCAAAACCTCTGGAACTAATACATAAAAAAATAGTTACCACTCCATAGATTTTCATATATCAAAGCATGAGATTAATTTTTAAATTAAGCTAATTAAACTCTATATTTATAAGATTTTATTATGATAAGTATATAATTATTATATATAATTCTTAATGAGATTTTAATCATAAAAACTCTATATTACGTATATATTTTAAAATAGGAGTTAAGATGAAATTATCAAAAATTATTGCAGCTTTAGCACTTGCTTTTAGTTCAATGCTTGCAAGTGAGTTTATAAGTTATGGAGATGTAGCAAGTAAACTAATCCAAGAGAATAAGAAAAATGGAAATTATGCAACTATTGCAGATGTAAAAAAAGCTTTAAAAGCAGATGATTGGTTAGTAGCAGATGTAAGAACAAAAGAGGAGTGGTCAGCTGCTCATATTAAAGGTACAGTTAGAGTAGGAAGACAAGCACCTGAAAAAGCTCTTGAAAATTTTGTATCTGATTTAGATGATAACTTTGTGAAGAAAAAGTTAATAGTAGTTTGTAATAGTGCAAAAAGAGCATCAATTGAAGCTCAAACATTTAAACAAATGGGATTTGAAAATGTTAAAATTTTTGATTTATACTCATGGATTGATGAGTGTAATCCAGTTACAACAACATACTCTGTAAAAAAAGATAAAAAAGGTACTGGACTTAGATTTGGTTCATTCTACGCACAACACTGTAAAGAAAAATAAGGTGAAGTTAAAACTTCGCCTTATTGGTTAAATACCTCAGTTTTAGTCTTATTGGCTAAACCTACATAATCAACCTTTGGCACTTGCTCTTCTTTGTCAAGCCAAAATCTAACATACTTTTTACCATTGTACATTTTTGATTGTTTCATAATATCAAAGACTCTGTAGGTTTTATCATTGCCAACAAAAGCCTGATATGCAAAGTTTCCACAGTTTGAAGCTGGGTTATAATCAACTAAGTAGCTTTCAAAAAATGCAGCACAATATCGCCAATCTAACCCTAAGTTTTTTACAAAATAGCTTGCTACAAGTTGTCTATTTCGATTAGAAAGCCAACCTGTAATTTTTAACTCTTTTATACTTGCATCTATCAAATCTACTTTTGTATTTGCCATAAAAAAGTTTTCTAATAGCTTCTTATCATCTTTAAAATTATAGTTTTTTTCTTTTAGTCCTTCTTTTAAAAAAAGCCTATTTTTTGAGTAGCGCATAACTAAATGAAAAAAATCACGCCATAAAAGCTCAAAATAGAGCCAGTATGAGGAATCACTCTCATAAGTTTTCTCTTCTTGTAGTTTTAGTCTATAATAAATTGTTCTAGGAGAGATTGTTCCAAAGGATAAGTATGGTGAAAACTTTGAAGAGTTATTAAATCCTAACATTTCATTTCGTGTAGTTTTATACTCATGAATAAAACCCATATACTCTTCTAGCCTATTTTTAGCTTCGTCTTCACCACCTTTGAAAAAAATCGCATCTTTTAACTTAGTAATAATTGGAATTTTAAAACTTATACTATCAAAACAGATAGTATCAACTTTTCTTGGAAAGCCTAAAGGTTTTGGCACTTGTTGTTTTTGGGCTTTCTTCCTAAAATGACTAAAGCTTTTCGTATAATCAAACACAAAAGGCTCTATCATAGTTTGTGTGAAGTAACTCTTGTAGTCATAAGTTTTTAAAAGCTGCTCAAACTTATGCTCATATACTCCAACCTCTTCATTAAAATAAAGCTTTATCTCATACTTTTCACTAAGCTGCAACAATGAAGCTTTTATACTGTTTGTATAGCATAAATTTACACCAAAACTTTTGAGATTTTTTTCTAAATTTAGTAATGACTCTTTTAAAAAAGCCTCTTTAAATACTTCATATCTTTTAAATCCCAAATAGTTCTGGTTTGATAACATGTCTTCAAAGCTATACAAACCTAAAACCACATCATTCTCTTTACAAGCATGATATAAACTTGAATTGTCATCAACTCTAAGGTTGTTTCTAAAAATTACAATAGCTACTTTCATAGAAACATTATAAAACAAAATCTATACGATTGATAGATAAAAAATGTCTTTTAAAAGATTTATTTATGAAGCCTTTTGTTTATCTATATAGTTTCTACACTCTACACAGTATCTTGCGTGGGGCTTTACTCTTAATCTTTTCATAGTGATATTGCTATCACACATTTCACAAAGTCCTGTAAAACTACTATCTTCAATTCTTAACAAAGAGTAGTTAATCATACTAAGCTCTTTTAATTGTTGATTTTTTATATGTATATCAGTTGTGTAATCTCTGCTAGCTGCTGCAAAGTCAGCTTCATCATTTAAATCCATACTACTTAATGATTCATGTTCATTTGAAATAGTGTTTAATGTAGTCTCTATTTTAGTTTTACTTTCTAATAAAAGGTTTTTTATCTCTTCAATTTGCTTTTTATTTAAAACTCTATTTGACATCGTTGATTCCTATAGTTTTTATATTAACGATGAAATTATAATATAGATTAGTAACTATTTGGTTTCATTTATGTATATTTTTTATATAAGTATAATATTTTAACATACCTAAACAGGTATGCTAAAAGATCTCTTTTACTAACTGCCTATAGGCATTATCAATTCTTTCATGCCCTTGTTTCACTGATTCATCATGGTCTAATTTACTTGATAAAAGAATATTTAAGCTATCTTCTATAGAGTCTTCATCCGCAACTATTTCTATGCCATCAACATTTGCAAAGTCATTTGAAACTAGTTTATTAAAAGTTTCAATAGCAATCTCATTTTCTTTATCTAAAATCTCAATAGCTTTAGAGATAAAAGCATCACCCTCTTCTTTAAAAAGATTCAATGAAGAGTTATCAATATCACAATACACTTCTAAACTATCACAAATATCTCTACTTTTAAGTTTATAAAAATCTTCAATATGCTCTCTTTGAATATTTAAAACTTCAACTAAATCTCCCTCATGACTCTCAAAACTCTTTTTTTTGATAACCACATCATTAAGACAAATATTCTCATCAATAATTTTTAAACTCATAATAAGCTCCATTTTTAAGATATAACTATCTTAACTAATAAACGTAACTTTAACGTAACATTACTGTGATTTTTTAATATTTTTTTGAAGAAATTTAATTAATGGATTATATACATATTTATTATTATTTTATTGTCTAATATAAAAATTAAAATTAAAAAAGTGGTATATTAAAGAAAATAGAGGGTAGTAATTTTATATATAGTAATTAGTAATATTATTAAATATCTCTTTTTTGTATAATATTTTCATAAATTACATTAAGAGTAAAAAAAGATGAGTTTGATATGGTTTTAGCTATAATATCACATAGAAACAAGTATCTTAAAAGATAAGGAACATGGATGATGAAACTACAAAAGCTACCCATAGGTATACAAACATTTAGCAAAATACGCGAGGGCAACTATATCTATATCGATAAAACAGATATAGCCTATGATATTATAGAAAGATATCAGTATGTTTTTTTATCTCGTCCTAGAAGATTTGGAAAGTCTTTGTTTCTTGATACTCTTAGAAATATATTTGAGGGAAATAAAAAGTATTTTAGTGGTTTAGCTATAGAAGATAAATGGAATTGGGAGACTAGTTATCCTGTGATACAGATCTCTTTTGCTGAGGGTAGAATCAAATCTATACAAGACCTTGAAGAAAAATTTGAAGAGATTTTTCAATGGAATCAAAAGCAATTAGATATTACTTGCCAATATAAAGCAAGTGATAGAAGATGCTTTAGTGAACTTATACGAAAAGCAAATGAAAAATATAACCAAAAAGTAGTTGTTCTTGTAGATGAGTATGATAAACCCATCTTAGATAATATTACAAACTCTATTTTAGCTAAAGAGATAAGAGATGGACTTGTAAACTTCTATAGCGTAATCAAGGGAAGTGATGAATTCTTACGATTTGCATTTCTTACAGGGGTAAGTAAATTTACAAAAACCTCTATCTTTAGTGGGCTTAATAATATTACTGACATATCTTTAAATAAAAATTATGGGGATATATGTGGATATAGTCAAAACGATTTAGAGACAACCTTTAAACCATATTTCAATGGTGTAGATATGAAAAAACTCAAGTGTTGGTACAATGGCTACAACTTCTTAAAAAACAATATGTATAATCCTTTTGATATACTTCAATTTATAGCCAATGACCAAACATTTAAAAACTACTGGTTTGAAACGGGAACACCTACATTTTTGATGGAACTTATTAAAAAGCAAAACTACTTTTTGCCAACTCTTACAAACCTAAGAGTAGATAGTTTGATACAAATCAGAGAAATATAAGTAACTTTGAGTGGGAGAAAAAAAAGATATAATCCAAATTAATTTAAATTATTTAGATAAACTCTTTCCTACTAAATACCCACTAGCCCATGCAAAGTGCAGGTTAAATCCACCCCTATTTCCTACTATATCTAAAACCTCTCCTGCAAAGTATAAGTCTTTGCAT
>JBNJFB010000039.1:0-23035 GCA_051746405.1 Campylobacterota bacterium
TTAGATAAATATATTTTTCCAAGGGTATAGTATGCTTTTAGATTATCATTCTCAATTGCTAGTAAAAGAAGAGTATAACCTTTGTCTATATCTTTTTTTACCTCTTCTCCTTTTAGATATTTTAAGGCTTCATCATAATAGTCTGTTCTATTTTCATTTGCAAATAGATTTAATGAGATAATTAGAAGTAAAAAAGATACTATTTTCATCTTATGATTTCTCTTTTTATATAAGGGTTTAGAGATGTTACTATCTCATAAGTTATTGTATCATGAATTTTTGCTAATGATGTGGCATCATTGAAAATGCAAACTTCATCTTTACTTGTATTTAAAGATAAGCAATCCATTGAAACTCTTCCAAGAACATCATATCCATCAGGGGTAGTATACTTTTTTCTTTCATTGAGTCTAAGGAAACCATCCCCATAGCCAACATTATATGTTGAAACTGTCATATCTTTTTTTGCTTTATAAACTCCCCCATAACCAATTGCTTGATTTTGCTTGATTTCTCTTGTGGTAATTCTATTTGCCCATAGGGATAATACAGGTTTCAAAGGGGGGATAAAAAGTGGTTTTTCAGTATCAATATACCCATAAGTGGCTATCCCAACCCTTGCAAAATCTTCATCAAAATTTTGGTGTCTAAATAGGGCTGCAGAGTTACAAGAATGGAACTTTGGAGTAGGCAATAAAAGTTGTTCACATCTTTTCAACACCCTTGTTTTAACCTCTTGAAAGTTCTTGTTTTGCCAGAAAAAATCTGTTGATAAACAATCAGCACTTCTATGGTGTGTGAATACACCTGTTATATTTATATTTCTTTTATAAAGCCCATCAATACAGGCTTCTATATCATTCATACTAATACCATTTCTATGCATACCTGTATCAACTTTTATATGAACATTGCAGTTTGATTTTAGATTACTAATCTTTTCTAGGCTATTTAAAGCTATGTGAAAAGTATGTGAATAAGTGTGAAAAATCTCTTCAGTAAGTACTAAGATTTCATCAAAGTACTCTTCAATCTGTAGGGCTTCATTTAAGCTTTTAACAGCAGCTTTTTTTACTCCATATTCACAAGCTAAAGTGGCAACCTCTTTTAGTCCATGTCCATAGGCATTATTTTTTAGAACAACACAAACTTTCTCTTTCCCACCTGCTTGTTTTGAGATAATATCTAAGTTATGAAACAGATTTTTTTTACTTATTAATATTCTTGCCAATTCTATTTTTCCTCTTGCTTTTTGAAGTAATCAATTATAAGGTTTGCATCTTTTTCATTTATAACTGCTTTTAACTCTTCAAAAGTAGCTGTTTTAATTTTTTCAAACTCTCCAAAATATAGAAGTAGTTTTTTTACTTTTGCTTCACCAATTCCATTTATTTGAAGAAGTGAGATTTGTCTATCCTCTTTTCTTTTTTGTTTTTTATGATAGTTAATTACAAACCTATGTGCTTCATCTCTTAATCTTTGTACAAAATGTAGTCTTTGATCACTTGATTTTAGCTTTAAACTTCTTATATTTCCTTGTTTATCTTTGTAGTGAATAATATCATTAGCAGAACCTTTTGCTCTATGTGCCTTTGCATCAACTTTCTCTTTAGCAATTGCAATAATATCAAGGTTTGCACCACTTGAGTTTATAATGTCATATGCTAATTTTAATAAAGTCTCCCCTCCATCAATTACCCATAAATCAGGGGGTGAAGTTTTTTCAAAACTCTCAACTCTTCTTAGTAGCATCTCTCTCATTTGAGAGTATTCATCCTTTGATTCAAGATTATAGTGCCTAAACTCTTTTTTATTAAATCCATTTAGCTGTTGGCTCCATGCTACTAAAGCTCCAACTGTAGCTTGTCCCATCATATGTGAGTTATCATAGCTTTCTATTGTATAAGGTAGTGTTTGTAAGTTAAATAAGCTTTTTAACTCTTCATAAATATTTGTTTGATTTTTTGTATTATCTATTCTTAAAAGTTCATTACAATTGCTAATAGCAGTATCAATAAGGCTTTTTTTCTTTCCTATTTTAGGGTTTAATATAGTTATGTTTCTATTAAATCTATTTTTTAAAAACTCTTCAATCTCACTTTTATCTTCAAGCTCTTTTGCTACAATAATCTCTTTTGGAAGTAGTGGGATTTCGTTGTCGTAGTAGTTTATAATAGCTCTTGTATATGCTTCACTTAAGTCTATATCTTTATTGTCCTCTAAAAAATCAATTTTTACGAAATCATGTGAAGAAGAGGTTATTCTACCTTCTCTTATAAACATTCTTACTACAACAGCTTTTTTCTTTCCTGCTTTTATAGCAAATAAATCTAACTCATCATTTGAAGCTAAATCAACTGTTGATTTTATTTGAGATTTTTCAATAGATTTTACCCTATCTCTTAATTTCATAGCCTCTTCAAATCTTAACTCTTCAGAGTACTGATTCATTTTATCTTTTAGTTTTGTTATTAGTTTTGATTTATTATAGATATAATCACAAGCTTTTGATACTATCTTTGCATAATCTGCTGTGGATATTTTACCCTCACATGGTGCATGACATTTTTTTATTTGATGAAACAAACAAGCTTTTTTATCTCTTATACAAGATTTTTTTTGAACTAAAGGAACTATTTCGTATATACTATCTAGCATATCTTTTGCACCTGTAGAGTATGGTCCGAAATATTTTATATTTTTATTTTTAAAAACTTTTCTAGTTATCTCAAGTCTAGGAAAGAGCTGTGCATAATCAATCATAATATAAGGATAGGTTTTATCATCTCTTAGTAGAATATTATATTTTGGTTTTAATTGCTTTATTAATGAGTTTTCTAAAATTAATGCATCGTGCTCATTTGGTGTTACAATCCATTGTAAAGAAACAGTCTCACTAATCATTTTAAAGATTCTAGGACCTAGTTTTTCAGCTGGTTGTAAAGTAGGTGTAAATTTAAAGTAGGATTTAACTCTATTTTTTAAAATTTTTGCTTTTCCTATATATAAAAGGTGCCCATCTTTGTCGAAATATTGATAGACTCCTGAGTTATTTGGTAGTTGTTTTAATTTCTCTTCTAAATTCATTTTAGTGATAATTTATATAGTATGGTTGTAAATCAATTTTTTGACTACCTACGTTTTTTATTCCCAAAATCTCTTTTGGTGTCATTATAGGTTTTTTATCAGTTTTATAGAATATTTTAAATCCACTTATTGCTTTTTGCATTTGAGTAGTATTATATAGACTATTATATATTTTTACTTTAACTCCTGAGTTCCCATGCCCATCAATATTATAAATTAACTGTATATTATCAAAGTTTTTTACATTCTGTTTTTCTCTTAACATTCTTGGATGAAACATATGTACTATAACTTTTTTCTTTTGAAATATACTATTTTCTATTAAATAGTTACTTATTAGCTTTTGAACATTATTTAAATCACTTGCAAAGATATGTCCCACATACTTACCAGGTGCGTATCTTCTATGCGTTGGTATTTTAAACTCTGGGTCTATTGCTAAGTGTACATTTTCATACTTTAAATAAGGCAATAAAGGTTTTAAAGCTTCACTTGGAGTTTTAACTCCTAGTTGAACATCTAAAATCACAGTAAAATCTTCTTTTTGAGCTCTTTTGATATATTTTAAGACACTACTTTTTTGCATTCCTAATAAATAATCATTTCTTCTTCCAGGGTCTTTTGTGGCAAGGGAGTGAATTATATGAAAGGCTAGTTTTACATCATATTTATTCTCTAACTCTTTATTGAAATACTCTTTTTTCTTTTTCATCTTTAAAACTAATTCATCAATATTAGTTTCACCTAAAATCCCTAAAGACTTACTATTTGGTCTTCCATAATATCCTATTAAAATCTCTTTTTTTTGAAGTTTTATCTCTTTTTTATCTATAGATGCAAAAGCTGATTGTATTAATAAACTAAAGCTTATAAAAATAGTAGTAAAAAGTCTGTTCATTTTTTCTCTTTGTGAAGATATTTTATCTATGGAAGTATAATAAAATATATTAAAAAAAAAGTTAAATATCCAAAGCTTTAAACCATAAGTTCCATAAATTTTTATATATACGTTTATAAATCTCTATTTTTTTAAGTTGATAAGGTTTTACTTTATTTAAATAGCATTTTAAAAAATAGTTTTCTTGTTTTTTATTTAGTCTAAACTCCACACAAATTGATGCTAAATCAAAAAAACTATCATTTATGCATGCAAACTCCCAATCAATTAAAAATGCTTTATTTTTTGAAAAAATAATATTAAAAACATTTAAGTCGTGGTGGCATAAAACAGTATTTTTTTTATATTTATTTAACTTTTTTAAATCTTGTAAAGAGTTTTTAATCAGTTTTTTTGATTTTTTATCTTTTATCTTTTTTCTATACTCTTTAAACTCTTTTTTTAGGCTATAAGGAAAATCTTTATAATCTATTTTATGTAGTTTCTTTAGAGTTTTGGTAATAGCTTTTATCTCTTTTTTTGAAAGAGTCTTTTTATGTCTACCTTCTAAAAAGTCACAAAGCATAAACTCTTCATCAAAAACATAAGGTTTGGGAGCAATTTTTATTTTTGAAGCTTGTTTTTGAATATCATACTCATTTTTTCTATGATTGTTTTGATTATGAAAGTGTTTAAAAACTCTTAAACAGTATGAATCTTCTAATGTATCTATTTTATATATTTTATTACAAACCCCTTGATTTTTTAAAAGTTTAAACCTTTTTATTCTTTTGCTTTTAAAAAAACTATGATTAGTTAGTTTTTGAATATTCATACTCTCTTTCCCATTTTAAATAAGCTACAAAGGCTAAAGTTGTATATATAGCAAAAAGTATAGCAGTTAAATTTAAGCCTTTTTCAATATAGATATAAATAGATATAGCATCTATTATAATCCAATATATCCAGTTTTCTAATACTTTTTTTGCTAATAAGTATGTGTTAAATATAGCAAAAACTGTAGTAAAAGAGTCCAAATAAGCAAAGTCAGCATTTGTATATGTGGCCATTATGTAGCCAAGTAATAGGGATATAATAGATAAAATTAAAATAATTTTTATATTTTTTAAAATACCAAGAGATGTTATTTGAAGTTCACTATTATTAAATCTATTTCCATATCTCCAAGAGTACCAACCATAAATAGCCATGATTAAATAGTATATATTTAAAGCACTATCCATTAAAAGAGAAGCATCGAAGAATATAACAGAATAAATAAGAGTTGAAAAAAATGCAGCAACCCAGCACCAAATATTTTGTTTGATAGCTAGAAGCAAGTAAGCAATAGATAGTGCCATTGCTATTGCTTCCCAACTAGATACTATTTGTAGATGTGAAATAATTGTTTGAATAAATGTTTCGATAAAATTTCCTTTTTAAAATGGAAATATACCCAAATAATTAATAAAGTTTAATTATTTAAAAGTTTTACTATCTCATCTTCTATATCCACAGGTTTTGTGCTAGGGGCATATCTATTTACAACATTACCCTCTTTATCTACTAAAAACTTTGTGAAGTTCCATTTTATACTTTCACTTCCAAATATTCCAGAAGCCTCTTTTTTTAAGTATGTATATAGGGGTGATTCACTCTGTCCATTAACATCAATTTTTGCGAACATATCAAAATTTACCCCATAAGTTAGTCTACAAAACTCTTTTATATCTTCATTTGTTCCTGGTTCTTGATTTGCAAACTGATTTGATGGAAAGCCAAGTACCATAAAATCTTTATCTTTATATTTGTCATATAATTTTTCTAACCCCTCATACTGTGAGGTAAATCCACATTTACTCGCCACATTTACTATTAAAAGAACCTTATTTTTATATTTTGAAAGGTTTACTTCTTCATTATTTATATCTTTAACTGTAAAATCATAAACACTCATATTTGACTCCTTTGCTAATATAAAAACTATAGATAGTGTAAAAATTATTAAAATCTTTTTTACCATTTGTTTAATCCTTGTTTTTACTTTTTATATTTTAGTATAATTTAATCTCTTTTTGTATTAAAATTATACAGATTTTTGTAAATAGTTTGTAACTTAGTTGTTATACTTATATTATACAATTCAAAAAAAATAAGGATATATTATGGAAATTGTTTATTTAAGTTTAGTTTGTACAGTGTTTGTTGGAGTTGCAAGTTACTTTATGATAAATTTTTTTTCAAGAAAAAACTAAAAGAAATCTGTTTTTAGATTAATTCAAGTTTTTTTAGCATATTTTCTAAATTTGTTTTATTTATAGGTTTTTTAATAAACCCCATTGCACCATTTTGTTTTACTTTATTCATGGCTTGTTCTTGAATATCTGCACTTACAATTATAATTTTTGCATTATCATCAAACTCTTTAATCTGCTTTGTAGCTTCAAACCCATCTAAAATAGGCATAGTCAAATCCATAAATGATATATGTGGTGTGTGTTCTTTATATAAATCTACTGCTTCTTGCCCATTTGCCGCTTCAAGAATTTCATCACTTTCATTTATAAGCTGTTTTAAGTTTTTTATAGTCATTTTTCTTGCTATTTTAGAGTCATCGATTATTAAGTATTTCATGCAGTACCTTGAATTTTTTTAAAATTATAACATAAAAATTGCAAGATTTAATAAAAGTAGGTTTTTAAAATATTATATTTATGGTTTTAAAGTGTAAGGTTTTTAATGGTCGGGGCGAGAGGATTCGAACCTCCGGCCCCCTGGTCCCAAACCAGGTGCGCTAACCAGACTGCGCTACGCCCCGAAATTAAAGCGTGAATTATAGTAAGTTTTTATTAGTTTGTCAAGAAAAAAAGCTGTTTTATTTGAATATATTTGTTTTTTCTATTAAAATATCTTTATTATTAACAAATCTTGAACATCTAAGACCATTTAGTTTTTTGCAAATATTTTGCCATCTTTTTGTGTGTCCAGAGTTTTGTTTTGTGAAATCTTTGAAGATAAACATAAGAGCATGGGCATACTCATGGGGTAAAACATCATTTATCATATATGAAGCACTCTCTTTAAATCTATTTTTATTTAAATAGATTTTAATTGAACTATCTTTTGAGTAAACAGCCATACCAAATCTTGAAGCTTTCATTCTATCTGATACTATTATTGGAATATCTCTTGTGACATTAAAATTTATATAAGCAAGTCTTTTTAAACTTGCCTCTTTTTGTTTTATCATATTTATATATTTACTGTCTAAAGATTTATTTTCAAAACTATAATCTTTATACCATAAATATATAAGTAAAACTATACTTATTGTTGTTATAAATAGAAATAGTTTTTGTAAGTTTTTCACAAAGGTTACTCTAAATATTTGATTAAAACATCTCTAAAATGGTTTAGTTGTTTCATCATAGTATCATCACCATCATTTATATCAGGATGATATTTTCTAGCTAACCTTTTGTACTCTTTTTTTACCTCTTCTTTAGTGGGTGTGGTTGTAAAACCAAAAAACTTCTTTGCTTCTTGTACTTCACTATACCTTGGCTGATTAGAGAAGTTTTGAAAATCATTAGCGTTAAAACCTCTAAAATCATTGAAGTTAAAGTTAGAGTTAGTACCTTGAGAAAACTCTTGACCATTAAACCTAAAATGAAAAGCATTTTGCTTTAATTTCTTTTTTAAGTTATAAATAATTATAAAACCAAGTATAAAAATAATTCCTAGAATCATCAAGAAAGTTCCGAAATTTGTAAATATTAGATACAAAATAAAAAAAAGTAGTGCTAATCTAACTATTCTATTAAAAATATATATGGCAGTATTATTCAAAATTCAAATCCTTTTATAAAAAAAGTATTATAGTATTTTTTTGCTATAAGTTAATTAAGATGTTTACATATAATAAACTTATAATCAAATAAATTAAACAGACTATATATGTTACTAAAGTAATCATTTATTATATAAAAATATTGCTATTTTTACGCTATGTTAAAATTATCATAAAAATCTCATATCTTAAAATTAATCTTACTTATATAAAATAAGGAGGGTTAGATTATGAGTATAGGACTACAAGCTTTTTTTGCTGCATTACCTATATTTTTAGCTGGTATATTGTTAGTTGGACTAAGAGTATCTGCTAAAAAGGCTATGCCATTGGTATATATCGCTACTGTTGCTATTGCTTTTGTAGTTTGGGAAGTATCTTTTAATAGAGTTATTGCCTCAACTATTCAAGGTTTATTAATCACTGTGGCTGTTTTATGGATTATTTTTGGGGCTATATTGCTTTTAAATACATTAAAACACTCAGGTGCTATTGCTATTATTAGACAAGGGTTTAATAATATAAGTCCAGATAGAAGAATACAGGTTATTATTATTGCATGGCTATTTGGTTCTTTTATTGAGGGGGCTTCTGGATTTGGAACACCTGCTGCTATTGCTGCTCCATTGTTAGTTGCTATTGGATTTCCAGCTATGGCTGCTGTTATGGTTGGTATGATGATTCAAAGTACACCTGTATCATTTGGTGCAGTTGGAACACCTATTTTAATAGGAGTAAATAAAGGTTTAGATGCACAAGGTATTGGGGTTTCTTTAGAGAGTTTAGGTTCATCATGGGATGTTTATTTACAAGTTATTACCTCGCAAGTTGCAATAACTCATGCAATTGTTGGAACACTTATTCCATTATTTATGACAGTTATGCTTACAAGGTTTTTTGGTGAAAATAAATCATGGTTTGAGGGCTTAAGTATAATTCCTTTTGCTATTTTTGCAGGACTTGCATTTACTATTCCATACGCACTAACAGGTGTTTTCTTAGGTGCAGAGTTCCCATCTTTAATTGGTGCTTTAGTTGGTTTACCAATTGTAATGTTTGCCGCAAAAAAAGGTTTTTTAGTTCCTAAAAAGTCTTGGGATTTTGCACCAAAAGAGAAGTGGCCTGTTCATTGGGTTTCAAAACTTGAGATGAAACTAGATGTGGTTTCTGCAAAAGTTCCTATGTCTTTAACAAAAGCTTGGATTCCATATGTTTTAGTTGCTGTTATTTTAGTAATCACAAGAGTAAGTGATGAAGCTAAAGCTTTTGTACAATCTTGGATTATTCCTTTTAAAAATATTTTAGGTGAAAACTTAGGCTACTCTATTACTCCATTATATTTACCAGGTGGTATTTTAGTTTTTGTTGCATTAGTTACATACTTTTTGCATAAAATGGAGTTTAAAGAGATGAAAGCAGCTATTAGTGATTCATCTAAAGTAATGTTAGGAGCTGGTTTTGTACTTGTATTTACAATACCACTTGTAAGAATTTTAATAAACTCAGGTATAAATGAGTCAGGTTTTGAATCTATGCCTGTTGCTATGGCAAACTTTGTAGCAACAGCTGTTGGGGATATTTATCCACTTTTTGCACCTATGGTTGGAGCCCTTGGAGCGTTTATTGCAGGTAGTAATACGGTTTCAAATATGATGTTAGCTCAATATCAGTTTGGAGTTGCTGATGCTCTTGGTGTTTCAACTGCCTTTATGGTAGCACTTCAAGCAGTGGGAGCAGCAGCTGGAAATATGATAGCTATTCATAATGTTGTTGCAGCATCTGCTACTGTTGGATTACTAGACCAAGAGGGTCAAACACTTAGAAGAACAATTATTCCTACAATATATTACTGTTTATTAGCAGGAATTATTGGTATGGTTGGTATGTATGTTTTAGGAATTACAGACCCACTTATGAAATAAACAAAAGAGGGCTAGCCCCTTTTGTTATTTTACATTTTAATTAATCTTAATTATTTATACGCTACTATTTGCACTATTTAAGTAGGTAAGGTAAATAATTTTATGTTAGATAAGTTATTAAGTAAAGCTGATTCATTGTTTGGAAATAATGAGTCTTTAGAAGATATTATACTAAGTGATGAATTTAATGAAAAAAAACTAGATAGAAAACTATCTTCATATGAATTAAATCTTGATAATTTATATTTATTAAAATTAGCAATTAAAAATAATAAAAGTGAACCCTTAAAGTATCTAATTGAAAATGTTGGTTTTAACATAAATGTAGTAGATAAAAATGAAGAGAATATTCTTTTTTTAGCTTTAGAAAAAAAATCAAAAGAGTGTAGTGAGATATTAATACAAAATGAAATAAGCTTAACTCAAGTAAATAAAAATGGCATTTCAGTACTTCATATGGCTGCACAAAGTGGTCTTTTAGATATCTTTAATACAGTAGCAAAAAAAAATCAAGATTTAGAAATAGAAGATAAAAATGGAAGAAATATTCTATTTTATGCAATTAAATCAAAAAACTTTCATATAATCAAAAGAGTTTTTGAATTAACCTCAATAAAATTAAACTCTACAGATAAAAACAGAAATACAATAGCTCACCTAAAAGAGATAACTGCAAATATAGATTTATTAAAATTCTTTATAAAAAAAGGTTTAAAAATTGATGCCTTAAACAACAATAAAGAGGATTTTTTTTATTTAAACTGCTTAGATTTGGATATTCCAAATGATTTTTTTGAAGAGTTATTTCAAAAAAAAGATATATCAAATAGAAAGTATTCAAAAGAGCAAGAGACTATTTTAATAAAACTTGTAAAGAAGCTTTTAACTATAGATATTCAAGTATTTGAAAATAAAACTTTAGCAAACAAATATCAAGAGAGGTTTTTAAATTTTATAAATTCAGGACTAGATGTAAATAGTACAAATAAAAATGATGAAAATCTGCTTTTTTATGTTGTAAGAGCAAATAATAACTTTGTTTTAGAGTTTTGCCTTGATAAAACTAATGTACAAATAAATCAACTAGATAAAAATAGAAATGGATTACTGCAATTAGCTATTTTCAGAAAAGATCCAGATATGGATTTAATAAAAAATTTAATTTATCATGATGTGGATTGCATGGAAAATGATTCTAATGGATATAGTGTTATAGATAAGATTATTGATGTTATTTTATCAAGAGATACTCCTCTTAGAGAAAATAAGATTTTAGGCTTACAGTACGCAAAAAGTTTAAATCTAACAAAACTTTTGATATTTATTTTAGATTATAAAAAGATAAAAATTGATGATTTAAACTTTGGTAATACACCTATGGTTTTTGAAGTTGCAAAATCTTTTAATGTTCAACTTTTAGAAGTATTGAAAAGATATGGTGCAAACTTAGATATAAAAGATTCTAAAACTGGACTAAATGTATATTATGAAGTTTTAGAAGCAGGTAAAAAAGCTCCCAATGAATTAAAAACTCTATTTTTAAAGACACTTAAATATTTGGTATTTAGTGAAGTTAATTTGAGTGTAAGGGACTCATATGGGGGAGATGTTATTCATAAGGCTGTATTAGATCATGATTTAAAAGTATTTAATCTTTTAACACAAAGAATTGATAACTTTAAATCAAAAGATAAAAAAGGGAGAACTTATATACACAATGCAGTGTGGAATAATAAAGTTGAGATTTTAAAGAAACTTGCTTTTATTGAAAAAGATTTAATAAATGAACCTGATAAATTTGGTTTGCTACCTATAAACTATGGGGTTATTTTAGGTAAAAAAGAGGCTGTTTTAGCATTAATTCAAATGGGTGCGTTTTTAAATAATCCAAATAAAGTAAGCGAAGATTATAAATACAAATTTTTTGCAAAATTAGGAAAGCTTGGTGATTTATTAAATCAAAAAATGACGTCAAGTGAAAAAGAGACATTAACAAAGCTTGTGAAAAATATGCAAGAAGAGTTACAAGTAGAATAATAATTTTTTAAACCTTATAAAATAAGGGGTTTAAATAAAACATAACTAAAATATAGATACTATATTAGTTATTTAGAAATATATCAAGGGTTAAAGATGTTAGATAAGTTATTTGGTAAAAGTGAAACTTTAGAAGAATTAGTAGTAAAAAAGCCATTTAATGAAAAAGCTATTGAAAAGAAGCTTCAAAAAGAAACTTATGATAAAGTTGAAACAACTATTTTACATCATTGTGCAAAAAATGATGCTTTTCTAGCTATAAAACTTCTTATATCAAAAGGTTTTTATGTAAATGCACTTGATATAAACGGTGAAAATCCTCTTTTTTATGCATTAAGAGCAAATGCTTTAGAAAGTGCCAAAGTGCTTTTAAGTAATGGAGTTGATGTAAATAAAGAGAACTTAGATGGTACTATTGCCCTTCACCTAGCTTTTAGGTATGGTGCAACACAATTAGTAGATTTAATAGCAAAAAAAACAAAAGATATAAACAGAGTTGATAATGATGGAAGAAATATACTTTTTCATGCTATTGAGTCAAAAAATAGGTTAGCCATAAAAAAAGTTTTGTCCTTAGCTGATGATATTGATGTTAATCAAAAAGATAAAAAAGGTAACACAATTGTTCATCTAAAAGAGATAACAACAGATTTAAATATCTTTGATGGACTTTTAGAGCTTGGATTAGATTTAAATATCATAAATAATAGAGGCGAAGACTTTTTATATATAAATTGTACAGATTTAGATTTAAGTGATAATATCTTGATATATGCTATTAGAAATGGTGCTAAACTAGATAGAACTTATGGAAATAAAAATATTTCATTATTAATGAGGTTAACACAAAAGCTACTATCTTTTGATATACAAATCTATGAGAATAAAAGTGCTATTAATCAGTGTCAAGATAGGATTATGACACTAATAGAGTATGGTGCAGATGTGAATATTTTAAATAGTGATAATGAAAACATACTATTTCAAATAGTTAGAAAAAAAGATGATTTTAATTTAGATTTTATATTAAACTCAACGCAAATAGATGTAAATCAAGTTAATAATGTAGGGCATACAGTTCTTGACATTGCTATTTTTAATGGTAAGCCATATATTGACTTGATTAAAAGATTGCTTTTTTCTAATATTGATTCAAGTCTAAAAGAAGAGAAGGGCTATAGTGTAATTGACAAAGTTGTTGATATTATTTTAAGTGAAAATTCAGTCAATAGAGTAAGAAAAATTCCCAACACTAGGGTTTATCCAGGAGTTAATTATAATCAAATATTGAATCTTCTTTTAGAGTATATAAAAATAGATATTGATGAGTTAATGTTTGATGATGAACCTATTATATTTGAAATAGCAAAATCATTTAATGTTCCACTATTGGAGACATTTAAAAAGTATGGGGCTAATTTAGATGTAGTAAGTCCAAAAAATGGATTAAATGTATTTTATAAGGTATTAGAAGCTGGAAAAAATGAAAAAGGACAAAGACATAATTTTCATAAGACACTTAACTTTTTAGTTTCAAATGGAGTAAATATAGATAATAAAGACTCATATGGTGGGAATGTAATACATAAAGCAATTTTAGACCATGATTTACAAGTTATAAATATATTAACAAAAAGAGTAGGTGATTATAGAGCTGTTGATAATAAAGGAAGAAACTATATTCATAATACCGTATGGAAAGATAAAGTTGATATTCTTAAAAAGATTGCCTTGAAAAATAGAGATTTAATAAACTTGCCTGATAAGTTTGGTATTTTACCTATTAATTATGCTGTTATTATGGGAAAAAAGGAAGTGGTTTTTACGCTAATAAAATTAGGAGCTTTTTTAAATAATCAACATAAAATTAATAAACAGTTTAAGGAGAGTTTTTTTGCAAAACTTGGTAATTTAGACGATATTTTAAATACTTCAATGACAGTGAATGAAAGAACACTAATGACAAAACTAGTAACAAATATGAAAGATGAGTTTCAAGCTGATTAATTTTTATTTTTTAAAAATCCCAAATTAAGTTATTATAGTATATAGTAGTAAATAAATAAAATTCAGGAAAATTAATGGACTACGATGAGTTTGAAAAAGCAGTAGATACATTAGGTATACTTACTAAAATCTCAAGAGAAGATGTGAAAAAAAAGTATATTAAGCTATCTAAAAAGTATCATCCAGATATGCCACAGGGTAGTGAAGAGAAGTTTAAGCAATTAAAAAAATCTTATGATATACTCTGTGCATATATGGATTCTTATTGTTATTCATTTGACAAAGATGAGTATAAAGATCAGTTTCCTGCCTTTACAAACTACAAAAACTGGAACAAATAAAAGGAAGTTTATTATGATTTTAGATGATAAAAAAGTAAAAGAACTAGTTTTAGTCTCTTTGGTTACTGACTCTTACTGTTTAGGAAGTCATTGGGTTTATGACCAAAATCAACTTCTAAAACAGAATATAAACTGGCAAGAGCTAAATAATCCTTTAGCTATTTGGCACAAAGGTAAAAAAGCAGGAGAGTTTACTCATTATGGGGATCAAACATATTGGTTATATGAATTTTTAGAAGATAAAGAGTTTTTTGATGAAAATGAGTTTTTTGATTTTTGGATTAAAAAAATGCAATCATACAATGGATATATAGACTCAGCAACAAAAACAACTCTACAAAACTTCCAAGAAAGTAATAAACCCTATGGTTCAAAATCTTCTGATTTATCTATAGTTGGAAGATTTGCTCCTTTGTTAAAAGTCTCAAAAGATAAAACAGAGTTTTTAGAAAATGTACAAAAACTAACAGCCTTAACACATAATTCACAAAGTGCAAAAGATGCATCAGACTTTTTTGCAAAACTTTTTTTAGAGGTTTTAGAAAACAGAAATATTGAAAAATCAATTCTATTTTTAAAAGATGGTTTTAATAGTACTATTCAAGACTACATACAAAAGGCATTTGATTCAAAAAATGCAAACACAAGTGAAGTTATGAAAGATTTTGGTTTAGCTTGTGATATAAGTGAAGGTTTCTCAGGAGTTATTCATCTTTTATTGAAGTATGATGATTATAAACAGATGCAAATTGCAAATGCAAAAGCAGGGGGAGAAACTAGTGCAAGAGGTATGATAGCTGCACTTATTTTTATGGCAAATAAACCAATATCAAAAATTCCAAGAAATTGGTTTAATATTAAAAAAACTATAAATTAAGTAGGAAATATGAAAAGAACATTAGTAAACTTTTTCTCAGATAAACTATATATTGAATTATCAATCGCAAGTGTGTTATTTGTGATAGCACTTTGGATTGGTATGCTTATGGATTTTATTATCTATATGCTATATTTTATAATTTTTTTAGAGATAGTAAGAACTGTAATAAACTATATAAGAGAGCAAAGAGTCTCTTTAACCTTACTTGTTGATGCATTTTTAATCTTAGCACTTAGAGAGTTTATAGTAAATGTAGTAAAAGTAAATAAACAAGAGTTACATAGTATTGAAGAGATTTTTTTAAGTTCTGTAAACTATAATCTACTTATTTTATCAGGTGTTATAATATTTCTATTAATAGTGAAGTATTTTTCAATAAAAACGTCACAAAAATACCTATTTGAGCGAAAGTAATAAGCAAAATAATATATTTATGCCCAGTGTTAATATAGTCTTAATGAAAAAGATATTAAGATTAAAAAAATAGTGTTATTCCTTGAAAGTATATTTCAAAGGGTACTTAACTGTCATTAACATTAGGGAGCATGTCAAATGAAGTCAATTTCAATTAAAGCAAAACTTTTAATGATTGTCATCAGTTCTATCGTAATAGTATCTGTTGCAATGATTATACAGTCAATTGTGTCTTTACAAGAAACCTCAGACACAATTATAGAGAAGTTTAAAGAGGATGCATACTCAGAAAAAACAAAAGAGATACAAAACTATGTATCTTTAGCTATGAAGACTGTAGAGTCTTATTATGAAAGAACATCCAAAGAGAAAGTAAAAGCAGAAGTTCAAGACTACCTAAAAGAGCAAACAGGATTTATGTTTTCTGTTATGCAAGGTACTTATGATAAGTATAAAGGTAAGGTAAGCCAAGAAGAGCTAAAACAATTAGTTATAAATGCAGTTGAGTCTACAAGATATGGTGATAGTGGATATTTCTGGATGAATGACTTGGATGCTAATATTATAATGCATCCAATAAAACCACAACTTAATGGTAAAGATTTATCATCATTTAAAGATGAAGATGGAAAAAGAATATTTGTAGAGTTTGCAAATGTTGCTGGAAATAGTGGTAGTGGATTTGTAGACTATGTATGGCCAAAGCCAGGTTTTGACAAGCCACAAGATAAAGTATCTTATGTGAAACTATTTGAACCTTTTGGTTGGGTTGTTGGAACAGGTGCTTATGTGGATGATGTAACCTCAAGACTACAAGAAGAAGCACTAAGAGCAATTAGTGAAATGAGATATGGCACAAACTCTTCTGGGTATTTTTGGATAAATGATTCAAATCACGAAGTTGTTATGCATCCAATTGACCCATCAATGAATGGTAAAGATATGTCAGATTTACAAGACCCAAATGGAAAATATATCTTTAGAGAGATTGTAAAAGCAGCAAACTCAGGTGAAGAGGGTGGAAAAGTCTACTACAGCTGGGAAAAACCAGGAAAATCAAAACCACAACCAAAAATTTCATATGCACAAAAGTTCGGACCATGGGATTGGGTAATAGGAACAGGTGTTTATGTTGATGATATTGAAGAAAAAATTATTGAGATGAAAGAAGAGACTGAATCTCAAATAATGGATGTTATTATTAGAAACTGTATTATTATCTTAGTAATTATGATTGTTTTAGCACTTGTTATGGCAGGAATCTCAAATAGAGTGATTTTCAAACCACTTGAGGATTTCACAACTGGATTATTAAGCTTCTTTAAATATATCAATAAAGAAGAAAGTGATGTTAAACATCTAGATGATAGTGCAGATGATGAAATAGGTAAAATGGCAAAAATTGTTAATGAAAATGTTAAGAAAACAAAATCACTAATTGAACAAGATAATGCATTAATTGAAGATGTTACAAGAGTTGTTGGTAATATTAAAAATGGTTATTTAGATAGTAGAGTTGAAAAAACAACACAGACTCAAGCTCTGAAAATTTTACAAAAACAGATAAATGAGATGTTAGATAACCTAGAAAAAAATATTGGTAGAGATACAAATACAATCTTAGAAGTACTTGAAAAGTATGGTAAACTAGACTTTAGAGATAATATAAAAGGTGCACAAGGTCAAGTTGAAGTTGCTATAAATGACTTGTCAAAAATCATTAATGACATGCTAGCTGAAAATAAACAAAATGGATTAACACTAGATGCTAGTTCGGATATACTTCTTGAAAATGTTGATAAACTAAATAATAACTCTACAACAACAGCAGCAGCGTTAGAGCAAACAGCAGCAGCACTTGAAGAGATTACAAGTACTATTATCAATAATACAGAAAGAATTACTACTATGTCGACAAACTCTGAAGAGTTATCAAAGTCAATTAGTGTAGGACAAGAGTTAGCAACAGGTACAGTTAAATCAATGGATGATATTAATGATCAAACACAACAAATAGCAGAAGCTATTACAGTAATTGACCAAATAGCATTCCAAACAAATATCTTAAGTCTAAACGCAGCAGTAGAAGCAGCAACAGCAGGTGAAGCTGGAAAAGGTTTTGCAGTTGTAGCACAAGAGGTTAGAAACTTAGCAAATAGAAGTGCCGATGCAGCAAAAGATATTAAAGCTATAGTTGAAAAAGCAACAGAAAAAGCTAACACAGGTAAAGATGGTGCTGATAAGATGATTAAAGGTTATGAGCAACTAAATACAAGTGTACTTAAAACTACTGAGTTAATAGGTGAGATTACAGAAGCATCAAAAGAGCAAAAAACAGGAATAGAGCAAATAAACGATGCAGTAACACAGCTTGATAGTCAAACTCAACAAAATGTTGTTATTTCTAATACAACTCAAAGTATTGCAACTCAAACAGATGAGCTGGCAAAACTTATCGTAAAACAAGCTAATGAGAAAGAGTTTATAGGAAAAGATAGTATTAAAAGTGAAGAGGTAAGAACAGGTGATAAAAGTGCAGATGAGATTTTAGCAGAGCTTAGAAGTAACGCATCAGTAAAACAAAAAAGAAATACTTCTACGAGTAGCTCATCACATAAATCTAGCTATAACTCTTCTGCAAACAGTGATACAAGCAGTAGTAAGTCCTCATCAACAAGCGATTACAAAAGTAGTTCAACTTCATCATCAACAAACAACAATAATAAAACATTCACTGATACATCAGATGATGACGAGTGGGAAAGCTTCTAAAGCTTTCTTACTTAGTTGAATGTGTAATTTAAAATTATGAGAATTATATTTATTCTAACACTACTTTTAAGCACTCTTTTTTCAAGTGAACACTACACAAATAAACAAATAAAAAATATGATAGCTAAAATGGTTATTATTGGTTTTGATGGAACAAAAATATCTTCAAGTAGCAAAATATATCAAGATATACAGAAGTATAATTTAGGTGGGGTTATTCTTTTTGATAAGAATTTAAAGAATAAAAGTATCAAAAAAAACATCATAAACCCTTCTTTATTAAAAGAGTTAACTTCAAGTCTTCAAAGTATAAGAGATGAAAAGCTACTAATAGCAATAGATCAAGAAGGTGGAGTTGTACAACGCTTAAAAAAAAGTAATGGTTTTATTAGTACCCCATCTGCAAAGCAAATTGCTTCAGAAGATAAAGAGTTTGCAAAACAAGCTTACTCTAACCTTGCAATACAATTAAAAAACAACGGTATAAATGTAAATTTTGCCCCAGTTGTTGACCTTAGTATAAATTCAAAAAATAAAGTCATATATAAACTTAATAGATCATACTCTAATAAGCCAGATATAGTTGTAAAATTTGCCTCTATTTTTTTAGAAGAACTAAATAAAGAGAACATAATTTCTGTTGTTAAACATTTTCCAGGGCATGGTTCTTCTTATGGGGACTCACATCAGGGGTTTGTAGATATTACTAATACCTGGCAAGAAAAAGAGTTAGAACCTTACAAGAAATTAATTAAAAATGATAGTCTAAATATGGTAATGACAGCCCATGTATATAATAAAAATTTAGATGATAAGTATCCTGCTACTTTGTCTTATAAAATAAATACAAAGCTACTTAGAGAAACCCTTGATTATAAAGGTTTAATAGTAAGTGATGATTTACAAATGAAAGCTATTTCAAAGCATTATAACTTAAAGCAGACTGTAAAGTTAGCTATTAATGCAGGAGTTAATATATTGCTTTTTGGAAATCAATTAGGTGAGATTAAGCTTGAAACTATTATAAATAGTGTTTTTAAACAAATAAAAAAAGGTGAAATTCCCCTAGGTGCTATTGTAAAATCAAATAAAAAAATAGCAAATCTACTACAAAAATTGTAGGTTTTATTATGGAAACTTTAAATTTAAGCGATCAAAATTTAGAAAAGATACCCCATCATATTTTTTTATTAAAAGATTTAAAAAAGTTATATCTTTGGAATAATAATATCTCAAATCTTCCAAAAGAGATTAAGAACTTAGATTTATCTTCTAATATGGTTAAAAATGTGCCTTCTTGGTTATTAAATCTTGAAAATCTAAGAAGGCTTTGTATAGAAAATAATAAGATAGAAAAACTCCCAGATGAGTTAATAAAAAAAATATTTTAAAAGACTTTAGTTACTAGAACTAAAAAATATACTTAAAAACTAAAACAGGCATAAAAATTATAAATCCAAATACTATAGTCATAACTTTTACTTTTTATATACTGCAAAGTAGTGTGGTACACTAGGCGTTTGGTTGTCATCATAAGCTAAGAAGCTTAGCTCACTTAAGTTATCTTTTGTTTTAAACTCATCTAGTTCTGATTTTGCTAGTGGCTTTGGTATTTCATCTTCTTTTTCATACTCATCTCTACTTCTACAAGAAACTAAAATATACCCACCTTTTGCAATAAGAAAGCTCATAGCTTTTCTTGCTTTTTTTCTATAATCATTTGGCAAAACTTGAATAGTATTGCACTCATAAACCACATCAAAACTCTCAAACCACTTCTTTGGGTAGTCAAATAAATCAGCTACTACAAACTGCACTTTTGTATTTGGGTATCTTTTTTTACATAAACCTATTGCAGTTTGTGAAATATCAAAAGCAGTAACCTCAAAGCCAAAATCACTTAAAGCCTGTGCATCATCGCCAACACCACAGCCAATAACACAAGCTTTTTTATTTGGTTTTTCTATTGGGTTGTTTTTAAGCCAGTTTGTTAAATAAGCACTAGGTTGTAAATCAGCCCAAAAAACTTTATTATAATCACCATTTGCACTTTGGTAAACATAGTCAAACCAACCTGTGGGATTATCACTTTCTTGATGGGATTTTACCATCTTTTTATATTGGTCTGCATTGAAAAACTCTTTGCTTAAAAAGCTTAAATCTTGCATATTGTACCTTCTGTTTTTAGAATCTTATCACAGTTTATTTAAATATGTCATTTATTTTTTGCTTTAAATTGTTCTTCTAGATTTTTAAGTTCATCTGCATTTTCTTGAGTTTATTTGATATATAATAAAATCAAGCTTTTTTGCTAGTATTTATTAAAATGAAGATTTACAAGTTCAGTTAACTCTTCATCGCTTAATGTTTCTTTATCAGTTTTTGAATATATTGAGATTAGTATAATATTTTCTTCTACTTGCTTATAAATAATAACTCTAAAACCACCACTTTTACCTGTGGGAATTGAAGAGTTTTTAACTCGTTTTTTATAAAGCTCACAACCTAAATATACTCCTAAGTCTTTATTAGTTGTAATCTCATTTACAGCTTGTTTTAAATCTGTCTTTAGTAGTTTATATTTTTTTGATAGTTTTTTAGCTTCTTTTAAAAAGTTATCACTATATTCAATCATCCAATTGTTCCCATAGTGTATCTATTGAATGAGTTTTTTTATCTTTAACATCTTTTAGACCATTTTTTATAGAAGTTAATATTTTTTTTGCTTCTACTTCTTTTAAAGCCTCTTTCATAAATTCATACTCATCTTTTGATATAACTACAGCTTCAACTTTGTTGTTTTTTAATATAGCTAGTTTATCTACACTATGATTTTTAATTTGTGTTAAGTATGTTCCAAACTTTTTTGCAAACTCTGAAGAAGGTATTAATTCATTTGTTCCATATGTTACCATAATATTTTCCTATAAGTTTTACGTAATATTTTGTAGATTATAGCAAAAATACTTATATTTACAAATAAAATGACTATTTTATTTCTATTGATTTTTTTATTTTTTTACACCTCATAAGATAGGCTATTTTTATAGCTTATAATTTTTCTATCTTCGTATAGTATATGATTTATCAGCCATATATCCATATACTCAATTAGTTTTTTTTCAAACTCTTCTAGTTTCATTTTGTTTATCTCTTTTATAAATTCATTCATTTGATTAATGATATCTTCATGTAAGGTTTTATGATACTCTATTTCAGGATAGTCTATTTTTTCCATGTATTGCTCTTCGTGTTCGAAGTGTTTTTTCATATACTCATAAAGCTCTTTAATAGTAAGTTTAATATGTGATTTAATATCTGTATTGTGATAGTCTAAAGCTTTTAATGCAATATTAAATAGCTCTTTATGCTCTTTATCAATGGTATCATCAAATACTTTATAATCACTTCTCCACATAAAGTGTGTTTTTAACTCTTTTCTATTTTTTCTTTGGTGGTGAAATTTTTTATCTTCTATTAGTATATGTTGAACTATATTATTACTTACAATATCACTTAATGCCGCAAATAGTTTTTCTTGAGAAAAATTATTGATATTTTTAACTACATTTGTTAAGTTTGCTACTATATTCTCATGTAGTTTTTTATGATTTTCAAAATCTTTATAACCAATTGACTTCATGAAATTCTCTTCATTTTTAAAATGATACTTTGTATATTTAATCAGCTCTTTTAAAAGTTCTAGAATCTTTTTACTATCATCTTTATATTTATAAATATCCTGGGCAATATCAAAAAGTTTTTTATGTTCTGCATCTATTTTTTCATGCCCCACTGAAAATGCTTTGTCCCATGTGATAAAATTTTTCATAAACTGCCTTTATTATAAATAATTGATTCGTGTTATTATAGTAAGTGAATATCTCTTTTTTATCACTTTTAGATTATTTTAGATTTTTTTAATAAAAAAGTTACTCAAAGTCACATATTTATAAAGCTATATAAGATTTATTTTGTGATTTCATTGGACTAAAGTAAAACAAAGCCAATTTTTGTATATTGTAGTTATATTTTATATTGGGATAGATAGATGAAGATATTAGTTGAATTACCAGAGTTGATGGAAGATACTGTTTTTATAACTCCTGCTATTGAAAATCTTTTGAAGCATTATAAAAATGCACAAGTTACTTTTGTAGGTTCGGATGTCTCTACACAGTTATTTGCTAAAGATGATAGAATAAGTGATTTGATAGTTGAGGATACAAGCAAGAGTATTTTTACACTTATTTCACTTTTTAGATTAGCAAAAAGTTTTGATGAACAAGATTTGTTAGTCTCCTTTAAAAACAGTTTTTTAGCTAAGTTTTTTGTATATTTTGTAGATGCAAAAAAGAAGATGATTTTTAATATGGAGGATATAAAAAACAGTCATAAAGTAGAAGTTTACAATGATTTTATGAATAAAGTATTAGATACTTCTTATAAAGCTGGTGATTTGATGTTGAGGTTTAAACCTAAGTGGTATAAGAAGACTACTTTTGGTATTCATCCAGGTTCAACCTATGCAGATGTAAAAAGAATGCCTGCTAAAGAGTTTGCTAAAATTGCAGTTGCACTATCAGTAAAGTATGATATTGTTCTTCTTGGTGGAAAAAATGAGATTGATGCCTGTGCTATTATGGAAGAAGAGCTTAAAGCAAACGGTATTTCAAACTATGAGAATCTTGCAGGTAAAACATCTGTTCCCCAATTAATTGAAAAAATAGCACCTTTGGATCTATTTTTAGGAATTGATTGTGGACCTATACAAATAGCTGCTGTTTATAGGGTGAACTCTATGATTATCCCAACTTCTTATGAAAATATAAACATAAGAAACCAATG
>JBNJFB010000040.1:0-21612 GCA_051746405.1 Campylobacterota bacterium
ATGAGCAGTTTTATGAACTGCATCAGCAAATAGCCCAAAAAAAGCAAGAGCTTGATATTTAGAGTATAGCTATTTTTATTATAAAAATTTTTAAATAAAAATCTAAATTTTATAAAAGAAAGTTATATTATCATTGTGATACAATTAAAAAAAAATATATATTAGGAGTTTATAATGGTAAATATAAAAATGCAAAAAGAGTGTGGATGTTTTAAAAATTCTGATTTTGAAAAAAATACAGCATGTGAAAACCTTGATGAAGCTTTAGAAAAAGCAAATGATATGTGTATAGTGATGAATGAAGATTTTTGTCATAAACATAAGTTTACAACAAATTATGATGAAGAGAATAATGAAATAATAATAAATGTTCAAATGAATGGATAAAAATTCAGGTTTGTTTTTTTATCTATTTAGAAAAAATTAGATATAATCCCAAAAAACTCAAATAAGAAAGATAGGTATGATTGATATAAAATTATTACAAAAAGATTTTGAAAATGTAGCTAATGCTTTAACAAGAAAAGGTGTAGACCAAAGTATTCTTGATGAGTTAAAAGAGCACTCTTTAAATGCAAAAGCAAAAAGACAAGAGATGGAGTCTTTAACAGCAGATCAAAACAGATTGTCAAAAGAGTTTGGTAGATATAAAAAAGAGGGCTTAGATATTGCTCCTTTACAAGAACAAATCGCTTCATTGAAGTCTCAAAAACAATCATATGAAGAAGAGGTAAGAGTATTAGAAGAGAAGTTAAACTCTATAGTACTTGGTGTTCCAAATCTTCCAGATGAGAGTGTTCCAAATGGTGCCAATGAAGATGAAAATATTGTTTTAGAAACAATAGGTGAAAAACCTAGTTTTGATTTTGAGCCAAAGGAGCACTGGGATTTAGATAATGGTTGGTTAGATTTCCAAAGAGGTGTAAAACTAGCAAAATCAAGATTTGCTGCAATAAAAGGGCAGGGTGCAAGACTTGAGCGTGCACTTATAAACTATATGCTTGACTTTAATAGACAAAGAGGTTTTGAAGAGTGGTATGTTCCATTTATGGCAAACTCAAATACACTTCAAGGAACAGGTCAATTACCAAAGTTTGAAGATGATTTATTTAAGATTGAGGGTGAAGACTTATACTTAATTCCTACAGCTGAAGTATCACTTACAAACCTTTATAATGATGAGATTGTACCAGCAGATGAGTTACCACTTATGCTAACTTCTTATACTCCTTGCTTTAGAAAAGAAGCTGGAAGTGCTGGAAGAGATACAAGAGGACTTATCAGACAACATCAGTTTGATAAAGTTGAAATGGTAGCTATTACAAAACAAGAAGAGTCACAAGAAGTATTTGAAAAAATGGTTTCTTGTGCAAGTGATTTATTAACTTCACTAGGTCTGCCTCACCAAAAAGTACAGTTATGTACAGGTGATTTAGGTTTTAGTGCGAGCGTAACTATTGACTTAGAGGTTTGGCTACCAGGTCAAAATAAATACAGAGAAATCTCTTCAATTTCAAATACAAGAGAATTCCAAGCTAGACGAGCAAAAATAAGATATAAAGATGGAAAGAAGAACATCTTAGCTCACACATTAAATGGTTCATCACTAGCAGTTGGAAGAACACTATTAGCTATTATGGAAAATTATCAAAGAGAAGATGGAAGTGTAGGAATTCCTGAAGTTCTTAAAAAATATATGTAGTAATTTTAGTAGATATATAGGCAGATGACTGCCTATATTCTACCTAAAAATCATAAAGCAGATAGTTTTATCCAAAAGTCCTAAAGCTTTGTGGGATTCTGTAACTTTTACTTTTTGAATACTTTATGGAACAAGGGAAATTGATATAAGTGATTTGTGTTCCAAAAGTAAGAGGTTTTGGAAAAGAGTGCTCAGATTTTTGTGTCCTATTTTCTGATAATAGATTAATATAATGACAGATATAGTACAATCACATAATTTTATAAAAAGATTAAAATATGAATATAATTCAAGCAATTGAAACGAATGATATACAATTTGTTAGAAATAACATAGGAAAATTTAATCAAAATCAAAATGGGCAATATGACTTCCCCCTATTACATAGGGCTTGCTATCTAGGGCATTTAGAAATAATTGAATTATTAATTGATAATGGAGCTGATTTAGAAATTGAAGATGAACATAAGAATACTCCATTATTTAGTGTAATAGATAATTGTCAAGACAATTGGTTTTATGTGATTGAACTACTAGTAAAAAAAGGTGCAAAAGTTGATGGTTCAATGCTTGTTGAAGCAGTAAAACAAGAAAAATATATTGATGTTATAAAACTTTTTTTAGATAATGAGGCTGATATAGATTACATTGATGAATGTGGAGATAAAGCTATAAATTATGCTTACGATTGTAATTACAATGAAGCTATTGAGCTATTAGAAAAGTATGGTGCAGTTTATGATGGGAAAATCACTAATGAAGAACTAATTTTGAGAGATTATGCTGTTGGAATGTTAGAATCTGAAAAATTAAGAGAAAATAGAAATAAATAAATGAATAAAAAAGAATTATGGAAAAATTTCAATTTAGGCACTGAACTAGATATATCTGCTTCATTCATTTATAATGGACTTGATAGCTTTAATAAAATGAAAAATTTTTATTATGAAGATGAAATATTTGATTTCCTATATAATATTTCAGTTGGAATTGAAAGATTATTAAAAATTGTAATCCAACTTAATGATAATAATTTTAATATCAAAACACATAATCATGAAAAGTTATTAGAAGAAGTTAAATTAAGATATAAAATTAAATTTGAAAAAAAACATAATCAGTTTATTAAAATACTAAATAATTTTTATAAAAAGTATAGATACAATAGATTTGATTTCTCTTTTGATAATGAATACAATAAAGAAAAAGAAGAACTTATCTCCTTTATAAACAAAAATACAACAGTCACAATCAAAAATGTTTTCAACAAAGAGATTACGCGTAATAATGCTAACTTAAAAATTTTTATTGGTAATACAGTTGGCTATATAGTCAATAATCTTTATAATATTATTGAAAATGAATCTTATAAACAAAACATTTTTATCTATGAATTTCGTAGTTATTCTAAATCTTATAAAATATTTTGTTTAAAAGAATTTAATTTTTTAAATGATAGAGTAAAAAAATTAGAATTATTTTTATTTGTCTTGGCTAATAAAAATAAGTCAGAAATATTAAGTTTAATGGATACATTAGAGTTAGACGATTCTGAAATTGATAGATATGTTTCATTATTAATGGATGAAAATTTTTCTCTTAAAAATGATGAGATTTTTTTAGAAGATAGTAATCTTACAAAAAGAAAAGAAAAAATAAAAAATTTAATAGAGATACTGGAAAATCAATATGGAAAATAATATAACAATAAAAAAAGATAGTGAAGTTTCGTTATATCAATCTCAAAACTTGATGGATATAACAAACAAAATTCTAAAAAATAGTTTAAAAGATAATTGGATTGAAAAATTATTTGAATGGGCTGATAAAAATAATATCCCAAATACAATTGATAATGATATTGATACTACTGATGATGAAAAAAATTATTATTGGAGGGGAATACCTCGAGATAAAGATATTTTATTAAAAGTAATAAGTATAAATTTATCAAAATGTGATATAAATGTATTACCAACTGAATTATTTAATTTGATAAATTTAAAGCAATTGATTTTATCTGATAATAAATTAACTTATTTACCAAATGAAATAATTAAATTAAAAGATTTAAGTTATCTCTCAATTGATAATAATCAAATTGAAGTTATTAGTGATGAAATAATTAATAGTTTAATAAATCTTAGTATTTTCACATATTTTGATAACCCATTAAAAAAAGAACCTAAGAAAAATAAATCTATGGAAGAATTTGATAATATGATTACTAAACAGGCTAATGAAAGTTTAAATAGAATGTTTAATAAAATGTCAGAATTAGGCTATTCAGAAAATGAATCTAAAGAATTATTTAATGAAGTAATTAATAGGGTAGAAAAATGAATGAATTATTAAAAAGATTAGAAATTATAAAAAAATCTATACTACTTGAAGATACTGAAATAATTGAATTACAGTTGAAAAGAATAGCTACTTTAAATTATGAGAGTGATGTCAAAAACATAATTTCTTTAATAGAAAATGTAGAGTATGAAAATGCAATTAAATGTATTGATGATTATTTAAACAAGTATTTAGGTATTGTTGAATTTGAAGATGAAAATATTAAAAGCTTAAAGCTTGAGTTGAAAGTATTGGAACAACGTCTTCAAGAAATAAATACTAAAAAAGAAGAATATTTACATTTAATTAATGAATTTAATACTGAATATAATAATAGATTAGGTTTATTAATTGAAGAAATATTAAAAATCAAAAAAGATATATTAGAAGCACAATTAGAAGAAAACCCTTCATTACAAAATGAATATGAAGATTCAAAAAATGATTATGAAAGTTTTAAGAAACAGTATAAAGAACTTTCAAATAAAAAGATTTATGATATATCTGATAATGACATGAAAGAATTAAAAAAACTTTACAAAGAAGCTGCTAAATTATGTCATCCTGATATTGTTGAAACAAATAAAAAAAATGAAGCAGAGTTAATTTTTAAAGAATTAAATGATGACTATTCTTCAAATGATATTGAAAAAGTCAAAGATATATTGAATAAATTAAAAAGAAATTTAATTTTTGATTTTGATAGTAATAAATTGAATAATGCAGAATTATTAAAAAATAAAATAAGTGATTTAAAAGAAAAAATCATATCTGTTGAAGTTGAAATTGATAATATAATAAATAGTGAAACGTATAAAATAGTTTCCAATATTAGTGATTGGGAGAATTATTTTGATGATTTGAGAAAACAACTTCTTGAAGAAAAAAAATTATTAGTTGAAAAGAAAGATTTGAATTATAATTAATTAAGTAGTAAATTAACACCCACCTATGATTTAGAATATTTAATAGTTTTTTATATTCTCCAATAAGTTATTGATATTGTAAAACTATATAGACACAGAGGGGAGACAAGTGAGAATAAAATAAAAGAATTCAAAAATGGTTTTAATATGGATTATCTACCATCATCAGATTTTATATCTAATGCATTTTACTTTCAAATAGGTACTTTAGCTTATAACGTTTTTATTTTATTTAAACAAATTCTTGATACAAATTTACAAAAACATACAGTAAAAATTATTAGATATAAACTTTATAATATTGCTGGTAAGCTTATTACTCATGCAAGAAAAAAGATTTTAAAAGTAAATGAAGAGTTTATAGATGTACTTCAAAGGATTAGAAAAAAAGCATATCAAGTTTCACTTGAATAGAACTTTTATATCCTAAAATAGCTTCTTCAAAATGTACTTATAATAAACTATTCTCTAAAAACACTATTTTTAGAGTATTTTTGACAGAAATTAATGAAAAAGTCTATTTATTTGTTATTTCATATATTTATTTGAATGATAGTTGTTAAAAATAGGCATATTTTATGAAAAGTTATGCATCTCTATATTTTATGTCAGGATTTGGGTTCATATATATTCTTTATTTTCTGTCAAACGAAGTGCTAAAATGGTCAGTTAGAATCGGGAAGTGTTTAAAGAAGAGGTTGTATCAGTAAAAATTAGATGAATTTTGAAAAAGAAAAAGCTTTTTAAAGGTATTATATCTTTCATAAAATATTATTTTAGGAAGTTAAATGAAAAAAATTGCAAAATATTTAAAAAGTATTGAAGAAACTATTCAGAATGCTGATATAGATTTAGAAGAATATGAAGTATATTATCGTGGGGAAAGTAAGGAAAGAGCTTCTACTCCTGGAATATTTAGAGATAATTATTTACAAAATGAGCACAATATTTTTAGAGAACTAGAGTTGAGATATCCAAATGTTTTTGATAAATCTAAATCTACTATTGATAAGTTAGCTATTATGCAACATTATGGTTTGCCAACAAGATTACTAGATTTTACAACAAATCCATTATTAGCACTGTATATGGCAATTGATACTAATAATATAGATGAATTAAATCCAATGATTAAAATTGTATTTGTAAAAAAAGAGAATATTAAATATTATGATAGTGATACAGTATCAGTATTCGCAAACTTTTCTAAAATAAAAAATCAATTAGAAATTAACTTTGAAGGTCATTGTTTAAATAATGGTAAGTTAGACTACTTAGAAGGCTCACCAAGAACGGGAAAAGCAATTTTTAATTATTTAAATTGGAATAATCTAAATCTTTTAGATAAGGATAATAAATATGAATTTGGAGAGACTATATGTAAAAATAATGGAGGGCTCCAATACTTATTACATGAAATAAAAGGGGAAAAACCATATTTTATGAATATGATTTGGACTGAACACTTAGATAAGAATGTAGTTTTTGTGAAGCCTAAACTTAATAGTCAAAGAATTATTAACCAAGCAGGTCTTTTTGCATTATTTGGTTTATCAGAAGGTAAAAAAGAAGGATATGATTTTGAAGATTGTAAAGATAAAAATGACTTTAAAGTAGAATCTTTACTCTTGTATCCTATTGTTAATAAAAAAAATAAGAGTAAAGGAAAAATTATTGCAGGTTTAAAGAAATCATTGTCCTTATTAGGCTTATCTAATGATAAAGTATATCCTGAAATTGAACAATCGAGTAACTATATAAAAAATAAATATAAGTAATTTAGATGAAGGAAATAAAATGAGAAAAGCAATTCCAAAATTCATTGAAAGGCAGTTGTACATTGAATCTATGGGAAAATGCATGAATCCAAATTGTAAAACAGATTTGTTTTTAGAAAATGGTGACATTGCAGAAAAAGCTCATATTATTCCCCATTGTGATACAGCAGACAATTCTTTTGAGAATTTAATATTATTATGTCCAAATTGTCATACAGATTTTGATAAGAATGCCGCATTTGAAGAACAGGAAGTAAAAATATGGAAGTCAAAAAGAGCAGAACAATTTAAACAGATATTTCAACAGAAGTATACATCATTCACAAAACTTGAAAAGGAAGTCCGACCTTTACTTCAAGAAAATAAGTCTATTTATGAAAACTACTATATGAATGAGAATAAAAAACTTTGGTTGAGATTTGAAGAAAAACTACTTCTTAACAATGAAAAATTAAAATTGTTGTTAACTGCTAATAAAGATTTGATTCAGGAACATTATGAAGAAAGTTATTCAAATTTAGAAGTTATAAATCAATTCCTTTTACATATTGAAGAATTTAAGGAAACTAGAGAAGACACAGAAAAATTGCGTGCTGTTTTATTCCCAGAAGAAATTAATTCTATATTTGGACTTCAACCATTAAATATGGGGATGATTCCATCTGTAAAGTCTTTAGAATGTTTGATTAGTAAGTTAAAAAATAGTCAAAATTTTATTGAACTTTCAATTGGTAGTGATGAACCTTATATTAAATATAGAGAAAATGGTGAAATATGTATATTATATTTTAATGACACACCAAGAGTTAGACAAGTATATAATGATTATTATTGTTTTAGGCAAACTAAACTAAGACTTGAAAGTTTAAATTTTGCATTACAGTATTTAAATAATAATCGTCTTCCTTTCGAAATTCAAGATTTTGCTGATTTATCAAGAGTAGAAGTAAAAGGTAAAAGTTTAAAGTTTATTTATGAATATTGTCTAAGTAAAGATGAATTGATTTCCTTAGCGCCAGAGAGGAATTTAATATTAGTGAATCTACACAATTGGAATGGAAGTTCTTGTATTTCTGCGGAAGCTTATTCTCAAGCTGAGATAATGGATGTTGAATTATTAACAACTGATTGTTTTTTTGATTTTGTAAAAAAAATTAAATATGAATAAATATATAGAAGTCTTGAGAGAACAAATAGATTTATTTAATTTATTTGATCAAGTCTATATTTTTGGTTCAACAATTAAAGGTAAAAAGTGCCCAAATGATATTGATATACTTTTAGTTTATAGAAAATATACTAAAAAAATAAAAGATGAAAAACAGGTTATTTCTTTATCTTTAATGAAAAAATTTAAAATTGACATAGATTTATTATTACTTAGTGAAGAAGAATTAAAAGAAATAAAGTTTTTAGAAAAATTAAATAGAAACTATGTGAAAATTAAATGAGTTATATTTTTAAATGTGGTCTTTTGACTACATTAATAAATCTAAAACCCTTAAAATAAAGGCTATTTATTAATAAGATGTTAGTTGATAGTCAGGGCACACTATAAAATGATCTGGCTACACTTTTTAAGATATAGAGATGATAAAGTTTCTATTTATAAAAATAAGTTCAACAACCTGTATTTTTTAGAACATAAGAAATCTATTTAGATTAAATTTCTTATCAAATAAAACGCTGCCAAAATCAACCATAAACTTCACTTAGTTTTTACAATAAACTTCAACAACAACTGCCTATACACTGCTAAATATATAGCATAATATCTTCAAAAGTAAGATATACAAATCTTTAAAGGCATCAAATAAATATCATCTTTATATAATTCTTTCAGGCTTACCAAAATAGTAACCTTGAGAATAGTCTATACCCATATTATTAAGTATTTTATAGATATTTTCATTTTCAACAAATTCAGCAATAGTTTTGATATTTTGTTTTTTTGCAAAAGTTACAATAGTCTCCACTATGTTTCTACTAAACATATTTGTTTCAATATTTCTAATTAGGCTACCATCTATTTTTAATATATCAGGATTATAGTCTAATAGCCTTTCAAAATTAGAGTATCCACTTCCAAAGTCATCAATAGCTATTTTTACATTTCCTTTTGATTTAACATTTTTTATAAAACTTTTAACAAGTTTGATATCTTTGATATTTTCATCTTCTAAAAGTTCAAAGGTAACCCTACCTCTATATTTTTTATTTTCAATAAGTTCATTAATCTTTTTTCTGATATTTTCATTTTCGATATCTAAAACAGATAGGTTAATACTTACATTATGAGTTATATTATCAAGTATAGCAAATGATGTCTCTATTACTCTATTTGTAATTTTAGTATAGTAAGTACCTTTTTTAGATATATCTAAAAATTGTGCAGGTGAAATGATATTTTCATCTTCATCTATTAATCTTACTAGTGACTCATATTTTACAATCTCTTGGGTTTTGTTATCAATTATGGGTTGAAAATATGACACGATATTACAACTATCTAAAGCTTTTTTTACCATATGAATTGTTTTAATATTTTTTTTAGCTTTATCTTGAGCCTCTTTTACAAGGTTATTTGCAAATATTAGGTTTATATTATTTTCTAAGGCCTTTTCAATACCAAATTTTGCATTTTCAAACACATTTTTATCTCCATAACAATAACTAACAACAACAGCTACATCATACTCAATATCATCTAGCTTTACAGTTGATTTTTTTGTTCTTTCAATAAAATTTTTTAACTCTTGCTGAATATTTAAACTACTTACTTCTATATTTTTAAGACTACAACTAATTGCAAATAAACCATCGCCAAGCTTATACACTCTATCAAAAACATTTTCATGTGGTAGTAGTTTATAAAGCAGTTCTTTAAATTTAAGCTCTATTGTATCAACTGTATTACTATCATAAAAGTTATCTAAAATATCAAAATTCTCAATTTTTATTAGTGCTAAAAAAGAGTTATTATTTGAGTCTAAACTAGCTAGTAACTGTTTCTTTTCACTCATAATTTCAGTTACATCATCTCTTAATGCCATAAACTCAATAATCTCTCCATCTTGGTCAACTAAAGGCTTTATCGTAGATTTAACAAAGTATGTTTTACCCTCTTTTGATAGATTTTTTATGACTCCGCTCCAAGACTCTTTTTTTACTTTTATTGTCTTCCATAGTTCTTTGAAGACTTTTTTTGGAGTATCTGGATGTCTTACTATATTGTGATTTTTCCCAATTAACTCATCTTGCGAGTATCCTGAAATTTCACAAAAATTATCATTTACAAAAGTAATAATACCATTAGGATTTGTTTTTGAGATAATAGAGCTTTTATTTGTGATATCTTTGTATTGATTTAATATCATTAGGTTTCGTTCATTCTCTTTTTGCATACATGCTTTATCAATTACTTTTTTAAGAGAACTTAGAAATTGAGTATGCTCAATTGGTTTTAAAATAAATCCATCAACCCCAATTTTTATGGACTCTATCATATACTCTTTATTTGTAAAAGCTGAGATTATCAAAGTTGGTATGTCAGATTTTTCTTTTATTTTTTTTATTAATTCTATGCCATTTATTTGGGGCATACAAATATCTGTTATTAATAAATCAAATCTCTGTTTTTCAAACTCATATAGTGCTTGGGCACCATTAGTTACAACTGTTATATCTTGAAAAAATATTTCAAGATTTTTAGTAGTAGCATCTCTTATCTCTGGCTCATCTTCAACATAAAGAAGTTTTAACTCTTTTGCTTTTTTTGATAATTGTTTCACATCTTCTGAATTATGCATCTATTCTCTTTTAAAGTAAAATGTTTTTTTATTATAACATATTAAATTAATTTTTAAATAAGCTAAAAAAAAAGGAAAAGCATTGCTTTTCCTTTCTTAAGTTATGAAAGTCTTTAAAAGATGTTTATATTTATAAATAAGACTTTTTAAGTTATGTTTATAAAATAGAAGTTTTATCCTGAAAAAATCGTATTACAGCTACGTAATTTTAACTAAGGAGAGATATAAGATAAAACTTCTTGTTTTATTAAGTGTAGTATAACACAAAAAAAACAAAAATGCTACTTTAATGCTACGTTAATAGAGTAAATTTTGAAATTTATTCTAATGATATATAACTTTTCTTACTTTATCGTTAGTTTTACTTTTTAATTCATCATATTTTATTTGATATTCTAATTTCTTCTCAAAAGAGATAGGAGTTCTTACAGATTTATACTCTACTAGTTTACTATCTTTGTAAACACCTGAAATTTGGGCATAAACCCAATAGTAGCCCTCATCTTTTCGCATATTTTTAACATAACCTGACCATTTGCCTAACTCTTTTAAATCACTCCAAAGTTTTTCAAAGATAACTTTAGGCATGTCTGGGTGTCTAACTATATTATGTGGTTTACCTATTAGTTCATTTACACTGTATCCTGAGATTTGGGCAAATGTTTCATTTGCAAAAGTAATATTCCCCTTTAAATCTGTTCTTGAAACAATTAGTTCACCTTTTGGAACAATAGTTTCAAGTAAGAAGTGACTTGAATTGTATTGCATTTTATTTTCCTGTTTCATCAAATTGTCTAGCAAAAGCCTCTAAATCTTTTCTCTTTAAATCTCCATTATAAACAATATCTTTTGGGTCAACATCCTCTTTGTTTAATATCTTTGGAACGGCATCTTGATTTTTTAAAACATTCATATGGGAGTTTAACTCCTCTTCACTATAACTCATTTGCATATCAGCTGTTATTACATGAGGAATATTTTCAATAACTCTTAATTTTTTTAACTCTTCTTCTACACCTTTTCCTTCTATTGTTATAATAGCTCTGCCTTGCTCATCATGCATATGATAATCACATACATCACAATCTTTTAAGCTTTGTACTACCTTTTCTATATTTTCAGGTAGTGCTTGAACTACGATACTTGAAACATTCATAATTTAATCCTTTGGTTTGATTTTATAATAGTTAATTTTACTATGGTCACTTGAAACATAAACTTCACTTTTACTTTTAAAAACTATATCAGATATTAAAGCTGGATTATTTTTTAAGTAAGCAATTTTATTAAGCGTACTTGTTTCAAAAACTAAAACATCATTATTTTCATTTATAGAAATAGCTGCAAACTGTCCACTTTTATTAATACCTGCAGAGTATATAAGAAAGTCAGATTCAATATGTTTGGTTCTATTATTATTTAGATTATAAATGACACTTCTTCTATCTTGACCTGCTGTTACTATTATATTGTTATTCATATCCACTTTATATACATTATCAAGATTGTGTTTATCTAAACTATTAACATATGCTAGATTTTTTGTACTGTGAATTTTTAAATTACCACTTTCATCAGCTATTATAACTCTTTTTTTATCATCTGATAAAACAAAATCTGAGAATTTAGAAAGGGATACATCAATTTTTTTTATAGTCTCTTTTTTATTTATGTCAAATATAACTAACTCATTTGATAAAAGTGAGAATATTATCCTGTTTTTATCTAAAAATGCAGCTTTTTCTATAAACATTCGTTTTGTATCTTCTATTAGAGAAGTGAATTTTTCATTTTGATATATTTGTAGATTTCTTCCACCTCTTTCTCCTTGAGATAGGGCAAGAATTTTATCATTTAAAATATCAATACTATAAACTTTTGCATGAACTTCATCACCTAAAAAATCTTTTATTTTTTTAAATTTAATAGTTTTAATCTTTTTATTTGTATTTAAATCAAAAATATCAATAGCTGAGTAAGAAGTAGATGCATATAGCTTATTATTTTTTATCAAAAGTTGTGTAACCCCACCTGATGCTTCATATGTATATGTAGGAAAAGTATCTTTTGCATTTAATGTTGTTAATAAAATCAAAGAGATTACTATAATTTTTAAACTATTCATTTTCTTCCTTATGATTTTTATTAGTTACTTTTATTGCATCTGTAGGACATAATCTTACACAAAATCCACATGATGTACAATTATTATTTATTTCAGGTCTAAACATTGCTGTAAACTCTATTGCATCATCTAAGCATGGGTCTTTACATGAAAAACACATTGTTTTATTCCAACTTAAACATTTTAAGATATCAATCTCTATTTTAGCATTTATATTACTTTTATACTCTAAATCTAAAACTTCATATTCACAAGCTTTTGCACACTCATCACAAAATGTACAGCCACTTATATCAAAATCAATTGCTACAGTTTTATCTTCTTTAACAACTATAATATTCTCTTCACAAACTGTACTACATGATTTTTGTTCACACTCTATACAGTTTGTAAAAAAAAGATTTTCATCTTTGTAGTATGGTGGTCTTATTACTAACTCTTGCTTTGTTTCTTCTTTTTTGAAAAAATTTGAAGCAAGAGAACTAAAAAGTTCTCTTCTTTTCATGTTATTTAACACCTTCGTTAATTATTTCACTTAAATTAGACTTACTATTTAACCCTTCGCTTCTAAACTCTGCTTGAAAGTTATTTTTAGGTACATTATTTCCTTCTGATTGAGGAGTATGACACTGGGAACAGCTAAACCTTGAACCTGACAATTCTTGTAAATTTTTGCTTGCAACCTTAACATCACTAGTATTGTTAATAGCTTTTCCATCTTTAATTATTTTACCATCATCTCCTAATTTAGTATCAGGTCTAAAGTTTGTAAAGTGTGATTTTGGAATAGGAGTTGCACCCATTGATTGTGCAACTGCAGGTTCGTGACACGCTTTACATTGATTATTATTAGTTGTAATTGGCAACATACCATCAACACTATGAGGAATCATTGGTGGAGCATTTTCAAAGGCTCTTTGATATGATTTACTTGTACCCGCTGGTTTATCACTATATTGTGTTTTATCACCAATAGTTGAGGTTTCACTATATAAATCTGTTTTTCTTAAACCTAATAACTCTTCTGAAATCTCTTTTTTTACTTCTGTTTTATTAGTTTCACTTGTAGCTGAACAGCCAACAGTAAAAACTAACCCAACAATAGCAATTAGTTTGTATAGTTTAATTACTCTCATTTTGTTTTTCCTTTAGTAGTTTTTTTATTGAGAAATTAAGTGCATCATCTTCGCACACTTCAACACATCTTCCACAGTTAGTACACTCACCACTTAATACAGGCTTTGACTCTTTTGTAACCATATGTAAAACTTGACTCTCAGGACAAATCTCTTTACATTTCATACAAGCTGTACAAGCTTCATGATCGTGATGTACTTTTATAAAACTAAATCTTCCTATTATAGAATATACACCACCTAATGGGCATATATGTCCACACCAACCATTTTTTAAAACAAATAAGTCAAAAAGAAATAGCACAATTATTGTTGCCCAACCAAATCCTAAGCCAAATATTATTCCCCTATGAACCATAGAGATAGGTGAAATCATCTCAAAAGCTGCAAGACCTAAGAAAACTGATAAAACTAAACTAATAGCAATTACCCAATATCTAATATTTCTAGATGCAGGTTGCTTTTTTTGGACACTATTTATATTTAATTTTCTTCTTAAATAGTTAGCTAAATCTGTGATAATATTCACAGGACAAACCCAAGAACAAAAGGCACGACCTGCTATTAACATATAAAAAACAACTATTAGTAAAGCACCTATTAAAATATCAACAGAGATAACAGCACCTGCTGCGAACATTTGTAATAGTGCATACGGATCACTAAGTGGAATAGTCTCAAAGATTAATGATGAACTTAAGTTCCCCATTAATATTCTTATTCCATACACATTAGCAATAATATAAAGTGCCATAAGTGTTACTTGTGTAAATCTTCTAGCAATTAAAAACTTGTGTTTTTTTATTAAATCTATCATTCTAGTAAATCCTGCATATCACTATTTAACGAATCAACCGCTGACTTTTCATTTATACCTGTAGTATTTTCTTTACTAGTGGCATTTTCAAGTCTTTTTTCATCGTTTTTATCCCAACCTTTGATGTAATAATCACCAGCACGACCAAGAGCTACTTCTCTTGGTAATATATAAATTGCAGCTTTTTGTGTTACACATGCTTGCTCACATAAACCACATCCTGTACAAACATCTGCATGTACTATAGGTTTTAAAAATGCATGTTTTCCTGTTCTTGCATTTTTTGTGTACTCAATAGTAATGGCTTCACCTAATAAAGGACATGCTCTATAACAAGCATCACACTGAATACCCCAAAATGCTATACAGCTATTATGGTCAATCATTGCAACACCCATTTGTGCTTTATTTATATCTAACTGTTTTTTCTCATTTTGTACAGATTTTATATCAAGTGCATCTGTTGGACAAATAGGTACACAAGGGATATCTGTACACATATAACAAGGTATATCTCTTGGTTCAAAATATGGTGTACCAAGAGGTTTATTATCACCTGGCTTAGCTAGCTTTAATGTGTCAAAAGGACAAGCCTCAACACACATTCCACATTTGATACATGTTGAAAGAAAATCCTCTTCTTTTAAAGCTCCTGGGGGTCTTAGTATTAATTGTGTAGCTTTAACTTCACTTACATAAGCACTCCATGTTAAGCCACCTAATATTGCAAGTCCTGTAGCCCTTGCAATATTGAGAAAAAATTTTCTTCTATCGTTCATTTTTGACTCTTTTTAATCTTTAGGCTTTATAAATTTTTACTGCACATTTTTTGAAATCTGTCTGTTTTGATTGTGGACAAGTGTAATCAGCACAAACTTTATTGATAAACACTTTTTCATCAAACCATGGTACAAAAACTAATCCTTTTGAAGGTCTATTTCTACCTCTTGTTTCAACTCTTGCTTTTACTTTACCTCTTCTACTCTCAACCCAACATAGTCCACCTTGTTTTACATCATATTTTTTTGCATCAGCTGGATGCATATAACATAATGCTTCAGGTACTGCTCTGTATAGTTCTGGAACTCTCATAGTCATAGTACCACTATGCCAATGCTCTAAAACTCTACCTGTTGATAACCATACAGGGTATTGTTCATCTGGCATTTCAGGTGCATCCATATATGGTCTTGCAAAAATTTTAGCTTTGTTTGGTAAAGGTTTTTTTGTTTTATCTGTAATACCTTTTAAATCACCTTGAGCTAGGGATTTAGCAAGTGTTCCATAAAATGCAAAGTCAGTTCCTGGTTTACCATATTTTTTTGCATAAGGGTCATATTTTGTATTAAATCTCCATTGGGTCTCTTTACCATCAACAACAGGCCATTTTAAACCTCTTACTTTATGATATGTATCAAAATCTGCTAAATCGTGTGCATGACCTCTACCAAAGTATGCATACTCTTCAAATAGGTATTTTTGAATGAAGAAACCATAACCTTTAAATACTTTTCCATCACTACCTACTACATTTCTTGCATCTCCATAACCCTCAGAGTTATCATAACCTTTTTGTATAGGGTCATTTTTATCTAGTTTATATGATTTTGCTCTTTCATTAGCAAATAAAATCTCATACATTGTTGTATTTTCATCATAACCCATAGCTTTAGCTTTTTTTATAACATCTGGTAGCTTTTTACCATTTCTTAGAGTATATTCACCCCATAAATCTTTTATTGTAAATCTCTTAGATAGCTCTACCCATTGCCAAGTATCACTCATAGAATCACCTATAGGAACTACTTGCTGTCTCCAGTGTTGTGTTCTTCTTTCGGCATTACCATATGCACCCCATTTTTCATAAATCATAGCACTTGGCAAAATTAAATCAGATACTTTTGCAGAAATCCCTGGATATCCATCTGATGTAACAATAAAGTTATCCATATTTCTAGCAGCTTTTATCCAGTGTTTTGCACTAGCTGTATCTTGATAAGGGTTACAAACATTTACCCAAGCAAATTTAATAACACCATCTTCAATATCTCTATGGATTTTCATAATATGTTGATTACCAACTGGATTTATTGTACCGTTTGGCACTTTCCAAACTTTTTCAGTTATCTCTCTGTGTTTTTTATTTGCTACCATCATATCAGCAGGCAGTCTGTGAGCAAATGTACCAACTTCTCTTGCTGTACCACAAGCACTAGGCTGACCTGTTAAACTAAATGCACCACTTCCTGGTTTTGCTTGTTTATTTAGTAAAAAGTGAACATTATATGCTAGTGTATTTACCCAAGTACCTCTTGTATGTTGATTCATACCCATAGTCCAAAATGATACAACTTTTCTATTTTTTTCAATATATAAATTGGCTAACTCTTGGATTTTTTTCTTAAATACTTCATCACTCTCATCAGGATTCCCCTTTGATACTTGAGTAACATAGTCAATATCATAAGGCTCTAAGAATTTTTTATACTCTTCAAAAGAGATTTCCCAGTGTTTTAATCCAGCAGGATTATTAACCATCTCTTCACCTGCTTTATAACCATAAGGTTGTAGTGCAGGAGCTTCATCTTTAGAAACAATTTTTGACATCTCTTTTTTTATTGTTTCCATCTCTTTATCAGTGTATTTACCCTCTTCTAAAGATTTTTCACCTTTTCTTCTCATTCCATAACCCATATTTACAGGACTTGCTGCAAATACAATATGCTCTTTTACAAAATCCCAATCAATTGCTTCTGGATTGTTATATACTATCTCTCTTGCTATATAGTTCCATAAAGCTAAATCTGAATTTGGTTTAAAAATGATTTCAGTATCTGCTAAGTCAGATGTTCTGTGTCTATAAGTTGAAAGGTTTATTACTTTTACATTTTTAGGATCTGATAGTTTTCTATCTGTTACTCTTGACCATAAGATAGGGTGCATCTCTGCCATATTTGAACCCCATGATACAACTGTATCAGTTAGCTCAATATCATCATAACAACCACTTGGTTCATCAATACCAAAGGTTTGATAAAAACCAACAACAGCTGATGCCATACAGTGTCTTGCATTTGGGTCAAATGCATTACTTCTAAAACCACCCTTCATCATTTTTTGAGCTGCATAACCTTCCATAACAGTGTATTGACCACTTGCAAATATACCAACTCCCTCAGGTCCACTATGTTTTAGTGCTTTTCTGATGTGTGTTTCCATTTCATCAAAAGCTCTTTTCCAAGATATAGGAGCAAAGTTTCCTTTTTTGTCAAACTCACCTTTAGAGTTTACTCTTAATAACGGTTGCTTTAACCTATCTGAACCATACATTATTTTTGCATTAAAGTAACCCTTAATACAGTTTAACCCTCTATTTACAGGTGCTGCTGGATCACCTTTTACTGCTACAATTCTACCATTTTTAGTTGCAAGCATAATTCCACAACCTGTACCACAAAATCTACAAGCTGCTTTATCCCATCTCCAACCACCTTCGGCTGCATTAGCTTTGGCCTTTAGTTCACTTGGAACATTCATCCCAACAGCCGCAGCTGCTGAAGCCGCAGCTGAGCTTTTTAGGAAATCTCTTCTTGAAAGCGACATAACTTCTCCTTTTTATTTAATACAAGAAAAGTATATCATCTATGAAAGATTATTTAATTGACTTAAATCAATAAACTTAAGTTTTAATTAAGACAAAAAATGTCTTATTTCCTATTGTAATCTTGAAGTACTAAATCTAACTGTTTTTTTAAATTTTGAAGTTTATTTGTTGAGTTAATAATCTCCTCTTGAGACTCAATAACCATATCTTCACTTTTATTTAATTGTGTTTTAGAGATATCTTTTGAGTTATTAAGTTCATCTAAAATCTCATCAAACTCATTTGTAATCTCTTGTAGTTTTATTGATGCATTAGTTGAGTATTCAACTGCACTATTTACTTTATTTATAAAACAGTTAATAGAGTTTGTTGCTTCAACTATTTCATTTTCAGCATCAAAATTCAAAGGCTCTAAGGTTTGATTTGTATTTTCATCTCTTAATTTTTTAGAAAAGTTTAAAAACTTATTCGCATTATCTTCTACTTTTTTTAATTGAATAAAACTATAAATCATTAATAGAAGAACTAAAAAAGTAAAGAAGTATTGAACATATTTTAGATATTCAGCTTTATTTTCAGAATAGAGTGTGTACATGGAAACAAGTTTATCAACTTCTTCAAGTAGGTTATTGTTTGTTTCATAAATAGCATTTACAGTTATCTTTATATCGTTTTCATTATTTGTTAAAGAGGATTTAAACTCTTTTATATTTTCATGAAAGTTATTCCATAATATCTCTATTTTTGCAATTTGCTTTGCAATTTGTTTATTTGGTGCTTTATAAATACCTGTTAATCTATTACCATCTTTTAATGAGTTTAGATTATAGATAAATTCAGTAGTTGCTTTATCTAGTTGTGAAAAAGAGTGGTTTTGATTATGGTAGATATAGAATATATTTTTGGATATTTTTTGTGTTAACATTCTTTGCTTGCCTGCAATATTAATAACCATTGCATCTTTTTTATTATTATTATTTAAAAATATTGTAGTTAATATAATAGTTGATATTAAAATAATAAACAATAAACCTATTACTCTAATTTTTGTTTTTATTGTGTTTGATTTCAAAGCCCAACTCCTTTAAATACTGAAACCAATTGTTCTTTATTTGTTATTTCCACTTTTCCACCATCTATTTTGATTGTTTCATTTCTAACTAATCTTTTTAAAACCCTTGATAGTGTTTCTGGTTGAATATGTAACATAAAAGATACTTCTTGTCTTTTTAATTTATTGAACATTTCAAGATCTTGATTTAACATAAAAGCAACCTTTGCAGTTGCATCAAAAACCAACTCCCTATTTACTATACATTGTAGTTGATGAGTTTTTGCTAGTAGTATTTCCATTAAATCCATTGTTAGTATATTTTTAGATAGGAAAAGTTCTTGAAATTTTTCAAAGTCTATTGATAGAACAACAGAGTCATTTATAAACTCAGCATTTGAAAAACAGTAAATTTCATTGTTTTTTAGTGAAGTTAACTCTGAAATCATTGAGTTTTTATAAATATGATAAAGAAAGATTTCATTATCATACTTATCAACCTTGTATATCTTTAGTAGTCCCTCAACTAAAAATAGTAAATTTTTAGTTACATCGCTTTCATAGTATAGAATAGAGTTTTTAGGATGGCTAATCAAATATGAGATTGAAGCCACTATATCTATTTGTTCATCATTCAAATTACTAAAAAAAGGTATGTTTTTTATAGTATCACTTATTGGCAAAACAGATTCCTGAAATTTTTTATTTAAGCTATTCTATATTATCCTTTTAAAAAATTAAATTAAATAAGAATATTTTAAGGTAAAAAATGAGTTTTAAAAACTATATAAAAGCAGTTGGAACAGGTCCAAAAGGCAATAGAGATTTAAGCAAAGAAGAGATTATAGATGCAATCACTTTGATTTTAAAAAGAGAGGTTAGTGATGCACAAATAGGGGCTTTCTTAGTTGCTTGGCGAACAAAACTAGAATCAAATGAAGAGTTAAAAGGTGCCATTGAAGCACTTGATAAATTTATAGATAAAAAAAAGATAGATAACTCTATGAAATTAGGATATTCATTTGATGGAAGAGCAAAAAATCCTTTTTTATTTCCTCTGTTTGATGAGATATTAGAAGATTTTTATAAAAAAAATAGAGATATAAAAAAGTTGAACTTAGTGATTTCAACAGATTTTTTGCAACCTGCAAAAAATGGAATCACAACTAAAGAGATTTTTGAAAATCTTGACCAAGGTCGATTTTTATTTCATCTTAATAGGGTACAATACTTAAAACAGTTAAGTGATTTAACTACTTTAAGGCATGAATTAGGTTTAAGAACAGCTTTAAATACAGTTGAGAAGTTATTAAATCCAAGTTTAAGTGAGTATGGAGTTACAACAGCTTTTCATAAACCCTATATTCAAAAATATTTGGATATTTTTGAATCACAATTTAGAGAGGTTATTGTAGTAAAAGCAAGTGAGGGAAGTCCTGAGGTTTTTAAAGACGGTAAGTTTTATAAAAAACAAGATGAAAAGATTGTAGAAACTTCATTTTGTTTAAAAGATTTTGGTATTACTTACACAAAAACTTTTGAGGCAATAACACTTGAAGAGTCTTTGCAAATAGTAAAAAATCCTGATGATGAGATTTATAAACTTGCAAAGTTTAATGTTGCTTTATATTTAGTTTTTGCAAATAGAGTGAACTCTTTAAACGAAGCATGGGAAAGACTAAACTAATTTAAAATAGGATAGAAAATGTTAATAGATGGACATGGAAGAAAAGTAGATTATTTAAGAGTATCTGTTACAGAGCGATGTAACTTTAGATGTCAATATTGTATGCCAGAAAAACCATTTTCATGGGTACCAAAAGAGAATCTACTTTCATATGAAGACCTTTTTAAGTTTATCAAAGTTGGAATTGATGAGGGAATAAAAAAGGTAAGAATTACAGGTGGAGAGCCACTTCTAAGAGAAGGGCTTGATGAGTTTATAAAAATGATTTATGATTATAAAAATGATATTGATTTAGCTTTAACTACAAACGGTTTTTTACTTCCAAAGGTTGCAAAAGATTTAAAAAAAGCAGGACTAAAAAGAATAAACGTTTCACTTGATTCTTTAAATCCTGATATTGCAGCAAAAATTGCTCAAAAAGATGTTTTACAGACAGTTTTAAAAGGAATTGATGCAGCTAATGAAGCAGGTTTAAAGATTAAAATAAACTGTGTTCCAATAAAAGGTATAAATGACAATGATATTTTAGAAGTCCTTGATTATTGTAAACAAAAAGGTTTTACTGTAAGGTTTATTGAGTTTATGGAAAATCACCATGCTAAAGATGGTGCAAAGGGATTAAACTCTGATGAAA